>JAFWFU010000048.1 GCA_017515425.1 Mogibacterium sp.
AATTTAACTTAGATTAGATTCCACACTCATATGTTTTTTGAGGCTTCCTTCGGAGGTCTTTTTAGGCTGCGTATTTTTCCCAAAACCGATTATTCTATTTTCTTCTGATTATTCCCTTGACTTTTCATAGTTGGTCTCCTTCTATAATCTCAAATCTAAGTTAATTGCGGTTTTGTTCAGTTTTATTCAATTATAGTTTTTCAACCTCAGTCTTATTCAAAACTTTCCCGCTCCTTATTTTAAACCCGCTGCTGAGCGCCTCCGTAGGACATGCTGTTATGCATTTCCCGCAGCGTATGCATTCGGCAGAATTAGGCTTTAGGGTCGGGTTCACGTCCATTGGACAGACCTTGGCGCAGACGCCGCAGCTTACGCATTTCGCGCTGTCTATATCCATGCGGTAGACGGCAATAGGATTTAGAAGTCCGTATATGGCACCGAGCGGACACATCAGCTTGCAGAAAAACCTGCTGACGAGCACGCTTCCCGCAATCGTCACAATGAGGATAAGGGATTTCAAGCCGAACAGCCAGCCTACGACTGCGCGAAGCTCAGGATGAGTCGCAAGTATAGGCAGACCGCCCTCGATAATACCCACAGGGCAGATAAATTTGCAAAAGCTCGGCGAACGGACGCCAAGCCCGCCAAATGCCAGCATGGGCAGCAATATCACAAAGACAGCCAATAATCCATATTTTATATAGGTCATCCACTTAGGCAGGTGGAGCTTGGGCGAGGGGATCTTGTGAAGCAATTCCTGCACCAATCCGAAGGGGCAGAGAAAGCCGCAAACCACACGCCCTAGGATCACGCCCAGGGCAAGCACCATGCCTGTCGCATAAAAGCCAAATCTATAGTCGGCGGAATTAGCTCCCGCCTGCATCGCGCCTATCGGGCAGGCGAGCCCTGCCGCGGGGCATGAATAACAGTTCATTCCGGGATTGCAGAACTGCTTCCAGCTCCCCTCATAGAGCCTGCCTCCCGCGAAGTTCTGTAAATGCGGATTTGAATAGCCGAAAGCCGCTATCTGTATTATCTTACGTTTTATTTCTCTTGTCAGCTTCATCATAATTTCTCTGGAATACCTAACCGAGCCCTATGCATTCAAGGCAGACCTTGACGGCTTTTCTGAGCACTATAGCCGCTTCTCCATGTGTTGCGCCGTAGACAATCATGCCAATGCCGAGCGCGAGGAACGCGATTCTTATGAGATTCCTTACCTTGTCATTATCCATCCGTCAAAGCCCTTTCCTGTCATATTTAAGACTTCCCGTTGAGATAGTCCTCTATCCTCTTTTTATACTCATCAGTCAGAGCACCCACGACGGGCTCTCCAATTAAATTTCCCTCAGAATCGACAAAGATACTCGTCGGCACATACTGCATACTGCTCATATATTCCACAATTCCACCGGCAGCCTCTATATTCATATAGTCCGCTCCAGCCTGTTCAAGATATTTCAGCGCATTTTTATACTCTGCGGAATTCTTATCTGAGAAATTCACATCAATAGGCACGCCTATCATTTGAAATCTGCCATCGTAGCTCCCGCTGATTTTCTGGAGATCCGGCAGTTCCTTTATACAGGGCGCACAGTAAGTTCCCCAGAAATTTATCATCGTAATATCGACGTCGGCAAATATAGCCTGCGTCACCTCATTCCCATTCAGATCTACCGTAGTAAATTCAGCAATCTTCTCGGTCTTTTTCTCGGAGCCGCCGTCAGTGCCTTCTGCTTTGCCATTTTCTTCTCCTGCGCCGCTTCCCCCGCAAGCCGCGAAGATAGCCATGGACATCGCCAAAACCGCAATAAGCGCAATCAGTCTTTTTTTCATTTTCAATATCTCTTCCTTTCATTAAGCTTCTAAGATGTCATCTTTTACTTCATTATGCCTCTGATATTTCTCCCATTCAGTGACAATATCACCTAGAAGCCTTCACCTCTTGCTGACATAGCAGCCTCTATTTATGGTATAATATTTCTCGCATTTATACTGCTATTTTAAATATTGTAACATATTAAAGGTAAAAGGGTATGAGTAAAAGATATTCGGATTCGGTATACAGAAGTATCAAGCGTCGTGAACGAGATGTCATTCAGAGCATGATTAAAGATTTGAAGTCATCAAAGGACAGACGCTATCTGTTCCGCGACAAACATGCGGCCACGGATATTAAGGATATGCTGAATTACAGCGCGGATAATTATGGCGACCTTCCGCTTTTCATGCAGAAGAACAAGGCGAACGAACCTTTCCGTTCGGTCACATACAGTCAGGTCAGAGATGATGTCAATGCCCTCGGCACAGCCATGATGTCTCTCGGTTTACATGACAGACATATCGGTTTGATTGGTCGCAATTCTGTCGAATGGGGCGAGTCCTATTTGGCGATTACCGGCGGCGTCGGCGTAGTGGTACCACTCGACAGAGAGCTTAACGAGAGCGAGCTTCACCAGCTTACAATCAAGGGAGAGCTCGAAGCCGTAATCACCGTAAACAATAACTATTACGAGAAATTCAAAAATATCAAGACTGCCGGCGATACCTCGCTCAAATATATTATCAATGCTGATATGGATGATGACGAGGATAAGAAGGACGGCCTTATCTCCTGGTGGCACCTCCGTGAAGTCGGGCGAAAGAAGCTGCAACAGGGAGACCGCAGCTATTTAGACGCGCAGATAATCAACACGGATCTCGCGGCTATTCTCTTCACATCAGGAACTACGGGAGTTTCAAAAGGCGTCATGCTCAGCAGCCGAAACCTCATTTTGGATGCCATGCTCTGCCAGACCATGATGGAGGCAAAGCCGAAGGATATATGCTTTTCCATTCTCCCAATGCACCATGCCTACGAATGCACGGGCACCTTCCTCGACTGCGTCTACAGCGGGGCAACCATAGCATTCTGCCGCGGGCTGAAATACATAAGGAAGGATATTGAAGAGGTCAAGCCCACGATATTGCTGTCGGTGCCGGTTATAATCGAGAATTTCTACAACAAGATACTCAGAGCCATAAAGGAAAAAGGCGGGGAGAAGAACTTCCAGCGTTTTCTCATTATGAATCGTGAAGCCAGACGCTTTAAGCTCAAGCTTCCAAAGGCTGTAACGAAGGATATAGTGGCGCTTTTTGGCGGCAGACTCCATACTCTGATTTCCGGCGGAGCCGCGATAGACGGCACAATCCTCGACTTCTTCTGCAATGTAGGCATTCGCGCCATACAGGGATACGGGCTCACGGAATGTTCGCCCATAGTGGCGCTCAATCCCGTTAAGAGAAAATACATGAAGAATACTTCCGCAGGACATCTCCTTCCGCATACGGAATGTAAGATTTTGAGCCCCGATGACAACGGCATTGGTGAGATATGCTTCCGCGGGCCGACAATTATGATGGGTTATTATAAGGATCCCGAAAATACAGCCGCCGTGCTCGACAGCGAGGGGTGGTTCCACACGGGCGATATTGGTTTTCTCGATAAGGATAATTATGTCTTTATCACGGGCAGAAAGAAAAATGTGATAATCGCTCCGAACGGTAAAAATGTATTCCCCGAGGAGCTTGAAGGCTATCTCCTTGCGCTTCCTATCGTGTCGGAATGCATGGTATGGGACGGAGAAAACGACAAGAGCACGGAGTTTGAGGGCATACATGCCACGATAAGACCGGATAAAGATGAGCTTGAGCTCAGGCTTGGAAAAGACTATACGAGGGAGCAGGCAGAAGAACTGCTGGAGGAGGAAGTAGACAAGATAAATGCCGACCTTCCGCGCTTCAAGCGTATAGCCCATATAATCGTCCGCGAGCGCGAATTCGAAAAGACTACAACCGCCAAGATAAAACGCTTCGTCGCAGACAACAAGCTCCCCTAACGCAGCAACGCAATATAACAAGACTTTGTTTTATGCCTTTATAAAATCTTCAAAAAAAACCATCCCCGCGTGAAAGCGCGAGGATAATTTGTTACTCTATGATAATCTCGTCACATTTGAGGGTTACATATTTAAAGCCCTTGTCCTCGTTGTCTAAAAGCATATGGACTTCGAAGGCTCCGTCTTTGAAATACAGCTCGCAGTCGGCGAGGTCGCAGTCGGTTTCTATATCTCCGTCCTCATCTGTCCCACTGTTTATTATCGGTTCCTCGTTTTCAATAAGCTCTGCATTCTTGAAAACAGCCTTCTTCTTCGTCTGCTCGCCTTCGTCATCCCAAACCACCAGCTCCATAACATAGTCACCATTCACTAGAGCGGCGCCCGTGATATATTCAGCCACTAGATCGTCGAGACTGTCAGCGAGCTCCTCATATTCCTCGGGAAAGAGCTCGTCATTTTCCTCAAGCAGTCTGTCCGCCTCGGCGTCAAGCTCATCAAACTTCTTCTCATTTTCGGCTTCCTCCGCCTCGAGCCTGTCATAGACGCTCTGCGGAAGGAGTCCGAGAGCAATCAGCCTCGGATCAACCGACTCTCTCACCCATTCAGGTATATCCTCATCAGGATATTCGAGCGCTTCCTTATACTCTTCCTCGAAGTCGATAGCGCTTCCCTCTTCTTCGCTCAAATATTTTTCGAGCATTTTCTGATAGAGCCCGACCATATCCTCATCTGAATATTCCTTGTCCTCAATCGGCTCAAACATGTCGATATTCCCGAAAGACTCCAATAATATATGCCATTCCTTTGTAAAAATCCTCATCTTGACCTCCGTCTTATCTCGCAGCTATGCTTTTAAAATCAAATATCTTTTTCACAGCCATTTATTAAATCAGACTGCTGATTCCGCGCCTGAGATACCGCCCCGCACCCTTGCTGCCGAGAAATACATTATCCTCGACTATGAGGTTGCCGCGGGCGAATACCTTTTCAATCCTTCCCGTGAGATTGAAGCCTTCGTAGCAGGTATAGTCATTTGCGCCATGCATATCATCTATCGTGAGGATATGCTTTGCCTCGGGATTGAAAACGACTATATCTGCGTCTGCGCCGGGTATGATTGCTCCCTTTTTAGGATAGAGTCCGAAGATGCGCGCCGGCTCCGTGCAGCAGTATTTGACGAGCTGCGGCAGGCTTATCCTTCCCTTAGAAACTCCCTCGGAATACATGATTGGAAGCCTCTCTTCAACCCCCGGGGCGCCGTTCGGGCATTTTCTGAAATCGTCCTTTCCCATCTGCTTTTGCTCTTTAAATGTGAAGGGACAGTGATCCGTCGCAACGACGTCTATCATTCCGTCCCTGGCAAGCGCTGCCCAGAGCGCGTCATTATCCGCCTTCTTTCTCAGAGGCGGAGACATTATTGCCTTTAGTCCCTCTTGGTCGTCACTATAGGCTTCGTCCGTGAGCGCAAGATACTGCGTGCAGGTCTCTACACCGAAATGTTTCTGTCCTGATTCCCTTACCTTTATGACTTCCTTTAACCCTGCCTCGGAAGATAGGTGTACCACATATGCGGCTGCCTCTCCCGCCGCCTTCGCGATATGGAGCAGGCGGCTCACCGCCTCAGCCTCGGCGTCCGCAGGTCTTGCCAAGGGATGATATTTAGCCTGCAATTTGCCCAAAGCTCCGAGCTCAGCCTTTGTCAGCTCAACCAATGCGTCATTTTCACAATGCGCAGGTATCACCAAGCCCTCATCTGCGGCTGTTTTCAAAATCTTAAACAGCCATTCGTCGTCAATCATATTGTCGCCATATGTCATATAAGCCTTCCAGCTTGTAATGCCCTCGCGCCTCGCAATCTGCTTCATCTCTTCCAGCTTGGAATCATTCATAAGCTGGAGGACACCGTGAAATCCATAGTCTATTACAGCATGTCCGTCCGCGAGCGCATGGTATGTATCGACCTGGTGCATAAGAGCTGCGTCGCCGGGAGCAAATGCCATATGGTCGACGACTGTGGTAGTTCCACCGCAGGCGGCTGCGATCGTTCCGCTCGTCCAATCGTCGCAGGCTCTTGTAAATCCCACGTCCAAATCCATATGCGTATGCACGTCAACCGCGCCCGGCAGCAATAGTCTTCCGCTTGCGTCTATTATCTCCGAATCAGCGCATTCAATATCCACGCCAACGCACTCGATAGTCTCTCCGTCTATCAGCACATCAGCCTTATACATATCCGCCTCAGTTACAATATTCGCATTTTTTATCAGTTTTTTCATACGATAATCCTAACAGTAAGAAAATATTCGCCGCCCGAATTCATTGAAATATATGGCGAATATCATTGAGAGCAGGCGCCTTATTCAAACGGCATTGGATTCGGATATTCCGTAATGCCCTGCGAATTTACAAGCTCGGCTTCCTCATTCTTGCCAAGCCTTCTCAGCATGGTCTTTTTGACCGCGCGGAAGATATTTTCATATCCCGTGCAGCGGCAGAGATGTCCCGACAACGCCTTTCTAAGCTCGTCATCCGTATATTCCCTGCCGGAATTCACTATTTCCCATGATGTCATAATAAATCCCGGAGAGCAGAAGCCGCATTGTATGGCTCCCTCATCTATGAATGCCTGCTGAATATCCGAGAGCTCTCCTCCCTCGCCCGTCAGACCTTCGAGAGTCCAGATCTCCTTGCCCTCAGCCCATACAGCCAGGTAGATACAGGAGTTAAATCCCTCGCCGTCAATTATGACCGTGCAGGCTCCGCACTCGCCAACCTCGCAGCCCTTCTTGACCGAGGTCAGCCTATAGTCGTTTCTGAGCATATCCGTCAGCGACGCCCTCACATCTACTATCTTTGAGACCTCTTTGCCGTTTATCTTGCAGTGTACCACCTTGTATTGATTATCCATTGATGACACCTCCTGCCTGTTTAATGGAATTTCGAAGAGCTCGCTCAGCCATGACCACCGAGATATGGCGTCTTAATGCGCGTCCCGCACGCCAGCTGTTACGGGGATTGACGTCCTCGAGAACAGTCTCGGCGAACTTCTTAATATTCTCTTCATTTATATCCTTGCCGTTTAGGAATTCCTCGGCTGTATATGCTCTCATGGGAATAGGCGCAGCCACGCCGTAGCCGACTCTGACGCGCTCAATCCTTTTTTTATCCTCGCTGAGCCTCACATTCACCGAGCAACCCGTCGTCGTAATATCCAGGGCGTTTCTCATGGCGTATTTGATATAGTGTCCGTAACATCTGTCATAGGACTCCTTTGGAATGAGGATTGCCGTCTGAATTTCGGCAGGCTTCAAATCCACCACCTTCGCCTTGATATAGAAATCCTTGATAGACACTCTTCTGACGCCCTCTGCGCCTGTAATCTCAACAATAGCATCCCATGCCATTAGAGTCGAGGCGGAATCAGCGGAGGTCACTCCGTTGCAGGTATTACCACCTATTGTGCCTATAGCCCTTATCTGCGGCCCACCTACCATATCGACAGCCTCGCCCAAGACATTTATATATTTCTGAATGATTGGGTCGTTAGTGATATGCGAGAAGCTCGTCAGAGATCCGATTCGGATATTCTCCTCTTCATCAATGCTTACGCCCCTCAGCTCATCAAGCATATATATGCTGACAAGCTCTACTCCGGCTCGCCTTCCCTCGCGCACCTGAACGAGCACGTCGGAGCCGCCTGCGAGAATCTGCGCCTCTGGGTGCTCTTGGAGTAGTTCTATCGCGTGCTGAACGCTCTTCGCTTCGTATAATGCTTTTATATCATACATATTGCTGTCCCCCCTTTCCTTATTCTTCCTCTGCGAAGGAATCCCTGATGAGTCCTCCGTCCGTAAATTCACGGAAAAGAGTATGCGGTGAAAGCGGTAGTTCGTTGATATACTGACCCGTCGCATAGCCTATCGCATTTCGAATGGCAGGCGCCACAGGGCAGGTCGGCGGCTCTCCGAGTCCTTTTGTGCCGTAAGCGCTAGTGGGTTCGTAGTTTTCCACGAACTCAGCAACGAGCCTCGGGTGATCCATGAATGATGAGAGCTTATAATCCAGCAGATTGTTATTAAGCGGTGCTCCCGTCTTTTCGTCCCATATCATCTTCTCAGACAGCGCATATCCTATTCCCATGCTCTGACCGCCATGCACCTGTCCTTCCGCGAGCATGGGGTTGATTACCTGTCCGCAGTCGTGTACGTTTACGAGGTTCAGAAGCCTCACGCGGCACATCGGAATATCCACCTCGACCTCCGCGAAGCAGCAGCCGAAGGAATACGCGTTGGACTTAATCTGATATGTGGACTCAGCGGTCAAATGCTGCGAGCCGTCCGTAGTATAGAGCTTTGAAAGCGCGAGCTCTCCAAGGCTCATAAGCTCACGCCCGTCCGTCTTTCTTATAATCATGCCGTCAACTATATCGAGATTGTAAACCGGCATACGGGTAAACTGATGTGCCGCCTCAAGCACCTTCTGTTTAAGGAGTTCCGCAGTCTGCCTGACAGAAAAACCGAGGGTATATGTGCCTCTCGAGGCGTATACACCCGTACCGAATGGGCATATATCCGTATCCTGGTTCGAAACGGGATGTACCATATCAATCGGAATCCCGAGCGTGTCCGCAATCATCTGAGAAGCCACGGTATCCGCGCCCTGTCCTATCTCGGTCTCACCTATCTGGAACTGCACCGAACCGTCCTGATTCATCACGATTCGGCATGATGAGGTCTCAAGCGCGATAGGATATACGGCTGTATTGTACCAGAAGGTCGATACCGCGATTCCACGCCTGATGTCGCCCGTCTGATTTTTGTATTTTTCAATCTTATCATAATAACCGATTACCTCAGCGCCCTTGTCGAAGCATTGGTTGAAGGTATCGGTATAGAGTTCATTCTTGGAAAATGCGTGAACATATCCCACGGGCATGAGGTTCTTGCGCCTGAACTCCAACGGATCCATCTTCATGGCACGCGCGCAGTCCTCCGCATGGGCTTCCATGGCGAAGCTCGCCTGAGGCATACCATAGCCCCTCATGGCACCGGCAACCGCCCTGTTTGTATATACGGTCCATGTCTCACCGTCTATATTATCGCAGGGATAGAGCTGCGGAAATGCGTTGAGCCCCTTCGCCGCAATCGCATGTCCGTGAGAGCTGTATGCCCCGTTGTTGCACCATGCCTTGAAAGTCCTCGCGGCAAAGCTGCCGTCCTTTCTCAGCCAAGATGTGATGTGATATTTAATGGCGTGCCTGATTCTATTGCAGATGAAGGTCTCCTCTCTCGAAACGTCGAGCTTTACGAGCCTTCCGCCAAGCTGTATCGAAATCCAGGCGCAGAGCGGCTCATAGAGCACGTCCTGTTTATTCCCGAAGCCGCCTCCGACGAATGGCTTGATAACTCTGAACTTGCCCCAATCCATACCGAGAGCCTGACCGATTACACGGCGCGCGATATGCGGGATCTGTGTTGAGGATACGACTACGGTTCTGTCGCCCTCGCCATAGGCATAGCAGATGAAATTCTCTATATGACAGTGCTGCACAGGCTGGGTCTCGTACCAGCCCTCTACCTTTGTCAGCCCTTCCTCTTTGATTGCTTCCTCCACATTACCCATATGTATCTCCGTATGGGCGAGAATATTATTCGGATAATCCTCGTGCAGAAGAGGCGCTCCGTCCTCCATAGCCTCCTGGGCGTCAAGCACAAAAGGAAGCTCCTCGTAATCCACATTCTCTTCGAGTATGCGAATTGCCTGTGAAGCCGCAACCTCGTCTTCGGCAACCACGGCAGCTATATCGTCTCCGTGGAAGAGCGGTCTGTCCGTAAGAATGAGCCTGTCGCAAATATCCTGATGATGTGGATCCGTCGACCATGGGTGCCCCGCTGTCGGGAAATAATGCTTCTCCTCAATATCGAAGCAAGTAAAAATACGAACTACACCGGGAATTTTCTCGGCTTCGCTCGTATCTATCTTTTTAACGATTCCATTGGCAACTGACGAATGCAGAACTCTTATGACCAGCGCACCGCGATCGCATAGATCGTCCGTGTATTTCGTTCTGCCCGTCGCCTTATCATAGGCGTCGTGTCTGATAACCGCCTGTCCTATGTATTTTTTGGACATGCTGAGTCCTCCCTTTTACAATTATTGTCTGCGCAGCCGTAGTCTCAGAGCGGCATATTGAGCATATTGTTTTATGAGACTTATATTAGCACATAGTCCGTTAAGATTGTACCAAAATATTTTTTGCGTTTGTTTTCTAAAAATGATACGAGTATTGAAATACTAAACAGTATTGAGCAAAAGATTATTTTGATACCTTGTTTTTTTTGGTGAAAAAGTTTATTTTTGTAGGTGTAAAGAATGCTTAAATACGATATGTAGAAAGAGTTCATAGACGGAGGTAAAAGATGGCAGAAAAACTGATTATAGCTCGGACGGCGGAGGAAGCCATTCGCGCCAAGACGGGCGAGAACGTCTATCTTGCCGGCGGCACTGAAATAATGCGTCTGGGTTCAAGCGTGAAAAGCGACGCCTTTGTATCGCTTCGCAAAATCCCTTCCATGCATGAGATCACAGCCGAAGCAGGCAATGTCTGCATTGGAGCCGCCTGCACTTTCCAAGAGATCTTAGACAGCGATATTGTTCCTTGCTATCTCAAGGAAGCCGCTAAGTTTATGGCGTCGAGGACTAAGCGCAATATGGCTACAATCGGCGGCAATATAGCGATAGCCGGAGACGATTCATTTCTCCTGCCTACTCATATCGCGGTCGGAGCGGAGCTTGTCCTCAAGGATTTAAGCGGTGAGGAAAGAGTATCAATAATCGACTTCCTATCCCAAACGGATAAATACAAGGGCAAGCTGATAAAAAGCGTCTGCCTTCCCGCGGGAAGTATCAGCGTCAAATCTTCAAGGTCTGCCAATACCGCTCAGAGCCATGCCAGGCTTACCGCCTGCCTCGCTCTGAGAGACGGTCAGTATTCGGCGGCAGCCGCGGTCAAGAACTCAGGAATATATAAATTCTCCAAGCTCGCCGCAGCCATGCAGGAAGCTGATCCTTCCGAAGATGATATTATCGCACTCGTGAAGGCTGACGAGAGCATTACGCTCCAGGACGATTTGCTCTACGGCGGTGCCGACTATAGGAGATACCTGATTGGAATTACCTTCGCGCTGATGTATGAAGAGCTGAAAGGGGGACGTGCATAATGAAGATTCATTGCATTATCAACAGAATAGAAAGACAGTATGACGCAGATCCCAGAATGCGCCTTCGCGACTTCCTCGTATCTAAAGGGCATTTCGCGGTGCGCGACTCAGATGACGCGGAGGGATTCTGCGGTTCAGATACCATACTCGTAGACGGTATGCCCGTAATGTCCAACCTGATGATGGCAGGTGAAATCGACGGCTGTGAGATCCTCACGCCGGGCGGACTCGGCAATACCGAGAATCTGACTATCGTTCAGAAGGCTCTTATCGACGCGGGCGTGGTTCAGTCAGCATATAATGCTCCGGCAGCCGCCCTTCTTCTCACATGGCTTTTGGAGAACAATCCGAATCCGAGCAAGGACGATATAAAGGACTGCCTCTCGGGTATTTTCATTCGCGACGCAGGATATGAGCATTATTATCTTGCAGTCAAGCTGGCTCAGGAGATGATTAAGGACGGAGAGTATAAGACGGAAACCGCGCCGTCTTTCAGAGATGAATATAAAGTCGTCGGCAAGCCGGGCGCAAAGGTGGACGGTCCCCAGCTCGTTTCCGGCGGGCGCGCCTTCGTAGAGGATTTCGTCGATTCAGATACCTGCTATATGGTCTGCGTCAGATCTCCTCACGCTTCCGCCTATGTGAACAGCATAGATACGGAAGAAGCCATGAAGGTGCCGGGAGTCGTCGAAATTCTGACCCCGTACAATACGCCTGAAACTCACTATATGCAGGCTGGTCAGGGGGAACCCGAACCTTCGCCCCATGACAGACGTCTCCTCAACCTCAAGGCTCGTCATGTAGGCGACAGAGTTGCGGCTGTAATCGCTGAGACTCTCGAGGCTGCTATCGAGGCAAGAGATAAGATAAAGGTTGATTGGGAAGTCCTTCCCGCGGTATTCACCGTAGAGGAAGCCATGGCGGAGGGTGCTCCCCTCGTTCACGGCGGCCCCGTTGAGTATAGGGCGGGTGCGCCTGACGACCTCGACGAATACAATGCGAAACTGTCGAAGGATCCCCGTGAGGGAAAGGTTATCTATCAATTCCCTCTGCATGGAGATGTGCAGAAAAATATCGCTGCGGCAAACCACGGCGGCATTGGAGATGTGGATAAGGCATTTGCCGAGGCGGATGCTGTTGTCGAGGCGACTTTCCAGACCACGCAAATTCAGCATACGCCTCTCGAGACTCATATCTGCTTCGCCAAAATGGAAGCAGGCAGGCTCGTCGTAGTTGCTTCAACCCAGGTTCCCTACCATGTAAGGCGTATCTGCTCATGGGTTACGGGACTTCCGCAGAACAGGATTCACGTCATCAAGACGAGAGTCGGCGGCGGCTACGGTTCCAAACAGGATATTCTCGTAGAGGATTTGACGGGATATGCGGCATTTGCCACGGGTCGTCCCGTCCTCTATCACAATACACGCGAGGAAGAGTTTATCGCGAACTCCACGCGCCACCCCATGCGCGTGCACGTCAAAATGGGCGGTACCAAGGACGGCAGGCTGACCGCCGTCTATATGGATGTAAAGGCTAATACGGGTCCTTATGGCAACCACTGTCTTACGGTTCCCATGAACAGCTGCTCCAAGACCCTGCCGCTCTTCAAATGCGATAATATGAAATACGACCTCGAAATTTATTATACCAACTGCCCGCCTGCCGGTGCTTATCAGGGCTATGGTACGCCTAAGGGCACCTACGGTCTGATGATGGTAATGTGCGAACTTGCGGAGAAGCTCGGCATCGACTATAAGGACTTTGTGCTGAACAACCATGTAGACGAAGGATATATGCTCGAAATTCTAAAGGGTCTCGGAGAAGGACGCGAAGGAAATGTCGTGCCTGTCGGATCCTGCGGACTCAGAGAATGTATTGAAAAGGGCTGCGAGATGATTGAATGGGGCAAGAAGGAAGAGTCCCCTGACCCTGATTGGAAGATTGGTAAAGGTTTTGCCATGATTATGCAGGGTTCGGGTCTGCCCGGTCTCGACCACGCTGAGGCTATCGCCAAGCTGACTACGGACGGTAATGTGATCCTTCACAGCGGCGGTGCCGATATTGGAACAGGGCTCGACACTATTTCCGCTAAGATTGTGTCAGAACTCATCTGCATAGATATGGATAGGATTACAGTCCTTTCGGGAGATACGGACGGCTCCGTATTCGATACGGGTTCCTATGCCTCATCAGGTACTTTCTTCTCAGGCGGAGCTTCGCTTGAAGCCACCAAGAAGCTGAAGGAAGCAATGCTAAAGGAAGCCGCTTTGCAAATGGAAGAAGATTCAGCCGACCTTGAGCTCAGATACCCAGGAGAAGTCCACTCCACCAAGACGGACAAGGTTCTCTCCTACTACGAGCTCTCCCATACAGCCTGCGGCGGAGAGGGTCGCGGCGAAATGGTCGGTCACGGCGTATTCGTAACGAAGGCTTCATCTGTTCCTTATGGAGCGCATTTCGCTCAGGTAGCGGTCAATATCAAGACGGGCGAGGTCAAGGTTCAGAAGTTCTACGCACTCCAAGACGCCGGAACTCCTATCAATCCTGAAATCGCGCTCTGTCAGATGTACGGCGCGGCTCTCAAATCCATAGGACATACTCTCTATGAGGATATGATACTCGACGAGAAGGGAGTCTGTATCAACGCCAATATGACGGACTACGGCGTGCCTATGATAAGCGAGCAGCCTGACGACTTCAAGGCGGTGCTCGTAGATGTAAAGGACGAATTCGGGCCTATGGGTGCTAAGTCCATTTCCGAAATCGCCTGCAACGGCGCAGCACCAGCCATAGGAAATGCAATACATGACGCCTGCGGCGTATGGATAAGAACATGGCCTATGACACCGGAGAAGATACTCAAGGCGCTCGGAAGGTTTTAATCAATATCGTTTTATAGGAGAGTATCGGAGATATATTAAATGTAACTCGGATATAAGTACCGGAGATATAGGAGATATATTAGAGATAACTCAGATATATGCTAAGAAGAGCAAAAGGGCGTATGGCTTGAAAGTCATACGTCCTTTAATATCTCTCAGTTTAGTATTCCTAAGTTTTATAATCGCTCGCTGTTTTTTCTAAAATATGAAATCGCCGGATTTACCGCCTGTCTTGGAGACGAGATGAATATCTTTAATCTCCATGCGTTTGTCCACAGCCTTGCACATATCATAGACTGTCAGAAGCGCGATAGAGACTCCTGTAAGGGCTTCCATTTCAACACCCGTCTTGCCTTCTGATTCAGCCGTGCAGACAGCCTTAATCTCGCAGGCTTCCTCGTCGATTTCGAATTCCAGCTTTGCATTTGTAAGGGCGATAGGGTGACATAATGGTATAAGATCCGAGGTTTTCTTCGTGCCCATAATGCCTGCCAACTGAGCGACCGTAAGGACGTCACCCTTCTTTATCTTCTTGCCCAGCACGGCGTCCATGGCTTCGGGGCTCATCTTAATGCTGCCCTCGGCTTTGGCAGTCCTCTTCGTGATGTCCTTGCCGCTGACATCTACCATATATGCGTTTCCTCTTTCATCAAAATGTGTAAATTCCTTCATCTCAGTTTTCTCCGCCTCGCAGGTCTTTGTTGCAGCATTGCAGACTCTATGATTTATAACTTTTCCGCCGCTGATCTCGAGCAGTTCCTCGGAAAATCTCTCCAGCTCTTCTAAATTGTGAGATACCATTATCACCTGCCCCTGATAATCGCTCAGCATTTCCTCCATTTCCGTCTGCATTCTTTCTCTCATAAAGCTGTCTAGGGCGGAAAAGGGTTCGTCCAGCAAAATCAGCCCGGGTTCCGTCACCATAATGCGGGCGAGAGCAACCCTCTGCTGCTGACCGCCCGAGAGTTCTCCCGGCAGTTTTCTCTCGAAATCTTCCATATTAAACCTGGCGAGCATTTCGCGCGCCTTGGTCTTATTCTCTTCGGAAGCACCGCCTCTGAGCCCTGCCATAACATTTTTCAGCACGCTCATGGTCGGAAAAAGCGCATAGTTTTGGAACATATATCCGACATTTCTCATCTGCGGCTTCAAGTTTGTCCTCTCGGCAGAGTCAAAGAGAATGCGCCCAGCCATTTCTATCCTGCCGCTATCCACTTCCTCTATGCCCGCAATGCTCCTGAGTGTCATGCTCTTTCCGCTGCCAGAAGCGCCGAGAATTCCTATCCTCTTCGCATTGCTTTTAATCAGCACGTCGAGCTCGAATTCGCCTATTTTCTTATGTATATCCGCATATAGTTTCATCATCTGCATTTTCCATATAGCGACCTATTCTACCATTTTCTAATATTCTTCATCTGCCTGCCCGCAATCATATTTATGGCAAATACCGCGAGGAAAGCTATGAGCATGACTATGATGACCCAAAATCCCGCAGTCTGATAGTCTCCGTCCTGGATTACCATGGCTATCCTCTGAGATACGGTACCCGTCTTTCCCGGGATATTTCCGGCGAGCATTGATGTTGCCCCGTATTCTCCCATGGCGCGTGCAAATGTGAGTATCGTTCCGCTGGCTATGCCGGGGCCTGCGGTCGGCACCACTACGCGCCAGAATATCTTGGCGTCGGACATGCCGAGTGTCCTTCCCGCATATACGAGGTTGGCGTCTATCTGTTCAAAGGCAGCTCGCGCGTTTCTATACATCAGAGGAAACGCGATTACTGTCGCAGCAAGTATGCATCCAAGCCATGTATGCACCGCTTGGATGCCGAGCTGCTCATCTAAAAACATTCCGAAAGCTCTCCTTCTGCTGAAAATAATCAAGAGGAAAAAACCCGCCACCGTCGGCGGCAGCACCATGGGAAGAGTAAGAAGTCCGTCAATGACGGACTTCGCCCTGTAATTCATTTTTATTACTTTGCGCGCTGCCCAAAGACCGAGGAAAAAGGATATAGCAGTCGCCACCACTCCGGTCTTGAGCGAGATCCAGAGCGGACTCCAATCCAGCCTTCCGGCAATTTCAAAGAAATTTCCCAATTATGCCTCCAATTTGTATTTAGTAAGATTCTCAGGCTCGATATGCTCGCCTAGGCTGAAAATTTGTCATTCCTACTCCACATCGGTATCAAAGCCATATTTCTGATACAATGCCTTCGCCTCATCATTCGTGATAAAGGCTAGGAAGTCAGCAGCCGCAGCATTCTCCACATCATCAGCATCCTTGTTGACTATCTGCGCCACAGGATAGATGATATTTCCCGTCACATCATAGCCGACAGTCTCAAGGATCTTAACCTTATCCTCATGTCCGACAGTATCTGATAGATAAGTTGTGCCTACCTCGCATGAACCTTCCTCAATCGCCGCGAGCACCTTCGATACATTACCCTGCTCGCTGATTTCAACGCCGCCAAGCTGTTCCGAAACCTCAGCAGTCGTAATGGCAGCCGGATCCTCTGCTTTTCCAAGGAGCCCCAGCTTAATCATAGCCTGGCGAGTGTATTTGCCTACGGGCACGCTCCCGTCGGCGAGGGCGATACTCTTGGCGTTTGCTATATCGGCAAGCCCCGTAACGGCAGTATCGCTGTCAGGCTGAGTAACCACTACGAGCTGATTGTTCACGACGTTTTGACGCGTTCCCTCAACCACTAAAGCTATGCCTTCAAGCTCGTCCATCTGCTTCTGTGCAGCGCTGAAAAATATATCGCAGGGAGCGCCTTCCTGAATTTGAGTAAGGAGGGCACCCGAGCTGTCAGCATTGATAACAATATCTATATTCTCATTTGCCGCCTCATAGTCAGCCTCAAGCTCTCCCATTACAGCAGAAAGAGAGGCTGCCGCAAATACATTTACACTAATCTTTTCCGCGGGAGCGCTGCTATCTTCTCCTCCCTCATCTTTTCCGCCGCCACAGGCGGCCATTGCGAATACCATGACAAAAGCCATAACAAATGCTAATAATTTCTTCTTCATCATTTCAGTCGTCCTTTCAAACTATCATAATCCGCAAATAATTTATGAAAAATTTGAATGCTTATAGACATTCTTGATGAATTATAGTCGATTTGTTTTTAAAAAGCAATCGCCGTCTCGATCCAGCATTATCGAAAGACCGTGTTCAAGCGGCTCGAGTATATATTCCAGGCATTCCCTGACCGCCTTGGGGCTTCCCGGCAGATTTATTATGAGCGTTCTCCCCCTCATTCCAGCTGCGCCTCTCGACAGCATTGCTTTAGGAGTCTTAGTCATTGAATATGCCCTTATCGCCTCCGCTATTCCCGGAGTCATTCTATCGCATACGGCAGTCGTCGCCTCGGGCGTCATATCACGTGGAGACATTCCCGTGCCGCCTGTAGTGAATATGATATTCACCTGTCTTTGATCCGCTAGTCTTACGAGCTCCGCTTTTAATCTCTCAGGCTCGTCAGGCAATAGCAAGCCCTCAACCACATCATATCCCGCGGCAGAGAGGATTTCTCCGATAAGGGGGCCGCTTATATCTTCCCTCTCTCCCGCTGAGCCCTTATCCGAAAGCGTTATCCACGCCGCAGTAAAGGATTTGTTCGAATCAGCCTCTATCAATTCCACCTCGTCGCCAGCCTTGACAAGTCCGCCTTCTATCACGACGGTAAATACGCCCTCTCTTGGCATGATACAGTCTCCGACCTGATGAAAAATGGCACAGTGAGTATGGCATTCCTTTCCTATCTGAGTGAGCTCGAGAATCGCCTCGCCTATTTTGAAGCGCGTGCCGACGGGAAGAGTCTTTAAATCAAAGCCCTCTACTATGATATTCTCCCCGAAAGCCCCAAACTCTACCTCGGCTCCGCGCGCCATAAACTCTTCAATGCTTTCAAGCGATAGGAGACTCACCTGCCTATGCCAATTCCCCGCATGGGCGTCACCCACTATTCCGTGTTCAGGTCTCAGCACTATCGAGTCAGCCTCAGTCTTTGCCGTACCCTTCTTTTCACTTTTACATACTGCGATTATTTTCCCTGTCATTTCCTTTTGTCACCCTGCCGGCTTCTCCGTGTCATTTCATTCCCTTTCATCACCCTGATTGCTTCTTCGCACTGATATGCCTCTTTGCCGTGCATTCCTCATTTTGAGGGCGAGTCTTTAACCACCTATCTCCGCCATTGCATGATGATCTACCTCTTTTATATTCTCGAAGCAATGTGCCGCAGGTTTGAACCTTATTATCTCCTCAAGAGCCTGTTTCAGCTCCTTATCCCCCTTCTCCAAATACGGACGGATAAAAACGCCGTCCTCATAGCAAAGGCATGGTTTTATATAGCCCATGGACGTCAGCCTGATTCTATTGCAGCTTTCGCAAAAGCTGTCATTGATTGCGCTGATAAAGCCAATGCTTCCTCGCTTGCCGGAAATCCTATAGTATCTGGCGGGGCCGTTTCCATGCCTGCTCTCGTCCGCTTTCATCTCAGGATAAACTTCTTTTATCCGCCGCATAGTCTCCCTATTGCTTATGCCTTTTTCCGCGTCAGCGATTCCTATGGGCATAAGCTCTATAAACCTTATATCTATGCCCTTGCTGAGAGCGAAGTCTACAAGTTCGATTACATCGTCCTCATTGAAATCCCTCTGAACTATGCAGTTGAGCTTTGTCTTTATGCCGTGCTCAATGCTAAGTTCAACCGCTTCCAGGGTCTTTTGCAAATCCCCAAGCCGAGTCATCTCTTTGTACCTCTCAGGCTTCAATGTATCGAGGCTTATATTGATTCCGTCAATTCCTATCTCCGTCAATTCTTCTAAATGCGGCGCCAATAACTGCCCGTTCGTAGTCATGGTGATTTCTTTGCAGCCTTGGAGTTTTCTCATTCCTCTCAGGAGCTCCATTAAGTCATACCTCACCAGCGGCTCGCCGCCCGTAATCTTAAACTTGTCTATCCCGAGCTCGATAGCCGCAGAACAAATCCTCAGGATTTCCTCATAGCCCAAAATCCTGCTCTTATCCACCTTTTGAATACCCTCTTTCGGCATGCAGTATTTGCACCTCAGATCACATCTGTCGGTGACCGATATTCTCATATAGTCTATAGTTCTGCCATAGCCATCAAGCATAGCGGCTAATATCCTCCCTTTCCAAATCCGCAATTAGGATATGTGCAGATATTGCAATTCAGGCATAACCCGCCCTCTCCGAGCATGGCAAAATCATCTGGCATAAGTATTTCGCCCGCCGCAATCCTCGGCAGGACTATATCGAATATGGTTCTCTTCGCATACATCACACAGCCCGGAAGCCCCAGCACGGGAATCTTCTCCTCTCCGTAATAGGCGAGGAGAAACATTGCGCCGGGAAGGACAGGCGCGCCATATGTAACAACGCTGCCGCATATATTTCTTATGGCAAGCGGAGTCTTGTCGTCCGGATCCACGCTCATGCCTCCGGTGCAGACTATCATTTCCGTGCCGCCATCAAGCAGCTTTTTAATAGCCTTCTCTATATTCTCACTATCATCATTCACCGTCTCATGTCCGCAAAGGCTATAGCCGAATTCCTCCAGCTTTTCAACCACAACGGGTGTGAAGGTGTCCTCTATCCTTCCGTGGAAAACCTCATTCCCCGTCGTAACGATTCCCACCCTGCGGCTTGGAAATGGAATTATATTCAGAATAGGCTCCTCGCCGCAGAGCCATCTAATCTCTTCCATTTTCTCACGCTCTATAACAAGCGGGATAATCCTCGTGCCGGCTATCCTATCCCCCTTCTTTACAGGGAAGTCGCCATGCCGAGTTGCTATCATCATCTGTCCGAAGGAATTGATGACCCTGAGTTTCTCCCTGTCAATCTTGAGTAGCCCGTCGCATTCCGCACTTAGTTCAATCTTTCCTTCCTTAACCTCGCCCCTGCTGATATTAGCACCCTTGCAAATAGTGCAAAGGAGCTCAGCCGCCTCATTCTCGTGCATCATGCTCTCATCATTTTCCCAGACATAGATATTATCCTTTCCGATTGAAAGCAAAACGGGAATATCGCATTCCCTGATTACATGACCTTTGCGAAACACCGCGTCCTTCATCACGCCTTTTATTATTTGAGTCATATCGTGGCAGATTACCTGTCCGACAGCGTCTTCCGTCTTTATAAGCTTCATATATCCCTAACTCCTGTTTTTCCGTCAATTTATACTTTCCTAGGTCTATACTCCCGTCAATCTATACCTCTTTCAGCCTATGCTTCCGTAAATCAATATTTCCCTCAGTCTGTACGCCCGTCAGTCTATTCTTCCTTCAATCTAAAGCCCGTGCTTTGCCGCAATCTCAGGAAATCTCCTAGCCGCCGCCTTGGAAAGCTCCGCCTCAAGCTCATCATATACAGCCATCAGTCTATGACCCTTTTCCGTCACCTTGGCTGCGCCGCCTGACTGTCCGCCCGCCTGGCGCTCCACTATCTTATATCCCAATTCTTCCTCGCACCGCTTTAATATCGTCCAGCCCTTGCTGTATGAGAACCCGCATCTCTCGCAGGCATCCCTTACATTGCCGCATATATCTATCTCTCTCAGCAAGCTCACCGGACCGGGGCCGAAGAACTTGTTCTCACTGACAAACATCAGCTTTACAGCAGGGTGAAGTATTCCGGCTTCTTTCTTTTTCATAGGCATTTCTTTCTCTCTGCGCAAAATTGTTTAGCTTTTTGCTATCGCCTTTCTTAAATGTTTTCGAAAAGCTTTTTCGCGACTGCATTTGCAAAAGTTTCTCACGATTGTTATCTCAGTTTTACGGTTGTTTGTCGCGATTTCTTTTTCTTAGCAAATCGCTTCTCATAATTAAACGGCTCTCCCAAGCCGCTCGCTATAGATAAATTATATACATCCGCAAAGTATTATTCAATCTTTACCACCGACGGTTCAGCATATGTTTCTCTATGCAGGACTATTACAATACTTCTCAATATTATGTAACAAAAAACCAGAAATTTTAATGCAAAAAGCTGAATTTTATATAATACAAAAATATACAGGGAAAATACTGTTCTTTATCTGAATCATGGGTTAATATATAACAAAAGCGAGTCTAACAATTAGGCAGACAAAGATTCGTTTTTCTTCCGCGCAGCCCGACCTCATCGTTTTTATCTTATAGTTGAATGCGATGAAGGGAGGAATGCATATGAACATATTAGAACTGCTGACTATAGCCAGCTTTACGATTACTGTCTTCCTTTTGGGCAGGAGCTATAGAGAGAAGTGACCAATTTTATTTCTTGACGGAAACATATAAATTGGAATAGGTCATTTAGTGAAGATGAAGCTACTAGTCTGCCGGTAGCTTCTTTTCATCTTCATTGTAGCATAACAGATTATAAATGTGCAAATAAGTCTATACTTGCCACCAAAAAATCATACACTGTGAAGTTAGTTTTACTTCATGAACTTCCCTTTACAAGTCACTCAGGATCAAAACCCTATTCTTCTGCTCTTTCGTAACACCATATAAAACAATAAGGCTCTGAGCTCTCCGCTAAACAGCATCGAGTCGAGCCTTTTCTGAATAAATATCATTATTCTGATCGAAAAATCAACTATTTGGAGAATACTTCATCAACCTGTTTACTGCTCTCGGAAATATATCTCTGTGTCAGTCATTTCCTCTATGATTGCCAGGGACTCGACTCTATAGCCCTTTTCCCTAAGCTTGTCGCCGCCCATCTGAAAGCCCTTCTCTATGGCAGCCACGCAGCCGACAACCTTTGCCCCTGCCTGCTCCACAATCTCAATCAGACCTATCAGTGCCGAGCCATGCGCCAAAAAATCATCTACAATCAAAATCCTGTCGTCAGGTTTGATATATTCCTTGCCTACGATTACATTGTTGTTGTTCCCATGCGTGAAGGAATGCACCAAGGTGCTGTAGCAGTCTCCAGAAATATTGGAAGCCTTGTTTTTCTTGGCATATACGACAGGCAGATTCATGGCAAATCCCGCGCTGATTGCGATTGGAATGCCCGACGACTCTATGGTAAGTATGCGCGTAATCTCTTCCCCTTCAAACATAGAGGCTATTTCCTCGCCTATCGCCTTCATAAACGGCGTATCTATTTGTTGGTTCAGAAAGCTGCCGACCTTGAGAACTCCGCCCGGCAGTATAGTTCCTTCTCTGAGAATTTTTTCTTCCATTTTTTTCATAGTAAATACTCCAATCGCTGCAATGAATAAGAAAATATTAGTGTGAGAATATCATAAAACAGGCTTCCAAATCTGTACTATTTTAAATTATTTAAGGTCAGCATTTTTATCGCCGATTTATTTCTTTGGCTTCCTATAATATGTGTTTTCCATAGGGAGCTTCGTCCTGAGCACCCCGTCTCTGGCATAATAGGCTCCGGCTACAGCGGGAGCGGCTGGAATCGTCGTAATCTCTCCTATGCCCTTGGCTCCGTAGGCTGCATCGAGCTGCTTTTCCTTCTCTATATGAATCGCATGTATATCCGGTATATCCGTTGACCTCATAAGTCCGAGAGTTCCATATTTCGCCTTAGGAACGCAGTCCTCTAAGATCCAATCCTCAGTCGCGGCATATCCCATTCCCATGAGGACGCCGCCCTCTATTTGCCCGGACATAGCTATGGGATTGACCACTCTGCCCGCGTCGAAAGCGGCATATATATCCGTCACCCTACCCTCTTCATTAAGAACCGCCACATTTGTCGCATAGGCATATGCTATATGGCTCCTCGGATTCGGTTTGTCAGATCCTAACTCGTCGGTGGGCTCGAAGTATTCATAAGTGAATTCCCTGCCGTTCATTCTTTCGAGATTGTCCTCTGTGACGCCCTCTTCGTCCATGGACTTTCTGAGCAGTTTCGCAGCGCCTCTTACCGCCTCTCCCGTCACCAAGGTCTGTCTCGAGCCTGATGTCGTACCAGAGTCCGGCGCGTTCTCGGTGCTCGATATTCCTATCCTTATCATGGAAATCGGCAGATCAGTCGCCTGTGCCACGTCCTGGCAGAATACCGTCTGACACCCCTGCCCTATATCGGACGCGGCTGTATACACATATACAACTCCCTCATCTACCAAAAGTCTGGCTCTGCCTTTATCCGGCAGTCCTACTCCGACGCCCGCATTCTTCATGGCGCAGGCTATTCCAACGCTGTCCTTAGGCGCCTTATCGAAGAACGGCTTTACAGCCTCGAGGCTTTCTTTAAGCGCCGTCGATACATCAGCAATCTGTCCGTTGGGAAGCTCCATTCCCGGCGCAATCGCATTCCTATATCTTATCTCCCAGGGGCTGATCCCCACCTTTTTCGCAAGCACATTCAGAAGTGACTCAAGGGCAAATTGGCTCTGACATACGCCGAAACCTCTGAATGCACCGGCTGGCGGATTGTTGGTATAGTAGCCATATCCCCTTATATCCGTATTATGGTAGTTATAGGGGCCTACGCTGTGAGTGCAGGCGCGCTCAAGCACCGGACCGCATAGACTCGCATAGGCTCCTGTATCGAAATTTATCTCGCAGTCGAGCGACGTCAGTATGCCGTTTTCATCACAGCCGAGCGTGAATTTACCGTCCATGGCATGTCTCTTGGGGTGAACCCTCAGGGATTCCTCTCTGCTGAGTTTCACCTTGACGGGTCTTTTGTAAATCCATGCGGCGAGTGCCGAAATATGCTGGACGGTTACGTCCTCCTTGCCGCCAAAGCCCCCGCCAATGAGCTGGTTTTCCACTACGACTCTCTCAGGACTATCTTCCCAGCCGAACATATGCAGCACCTCATGCCGCGTATCATAGGCGCCCTGGTCGGTTGAAAGTATTTTAACGCCATCTTTGTATGGAAATGATACTGCGCATTCCGGCTCGAGGAAGGCGTGCTCCGTAAAGGGAGTATGGAATTCCTCGGTGACGACATATGCCGATTTGGCAAGAGCCTTCGCAGCGTCGCCTCTTCTGACATGTCTCATGGCGCAGAGATTGCCCTCTGCATGAGCATGAAGCCTCGGCGCGCCCTCAGCCCTAGCCTCGTCTATATTTCTCACAGGCGTCAAAACTTCATATTCCACCTCTATCTGCTTCTTGGCTTCCGCCAGAATGAAAGGCGTCTCGGCTACTACAAGGCAGATAGCGTCTCCCACCATTCTCGTAGTATCTCCCTCGGCTATAAATACATCCCAATCCTGCTGTATATGCCCGACCTTGTTTACAGGTACATCATCAGCGGTAAGGACTCCGAGCACGCCGGGAAGCGACTCCGCTTTTGCCTTATTTATCTTCTTCACTATCGCCCTCGGATAATCCGAACGAACTGCAGATGCGTAGACCATTGGCGGCATATCGCTGTCCACCATGATGCAGGCATTGCAGCCATGCTCACCCTCTCTGTAAATGGTCTTGCCTATTTCTATCTCTCCATTAGCGAGGGCAGCCTCTATCTTCTCAGTGCTCCAGCCCGCCTGCTCCTTTATAAGCTCGGGCTTATCTATAGGCACGAAATATTCCTGCCCTATATCGTCAGGATATTTGCCGTAGCCGAGAACTTTTTTCCTCACATCTACTCTGAAAACGCTCTGTCCCACACCGTATTTGGAAGCGTATTTTGAGTATTTATAGTTTTCGATTCCCGACACCACGGCGGGGTCGTATTTGGTTCCGAATTCGGATATATACTCGTATTCTCCCTCGCTGCCTTCCGGCGAGAACTGCGCCACGAACTTAATCTCCTCGTCGCCCCTGAGCACGGCAGCCGCCCTCTTTATGCCTTGAATGATTTTCTTATATCCCGTGCAGCGGCAGATATTTCCCCTGATAGCTTTTTTAATATCATCATCTGTCGGATTCGGGTTTTGGTCTATCAGAGCCTTAGCCGCCATTACCATGCCGGGTATGCAAAATCCGCATTGAACGGAGCCGCATGAACCGAAGGCAAATACGAAGGCTTCCTTTTCCTCTTTGCTGAGCCCCTCTACAGTTATGATTCCCTTGCCCTCAGCCTTTGCAGTAGAAAAGACGCACGCTTTCGTTGCACGCCCGTCGACTATGACGGTGCATGTGCCGCATGCGCCTTCCGAGCAGCCGTCCTTTACCGAATAAAGTTTCAAATCGTCTCTCAGGTATCTTATCAGAGGCTTATCCTCTTCGACCGCCCTTTTGATTCCGTTTACCGTAAATAAATACGCCAAAACAATTTTCTCCTTATATATAAATATTTTGAGCGCTGCCTATTACACCACTTCCATCAGCAGCTCCACAGCTCCGCCGCAAATCATTCCTTCTTCCTCTACAGCCTTGCCGTCCATATCTATATTCATCATATATGGTCTTGTAGATTTGCCTTCGGAAAGCATTTCGAGGGCTTTTTTGATTGCAGCCGCCTCCGCCATGCCGCCGCCTATGGTTCCTATTATGCTCCCGTCAGATTTTACAAGCATTCTCGCTCCAACGCCCCTCGGAGACGAGCCTTTCTTAGACACTATGACAGCCATGACTAAAGGCTCTCTTTCGACTGATAAGAGCTCATTCATTATATCACGCGGGAAACCGAAATTCCTTTTCTTTTTATTCTTTACCTCTATTATCTCCGCCATAATCGAAACGGCTATCTCCTCAGGAGTCTCGGCTCCAATTTCAAGCCCAATCGGTGTATGAACCGAGTCGATTATCTCCTGCGAAACGCCCGCGTCCGCAAGGCTCTTCTTAACCATGCCTACCTTGCGCCTGCTGCCTATCATGCCTATATAAGCATGTGGCTTCCCTATGATACTGAGCAGGCATTCTCTGTCATATCTATGCCCTCTGGTCACTATGATAAAGAAGCTGTCTTTCGTGCCGGGGATCTCAGTAAGCGCCTCTTCAAAGCCCTTGCATATACCTATATCCGCTCCGTTTGCCAGAGCATTCTGCACGAACGCCTCTCTGTCATCTATGGCTGTTACGCGAAAATTCATCATCTTGGCGATTCTGATGACGGGCATGGAAACATGACCCGCACCGCAGATTATGATTTCCTTCTCGCTTCCGAGAGTCTCCGAATAAATCCTTACGCCGCCAATCTCCGTCAGTCCGCTGCCTGTTATAGCCGCCGCCTCTTCCATATGGACTGAAAAGAAGCCGTCCGATTTTTCCAGCCATGCCGCTTCGCCCGCGGAGATTATTATCTTCTCACCCGCGAACTCTCCCTCGCATACCGTCAGCATGAGGCATTCGACATTGGTATCCATCTCGTCTATCGCCTCATAGAATTTCATGCCCGATGATTCGCTCATTGTTTTCATTATATATACTCCGTATACACTCCCGCCTGTCTCAATCTCCATAGATCAGTTTGCACTACCTATGGCAAATATCTGTCTCGTTTTCGTTAGCTGATTTAACACTATCATATTTTAAAGGTAAAAAACAGCCGGGAGACACTCCGGCTGTTTGCGCATTTAACTTATACGCCTGTGGGGACGGGTGAGATTACTTCGCGTCTAGCGCGTTGAGTTTTCTCTCGAATCTGCTAATCTTGCGTGAGACTGTATTCTTGTGGAATGTGCCCTTTGCAGCAGCCTGCATGAGCTTCTTCTCAGCATGGCGGAAAGCCTCTCCCGCCTTAGCTGCGTCGCCTGTCTCAACCGCTGCGAGGAACGCCTTCTCAGCTTCCTTTACATGGTGCTTGACCCTGTTGTTACGAGCAGTCTTTTTGTTGATTACGCGGATTCTTTTCTTTGCGGATTTAATGTTTGCCATTATTTTACCCCACTTTCTTTTTATAATGCATTAATTCGCAAGCGTCATTATATGCCAACAATCAGGATAACACAAGAGCTTTTTGCTCAAATTTCAATATTTTCGCCATTTTTTCAACTGCCTCACATACATTCTTTCATCTGTCTCTCCCATATGGCTTTAGATGTTATCAATATTTGCAGCAATTTCCGTGCAGAATATATGTTACAATTATCGGTAACTACGCAGAGGGGGAATCCTGAATATGCTGTTTGGACATGAAAAAATCGAATTTCTGCATTTGCCTACGCCGCTCGAGAGGCTGGCAAATATATCTGATGATCTAGGCGTAAAGCTATACTGCAAGCGCGACGATTTAACAAACCTCGCGACGGGTGGCAATAAGCTCAGGAAACTTGAATACTTCCTAAAGGACGCCCTTGACCAAGGCGCCACCATGCTCATCACAGAAGGCGGTGCGCAGACCAATCACGGCAGGCTCACGGCGGCAGTTGCCGCAAAGTACGGGTTGAAATCAGCTATTATCACAGCCGACAAATACCCCGGGGAGATAAACGCCAACCTCCTTCTTGACGGCATTCTCGGCTGCCCCGTCTATTTCGTTGAAGATATGGAAAGCGGCAGGAAGGCTGTCACTCAGAAATACGAGGCGGAGGGCGAGCGCGTTTATTATGTCCCCATGGGCGGTTCGAATGAGCTCGGCATGCTCGGCTATGCGGAATGCGCCATCGAGCTTGATGAGCAGGCGAGGACTATGGGAATAGATGACTCCACCATTTTTGTCACTATTGGAAGCCTCGGTACCTATCTCGGTATGCTCATAGGGCTGAAATACTGCAATTCAAACCTAAAGCTGCGAGGCATAAACGTCCTTCCCTATCCCGGTAGCGGCACGGACAGGGAGAATTTATTTGCGTATATGCGAGGCTATTGGGAGAGGCTTTGCGATTTTTACGGCAGAGCTTTCGTCTATGCGAAGGACGACTTCGACTCCATGGACTTCGATATTTCCACTGACTATATTCATGGCGAATACAATAATGCCGTAGAGGAAGTGCGTGATGTCATGTATTATCTAGCGCGTAAAGAAGCGATTATAATTGACCCATGCTATACGGGAAAGACCTTTGAAGCCATCGTTTCGGAAGCGAAGAGCGGCAGGATAAAGTCCGGCGAGAATATCATATTCCTGCATACGGGCGGACTGCCTGGCATTTATACCAAGCACCATAGAGAGGCAATGGAGAGCGAACTGAAATCCTATATGCATTTTTAGGGAAGGCAGATAGTATGACCGAAAACAATATCAGAAAAGTATTAAGAGAGGACGGAAGCGACGCGACCAAGGAGCCTGTTTATTTAAAAGAGGAGCCCAAGGGCGGGAAGCGCAGAGGTGTGCGTCCCGCCAGGAGAAAGAGCTTGAGAAAGAGCTTGAGAAAGAGCTCGAAGAATCGCAAGACATTCAACAAATTCACGCTCATAGTTATTCTCGCCTGCATTGTATTGCTGGCAATCATGGTGATAAAAGTGATTTCATATGTAAGCGGCATTTCACATCAAAAGCTCAGTGGCAAGGGCTTCACCCATAATAAACGCTACGAGGATTGCCTCAAAATAAAGGGCATAGATGTCTCCGAGTTCCAAAAGGAGATTAAATGGAAGAAGGTCAAGTCCTCAGACGCGGACTTCGTATTCATAAGGGCAGGCTATAGGAGCGCCAAGACGGGCGAGCTCAAAGAGGACGCGAATTTCAAGGATAATATCAAGGCGGCTTGCAAATCCGGCATAATGGTGGGCGTATATTTCTACTCGCAGGCTATAAATGTGAAGGAAGCCGAGGAAGAGGCGGACTATCTCGTAAGCCTAGTAAAACGCTATGATATTGATCTTCCGCTGGTTATCGACTATGAGCTTTATTCAGGCGGCAGATTGGAAAAGGCTATAGAGGCGGAGGAGCTCTTTGCCGCAGGTCATTTCAATGAGATAGTAACCGTCTTTTGCCGCAGGGTTGAAGAGCATGGATATGAATCCGCAATCTATGGCAACTACGATATGTTCACCAACTATATGGACGCGACGCTCATTGATAAAAAATACACTCTCTGGGCTGCGCAGTACGGCGGCAAATGCGACGTGAAGGCAGACTATATGTTTTGGCAGGCGACGGACTCCGCCGAGATTGACGGCATTGAGGGAAAAGTTGATATGGATTTCTGGTATATAGAGCCCGGCAAGGTCTACCCCACTCGCGCAAAGGGAAAGAAAAAGCAGACTTCCATAAAAAAATGCGATTTTGAATTTGAATCCGAAACCGTCAAGCTGAAAAATCACAGAGCCGTGCCTGAAATCAGTCTGTCAAAGGACGGGAAGAAGCTGAAAAAAGGCAAGGACTATCAGGTCTCATTCATACAGAATACAAAGAACGGCACGGGCTATGCCATAGTCCGCGGGATTAAGAAATACAAGGGCTGGACGGCTGTGCCATTTAATATAGAATAAAGGTTTATTGCCACCTGCTATCGTTTATTTCGTCATGGTATTTGCCTTAAGCATTGAATTATAGGTCTCGGCAAGTTAAAATTGCAACATGAAATTTGAGATGAACGAAAGACGTGGCGAGATATTGGTCGGGACTGCGCTGGCTCTACGCGGTAGCTCCCTTTTGTTTGCCAAAATAGGAATGCGCACAATGGGGCCCTTCCTTCTAATGGGCTGTCGAAACCTCATAGCATTCGCAATTATAGCTCTGCTGTTCAGAAAACAGCTCGTCGGCGTAACGAAGCGAGAGCTCGCGCATTCTGCTCTGCTCGGCTTTGCCCTCTTCCTCTCCATGGCATTTGAGCTCAAGGGATTGCAGACCACGACCTCTACTGTTACGGCTTTTCTCGAAGGCACGGCCGTCGTCATGGTGCCGATAATTACCTGCATTCTTACGCGAAGGCTCCCGAGCCGCATGACTATTATCTGCTCTCTGATCGCCCTATTCGGAGTGGGCTTTCTCACGCTTAAAGGCGATAGGGTCGGTTTCAGCTCAGGGGAAATCCTGGTGTTGATTGGCGCATTTTGGTATTCCACCTCAGTAATCATCACAGACTATGCAGCCAAGAAGGACGACCCCATGCACGTTGCTGTCTATCAGCTCCTCTTCATTTCAATCTTTTCGCTCATCGGAGCCTTCTTCGTCGAGGAAATCCGGCTGCCCGCGAGCAGTACGGAATGGGGCGCCATACTCGCGCTCGCCATTATATGCAGCGGCGTGGGATTTACCATTCAGCCCCTCGGGCAGAAATATACGACGCCGGAGCGCGCAGGTCTTTTGACCGTTGCAAATCCTCTGTCAGCAGCCCTGCTCGGCATTGTTTTCCTGCATGAAAAAATGACTGCCGGCATAGTCGCCGGAGCCATTCTCATCATCATATCCATAGTATATCCCTATATCGTTCAGGTATTCGCCTCATCTCATACCAAGAAATCATCGGGCCCGGCTGAATAATCCGCCAATTTATATGGGTCGAATACGCCTTGGTCGGTGACTACACCCGTTACGAGATTGGGCGGCGTGATGTCGAAGGCGGGATAATAGCCCTTTACATTTGGATTCGCCGTCGGCGTTCCCATGGCTTCGAGCACATCAGCGGGGTTTCTCATCTCTATATGCACGCTGTCAATACTCTGATGTCCCTGATCCGGCGCGCCGCTCACATAGTATGGAACGCCGTGATACTTCGCGGCAATAGCAATCTGATAGGTTCCCACCTTGTTTACCACATAGCCGTCGCAGCAGATGACATCCGCCGCAGAGGTGAAGATGTCTATTCCTTCATTTTTGATTACTGCAGCAGGCATATTATCGGTAATGACCGTCACATCAAAGCCCATATCATGACAGACCGTTGCCGTCAGGCGCGAGCCCTGAAAGAAGGGTCTGGTCTCCGGGCAGTACAGCTTTATATCCTTGCCCTGAGCCCTCGCCTCTCGGAGCATAATGCCTACTATGGTCTCCGCGAAGCATTGCGTCATCACCGCTCCCTTATTCGGAAACAGCTCTGCCAGATAGCGTCCGGCAATGCCTATGCCCGCATATCTCTTATTGTTCTGCTCAATGGCGAATTCCTTTATCACTTCGGATACGTCAGATATGCCGCCTGAGAGTGCCTCGCGAGCTGCACTGATACAAGCCTCGCAGATTTTCTGCATACGCCATGTTGTAGTCGGTCTGGCGTGGGAAATCCTATAGGCAGCCTCATCAAGATATGCGAGCTGCTCCGATTCCCTTTTCCCTCTGCATTCATAGGCTGCCAATGCCATGCCCATTGAACATGCCACATAGGGCCCCGCGCTCTGCGTCACCATATCCTTGATTGCCTTCGCCACTTCCTGATGTGAATGACATGATAGCTTTCGCACCTCGATAGGATATATGCGCCTGTCGAGTATATCCACCCTGCCGTCCTCATACCAAGCGATATTTTCAAATTGCAGCATCCATGCCAAGTCTTTATCCTGTCTATCCATAATTCCCTTCCAAATCCTAAAGTATTGCTGCCAAAATAGTATCATTAAAAATTGTATATATCTACCTTGTTCAGTGCTCTTTAGTGTAAAATATCGTTGTATTTTTATCTTATGCGGTAAAGTCGTTATCATGCTTGAGCTGAGAAATGTATCGAAGAATTATAAGACCGGTGCAGAAGTCGTAAACGCGCTCCGAAGTGTCAGCCTCGCTTTTAGAGAGAGCGAGTTCGTTTCGGTGCTCGGACCTTCCGGCTGCGGCAAGACGACAATGCTGAATATCCTCGGCGGTCTCGACCAATATACTTCGGGAGACCTCATAATAAACGGCGTCAGCACCAAGGAATACCGCAGCTCCGATTGGGATGCGTATAGGAATGATACTATCGGATTCGTATTTCAGAGCTATAATCTTATATCACATCAGAGCGTGCTTAGGAATGTGGAGCTCGCGCTGACTCTCTCCGGCGTGAGCCGCGGAGAGAGGCGCAGGCGCGCTATCGAGGCTTTAGAACAGGTGGGGCTCGGAGATCAAATGTATAAGCGCCCTGCGCAGATGTCCGGAGGACAGGTTCAGCGCGTCGCCATAGCCCGCGCCCTCATTAACAATCCCGACATCATACTTGCTGACGAGCCTACGGGCGCTCTCGACACCGAGACGAGCGCACAGGTCATGGACGTTCTAAAGAGAATATCTGCTACCAAGCTCGTCATCATGGTAACGCATAATCCCGAACTTGCAGAGAAGTATTCGACGAGGATTATACGCCTTACGGACGGGCGCGTCACAAGCGATAGCAACCCATATGACGCCGGCTCTGCGTCAGCCGCGGGACTCGGACATGAGCGTCATAAAAAACGCAGGCGCAACAAATCCATGTCCATGCTCACGGCGCTTTCTCTTTCTCTTAACAATCTGATGACTAAGAAAGCGCGCACCCTGCTGACTGCATTCGCCGGCAGCATTGGCATAATAGGAATAGCCCTGATACTCTCAGTTTCCAACGGCTTCCAAAGATATATCGACAAGCTCGAAGAGGACACACTCGCGTCCTATCCTCTTACCATACAGTCAGAAACGGCTGATATGACCTCCATGATAACGGCATTCATGGCAAACGCCCAGGACACCAAGGGCGAGGACGCTGACGGCAGCATACATGAACAGCAGATCATGACCGACCTATTGGCAAGCGTCGGCTCAAACGACCTCGCCGCATTCAAGAAATATGTGGATTCAAATATGGACGACATCAAGGGCTGGTTCAACGCCTATGAATACGGCTACGGTCTTTCGGTATATATTTATTCTACCGATTTAAAATATGGTCCTCTCAGAGTCAGCCCGGGCTCAATCATGCAGTCCTATATGAACGGCTTTCAGCAAAATAATTTCTCCATGATGAATTCGGATGTATTCTTCCAGCTCATGGACAACGAGGAACTTCTGAAATCGCAGTATAAGGTCTTAGCAGGCAAATGGCCCGAAAAATATGACGAACTCCTCCTCGTCCTCGACAGCGAGGATCAGCTAAACGACTATATCGTCTACACTCTCGGGCTCAGGGATCCTCAGGAGCTCAAGGATATGATAAACGATGTTATGAGCGGAGAGGAAGTCGAAAACAACAACGAACAGCTCGAATGGACATATGAGGATTTTATCGGTAAGGAATTCGCCCTAGTCAATTCCTGCGATACCTATCGGCAGAATTCATCTTATGATGTCTGGGAAGATATGACGGGCGACGAGGAGTATATGGAAGACCTCATCAAAAACTCCGAGAAGCTCCATATTACGGGCATAGTCTGCGCGAAGGAGAAAAATAGCGCAAACGCCATGGATTCGGGCGTCGGCTATCTGCCCGAGCTCACCATGCATATGATTGACTCCGCCAAGGAATCCGATATTGTCAAATTGCAGCTTGCCAATAAAGACATAGATGTTTTCAGCGGCAAGTCCTTTGAGGAAGTCAGAAGCGACTCGGGCGAGGGTCTCGGATTTGAAGATATGATCAGCATTGACGAAGATAAGCTCGCTAGGGCGCTCGGCGGCGATATGGATCAAGCGGCTCTTCAAAAGGAGCTTCAGGAAATATCTCGTAATGCCACCACCAAGATAAGCGACGGTAAGGCGACCGATAAGATTTCGAATGCGGTAAATGAGGATCTCAAAAAAGCCTTCAATGCCATCAATTCAGATTTAGAATCCGCGGCTGCTAAGAATGCCGACGCTTTCACTCTGACAAATGAGCTGATAAATACAGCTCTCAAGGATAATCTTTTTTCAAAAAAGAATCCCCATGCCGCAATCCTCAACAATCTGCTCAAAGGCTATGCCAAAGCACTTAAAGGGGCGAAGGATTCGATAAATCAGGGGATTGCAGCAGCAAATCCTGAGCTTATAGCGGAGCAGTTCGCACAGCAGCTCAGTGCGGGCGGCATTCCATTCAGTAAAGATGAGGCTAAGGCTCTCATTGACTCCGTAAACGGGAAAAGCGAGGCCGAGGTGAAGTCCATGCTGGCTGCTATGATGCCTATGCTCGGCGAAGAGGAACTAACCGCATTTGCTGCCGCTCTTATGCAGGCATCTGCGGCAAGCAATATGAAGGCTGAGGATATATTAAAGACCGCTCTTTCGGGAGTATCGGAAGCCATGCTTTCATCAGACGAGCTCCAGGACGGAATTGGGCAGTATGCGCTCGCTATTGTTGCCGGCACCAATGTCGGCAAGGCGGTCGGCGACGCCGTGTCTTCTCTGTCTGATAAATTCCAGGTAGACCCTGCCGGAATAGCCGACGCTTTTACGATGAAAATGGATGAAGAAGAGCTTACAAGACTCATAACAGCCTATGCCTCGGGCGGCGGAGAGAGCGGCTATGACTCCAACCTCAGAAAGCTCGGATATGCCAATCTCTCCAAACCGACCTCTATATCCTTCTATCTCAAGGACTTTGAGGCAAAGGAGAATTTCCTGAAATTTATTGATGACTATAATAGGGATATGCAGGACGCCGGAGATGAGGACCTCGTAATCAGCTATACCGACATCACCGGTGTACTGATTAAATCGGTCAAGACTATCACCAACGCCGTCAGCTATGTGCTGATAGCTTTTGTTGCAATATCCCTTATAGTTTCTTCTATTATGATAGGCGTAATCACCTATATTTCCGTACTTGAGCGTACCAAGGAGATAGGCATACTCCGCGCCATTGGCGCGTCTAAGCGCGATATATCCCGCATATTCAACGCGGAGACAATCATAGTCGGACTTTGCGCCGGAGTCATGGGAATAGGCAGCAGTCTCCTTCTCCTAATACCCATTAACAAGCTGCTTATCGGGCTGACGAAGATAGCGGCATTAAAGGCTATCCTTCCCTTTTACGGTGGAACGGTCCTAATTATAATAAGCGTGCTTCTGACGGTGATAGCAGGTCTCATTCCATCCGGCATGGCAGCCAGAAAAGATCCTGTAGTCGCACTCCGAACCGAATAGGCTTACGATTGCATATTTATCAATCGCAAGCCTATCTATATTCCTATCAATCAGAGACCTATCAATCGTCCGTCTCCCAGCTCAGTATCTGCCCTGTTACAGCGTCAATATCCATCTCGTACTCGATCCAGCCGCATATTATTTCAATTTCATATACCCATACGCCATGCTCAAAATCGGCTTCAAACTTTGTAATCGTCGAATTCTGAGCCGTAGCACCTTGGATTGAGGCTAGAGCAATCTGAACTATCTCGTCCTCTGTCTTGAAATTGTTCGTCTGTCCCTGACCAGGTGTAACAATCACCGTCGGAGTCGGAGTATTCGGATTTGTACCGCCCCCGGTATTAGGGTTGGGATTCGGATTTGTACCGCCTCCGGTATTAGGATTCGGGTTTGTATTTCCCCCGGTGTTGGGGTTTGGAGTTGGATTCGGATTTACATTGTTGCCGGGATTAGGACTCGGGCGGTAGCCATTCCTATAGTCGTCATAGTCATCATCGTCGTCATAATAATCGTCATCATAGTAATCGTCATAGTCATCATAATCCTCATAACGGGCTTTCTTAGGAATTCTAATCTTGCAGCTTCTCTTTCCGTATCCGCTGGTTCCCCACAGCCTTATGCCGCTTATGGTGATTTTATAAGTCCTGCCCCTCTTATACTTCTTTATCGTAAAGCTTAAATCATCTTCATCTTTTCTTATTCTGACAGCCTTATACTTCTTCCCTTTGTTATCCTTTACGGTAACCTTGCAGTTGTTATAGCTGACATCGCCGTGGAAATCCACTTCGATTCTGCCGCCGCCTTTGTGCTCCACATCTTCGATATAAGGCGCTCTTGCGTCCGCGTTCGTCTGTGATGTGAAGAGCATAGCTCCTACTGTCATCATCATAACAGCAAATTTGATAATTCTCTGTCTCATCTTAAACCTCCTTTTTATCCCTTCTCGTTTATTATCCTTCTTAAACACTAAGCCTCTTATTATCAAACCCTTATATACTGTTAACGTCTAAGCGAGCTCTTTTATTGCATATTCAAGAAAAAAATTTCAGATAAAGATAGGCATGGTGCAAAAAAAATCAAAACGCAGCCGCCTCTGCCGTCTTAAACCTTGCACCGCGCGCTGCGCCCTATCCCATTATTTCTTCTATTATTTTTCTATTTTTCTGCCGCCGCCTGCTGTTTTCCTGTCAGTATATTATTTCTACGACATTCTGCTATTTCCGCAGCAGTTCGTTATTTGCGAAAACCTATCTGCTAATCATTTCCAATCCATGCATATATGGTCTTAGAGCCTCAGGGATCTCCACGCTGCCGTCAGCCTGCTGGAAATTCTCCAAAATGGCTGCCGCCGTGCGTCCTACAGCCAAGCCGGATCCGTTCAGCGTATGGACGAATTCAGGCTTGCCCCCGCCTTCCCTTCTGAATCTGATTCCGGCGCGTCGCGCCTGGAAGTCCTCGAAATTCGAACAGCTCGATATTTCCACATATCTGCCATAGCTCGGCATCCACACCTCTATATCATAGGTCTTTGCGGAGCTGAATCCCAAATCTCCCGTCGATAGCACCACGACTCTATAAGGAATTCCGAGCCTCTTTAGCACTTCCTCGGCGTCGGCAGTCAGCTTTTCGAGCTCATCATATGATGTCTCGGGGGCTGTGAGCTTAACCATTTCCACCTTGTTGAATTGGTGCTGACGTATCAGACCCCTTGTATCACGCCCCGCAGAGCCCGCTTCCTTCCTGAAACATGGCGTATATGCCGTATAGCAAATTGGAAGCTCCTCGCCCGAAATAATCTCCTGCGCCCTCAGATTTGTGACGGGAACCTCCGCCGTAGGTATTAGGAAAAAATCCTTGGCGGGGAGGTAAAACATATCGTCCTCAAACTTGGGGAGCTGTCCTGTTCCCGTCATAGCCTCGCGGTTCACCATAAATGGCGGGATAATCTCTTCATATCCCTGCTCATCCGTATGCAAGTCCAGCATGAAGTTTATAAGCGTTCTTTCAAGCCTGGCTCCGAGCCCTTTGTAGACCGTGAACCTCGCTCCGGCAATCTTGCCCGCACGCTCAAAATCCAATATATCCAAAGCCTCGCCTATATCCCAATGAGCCTTTGGCTCGAAGTCGAAAGTTCTCGGCTCGCCGACCTTCCTTATCTCCACATTGTCCGCGTCGTCACTTCCCTCAGGCACATCAGGATTCGGTGTATTCGGAACTCCGAGGAGCTCATTCCTGAGATTATCTTCAATCTCGGAAACCTTTCCGTCAAGCTCCTTAATCCTATTCGAAAGCTCCTTCATCTCAGCGAAAAGCGCCGTGACGTCTTTCCCCTCTTTTTTCAGCTTGGGAACCTCACGCGAGACGGTGTTCTGTTTATTCTTCAAGGCTTCGACCTCAGCCAAGACGGAGCGGCGCTCCTGATCGAGCTCCTTAATCTTATCGAGACCGAAGCTGCCCTTTCCTCTTCTCTCAACTGCGGACTTTACGCCCTCAAAATCTTCTCTCAGTCTTTTAATATCTAACATTAAAAAATATTCCTCCGGTATCTGTCATAGACCTCTCGCAGCTCCTCGAGCTTCTCCTCTATCTCAAGCTCCAGCCTGCTGAGCTCCGTATAATCATGCGAATCAATGGCAAGTCTTGCCTTCATCAAAAGCGATACTCTGTCGTTTTCCTCACGTCCCACGAGGGACCTCAGTTCGCTCACGCGGTTCCAATTATCAGCGTCATACTTATTGCTGTCATCATCGTGAAGCCTCACGCAGTCCCTGAGCAAATCCATGGTATTCGGGATATATCTGTCGTGGTATTCCATAGACCATTTGAGTATCATCTGCTCGCGATATGAACGCAGTATCATTGCCGCCGTATCGTCTCCGCCCGTAATAATCTCCACTTCGCGGGGGTCGCATTCACTCTCTCCCCAGGCGAGGAAGCTCTGCCATACATTGGCAGGGGGCAAGCCGAACAGCTTTTCTCTCTCCTCTACCGAATAGTCCTCATAGATATTCTGCTCCGACCTATATTCTCTATCCTTCTCAAGATAGAAGTCGGATTCTCCATATCTCTTGCTTATGGACGCCTCAAGCTCGGCAGAGGTTTTCCCCGACTCGAGCGCAGCGCGAATTCCGTCCAGCATAGTCATATAGGTCGCACCTATAATAAGGTAGGTATTCGTATGCGGGTTTGGGGATCTGAGCTCGAACCTCGTGGAAAGCGGATTTTTCAAATCCCTTACGAGCCCAATCAGCACCGTCCTATTACGCGAAGGCGTGCTGTGATCCATGCCGAGCGAGGTGACTATGCATACAGGCGCCTCATATCCGGGTTTAAGCCTCTGAAACGAGTCGTGGTCGGGCGCAACTATGGGATAGAGCTTCTCATAATTTCTCAGAATTCCCATGAGCGCACCATATCCGAGAGGACTCATAAAATCCGCCTCCCGATTTGCAGGCTCAAAGAGATTTATCCTGCTGCCGTCTTTCAGCCGCGCCGAGACGCCGAAATGGGTATGCTCGCCCGAGCCCGCAACTCCGTGTATGGGCTTGGCTGCGAAGGTGACCTCGAGGCTGTTCATTCTGAACACATCACGGATTATATGCTTTATCTGCGCCTCATTGTCCGCAGCCTGCATAGGGCTAGCGTATTTCCAATCAATCTCGAGCTGCTCCATTATATGGTCGAAGCTGCCGGAATTGCCCATTTTTGCCTTTACGCCGCCGACTTCCTTATGACCCATTTCCACTCCGAAGCCGTAATGACCAAGGAGCTCAAGGGTCTGCTCCATCGCCGTCGCGACAGGCCCCGACACCCTCTGCCAATACTGCTCTTTCAGCTCCTGGGCTATCGACAGTTGATCTCTGTCCGCCTTGTCGTCAGGCGTCTTAACCCAAAACTCCAGCTCCGTCGCATTCGTCAGCTCGATTTCGTCTATCTCATCATGCCCCGAAATGCCGTCAATATGCTCAAAGACATAGGGGTTGTTTTTCAGCAGTTCATCGAGCCGCTCTCTAAACCTCTCCACCGCGTCCCTCAGGAATACCCTCGAGCCGACCATTCTGTCTCCATTGTGTCTAAGGAATGAGGGAATGCGAAGTGTTCCCGTCGGAAGTCCCGTTTCATAGTCGATATTGCCGAAATTGTATTCGACATACCAATTCACCTCGTGGTTCGGAACTATATCCACACGGGCATTCGACAAATCCGCTATGGTCGGAAGCGCAACGGAAGAGCCGTCCGTCTGAACGCCGTCCGAGAGCAGTTTTTCCATATCATTCAGAAACGCCGCTGCAGGAATCTTCTCGTCCGTCTGATGGTTTCCCATATCAACACCCGTGAAGGACACAAATCTGACCTCTGGGTGTGCCTCCAGCCTGAGCCTGACAGTCTCCGCGTCGTGTTCATCAGGTGTCAGCGTGAAGAGCATTCTGTTTAAATCGAAATTTATCATCTTTATATATACCGTATTCGTTTTTCGCAGCTCCATACCTCGGAATAGCAATTATGTAATTCTGGGTCTGAGCGTAATCCGAGCATAAGAAGTTTCTTTATGCGGCGTCATCAGCGGCAGAGCTGCCTGCCTCATCACCGGCAGTCATATCTGCGTCTGAATTCGCGCCTGCAGCCGCGTCCGCTCCTGCTCCTGCATTCGCCTCAGCACCCGTTTCCGCGTCAACACCGGCATTTGCTGCCGAATCACCCGCAGCGGCACCGCTCTCGTTTGCCAGCTTCGCCAGATAGTTCTCAAGCTGCTTGATATATCTGCCATAGCCTTCCCAATCGCCGTTCTTCTGCGCCTCGATAGCTTTGTTGTACGCATTCTGAGCCTTCTGAATCAGCGACTGCACATCATCACTCGCGGCTCCTTCGCCGTCATCAATGCCGTCAATCTTATTCTGCTTATCGCCGGCGTCTCCACCGAAGAGGCTTACGAGAGCCTCGGATAGAGTCGGCTCGTATGCAATCTTGTCCTGATAGGCGACGATTACCCTTTTGACCTCAGGAATAGCCTGATTCGACGCCTCGAGGTAGACGGGCTCAACATACATCAGCGAAGTGCCGATAGGAATTACGAAGAGATCTCCCCTCTTATACTTAGAGCCCGAGGAAGCCCAGAGCGAGAACTCCTTGGAAATCTCAGTGTTCTGGTCTATCTGCGCCTCTATTTGCATAGGTCCATATATATTCTTATTCTTAGGCATCGTATAGACGATAAGCTGTCCGTAATTGTCTCCGTCGTTACGGCCCATCATTATCGCCGTCATATTCTGCTTCGACTTAGGCGTGAAGGGCACCATATTGATGAACTCGGCGCCTTCCTCCGTATCTGGCAGATTGAATACATAATAGCTCGGCTCCATTTGAACCTGCTCTGTGCCATAGATATGATGAGCTATATCCCAGAGGTCCTCCTTCTGATAGAAAACCTTTACCTCGTCCATATGGTATTTGGTATAGACATCAGCCTGAATCTTAAACATGGCGTTCGGATACCTCAGATGAGCTCTGATCTCATCCGAAATCTTGTCCGCGGATTTGAAGAGCTTTGGATAAATCTTCTGATAAGTTTTTGCGATAGGATCGTCCTCGTCCACCACATAGAAATCCACCGTGCCCTCATATGCGTCCACGACGACCTTGACCGAATTCCTGATATAGTTGGTCGCGTTGACCTCCTCGTCATAAGGCTCGGAATATGGATATTTGCTGCTCGTCGTATAAGCGTCGAGTATCCAATAGAGCTTTCCGTCCGCGATAGTCATATAGGGGTCTTCCTCGTAGGAGAGATAAGGCATGATTTTCTTGACCCTGCTTACAACGCTCCTGTTATACATAATCTTCGACTTCGAGGTGATATTCGACGAGACGAGGATATTGATATTCCCCTCGCGCATAGCATAGAGCACGCGATTGAGAAGATTCAGCTTTATGCCGTGTTCACCCTCATACTCCGTATATTTATTCTCGCTTCCGTCAGGATAGTCGAACTCCGCTTCCTTGGTATTTACAATGATATAGTCCTTCGAGAGTTCGCCGAAATAAATCTCAGGTCTTTTTATCTTAAGCTCTTCGACATTCGTCTCCGGCGGGATATTCCCCTCGACGACATCCGGCTGACCGGAAGCCGTAACCGTATCAACCTGCGAAACCGCAACGCCGTAGCCATGCGTGTATTTGAGGTGCTTGTTAATCCATGTATCGGAAATCTTATTCTCGTCAATCTCTCTTGCGGACAGATAGGTCTGCGTGATATTGCCGTTAATCGTATATCTGTCAATATCCACGTCGTTAAATCTATAGTACTGACGAATGCTCTGCGTCTGGTTGTAGAAATCCTCTACCGGCTCATAGTCGTTGATTCTGATATTCCCGATAGTCTCCTCATTGCCCGCAATCGTATCGGCGGTGAGAGAATCGTCCGCCTTATAGGTGGCAACCCTTACATCATCAATGCCATAGGCATGTCTCGTGTATTCGATATTGCTCTGGAGATATTTCGTCTCCTTATTGATCTCGTCAGGGCTGACGATAAGCGTCTGAACCAAGGAGCCCGCGCCCGTTCCGAGTGCATAGACGAGCACCATGATGACGGGGATCTTGAGGAGCTTGGTGATCTCCCCCTTCTTAATATGTATGGCAAGCGTGACCGCGCCCACAGCAGAAAGAAGCATAATGATTCGATACAGCCAAAGCGTAACATTTACGTCGACAAATCCCGCACCGTATACGGCACCCGTATGTGTATGCAGAAGGTCGAACTGCATTAGGAAGAAATTGACGCCCAGCATTAGATAGAAAATCACACCGAGGACGATTAGCTTGCCGCTCGCAATCTCCATGAGGTGTTCGAGATTATTATTATTGATGTCAACCTTGCGGCCCTTCGCCTTCTTGTGATTGCTGTCAAACGCCGTGTCCACAGCCTTCTTGCCGGCTCTGAACATTCTGCCGACGACGGAATGGTCTATAGGCGTCCTGTAGATAACCTTTGGCTCCGCCTCTTCTTCCTCTTCGGTGATTACGTCCTCTGTCTCTGCAGCCTCGCTGCGCTTAAAGAAGTCAGGAGTCCTGACGGAAAGAAGATATACATAGTAAATCAGCGTGACGACTGCCATGCCTATGACAGCACCGAGCACTATTCCGTTGAGCTTATCCAGCCAATCGAGGTTGAAGATATAGAAACCTATATCCTGATTGAACAGAGGATCCTTCAACCCAAATTCCGTCGAATGAGCCGATTTGAGGTATATCAGCCATGTGCCCGCAGAGGCAGAGAATGCCACGAGAAGTCCGAAAACTATCGCGAGCAGCCATGATACCGAGTTTAATTTTTTTGCATTCGGTATCTCATGCGATTCGATTTTCTTGAAATACCCCTTTTTCAAGGTTCTGAGATAAAACCTCGTCAGGAGAGTCACTATCAAGAATGTAGGAGCCCCAATCTGAAATTCCGTGATGAGCTTCTTCCAAAATACGGAAGTATAGCCAAGGTCTTTGAACCACAGCCAATCGGTGATAAATCCTACAGTCAATAGCAGCATGGTCATTACCACACCTATAACCATAAGAATAAGAGACAGTCCCTTGCGAGGTTTTTTGCGCCTGCTTTTGAGCTCGTCTCTTTTTTCTTTTCTCTTTGCCTTTCTTGCTTCCTTTGTGTATACCGCCACCTTTGCGTCCTCCTTAAACAAATCACAGCGGCAGCGTCTGCTGCCGCTGCTGGTTGATTACAACGTCTTGTGTTATTTCTTAGAGCAGCCGATAGCCACCGAAAGAGTTTATATCGCTGAATTTGCTCGTGATATTTTCGATAATCCTATCAATAGCCATGGCTATGCCGCTGTCAGGTGCTATGTGAAGCACCAGAATTACCGCCAGAAGAACCACGAGGAGCAGCGCGACTAATACGGCAAATATCGTAAGGAAGGTGCTGCCACCATCGATTTCTTCGTAGTCAGCCTGATCTTCCTGAGGCTCCTCGCCCTCGCTCAAAGCCTTCTTAGCAGCCTCTTCGTAGCCTTTCTTTGCCTCTTCCTTCTTAGCTTTCTTGGCAGCCTTCTTCGCTTCTCTCTCAGCCTTCTTCGCTTCCTTCTTGGACAGCTTCTCACCTGCGGCGTCAGTGGCAGATCCCGCCTTCGAAACCGCCTCGGCAGCTCCCGCTGCTGCGGCTCCCGCTACAGCGGCACCCGCTATCTCCGTTCCGTCGAGCCCGAGGCTCTTCGGCTTATCTGCCTCATTACCGAGATCTACGCTGAATCCCGTATTTGCGGCGGGTTCAGCCTGCTTCGCAGACAGATCAGAGGTCTCCGGCATACCCACTCTGTAAATGGTAGCGTCCTCAACGGGTCTGCTTCCTTGGGTAAGCTCCTCAAGAACGGCTGTTGTCGCCTCAGCTTCGCTGCTCAGACCAAATGCAGGCTTTACATCTGCTGAATCTGATAGTGAATCTGATACCGCTTCTGTTTTAACAGCTGCCTTTCCCAATCCGGCGTCGCCGTCATTGGCAAAATCGTCCAATGTCAATGCGACGGGAGACGATTCGGTTTCAGCCTCTGTTGCCGTTTCAGTAACTGCCGCTGCTTCTTCCTCTTCCGGAATCTGAATATTTTCGCCCTTTAGTCTGCTGTATTCCTCATCAAGCAGTCTCTGGAACTCCTCATTCTTGCGATAGAGAGTATAGAATTTGTCTATTTTCTTAGTTGTTTCAGGCTCAGCGTCATCAGAGACCTCTCCGAAGAGCTCCTTCTCCAGATCCTCGAAAGAAACCGCGTCGCTCACCTTTGCTGCAACATTTTCCACATCAGCCACGTCCCTGACCACAGGAACAGGCTCCGCCTGAGCCGTCTGGGCCTCAGGAACGGATTCCTTGATAAGCAGAGTCTCGACTCCAGCCGCACCGACCGCAGGCTCTGCGGGCGTTGCCACAGGCTCGGCAGCTTTCTCAAGATCCTCTTTTGCAGGCTCTTGAGGCTCTTCGGCTGTCTGCGCTTCTTCCCCGAGTCCGAAATCTGCCGATTCCGTTATGGCAGGCGCAAAGCCTATTATCGGAGAAATCTTTGCAGCAGAGCCAACAATCGCCGCCTCGTCAAACTTCGGCGTTCCGTCAGCCTCCGGAGCTTCGTCAGCTTTCAAACTCTCCTCAGCCTTAGGTGTCTCTTCAATTATCAATGTCTCCACAGCCCTCGCTGCTTCGCCTGCTTTCAGTGTTTCCTCAGCTTTTGACGCCGTCTCCGTTGTTGCGTCAAATATTGGCGTCCTCTCAGCCTCCGGTGCAGGCTCCGCCTGCGGGAAGTCGAATACCAATCCCTCAAAAGCCTTCTTCTGTGAATCGGATAGGATAGGAGCCGGAGCATCAATCTTCAAATCCTGAACAGATGGCATTTCCTGAGTCTCTGTCTGAGTCTCTGTCTGTATCTGTGTCGGCGCAGGCTCAAACATAAAGTCCTCAAGAGCGCGATCCTCTGCCAGCTTTGGCTCCTCAGCTTTAGGCTTGGCTTCCCTTGCAGGAGTAAGCTCCGCAAACAGTGCGTCATCAGCCGGCGTCACCTCGGGCTCGAATGTGAAATCGCTGCCGAAAGATTCAAATGTGTCGTCTGAATCGCCCTCAGAACCCATATCCACCGCTCCCGTAAGCTCGGACAGCCTTCTCTTTAGGGCTTCAATCTCTTCCTCCTCATCTGCAGGTGCCGCAATAGTCATGCCCGTATGTCCGGCAGGAGTCTCCGACATCTCTGCAAACAGGTCTTTTTCATCTATGGCTTGCTCGCCATCGTCTAAAATGTCCGCCTCCACAGCGGCGTCCTCCTCGGCGTCAAAAAGATCTATATCATCATATGCACCTGCCAGGGTATGAGCATCAACCCTCGACATACGCTGAGTGGCAGGTGAACTTTCTTCAATATCTAAATAGAAGCTTTCATCAAGATAAAAGTCCTCCGCTTCGCTCGCATTATTATCCGTAGCAGCAGGTTCCGAAGCAGCCTTTACATCAGCTTCCTCTCTTGACGCTTCAAAAGCCTGCGTCGCCGGCTCTTCTTTAGGTGCTTCAAATACCTGTACCGGCTCTTTCTCTTTGGTCTGTCCCTGATCTTTAAGGGTACCGGAGTATGCCTGCGTAAGTCCGATCGGGATGAGGCTGATGAGGATGATACGGATGTAGTCGATACCGATCTTCAGG
>JAFWFU010000049.1 GCA_017515425.1 Mogibacterium sp.
GCTTATATAGGTTGCTCTGCGTCAGTACATATTAGCACATTTTTCCGTGTCTCCACGCGCTTATATCAGTTGCGGTCTGTTAGTCTGCCTGTGCTCTTTTCTATGCAAGTATCATACACCCGACAGTAATAAAAAACAAGAACATTTTTTCTTTTTTTGTGATTTTTCTTGTTTTTTCTACTACATAATATCAAATAATTTTATGCTTGTTAAAATATTGTCAGGTCTTTCAGCCGATTTTTATATTATACAGGTTCTTCGCAGGCTGTTTCATCAACTCTTCGTGGGCTGCTTCCATAACTATTTTCAGGTCACTCTCAGCTTCCCCCAACTTATAATGAATTCCACCAAACTATTTCACTATATCGAAATATCAACTTCTACCAACCTTTTCACTACAGAAAGCTTCCTATTCAAGGCAAACCTCAATCTCTCTATTCGACGCTGATTTCAATCTTACTACTCAAGGCAAACCTCAATCTCTCTACTCGGCGCAGACTTCAAGCTCTCTACTCGACGTATACCTCATCTCCGTCCTGCGTGCATATCCAGCCGCCGTAAACCTTCGCCCATTTGCTTCCGACCTTGACCTTGACCTTTATCCAATCGCCGCTCACCTTTACGCATTTAACCTTCGTGCCCGGCTTGAGAACCGCATATACGCCGCTTGAAGTCGCCTTCTTGGCTTTCTTGCTGAGGCTGGATCGCCTGACCTTCGCCTTTGCCGTGCTCGCGCCCTTCCTGATATTGAGGTCGGTATTCACCGTATACTTACCGCCTTTTTTATATGAAACGCTGTCATCAATCTTCTCGGTACAGACGGAAAACTCCGTATTTGCATAGGTCAGATAGTTGGCGCATATTCCGTTCAAATTCGCATTAGCCTCTCCCGAGCTGCTATCCGTCACGGTTATCGGCACAAGAGCATATCCGCCATAGCTTCCTATCCCCTTGATATACGCATAGGCATTGCCCTTCTTATTATTTCGGATTCCTCCGACGATATAATCGACTCCTTCCACCAGCGTGGCGGAACCGTTTTTTATGGTAAATCTCGGCTTGGCGGCATCCGCAAGGCTCAGCACCGTCCTTCCCTTAATCGTCGTGAGCGGGCTCGCGTTTACGTTTCTGTTCACATACCAGAAATTTACGTCTATCTTACCCTTGATACCCATCCACGAAAGCAGACCGTCTATCTTTGCGCTGCTCGAATACTGCCATTTCGAATAATTAACGGCGGACTCGCATTTCTTATAATACTGCGCGCACCAAAGGTCTACGTCCGAGGCGAATTTGCTGGTATCAAGCTGGTTCTTGAAAAATGAGAGATTTGCATATATGCCCGGCGTATATCCATGCGCCTTTATTCTGTTGCAGAACGCAGCCGCCGCATTCGTCGCCTTCGCCTTGGTGATCCCGTAAAGCCTGCCTGTCAGTCTGGTTCCCGAAAACTCATAGTCCATATAGACCGGAAGCTCCAAATCATTAGGTCCAATCCCGAGCGCCCTCAGCCTTGCGACGGCAAAATCCGCTTCCTTGACAGCCTCTTTTGCATTCTTCGCCTGCGAAAATACATAGGCTCCGCACATCACTCCGGCAGCCTTGGCATTTTTGTAATTTGACTCGAAAGCGCTGTCATTCTTGGTCTTTAGCGAACCCTTGGCAGTTGCCGACCAAGTAACCCTCATAATGGCATAGTCCACGCCTGCCTCCTTAGCCTTCGTCCAATCGCATTTCTTGGACTGCCAATCGGACGTGTCAACTCCGTTTACAATGAGCCTGCCGTCAAATCTGCTATTATGTGTATAGCTCGAATACCCTACGTTTGAAAATGGGCTCTTGCTCGAAGTCTGCGCATTCGCCGGAGCCATAATCCCTGCGCTTCCAATCAACATAAAAAAGCAAAGGAGCAATATCATCAGCGCCTTTGCAATTCCCTTCTTATTACCCGATACTGTAATACTCACGACTATCTCCTCTTTCTCATTCTCACATATACCTCTTCCTAAGAGGTGAGGAAATTGTATCAGAATGTAGCTACTTCGGGCTCGCAAGGTTTACAGATATTAAGATTCTTCACATAGAGGACGGGGCCCTTCTCGCGGTAGGTTTCCGTGTACTCCACACGCACCTTCGCCGTAATCTCCACCCAATCGCCGACTTTCAGATCCACCGCACCCGAATAGTATGCAAGGAGCCCTGCGAACTGTATATCCGCTTCGCAGCAGGTCATGACATGGCGACCAAAGGCGAACTGTCCCTCAGGCAGCTCGTTTGCAAGCGCGACGCGACCTCGAAGCTCGAAAGTTTTCCCGTCGTAGTCCGCGTCGTTTTCGTTTATATCCCGATACCATTCGGCATACCAAGCGTCCTCTATCTTAATGCGAGACTTGCTCATATCATAAGGGAGCGGATCTATTATGTCGTCTACTTCCATATCATCAGGTCCGTATTCGTAGACAATCATATTGCTCCTATTGGCAATTCTGACTTCCTTGTGGAATGTCATTTTGTCGAAGCCCTTTTCGCAGCGGTTGAACGCCACCAAATCCGCCGTCTGCATTTTGTTGAAGCAGAGCTGGCGCATATTCCTGTTGAACATGATGAATGTATTTGCGTCGAAGAATGACATCTCCTGAGCGACTATCCAACCCTGCGGCATTGCTGCGAAGAATTTCTGATTCTCCCACATCCCATTGTATTCCACCACAACTCTGTCGAAGCCTCCCGGGGCTGCGATGCGCCTAAGATTAGCCTCGTTGAGCTCGTCCTCAGTCTTAATTTGCTCCACTCTGACGCTCTGCCCTGCGAATTTTTCAGGCTCGTAGTCGACCTCGCCCCTTTCGCAGACGATAAGGAGAGTCCTGCCGTCGTTTCCAAACTCAGGACTTTCGAGCGTCTCCTTTATGAATGTTGTCTTTCCGGCTCCGAGAAATCCGCCGAAGAAATATACGGGCTTTTCTGTCATAGTCTCCTCATCTGATATATCGAATATTTTTGCGACTTTACTGTCATCTTGCGCAACTTTACTGTCATACTGACATACTGAGCGGAGCGTGCGTCAGTACGCGAAGTTGAAGGATCTAATATCTTATTTGATTAAGATTCTTCGCACTTCGTGCTCAGAATGACAAAGTATTATTATTTCATATCTTAAATAATTCGCTGAGCTTCTCCTTATTGAGCCTCGTGCCGATAACTGCAAGCATTCCCGTCGCGTCGGCAGCGCTCGCCCTGACCTCGCCTTCTCCCGGCACATAGTCGAATTCCAGCCAGCCGCCGTCGGCATTTTCGACTATGCCCTTTGCGCGGAGGACTTCTCCGCATTCGTCAAGGCTGTCCAATATCTCTTCTATCTCAGCTCTCGTATATTTGTTGCTCGTCTGCACCCCAATCTCATCAAAGACCTCATCTGCAGCGTGACCATGATGATGTTCGTGTCCGCAGCCGCAATGCTCATCATGGGAATGGTGGTGGTGCACGTGTTCATGCTCGTGATGACAGTGCTCCCCATGCTCATGCTCATGCTCATGTTCATGTTCGTGGTCTTGGTCGTGATGATGTTCCCCATGCTCATGTTCGTGGTCGTGCTCGTGCTCATGTTCATGCCCGTGGTCGTGCTCGTGATGATGGTGGTGCTCATGTGCCGCAAGCTCCGCATATGCCTCTTCTCTGAGCCTTTCGAGCTCGGCACTCAGCGTCCTTCCCTCTTCCATTATCTCCAGCATTTTGACAGCGGAAAGCTGATCCCATTCCGTCGTCACAATATTCGCCTCGGCATTCAGCGTCCGCATATCCCTCACAATCGCGTCAAGCTCCGCGCCGCTCATTCCCTGCTGGTGAGAGAGGAAGATAGCGCCGGCATTTTCCACCTGATTTGAGAAGAATTCACCGAAATTATCCATATACATCTTATATCTCTTGGCGTCCACTACGGTCGTAAACGCCCCGAGCTCTATATCTTCGTTATGCAAATCCTTCACAGCGATAATAACATCTGAGAGCTTTCCGACGCCCGAAGGCTCTATGAGAATTCTGTCGGGGTGATATTGCTCGACCACATCGCCAAGCGCCTTGCCGAAATCCCCGACGAGCGTGCAGCAGATACAGCCTGCCACCATTTCGTTAATCCGAATTCCGGAGTCTCTCAGGAAACCCGTATCGACTCCAATCTCGCCGAATTCATTTTCTATAAGAACGATATTCTTAGTATCATAGCCCTCGCTGATGAGCTTCTTTATAAGCGTTGTCTTTCCCGCTCCGAGAAAACCGGAGAAAATATCTACTTTAGCCATTTAAAACCTTCCTTTATATATATATTATGCATATCTCTCGTGATTGACGCGCTCAGCAATCGCCGCAACTTATGACTACTGTACTTAGCAGTCGATACTGTTTATGACTGCTGTATTCGACAGTCGCTGCTCTTTACAACTACTGTACTTGGCTATTGTATCATGTTTCAAGCTCCAAATATGCATTTAAAATGAGGTGGTCACCCCATTTTTAAAATACAGAAATATGGAATTTAAAATTTCAGCTTGTCAAATTTGCTCTTCTTAGGATATGCCCCGCTTCCGAGTTTTGCGGACATCTCCTCGACAGCCTTCTTCTGTTTGCGATCCAGCTTGGTCGGTATCTCCACATTTACCTTTACATAGAGATCCCCTTTCCTTCCCGTCCTCGGATTCGGCACGCCTTTTCCCTTGAGCCTAAATGATGATCCGTTCTGCGTGCCCGCGGGTATGGTATAGGTATAGGACTCTCCAAAGCCCGGCACCTGCACCTTATCTCCGAGAGCCGCCTGTTCAAATGTGATAGGCATGTCAAGATAGAGGTCGTCTCCTCTCCTCTTATATGTGCTATGCGGTCTCACATTCACCACGATATAAAGGTCTCCGTCAGAACCGCCGTTGATACCCGGCTCTCCCTGACCTCTGAGCGTTATAATGCTGTCGCTGTCAACTCCGGCGGGAATATCCACCTTAATCTTAACCGTCTTATGCTGTCTGCCCGTTCCGCGGCAATCATCGCATGGAGTTTCCACGATACTTCCGCTGCCGCTGCATTTAGGACAGGTCGAAATATTTTGAAATCTGCCGAATGGAGTATTGCTCACCTGCGTAATCTGACCCGTGCCCCCGCATTGGTCGCAAGTCTTTTTGCCCGTTCCCGGCTTCGCTCCGCTGCCTCCGCAGGTCTTGCACCTTACGTCCTTGGGTATTTCAATCTGCTTGGAGCAACCGAAAACAGCCTCGGTGAAGTCAATGGTAATCGTCTTTTGAAGGTCATTTCCCTTCTGCGCAGCGCTGCGACGGGAGGTGGATCTCCTTCCACCTCCCATGCTTCCAAACATATCAAATATATCCTCAAAGCTCACGCCGCCCTGGGCGCCGCCAAAGCCACCGAAACCTCCGCCGAAGTTTCCAAATCCTCCGAAACCGCCGAAGCCTCCCTGACCCGCACCGAAGTTTGGATCGACACCGGCATGTCCGAATCTGTCATATTTATCCTTCTTGTCGGGATCCGAGAGAATCTCATAGGCTTCGTTTACCTCTTTGAATTTCTCCTCGGCTGCCTTGTCGCCGGGGTTTTTATCGGGGTGATATTTCATTGCCAGCTTGTGATAAGCCTTCTTTATCTCGGTATCACTCGCTCCCCTATTAACCCCGAGGACTTCGTAAAAATCCCTCTTATCTGCCATTATCTGCTATCCTTTCAGCTTTTACTCGTCGTCCTCAACGACTTCGTAGTCCGCGTCTACCGTGCTGTCGTTCGCCGCGCCTGCGCCTGCCTCAGAACCTGCACCAGCGCCTGCGCCCATGCCGCTCGGATCAAAGCCTGCGCTTCCGTCAGCACCCGCAGCCGCCTGAGCTTCCTGATAAATCCTGGTGGAAATCGGATAGAAAGCATTTGTAAGAGCCTCCATTTTGGTTTTCATGCCTTCCACATCATCAGCCTCGATTGCCGCCTGCAAATCTTCCTTGGCAGTATTGACCGCAGCCTTCTCATCATCAGTCGCCTTGTCGCCGAGCTCTCCAAGCTGCTTGTCAATCTCAAATATCAGCCCCTCAGCCTGATTCTTAGTCTCGACTGCTTCCTTCTGCTTCTTATCCTCTTCGGCATACTGCTCGGCTTCCTTAATCTTCGCATTTATCTCATCCTCGGAAAGCTTGGTGGAAGAAGTAATTGTAATCTTCTGCTCCTTGCCCGTAGCCATATCCTTCGCGGAAACATTTACGATACCATTGGCGTCAATGTCGAAGGTAACCTCGATTTGAGGAATTCCGCGCGGCGCCGGTGCGATACCCGAAAGCTGGAATCTCCCGAGCGTGATATTGCCTGCCGCCATCTCGCGCTCACCCTGCATTACATGAATGTCAACCGCCGTCTGATTATCCGTTGCCGTTGAGAAAATCTGGCTCTTCTTTGTAGGAATTGTCGTATTTCTCTCGATAAGCCTTGTGGCAACTCCGCCGAGCGTCTCGATTGAAAGCGAGAGCGGTGTTACGTCCAACAGAAGAATATCGTTGACCTCACCCGTCAGCACGCCTGCCTGAATGGCAGCACCAATGGCAACGCATTCGTCAGGATTGATACCCTTGAAAGGCTCCTTGCCCGTTACGTTCTTCACAGCTTCCTGTACTGCCGGAATTCTTGTGGAACCGCCGACCAGGATTACCTTTTCGAGATCCGCAGAAGTAACCCCCGCGTCCTTCATAGCCTTATGCATAGGCTCGATAGTCCTGTCTATGAGATCCTTTGTAAGCTGTTCAAATCTCGCCCTCGTCACGTCCATATCCATATGGAGCGGACCCCCTTCGCCTGCCGCGATAAATGGCAGATTTACCTTGGTGGTCTGCGCGCTCGAAAGCTCTTTTTTAGCCTTCTCCGCCGCCTCTTTCAGCCTCTGGAGAGCCATCTTGTCATCTCTGAGGTCGATTCCGTTCTCCTTTTTGAAGCTATCAGCCAGGAAGTTCACGAGAGCATTGTCGAAATCGTCTCCGCCGAGCATGGTATCTCCGTTCGTTGCGAGAACCTCAAATACTCCGTCCCCGAGCTCGAGTATGGATACGTCGAATGTGCCGCCGCCCAAATCATATACGAGAATCTTATGATTTCCCGCGTCCTTATCGAGTCCATATGCGAGGGAAGCCGCCGTAGGCTCATTGATAATTCTCTTTACGTCGAGTCCCGCAATCTTGCCCGCGTCCTTCGTCGCCTGTTTCTGAGCGTCTGAGAAATAAGCCGGAACCGTGATTACAGCCTCCTCAACCTTCTCGCCGAGATATGCCTCAGCGTCGGATTTGAGCTTCTGCAAAATCATTGCCGAAATATCCTGAGGCGTATAGTCCTTTCCGCGGAGATTTACTTTGTAATCTTCGCCCATATGCCTTTTAATGGAAGCCACAGTGCCCTCAGGCTCCGTGATAGCGATTCTCTTTGCGGTCTCGCCAACCAGCCTCTCTCCGCTCTTTGTGAACGAAACCACGGAAGGCGTAGTTCTCATTCCCTCGGAATTAGTGATAACCGTAGGCTCTCCGCCTTCAAGAACTGCCACGCAGCTATTAGTCGTTCCTAAATCAATCCCTATTACTTTACCCATTTTTATATCCTCCTGATTTATATAGATTTATTTTTTATTCACCGCCACCATTGATGGTCTGATAACTCTGTCGTTCAGCGTATAGCCCTTCTGCATGACCTTGCTGATTTTGTCGTCCTCGTATTCCTGCGAACTATCCGTCATAACCGCATTATGCAGGCTCGGATTGAAGTCCTCGCCGAGAGCCGGTATCTCTTTAAGACCCGCTTTCTCAAGCGCCGTCCAAAGCTGCTCGAATATCAGCCTCATGCCTTTGGCATAGCCCGCGAGCTCGTCGCTCATCTCCGTCGTTTCAGCAGAGGCTCCTTCGCCCTCGTTTTCTATGCCGAGCGCTCTTTCAAAATTATCCAGCACGGGGAGAAGATCGTTTATGATTCGTTCGTTCGCGAATGCGTGAATATCTGATTTTTCCTTCGCCGCGCGCTTTTTGAAATTTTGGAATTCCGCCATTAGGCGCATATATCGCTCTGACTCAATCTCCTCGGCAGAAGCCTGCTCCCTTGGTTCATCTACGCCGTCAGCCTCATCATTGGCAGCCTCGCCGTCCTCAGAGTCAGATTCGCCACCCTCAGAACCCTTTGCGCCGTCAGCTTCGTTCTCGGTCTCGGCGTACTCGTCTGCGTCAAGCGTCTCTTCCGTCTCGGCAGCCTCTGCCTCTTCTGTCGCCGCTTCCTCCCTTAGCTCGTCGCCGCCCTCAATATCTATCTTCTTCTTTTCCTCCGACATCAATATCCATGTCCTTTCTATTTATTATCTATGCTATTTTTGTGGTTTTCTTTTCCCAATCCGTATTTATCCGGCTTCTCCCCTCTAGCCGCTTCCGTCACCCGTCTCCGAGCCGTCTGTCAGTCTGAACGACTCGCTCAGATTATTCGTCAGATATTCCATTATCGAGGTGACCTCGTCGTATTTCATTCTCGTTGGTCCGATAACCCCAATCTTGCCGACCAGCCTGCCGTCCACATGATAGGACGCCGTAATCAGACTGCAATCCTTTAGAGAGTCATTTTCCTCGCCTATCGTGACCACGACTCCGTCGTCTCTCGCCAGCATTTTCTGCGTGAACCAATCCTTCTGTGCGAAGAGCTCCATGAAGTCGCGAGCCCTGTCTATGCTCGAATACTCGGGTAGGTTGAAGATATTCGTCATGCCTTCCATATACAGATTGACATTGAGCATATCCTCAAGAGTCCTTATGAAGCTCGGCATTACATTGCCTCTGAGCGCCGCCAGAGCCTCTATATCGCTTCCGACATCTTCGATAATCTCGTTTTTAAGCACATCGTCCAGCGTTCTGCCCCTGTAGTTTACCGTCATATTCTTGCTGAGAAGCTCCAGCGACTCGGCGGTACAGGGCACGGGCAGCCTCAATGTGGTATTCGTAACGCTTCCGCTTTCCGAAACTATCATCAGGATTATGGTCTTTTCCTCGACCGGCATTAGTCTGATGAAGCTGATTGTTTCGTCGTTGGTCGCGGGCGTCATGGCAAAGGACGCAAGGTTTGTAATCTCGGACAGAAGCTCCGCCGCATGTCTTATCGTCCTGTCGAATTCATCACGGCTTGCGGAAAGCCTGTCATTTATCAGCTTCTTATCCTTTGCACTGAGATTTTTCTTTTTCATCAGGCTGTTTACATACAGCCTGTATGCCTTATCCGAGGGCACTCTGCCCGCAGATGTATGTGGGTGGGTCAGATAGCCCATCTCCTCTAAATCGGACATTTCGTTTCTTATCGTCGCAGGGCTGACACCAAGGTCGTATTTCTTTGCGATAGAGCGTGAGCCGACCGGCTCTGCATTCTCCACATAGTCTGTGATAATCGCCTGCAATATCTGCAACTGTCTTTCGCTCAGATCCATGAGTCATTCCCCCTTTTTCTGTTTATTAGCACTCATCATCTGAGAGTGCTAATTCCAATACATAATATACTCGCTGCCGGCGCCGCTGTCAACCATTATATTTATAATTCTATGCAAATAGGGGCCTTTCGACCCCTATTCGCGTGTTCAGTTACAGAACGGTTATAACTCGGATTCTTCTCAGAACCCTATGTTAGCAATTTGTTGTTTTCTGTCGTTCTTAGACTTTCATATGTCAGAATGACATTACTTAACTGTTACCTTCTTGCCGGCGTTTGCCTTCGTGAAGAACTTCTTATACTTCTTGATGAGCTTCTGCTTAGCCTTCTTGCTGCCGCCGACCTTAACCTTAACGGTCTTGACCTTGGAACCCTTGAGGCTTCCCTTTACCTTGGCTTTCGTCAGGTATTTGGTCTTGAGGATTACTGTAGTAGCCTTGCTCTTCTTGAAGGCATTCTTGTTAATCTTCTCTACGTTGGCACCAAGTGTAACCTTTCTAATCTTCTTAGCTCTGAACGCCTTAACGCCTATTCTTACTACCTCGTAGGTCTTTCCTTCATAGGTTACCGTATTAGGTATTTTGACCGATTTGGCATTCTTGGCAAGAATGAGCGTTACATCTCCGTCTCCCGTTGTATCAGGCTCTTTGTCCACTCTATAGGTATTATTATCTACCACGAATGTCTTTGATGTGCCTGTTACGGGAAGCGTATTGGCTTTATCAACAAGTGCCTGTGCAGCCTGAGCCTCTGCTGAACCTTCTCCGTAGACCTTCTTAGCAGCTTCAAGGGCTTTGTTTGCCGCGTCCAGCGCCGCTTTCTTGTTTGCCTCTGACGGATTAGCCTCTGCTCTCTTAACCTTCTGCTCCGCTTCGAGCTTGAGTGCATCTGCAAGAGCCTTATCAGCCTCTGCCTTTAAAGCCTTTGCTTCTTCGAGCTTTTCCTCATTTCCTGACAATTCGGCTGCCTTTACGGCTTCGTCAGCTTTGGCTACTGCTGTCTCCGCCTTGGCTGTTGCTTCCTCTGCCGCCTTTACGGCTTCATCAGGGCCGGGCTTAGCAGCCGCTACAGCGTCTGCCGCCGTCTTGGAATCCTTAGCCTTCTGGAGCGCGTCCTTCGCATCTGTCAGAGCCTTGTCCGTGTCTGCATAAAATGCCTTCCAATAAAGCTCTTCGGCATTCTTTCTATGCTCGCGCGCGCCTTCAAGATTTTCTCCTGCCTCTACAGCAGCGTCAGCCGTGCGCTCTTTCGCAGCTATACCGTCGGGCAGAGCATCAGCCTCGTCAACTAGTGCAGGATCGCCGTTTGCATTTGCGGCTTCTTTTGCATTTTGCGCTACGATCATTGCGTAATTTGCCGCAGTCGCTGCATTATTAGCTGCTCTTTCGGCATCTGCCGATGCCTTTTCAGAAGCTTTGGCATCTTCAAGAGCTTTCTCCGCAGCCTTGATTGTCTCCGGAGAACTCGGATTGTTCTTGAATGCCGCTTCCGCTTCCTTCATGGAAGCCTCAGCCTTCTGCTTAGCCAACTCTGCAATAACCTTTGCATTATTCGCTTCGCTTTCCAGCGCAGCTACTTTCGCACTTGCTGCTTTCGCTGTGTCTATGAGTTCACTTACTTTATCCTTGTAGGCTTCTGTACCGTAGATTACGGGATAGTTCGCTTTAAGGATAGCGAAAGCTTCCTTTATCTCGTCGTCCGTGGTAGTAACGTCGAAAAGCACATCTAAAGCATCTATCGCTGCCTGCGCGCTTGCCTTTGCTTCATCTGAGGCTGCGGAATCTGCCAAGATTGCATCAAAAGGTTTTCTCAAGGAGTCGTTGCGTGCAAACATAGTTGAAACATTGTTGATATGGTCTATCTCCAATTTCTCAAGACCGTTTATCAGTTCCAGTTGCCAATTTGCTCTAAGCATCATTGCTGCATCTCTTACCTTGCTCATATTGAGATTGCCGATACCGTAGATTTGTTTCAGAGATTGGCAATTTCTGATCATATCCGTCATATACTTCACTTCTGAGGTGTCGAAACCCGATACATCAAGCTTTTTAAGTGCCAAGCAGCTTATGAACATAGCACTCATATCTGTCACTTTGGAAGTATTGAAGTTCGATACATCAATTTCCTCAAGTGACTGGCAATCTCTAAACATATCTTTCATATCCGTGCAATTTGCCGTATTGAAATTTGACAAATCGACGCTTTCCAATGCTCTACAAGCATGGAACATCTCTATCATCGTTACAGCACTATCCGTATCGAGGTATTGAAGCCCTTCGATTGTTGTGAGATTTGTGCAGAATTTGAAAATATATCCCATAAATCTGGCATTGCTCGTATCAAGTCCTTCTCCGAACTTTATGGTCTTTAGATCGCGGCAATTCTCGAATACAGAAGCAAATGTCTCAAGCTTCGAGCTGGTAGTCCAAGCGCTCAGGTCGATTTCCTCTACGCCTGTACTACCAAACGCTAAATCCGCCTTTTTAATATTGCTAACATCCCATGACTTTATTTCTTCTATGGATTTCAGCTTAGGAGCACCATAATCTACCAATTTTTCAGTTTCGGGATCCACAGTTCTCTTATTAAACAAATAGGATACAGAAGTTACTTCTTTTGTATCAATCTTGTCCATGCCGGATAGGCTCTCAAGATTGCTCAGTCCGGAAAAGATAAATTGCAGTGATCCTTTAGCTTGTATATTGCCCGCTATCACTATCTTAGTAATTCTCTCATCTCTCCCATTTGTAAGCCATTCCCACTCATCACGGATTGCATGCCATTTTTCTACCATTGCAAGCACGTCCATTCTTGGATCATCATATCTAATATAATCTTCTGAAACTTTAGCTTCTGTCGCAGTATTGTCGAGCACTTGAGTCTCCCCTTTTTTCCCAAGTGTCAGTACGCCTTTGCTGTCAATCTCCCAAGAAACGCCCTTGCAGGTTCCTGAGCTCGATGCAGCATATGAGTTGAGCGGCATAAGCATGACGAACGCCGCCAGCATCAGAAATAGCATTCCTATTAGTGCTATTCTGCTGCTTCCCTTCGTGAAAGTTTTTTCTTTCATAACTTCCTTTCTCCTTTCATCAACCTTCTGTACTACTGATAGTTTGCATTCCTATGCTGCTTTTTTTAATAAGATTCTTCGACTACGCACGCTCTGTCACCCTGAGCGAGTGAAACGAGTCGAAGGGTCTTATTTTGCATACAAAAAAACAGCGCCAATGCTATTCCCAAGTTTAGCAATCTGCGCTGCGTTTTAAATTGATTTCTTTGGTAGTACCCCCCCCATTTTGATTTTGCCGGAAACCTGATCAACGCCTTGCAATTAGTGGAGTCCAGCGTGCGATTTTATTGTGAAAAATATGTCATTTGCCACAATTATCAACATTCGGCATTTGAGGCGGCAAATAATGCTATTCCTTCATCTCCTCGCGCACTTCGATAAACATCTGCACGGCTCTGTCTATATCTTCCTTCGTATGGCTCGCGCAGACCTGAGTCCTAATCCTCGCCTTGCCCTTTGGCACCACGGGATATGAGAACGCCACGACATAGACGCCCTTTTTCATCATGCGGCGGGCAAACTCAGCCGTCATTCTCTCATCATAGAGCATGACAGGCACGCAGGGGTGCGTCCCCTCAATGATGTCGAAGCCGTTATCGACGAGTTTCTTCCTATAATATGCGGTAATCTCCTCTAAATGGTCGCGAAGCTCCGTGCTCTCTTCGAGCATATTCAGCATTTCAAGGCTCGCCCCGACAATGGCAGGCGCAACGGAGTTTGAGAAGAGATAAGGACGGCTCCTCTGGCGCAGTAAGTCGATTATCTCCTTTGTGCCCGAGGTATAGCCGCCGGAAGCGCCGCCGAGAGCCTTTCCGAGCGTACCCGTAATAATATCCACTCTGCCCTCGACCCCGTTATACTCGGGAGTTCCTCTGCCCTTAGCTCCGACAAATCCCACAGCATGGCTGTCATCCACCATAACGAGAGCCTCGTATTTATCCGCGAGGTCGCAGACGCCTTTAAGATTGCAGATAATGCCGTCCATGGAGAAAACTCCGTCAGTGGCAATGATTTTAACCCTCGCACCTGCGGCATCGGCTTCTTTGAGCTTCTCCTCAAGGTCCGTCATATCATTATTCTTATATCTATATCTCTTAGCCTTGCAGAGCCTTACGCCGTCGATTATGGACGCGTGGTTCAGCTCGTCGCTTATTACGGCATCCTCTTCGCCGAGCAGAGTCTCGAACAGCCCGCCGTTAGCGTCGAAGCATGAGGAATAAAGAATCGTATCCTCAGTGCCGAGGAATTCAGAAATCTTATGCTCAAGCTCCTTATGTATGTCCTGAGTCCCGCAGATAAATCTGACGGACGCGACGCCATAGCCCCTTTCGTCATAGGTTTTCTTAGCAGCCTCGATTATCCTCTTATTATCACCGAGCCCGAGATAGTTGTTGGCGCACATACAGAGCATTTCCCTGCCGTCCTCTAGCACCACATGAGAGCCCTGCGGCGATACCAATGGCGCCTCGCCCTTAAAGAGACCCGCCTCGCGAATATCATCTACGGTTTTCTTATATGCTTTTAAAATATCCTTGCGATTCATTTCACATATCCTTTCCTAAATGACAAATATTGCTAACAACAAATATTGCTAATGACAAATATTGCCGTGCTGAGAAGAGCGAAGGCTCCTATTTTTCATTTATCTTAGACCAATCCATTACGACCTTGCCGGACTGCCCTGAGAGCATGATTTCAAATCCCTTTTCAAAATCTCTGACATCAATGCGGTGGGTGATCACGTCCTTAATATCAAGCCCCGCCTGTAACATCATGGTCATCTTAATCCAGGTATTCCAGACCTTGCGCCCGTATATGCCCTTCATGGTAATCCCTTCAAAGATTACGCTCTCGAGATCCACCTTAGCGTCGCTTCCTTGCAGTCCAAGCAGGGCGATCTTGCCGCCATGCACCATGCGGCGGATCATATCGTTAAGCGCAGTCTCGCTTCCTGACATTTCAAGACCTATATCAAATCCCTCGGTCATGCCAAGCTCAGCCATAACTTCCTCAAGGCTCTCATTTCTCAGATTGACGGTGCGGGTAGCTCCCATTTTCTTCGCCAAATCGAGCCTATAATCGTTGAAGTCCGTTATCACAACATGCCTTGCGCCCGCGAACTTCACTATTGCCGCCGCCATTGCGCCTATCGGACCCGCTCCCGCGATTAGGACATCCTCTCCAAGACATTCAAAGCTGAGCGCTGTATGGGTCGCATTGCCGAAGGGGTCGAATATGGCATATAGCTCTTCCTCGATATTCGGATTGCAGGGCCATACATTTCTGGCGGGTATTACGAGGTATTCCGCAAACGCGCCGTTACGGTTGACGCCGACGCCCTTCGCATTCTTGCAGTATTCCTTCCTGCCTTCCTGACAGTTTCGGCATTTGCCGCAGGTGATATGCCCTTCGCCTGAGACGAGGTCTCCTATCTTATAGCCTCTGACCGCAGAGCCTATCTCGCATATCTCGCCGACATATTCGTGCCCGACCGTCATTCCGACGGGGATAGTCTCCTCCGCCCATTTATTCCATTCATATATATGGACATCCGTGCCGCATATCGCCGTCTTGTGAATCTTAATCTTCACATCATTCGGGCCCACCTCAGGCACGGGCACCTCTCTCATCCACAGTCCCTTTTCGGGCTTTTCCTTTACGAGCGCCCACATCTTCGCAGAATTGCCTTCAGCCATTCCACACCTCCTTGTTTTGAAATTCCGCCTATTCCAAGCCCTCGGGTCTCCTATAGGTAATCAGATCGTCCGCGATCTCCTTGGCGGCTTGGCTTACGGGTCTTTCGCTCTCGTCCTCAGTGATAGCGCGCTTGCCGTCCACTAAATCCCTCGCCCTTTTAGCGGCGAGCATTACGAGCGAATACCTGCTGTCCGTCTTTTCGTTAAGCTTGTTTATTGATGGATAAAGTAGCATCTTAAATCTCCCTTCTGCTCTTGTTTATTCGTACTGCTTGATTATTTCCGTCGCCCTGTCCGGCACTCTGCAATTCTCGGCGGTCATTATGCTCTGCACCTCGGTCGCCGCCTTTTCGATTTCATCATTTATCACATAATAGTCGTATTCGCCTATGAGCTTAATCTCGTTCAGAGCCTGCCCGAGCCTCTTTTCAATCACCTCATGGCTGTCCGTGGCGCGTCCCTCGAGCCTTCTCCTGAGCTCCTCTAAGCTCGGCGGGAGAAGGAATACCAATATGGCTTCGGGCATCACCTTCTTAACCTGCAAAGCCCCCTGGACGTCAATATCCAAAATAACATTATAGCCCTTGGCAATCTGCCTTATCACCATATCCTTTGGCGTTCCGTAGAGATTGTCAAATACGCTGGCATATTCGAGAAAATTCCCCTTCTCTATATTGTCAAGAAACTCCTCTCTGCTGACGAAAAAATAGTCTTTCCCCTCTGTCTCGCCTTCTCTTGCCTCTCTTGTCGTCATGGAGACCGAGAATACATTCCTTATATCTTTAAGAAGCTCCTTGCATATACAGCCCTTTCCCGTTCCCGACGGTCCTGTTATCACATAGAGCTTGCCTTTCTTTCGGCTCATTTATATCCCTCTTTCTATGATTGTCGATTTTGATACGAAGTCATCATTGTAACATATTTATTCGATATTTTGCACCTGCTCTCTTATCTTTTCAATTTCGGATTTGAGTTCGAGCATTAGCGAGGTGATCTCCCTGTCGTTCGACTTCGAACCTATCGTATTCACCTCTCTGTTCATCTCCTGAATCAAAAAGTCTATCTTCTTGCCAATTCCCTCGCTGCCGTCTGATTTAAGGAAACTCCTGAGCTGGCTGATATGACTGTCCAGCCTAACTAGCTCTTCCGTGATATTCGCCTTGTCCGCGAATATCGCAGCCTCGACGGCAATCCTCTCCTCGGGGACTTCGTAAACGCCTTCCAATATATCGTTCACCCTCGCTCTGAGCTTATCCGCATATTCCTTTTCGATTTCGGGCGCTCTCTCCTCGATTCTTTCTCTGAGATTTGCCACCGTCTGCGCTCTCTGCTCAAGATCCTCGGCGAGCTTGGCTCCCTCAGCCTCCCTCATCTCGCAGAAATCATCAAGGGCTTTTTCGGCAGCCTTGAGCAGTCTGAGCGCCGCAGCCTCTTCGTCCTCTTCGGCGGCAACCGCCTTGATTACATCAGGCATACGCGAGAGGATATTGAGCGAAACATGGGAATCCTCGCCGAATTCAAAGCTGCTCTCAAGCTCTCTCAGCGCCTCATAGTATTTGGCGGCGAGATCTCTGTCCAGCCTTATATCAGAATCGCTCTGCCCCGTATTGTCCACGGAGATATTGACCTCTACCTTGCCCCTATGAAGTCTCGATTTGATACGCGCCTTAATCTGCTCCTCCGCGAACGCGTACTTTCTGGGCATTTTCACAAATATATCCAAATATCTGTGATTTACGGCTTTAATCTCCACGGTCACCTTGCTGACTTCGTCCGTATGCTCGCCTCTTCCGAAGCCGGTCATGCTTCTAATCATAAATATTTCTCCCGCCTAATCAGTCGAATGTTGAAGTATCCTTTGGCTCCTCGAATGTGATATATACATCCTCTTCATTATTATTATTGTCGGCACTGTTATTGTCATTGCCTGCACCGTTATTACTGCCTGCATTATTGCTATTGTTATAAGTGCCGCCGTAGAGTCTTGCGAGCTCCTCTCGTCTAGCCGCTTCCCTGCTATCCACATCTTCTGTGCCTGAAATCCTTCCGCTCAGAACCCTGTAGAGCTCAGCCTGCGTGGCAAAGACATAGGGATTGACATAGAAGAGGCCGAGTATTCCGATTGTGAAAGCCGCTAAGATATGCCAGCCGATAAAGCTGAAATCCAAAAGGAAGGCCTTCCATTTATGCCCGTGCATAAGCCTCCCTGAAGTCTCCAGAGCTTCCTTCTCGTTCAGATTTGGGTTTTCCGCCAGAAGATATGGCACCAATCTGTATTCGTATGTTTTGATGATACCGGGAATGAAAAAGAGCAGGCTCCAAAGCATTATATAGAGCGTCCTGAAGAACTGAACCCTTACGATATTCTTATAATTATTGTTAAACCCGAGGAGCATAGTGCCCACATCATGTCCTCTGCCTTCGCTGTTATCCAGGAAGAATTTGCGGCAGCCGACCTCGAGAGGATTGAGCAGGAGAATGACGATAACCAAAACGACAGCCATTACAATGGTAAATGTGATGATAAATGTCGTAAGAAATATCCGCCAAAATGTGTCATCGAAGCCGTTAATTCCAGGCGAGAAGGGATTACGCTGTAAATCCTTGAATTCATCAATGCCCCAATCGCCTTCGAGCATATCCTCAGCATCATCATCAAAAAACTCATAATCATTATAGTTTTCAATATAATCGTTATAATAATTATCATTATTCAGTTGCTTGCCTAAATTGAAGCCGTTATTATAGGATAAATTGAAGGATACTCCACCCGTTGCGAGCGAAAGAACAAGAGCTGCCAATACGCATTTCCAATAATTTGACTGAAATGCAGTCTTTCCTCTTTGTTTAAGCAGTATACGATTCCACATAAGATTTCCTCCCATTTACAAGTCCAAAATCGCAAATAATTTTACACCTTTATATCGTTTTTATCAACAAATCCCAGCCTTTTCATACATTCATTTACCCTTGCGGCCCTCCCTCTCCTAATGTTATATTATCGGCATGGCTTATGACGGAATTATCACATACGCAATAGTGAAAGAGCTCTCAGACAGGATTGCGCTCGGTAAGATAGAGAAGATTTACCAGCCCGGGTCTGAGGATCTTCTCATGCATATACATACGAGGAGCGGCAATGTCCGCCTCTTTCTGTCGTGCAATTCCCAATCCGCAAGAGTCTGTCTCACCGAAGGCAGCTATACCAATCCCGACGAGCCGCCTAGCTTCTGTATGCTCCTTCGTAAGCATATTCAAGGAGGACGCATTACGTCCGTGGCGCAGAAGGACTCGGAGCGGATAATAGAGATAGATATTGAGGCTTTAAACGAAATGGGCTTTTCCGTCTGCCGCAGACTGATTATAGAAATCATGTCCAAACACAGCAATATAGTGCTGGTGGATATTGAGAGCGGGAAGATTATAGACGCGATTAAGAGGGTCTCCATAGATATAAACAGATACCGCCAGCTCCTTCCGGGCGTGATATATGAATATCCGCCGACTCAGGATAAGCTTCCCTTCAAGGAGATAAGCGCGTCAAGCGGGCTTCCACACGACGCAAAGGCGATTATGGGAAGAGTGGGCGGAATTTCCCCCGCCATTGCGCGCGAACTTCTATCATCATGCAGGGACGCAGCGGATTCTTCGCTGATTTCCGACCAGCCCGCGTCGAGGCTTCTCAGCATTCTCTCGTCCATTCGGGACTCTTCCTATACGCCGAGGGTTTATCTCGACGATAAAGGCAATCCCTGCGAATTTCATATAACCGAGCTTTCAGAATTTGAGGGTTCGGAGACCTTGGAATTTGCGACTGCGTCTGAGTCCGTGGACTATTATTTTTCAAATCGCGAAGCGTCCAATTTAGTGCGCCAGAAATCGCAGCCTCTGCTTAAGCTCGCGCAGTCCGCACTCGACAAGGCGCTTCTAAAGAAAAAGAAGCTCTCGGAGGATTTGCTAAAGGCGGAGAACTCGGAGCAGTACAGGCTCTATGGGGAACTCCTGACCGCCAATATACATATGGTGCAGCCTGGCGCGAAGAAGATAAAAATTACCAATTATTATGACGGTAGTGAGATTGAGATTCCTCTCGACGAAAAGCTCCATGCGGCAGCTAATGCACAGAGATATTTTAAGAAATATTCAAAGGCTCATACCGCCATTCGCGAAAAGCAGACACAGCTTGCGGAAAACGAGCATGATATAGCCTATCTCGAGTCCGTGGTGCAGAATATCGAAAATGCGGAAGATGTGAGCCTGCTCGACTCCATAAGAGATGAGCTAGAGCAGACGGGATATGCCAAGCGCCGCGCAAAGGCGGCACAGAGAAAGCGAAAGAAAGGCAAGCCTGAGCCCATACGCTATGAGCTTTCAGACGGAACACTCGCGCTCGTCGGCAGGAATAATATAGAGAATGATTGGCTCACCATGAAATACGCCTCAAAGACAGACGTCTGGCTGCATACCAAGGATATACCCGGGTCGCATGTCATTCTGCGCCTTGATGACGGGCGCAGTCTCCAGGATTTGCCTGCGGAGCTGATATACGAAGCCGCCTCTATCGCCGCCTATCACAGCAAGGCAAAGGCTTCGGACAATGTCCCCGTGGACTATGTTCCTATCAGATATGTGAAGAAGCCAAACGGCGCAAAGCCCGGAATGGTTATTTTTACGCATAACCAAACCGTATATGTGACGCCGAAACTGCCTGGCGAGGAAAGAGGGAATAAATAAAAGACAGCGCATTTTTACTATCAATTAAAGCAAAAATGCGTTACAATATCACTAACACAATATCCTTATTATCATTGCGGCGTCATTGCCGCAGTCGAGGTCTGTTAGCTCAGCTGGGAGAGCGCGTGGGTCACAACCATGAGGTCGAGGGTTCGAGCCCCCCACAGACCACCAAATGAAGAAGTTTTACTATCCTTTGACTGCTTTTTTTATCATTGCAGCCGATCAGCTCAGCAAATACTTTGTAAGAATGCACATGCAGCCCGGAGACAGGATTCCCCTCATCGGTGGCTGGATGAGTTTTTTGTATGTGCAAAACACGGGAACGGCTTTCAGCATGTTCGCGGGGAACCGCTTTGTTACAGTTATATTGACGTCTCTATTGATAATCGCCTGCGCCGTATATGCCGCAGTCCTGGTGCGTAAGGGACGCGTGGCAGTTCCCTTCCTTCTGACCTGCATTGCGGCAGGCGGCATATCGAATATGATAGACCGACTCGCCCTCGGCTTTGTCACCGATATGATTTCATGCGGGAGCTTCGCTGTATTCAATGTTGCGGATATGTTCATCACCTGTGGGTGCATACTGCTGATGATAACGGTGATTACTGCGTATAAAAAAGGAGAGGAGCTTTAAATGGATAAGGAAATGCTCACTCTCGTCGCGGGAGCTGATGACGCAGGCACGAGGCTCGACGCCTTCATAGGATATAATGCGGACGAGCTTTCAAGAAGCTATGCGGTGAAGCTCATAGAACAGGGCGCTGTCAGCATAAACGGCATAGCGGCAATATCCAAGAAGCAAACCCTCTCGGAAGGCGACGAAATTACTATCATCATTCCAGAGCCCGAGCCGTCAGATATTTTGGCAGAGGATATTCCGCTCGAAATCGTCTACGAAGATGATGACTTGGCTGTGATAAACAAGCCGCGCGGAATGGTGGTTCACCCCTGCCCCGGCAATTACAGCGGCACCCTCGTCAATGCCATTATGCACCATATGGGCGATTCCCTATCGTCTATCAACGGCATGATTCGCCCCGGAATAGTCCATAGGATTGACAAGGACACGAGCGGGCTTCTTATGATAGCAAAGAATGATAAGGCTCACGAGTCCTTGGCGGCTCAGCTTGCGGAGCATTCCGTCACCAGAGAATATACCGCGCTCTGCTATGACAATATAAAGGAAGATGAGATCACCATTGATGAGCCCATTGGTCGCGATACTAAAAACCGCCTGCGAAACGCGGTGCGCGGCGCGGCGGCTAAGAATTCCATAACGCATATAAAAGTCTTGGAGCGTTTCGGGAAGTACACCCTCGTAAGAGCGCGCCTCGAAACGGGACGCACACATCAGATTAGGGTGCATATGTCATATATTCATCATCCGCTCGTCGGTGATGAACTATATGGGCGTCGCAGGCAGTCCGAAAAAATCGAGGGAATAAAGGTCAGCGGTCAGCTTCTCCACGCGGGGACGCTGGGCTTCCTGCACCCTTCCTCGGGAACCTATATGGAATTTCACTCCGACCTGCCGGAAATCTTCAAAAGCGTCCTCGGGAAACTTTCTTGAAGCTATCTTTAAGATGTTTTGAAACCGTCCTAAGCCTGTCCTGAGACTTTCCTTCTACGCCTCATGGACGAGTTTACCGTTCAAATCCTCAATTTCAACAGCTATCAGCAGCGTGCGTTTTATATCCTTTTCGATTTCTATATCAATATATTCCTGCGGACATGGGAATTTTTCGCAAAGAAGTCTGCAAATTCTTTCAATCTCCGCCGCGTCCTCTATAATCTCCGCCTTGCCGAAGGCTATCACGCTCTTGACATAATAAGCCCAATCGCCATCTCTTTTCTTATCATCTCCGAAAACACAGTAGGAAACCTTTGAATCACGCTTTACCGCGTCTACCCTATGACCTATCCTGTCGCCGTGAAAATATAATTTCCCATTCTCTTCATTATAGAAGTGGTTAATCGGTACTCCATAGGGATAGCCCTCATCTCCATTTACGGACAGAACTCCCCTCGTCTCCCTCTTTAGCAGCTCTACCATCTCTTCGCGGCTGAGTGCCTGAGGGCTCCTTCTCATCTTTCTGAACATATATCCACCTCCCCTTTTTTTTGAAGTTTGCCTTGAAAACATTTTACAGCTTTGACATCAGCAGAGGCAAGGTTTAGAATTCTGTGTGGAACTTATCGAAACACTTATATTATTTATAATTTTTGTAATGCTTATTTAGCACGAATAATCTGAGGAGGAAATCTAATGTCAAATATTTATAAGGGAATGCTCGGACTTATAGGAAATACACCGCTCGTAGAGCTTTCGAATATCGAAGAGGAGCTCGGGCTTGAAGCTGCTGTCTTGGTAAAGCTTGAATATCTCAATCCATGCGGCAGTGTCAAGGACAGAATTGCCAAGGCTATGATAGAGGATGCCGAGGAAAAGGGTCTGCTCAGGGAAGGCTCCGTCATCATAGAGCCCACATCTGGCAATACGGGAATAGGGCTCGCAGCTATAGCCGCAGCAAAGGGCTATAGGGCAGTTCTAACCATGCCCGAGACCATGAGCGTGGAGAGAAGGAATATCCTCAAGGCATACGGCGCGGAAATAGTATTGACTGAGGGCGCTAAGGGCATGAAGGGTGCTATTGAAAAAGCCGAGGAGCTCGCAAAGGAAACCCCCGGCAGCTTCATTCCCGGTCAGTTCGTAAACCCGGCAAATCCGGCTGTCCACAAATCCACCACAGGTCCTGAGATTTGGAAGGACAGCGACGGTAAGGTCGACATCTTTATCTCAGGAGTCGGCACGGGCGGCACCATAACAGGGACGGGAGAATATCTGAAATCACAGAATCCCGAAATCAAAATCGTAGCGCTTGAGCCGGACGACTCCCCTGTTCTCTCGGAAGGAAGAGCCGGCGCGCATAAGATACAGGGAATAGGCGCAGGCTTTGTGCCCGAGGTCTTGAACACCGAGATTTATGATGAGATATACAGAGCCAAGGCGGAGGACGCGATTGCCGCAGCCAAGCTTCTGGCAAAAAAAGAAGGTATCTCCGTCGGAATATCCTCAGGAGCTGCGCTTCACGCGGCTATCGAATATGCGAAGAAGCCCGAAAACAAGGGAAAGACAATAGTGGCTCTTCTTCCCGACAGCGGTGACAGATATTATTCCACCCCATTGTTTACTGAGTAGATAAAGAATATTCTCCACTGCCTTAAGAGTAGATTAAGAACGCTCACTACTATCTAATTAGTAAATAGAGAATGCGCTCTACCGTCTAATGAGTGGATAAAAATACTCTCCGCATTTCGCAGATAGTATTTTTTTACTTCACTATTTTAGCTTTCGCTATTTTTGTGCCTTCATTTAGAGGATATGGATATTTATTAGCAGATACTGATTATAGGTATCTATCCAGCAGCGTCCATATATTCTTCGCCTTGTCGGAGAGATTCTCCTTCGCCTCATATCCCACGCTTTTTATTTCCGTGACGGCTTTGTCCCTTATAAAGCGCATATTCATGTCTATCTCTCCTAGTATCTGCATTAGTTCTCCCTGAGACTGCAGCCAAGAGCCGCGGAGAGGGTCATGCACCCCATAGTCGCCAGCCCTGTATTTTTCCTTCACTACCTCATAGCGCTCACATGCCTTCGCGACGGCAGCTTCCCACGAAATATAGATCTCATCACCGGCAGCCTTGCCGACAGTTTTCACCCTATCCGGAGCCTCCGACAGTGTAATAAGAATATCCGCAAGCGACTCCGAATTCTCTTCTATAAGGAAGCCGTTTCTCCCGTCTATAATACCCTCGGAAGCACAGCTATCCTTTATTATCACGGATGCTGTATCATTTGCAGCCGCCTCTCTGACTACGAGCCCATTGGTATCATATGCCGACGGAAAGAGAAATAAATCAGCCCTGCAATACCAAGCTCTGAGAGCCTCTCTTTCGGAAATCGCACCGGTGAAAAACACCTTGTCGTCTATTCCGATCTCCGCAGCGTAGTCGCGCATTTCTCCGCCTTCGCCGCCGTCGCCCACCAGCACGCACCTATAGTCAACGCCTTCTGATTTAAGCTTTGCAAGTGCGTCGAGTATTATCCTTATGCCCTTATACCACATGAGCCTCCCAACAAAGAGATAGCAGGGCAAATCGCTGGGAAGATCATATCCTTCCGTCACCTTATCCACTATATCCGTGGGAACTTTCTCTCTCGGCAAATCCACGCCGTTTGGCATGACTATATAGTCGCCTTCATAGCCTATGGATTTGAGATTTTCTCCCGCGCCCTTGCTGACCGTCCATATCTCGTCGCAGGCGTTTACATTATAGCGAAGCGCATGCAAAGCACCTGCCTGTATCAGTTTGCTCTTGACAGCATTCGCGATGTCTATGTCGAATTTGGTATGCCATGTCAGAACCAGCGGAAGCCTCATGGACTCCGCCAGCTCCCTGGCCATCAAGGTGGAAACAGCCGGGCAATGCGAATGAAGCAGATCTATCCGCTCCTCGGTTGCCGCATGTGCAACTTCCGGTGAGAAAGGATAGCCTGTGACATAGCCTATCAGCTTCCTCGTGTCTATGCTCGGATACCTGATTACGGGAAAATCATAGTCATCATTACTCTTCACTCCGGGTACCCTGGGAGTTACCACCATGCTATGTCCGTGACTGCGCTCAATTATTTTCGCGTAGTTCATCACGGTATTTGCCACTCCGTCAATAATCGGCGGGAATGAATCATTCAATAAGCATATGCTATGTCCACTCTTCATCTTTTTTCTATCTCTCTATCAAAAGTTCGGCGATTTGAACCGTATTGGTCGCTGCGCCCTTCCTCACCTGGTCTCCGCAGCACCATAGGTTGATACCATTGTCGTTTACAAGGTCGCGCCTGATACGCCCCACATATACAATATCCTGATTTGAAGTCAGAAGTGGCATAGGATATTCCTTCTTATCCCCGTTATCGTAGAGCTTCGTGCCTGCCGCCTCATCAATGGCGCGTCTCACGTCCTCGACCTCCAGCCTGTCCTCGGTGATTACGCAGGCGGAAATAGCATGAGATCTCTCAACAGGAACTCTTACGCAGGTACAGGAAACCTTCAGCTCAGGAAGGTGCAAAATCTTCCTTCCCTCGTTCTGCAGCTTCATCTCCTCGCTGGAATAGAGGTTCTCGCCAAAGCCGCCAATCTGCGGTATGAGGTTATACGCAATCTGATATTGGAATACCTCGGGATTTATCTCCGCACCATAGGAATTGCCCTCGCCGCCGGCGGCTCTTCCCTTTAGGATAGCCTCTGACTGCTCATACATCTCGATAGGCCCTGCCGCACCCGCGCCGCTCGTAGCCTGATAGGACGAAGCATATATGCCCGTAATCTTCGAGAGCTTGGCAATCGCGTTTATGGCGACCAAGGTAACTATCGTCGTGCAGTTCGGATTGCTTATAATGCCATTATGTTTAAGCGCGTCGTCAGGATTTATCTCGGGAATTACCAGAGGTACGTCGTCATAAAGTCTGAATGCGGATGAATTATCCACAAATACTGCCCCTGCCGCCTTTATATGAGGTGCCATAGCCTCTGCTATATCGTTTTCGGAAGCACCAAGGACTATATCGAGCCCCTCAAAGGCATCCGGCGCGGTTTCAACAATCTTCACATCTCCGAATGGCGTGGCTAGGGTTTTTCCGGCAGATCTCGAACTCGCCAGAGCTCTCAGCTCTCCCACAGGGAAATTCCTCTCGCCCATCACCTTTATCATTTCCTGTCCCACGGCACCCGTTGCGCCCATAACTCCTATATTGTACTTTTTCATTCTCTTTCCCCTTTCTTATATCTTTCGATTTTTATTAACATCTTGTTTTATCTTTTTCAATAGTCAGACGGTTCCTTCCCGCCTGCTTGAAAATCAGTCGGCTATTTTTCGCCTGTTCGCAAATGGATATTCTCGATCTATCTTTCCTTAGCGAAACTTTCGTAAAGAAGCCTTATGGCTTTTTCAAAATCTTCATTATATACGCCAACCATTATATTGATTTCATCAGGGCCCTGCTCTATGGTTCTGATATTTATTTTATTATCTCCGAGAGTCTTGAAAACCCTTCCCGAAATACCCGTTCGATACGCCATCTGCCGTCCGACTATCGAAATGAGGCTCACGCCCTCCGAGATCCCACAGCGGTCAATGCTGTCATTTTCTTCAAGCTCGTGCATGAGTTCATGCTGTCTTGATCCCAAGCTCTCGGTCGGAAATACCAGCGAGAAAGAGTCCGTCCCGCTCGGTACCTGCTCTACGGGTATGCCATAGGTGTCGAAGAGCTGCAAGACCTCTCTCATCAGCTTTATCTTCCCCTCGCCAATCCTGCTCTTATAGACATTGATGACCGAATAATTCTTCTTTCCGGCAATTCCCGTTATAAATCTCTCATGCTCCTCGGAGAGCTCGTCGTCGAATTCCTCGGCAATGATTGTTCCCGCCGCCTCGGGGTCGTTCGTATTCCTTATATTGACAGGTATATCCTTTAGCCTCACGGGGAAAACCGTGTCCTCATGCAGAACGGAAGCGCCCATATAGCTGAGCTCTCTCAGCTCGTCATAGGTAATCCTTGCTATAGCCTTGGAATCCGGCACTATCTTGGGATCGACCATCAGAATTCCCGACACATCAGTCCAATTCTCGTATATCTCCGCGCCGAGATATGCCGCGGCGAGGGCTCCCGTAATATCCGAGCCGCCCCTTGGAAATACCTTAATATCTCCGCTCTTATATGCTCCGTAAAATCCCGGTGTAACAATCCTTCCGTACTTCTTTTTAAGCGCCCTGAGCTTCTCCTCGGACTTCTTGGTCTTTACCTTGCCCTTGTAGTCGAACTCCACCCATTCGGTCGCGTCCACGAATTCATATCCGAGATACTCCGCCATGAGAAGCGCGCAGAAATATTCACCCCTGGAGGCTATGAAATCCGCCGTCGTCTTTTTGCTCACCTTTTCGAAGGTCTCGTCTATAATCTTCTCAATATCCGTCTTGAGCCCGAGGTCTGTTCTGATTCCAACGAACCTATCCTTAATCATTCCCATGACGCCTTCATGTGAAACGCCATACTGTATATGAGCGTGAAGCAGATAGAGCAGGTCGGTGATCTTATTATCAGCCGCATTCCTTTTCCCGGGCGCGGAGACTATGACCGCCTCTCTCGAATCATCACTCATCACTATATCCTTCACCTTGGCAAACTGTTCGCTGCTCGCCAGACTCGATCCTCCGAATTTTAATACCTTCATTTTTTCCCCCTTATCTATTCCGAAAGCGCGGCTATGAACATCGCTCTTCCTTCCGCTTTGGCTCTATGCGCTATCTCATGTATCTTCGTCACCGCCACGGGCTTCGTTGTGCAGTAGCAAATATCGCCCTTCTTCTCTTTCTCTGCAACAATGCTTTCAATCTCCTCAGTCATCTCATCACATCTCAGATAATATCTGTGAACTGCCGATTTGTTATCGACCTTGAGCTTTCGCTTTTTCAGCCCCGCGCCTGAGGCTGGCTTTAGGTCTATCCCATCCCTTATATCCATGACGTCCTGAATGACCGACTGACCCGTAGGCATCATGCCTGCGCCCTGCCCGTAGAAACTCTGCGTTCCTATATCCTCGGCATTTAGGGTTATAAGATTGAAGTTGAATTTTACAGACGCTTCCATAGCCGTGTCGGGAAAAGCCACAGGCTCTACATAGACCCTCAGCTTGTTCCCCTCTGCCGCCGCATTCATCATCATCCTCGGCACCCTGCCCATGGATTTCAGATATTCAATATCCTTGGAGCTTATCGTATCTATGCCGTAGCAAGGAATATCCTCTTCCTTGACCTCCGCGTCGAATGCGAGATTAGCGGAGATTACCGTCTTTCTCAGCGTGTCCGTACCCTCTATATCAGAGCTTGGATCCGCCTCGGCATAGCCCATAGCCTGAGCCAGCACCAGCACATCTTGAAATTCAGAGCCCTGAGAGCACATTGAATCAAGAATGAAATTGCAGGTACCGTTCACAATGCCCCTTACCTCTTTTATGACATCAGCCCTTTTGGTGCGCCTGAGGTTGTAAAGCCAGGGAATTCCGCCCCCAGCCGTTGCGGTAAACCTTATCTCCGCGCCGCCCTCAGCCGCCGCCTCTCTTATCTCGTCATAGCAGGCACTTATCAGGTTTTTATTCGGAGTCACCACATGCTTCCCAGCCCTCAGACATTCGAGCACATACTCACTCGCCGGGTGAATTCCCCCTATGCTTTCGATTACGAGCTCAATATCCTTATCTCCTGTTATATCCGCAATATCCGAGGTGATAATATCGTTTAAATGCTCATACCCTTCAATCTCATGCCTTGCCAATATGCGAACGACTTCTATGCCACCCGCCGTCTTAGCCGTCTCATATGCACCCTTTCCCACGGTGCCCATCCCAATAATCGCTATCTTCATGCTTGCGTCTTTCCTTTTCTTCTTCCCCATGAATTATTATGCATTTTCTTCCTATGCAGGTTTCGCAAATACTTGTCTTTCAAATGCACATATTGTAACATAATTGCGTTATCGTTAAATATAACAGATTATCGCGGTAAACGTAAGAATAAATACATATTTATCAAACAAAATACATTGATGTTGATTTTCTCAATCGGGGGAGCGTCAGACATCGAATAAATATTACCAATTTATAATATCGCTGCCGGAGTAGGAGGCGTTAGTAGGAGGCATTGAATGATTAACTATATAAGCACGAGAAACAGCAGTATTTCCGTAAAGGCGTCAGAGGCTGTCATTCAGGGACAGGCGGCAGACGGGGGGCTCTTCGTTCCGAAAAGCCTTGATGATTTGAAAATCGACTATCATAAGATTGTCGGCGGCGAGGATTTTAACGCCATGGCGACTGCGGTCTGGAATCTCTTCCTCGACGACTATGGCAGCGAGGTTATATCGGCGCTCGTAGAGAAAAGCTATAAAGGAAAATTCTCCTCGGATAAGATAACTCCTCTCGTAAAGGTCGGGGACGCCTATGTGCTGGAGCTCTATCACGGGCCCACTTCCGCATTTAAAGATGTGGCACTCCAGGCTCTGCCTAATCTTCTCACCAAGGCGCGCGAGATGAACGGCGTAAAGGACGAGATTATGATACTTACCGCTACCTCCGGAGATACAGGAAGTGCGGCGCTCTCTGGTTTCAGTGGTGTGGACGGCACATCAATAGTTGTGTTCTACCCGGACGGGGGCATATCCGAAACGCAGAGGCTTCAAATGGTAACCGACGCGGGGAGCAATACCTCAGCCTGCGCTATCAGAGGCAATTTCGACGACGCGCAAAACGGCGTCAAGAAGATTTTTAGAGAGCTTCCGCGCCCAGCCGAGGGAGTGGCTCTCTCAAGTGCGAATTCAATCAATATCGGTCGCCTCGTTCCGCAGATAGTCTATTATTTCTCCGCATACAGGCAGCTTCTTGATATGGGGAGTATCAAGGACGGAGATCTCGTTGACTTCGTGGTTCCAACGGGCAATTTCGGTAATATAATGGCGGGATTTTTCGCGCGCAGCATGGGGCTTCCTATTCGCCGCCTCGTATGCGCTTCCAATAAGAATGATGTGCTGACGGAATTCATCAATACAGGACACTACAATAGGCTCAGGGAATTTCATAAGACGACCTCGCCTTCCATGGACATACTTATTTCCAGCAATCTCGAGAGGCTTCTTTACTATATCTGCGGAGAGGAAAATACCGCAGCCTATATGAAGCAGCTTGAAGAAAAGGGAGAATATCAAATATCGGAATCCGAGCTCGACGCTCTTCAAGCTATATTCAGCGCGGAATGCGCGACGGACGAGGAAGGCGCCGCGGCAATCAAGCGCGTATTCGGTGCAGAGAAATACCTCATGGACACGCATACGTCAATAGCCTGGGTGTGTCTTGACAAATACGAGAGAGCAACGGGCATTCCTTCCGTCGTCCTCTCAACGGCGTCGCCTTATAAATTCTGCGCTTCGGTTCTCGCCGCACTCGGACTTGAGACATCAGAGAGCGACCGGGATAATATGCGGATTTGCCATGAATATACCAAGGCGGAGATCCCCTCGGGGCTTGCCGGAATTTGGGATAAAGAAATACTTCACAAGGACATAATAAATCCTAATGATATGAAGTCCTATATTATTGAAAAAACCTCTAAATAAAGGTAAAATTTTAACGAACAATCGTGCCGCCCCATTTGGCAGGCTCCAATCAACGGCTCGCTCTTTGGTTGCGATAGGGAGTTCTCGGGAGGATATTAACATATATGGACTTCAAACAAATAGAGGCATTTGTAAACGTCGTAAGATATAAGAGCTTCAGCAAGGCTGCTGATGCTTCTTTCTTTACCCAGCCTACTATCAGCACGCATATTCAAAATCTTGAGAAAGAGCTCGGAGTCAAGCTGCTCAACAGAAAGAGTCGCAGCGTCGAAATGACGGCACAGGGCGCCACCTTCTTCAAATTCGCCGTGGAAATGATTAACGCCAGGGCGCGTGCGATAGACGCCATATCCGAGTCAAGCAAGAATGTTGAAGGCATACTAGAGATACAGACCTCTTCTATTCCGGGGGTTACCTTCCTTCCCGACTACCTTTCCGAATTCAAGGAAACTCATAAGCTCATTCAATACTATGTTTCCCTTTCGGACTCCCAAAACGTATTGGAGAATATCCTCGACAGGCGCGGGGAGATCGGCTTCGTCGGAGAGCTTATAAACAATGTCGCGATAGAATCGCACCTCGTATTCAGCGATAAATCCGTTCTTATCGCCCCTAAGTCTTACGGGCTCGGAGATACAATCAGCCTCGAGGACAGCTTCAAATATCCTTTTATATGGCGCGAGACCGGCTCAGCCACGCGCAGAAACTTCGAGGAAGCCGCGGCAAAGATTGGAGTCGACAGAAACGATATAAGGTTTGCCGCCCTGGTGGACGACCTAGACGCCCTCGCGAGAACGGTCGAAGCAGGGCTCGGAGTTTCCATTATATCTGAAAATGTGGCTCAGACGCTCAAGGGAAGAGTGAGCGTATCGTCGATAACGAATTTTGATGACAGCAGATCCTTCTATATGATATATCTGAAAAACTCATCACTCTCACCTGCCGCCGCCGCATTTGCGAAATTTGTTAAGAGCAAAAGCGCAGAGTAAGCCTTTTTTGCAAAAGAAAAATACTCTGCGCGATATAGTTTTTATTTGGTTTGTATCAATCATATATCTCTATCGCGTGATTTTTGCGCGGTTTGAACTGACCTATGACTGCTGTTTCGCAGCCCTTTTCACCTAGTCTCTCTTTAAGCTCCTTAATATGCTTCTCGTCCACGGATATGAGCAGTCCGCCTGATGACTGAGGGTCATATAGGCAGTCGATTAGCGCTCTCAGCCTGGCGTCCTTTTCGGGGTCTTTCGATAGGAACTGAGCAATATCGTTTTCCAAATACTCTCTGTTTCTATAAGCCCCGCCGGGTATAATTCCAATCTCCGCCATTTCGAGAGCTTTCTGGAATATCGGCACCTCATGGCTGTAAAGCTCAAGCGTCACATCTCCTGATTTTGCCATCTCCGCGGCATGCCCTAGGAGACCAAATCCCGTTATATCGGTGCAGCCGTCAATCTCAATCCCCTGCATGGCTTCCCAAGCATATCTGTTCAGAAACGCCATGCTGCTCTCCGTCTCGGCATTCTCCTCTTCCGTGAGGAGACTCGCCTTGGCAGCAGTCGTCAATATGCCTGTTCCAATCTTCTTTGTCGTCACCAAAAGCTTGCCCTCGCTCGCCGCATTGCTGAGGATATGGCTTGGGTGCGCAAATCCCGTGACGGAAAGTCCGTATTTAGGTTCCCTGTCGTCTATGCTATGTCCGCCGACAATGGTCGCACCGGCTTCATTGACCTTATCATTGCCGCCCTCGAGTATTCCCTTCACCGCCTCTATCGGCAGTTTTGCATTCGGGAATGTCAGGAGGTTCATGGCGAGCCTGGGCTGACCGCCCATGGCATATATATCGCTGAGGGCATTGGCAGCCGCGATTTGCCCGAACATATATGGGCTATCGACAATCGGCGGGAAGAAATCCACCGTATTGATAAGCGCCAAATCATCTGACAGCTTATATACGCAGGCGTCATCGCTGCTTTCAAAACCGACCAAAATCCTCGAATCGCTTATCTTCGGCAGACCCGAAAGAATATTGGATAGGACTCCCGGTCCTATTTTGGCGCCTCAGCCACCGGCATCAGTCATTCGAGTCAGGAGAATATTCCCCTTCTCGTCGATGAAATCGACAGGCTCAGCAGGCGCGGCAGACGCAGCAGACGCGGCATGAGCGTCGTGAGCGATATGACAGGATAGTTTCTCCTTCGCCTCCGCTATTTTCTTTTCATCATTTTTGCAGTTATTCATCATATTTATAATATCCGCCTCTGTGGTATTTGGCAACTTCTTATTTTTCACAGACGGTGCCAACTTATTGTGAAGTCTTTGTTTGACTCCTAAACTTTGTTAGAACGCGCTTTTTCAGCCCGCCCCTGCGTTCGCCCTCATCTCCAATCCTTTATCTATAGTGAAAAGAGAGCTCCCGCCGACTTGCGAGAACTCTCAATTTTTTAGGAAAAATCACGCTCATTATAGCATATCTGCAATTTGTGTAAATATGCGAATTGTGATTTATTTAAATACAAGATATTGTATCTTTTTCTATTGTAATAGAATATTGCCATCAGTATAATCACCTGCGGTAACTTAGAGCTTCGACACGGCTGGCAGCCGCGCAGACAAAGAAAGCAGGTTTTTATGGCTAACAAACGACAAATCATTCAGATTAAGGAGAGGGTTCCTCTCAGCAAAGGGATACCGCTCTCCATTCAACACACATTCGCAATGTTCAGTGCATCTGTACTTGTACCTTACATTCTCGGGATAAGTCCTTCCATAGCCCTACTAATGAACGGCATCGGAACACTTATCTTTATTTTTGTCACCAAGGGCGGAGCCCCCGCATATCTGGGTTCGTCCTTCGCATTCATATCCCCCGCTTTAATAGTCATCAACACCCCCGGTCTCGGCTATAGCTATGCACTCGGGGGATTTATTATAACGGGACTTCTGATGTGCCTAGTGGCAGGTATAATCAAGCTCGTCGGCACGGGCTGGATTGACGCTATACTGCCGCCAGCCGCCATGGGCCCCGTGGTCGCCCTTATCGGGCTTGAGCTCGCAGGAAGCGCGGCGCAGACAGCAGGCATTCTCGGAGACAACGGCGCTATGGCTGAGAATATCAGCCCGAGAATAGTCATAGTATTCCTCGTGACGCTTCTCCTCGCCATATTCGGCGGCGTGCTGTACAGAGGCTTTGCAAGTGCCATAGCCATACTCATTTCGATTGCTTCGGGCTATGTGCTGGCACTTCTGCTCGGCATTGTGGACTTCTCGGCAGTCGGAGCCTCAAGCGTATTCGAGCTTCCCGCATTTCAGGCGCCTAAATTCAATATGCAGGCAATCCTCATAATAATCCCAGCCACACTTGTCGTGGTATCAGAGCATATAGGTCATCAAGTCGTCACATCTGAGGTCGTCGGAAAAGACCTTCTCAAAGACCCCGGGCTCCACAAGTCCATGTTTGCCGACGGATTTTCGACGGCGCTGTCGGGACTCTGCGGTTCCTGCCCTACCACCACATATGGTGAAAACATAGGCGTTATGGCTATCACCAAGGTCTATAGCGTATGGGTAATCGGAGGCGCGGCAGTATTCTCAATCGCACTTTCGTTTATCGGTAAGGCTTCTGCCCTAATTCAGACCATACCCGGACCCGTCATGGGCGGCGTGAGCTTCCTTCTGTACGGCATGATAGGAGCCTCCGGTATTCGTCTCATGGTTGACTCGAAGATTGACTATTCCAAGGCGAGAAACCTCGCGCTCACCTCTGTGGTATTCGTCGTAGGACTCTCGGGCGTTGCAATCAATCTCGGTCAGGTTCAGCTAAAGGGCATGAGCCTCGCCGCGGTAGTCGGTATGCTGCTCGGACTCGTCATGTATATACTCGATAAGAATAAGCTCACCAATGAATATGAGAATTCAGACGACAGCAAGCTCACCGAGGTAGTTGCGCCCTCGTCCTCTTCAAAGCAGAATTAAACAAGGTTGCGCACGATACAGATTTATCAAATAATTATCAAACAAAAGCAACTGCATACCGCCGAACATTTTAGAAATAATATTAGATTAACGGCGCAGAAGCTGCGATAAGCTGTGTGCAACTAAAAATCAGTCTGTAAATAACCTTAAATAAAATACTTACTGATTACGACAAATCCGTCGGTCAGTAAGTATTTTTTTCAGTTTCCACTATCGACATCTGCCTAGCCTCTCAGCTATTTGGCACTTTTAGCGTCTGAGGTATTTCTCTTTGGCGTAGTTCGCAGAGCCTTTTCAACTATTCAGCGGCGCGCTGAAGACAATCATGCCTTTATCCAAAATACTTTTTTCCAAGCCTCGCAAACGCCTCAGCCGAGTTCCTTATGGTCTCATTGGAAATGCAGAATGAGGCTCTCACCCAGCCCGGACTCGCAAAAGAGCTGCCCGGAACGATTAGTATTCTCTCATCCTTGGCAGCCTGAACTAATTCATATTCGTTTTCCACGGGCGATTTGAACCAAAGATAAAAAGCACCCTGAGGAATAATGCACTCAAATCCCGCTCCCGATACTATCTCGTAGAGCTCCTTGGCATTCCTCTCATAATAGGAAATATCGGCGCGTGCCTTAATAGCCCTCTCGACTATCAGCTCAGCTATGGTCGAGGCATTGTTGGCACCGAGCACCCTGCCTGCCACGACGAGTGCATCGCGGAGCTCCTCATAGCCCTCCGCCTTTCTTGGCACAGCCGCATAGCCAATGCGAACTCCCGGCAGAGAAAGTGATTTGGACCAGGAATAGGCAACAATCGTATCATCATAAACATCAGGCAGGAATACCACCTCTTTGTCAACATATACGAGTTCTCTATAAGGTTCGTCGGATATTATATAGATAGGGTGATTGAATTCCTTCTCCGCCTCTCTCAGCACCTCCGCCACGGCTTCGAGGGATTCTCTTGAATAAATCGCCCCCGTAGGATTGTTCGGATTGCATATGATAACCGCCTTTACGCTCGGATCCAAAACCTTCCTCAGCCCTTCCGCGCTCGGCTCAAATCCACCCTCTACATTCGGCGGCACCACCACCACATCAGCATGGAAATTGCGCGCCCAGCTTCTGTATTCGACGAAATACGGAGCGAAAACAGCCACCTTATCGCCCGGGTCGAGCAGACACTTCATTATTATATTGATTGCATAGCCGGCTCCCGCCGTCATAACTATGCCTTCCATATCGAAGTTGTCGCCAAATCTCTCGTTCAAATCATCGGCAACCGCCTGTCTCGTGCTCTCATAGCCCGCGTTCGACGGATAGCCGTATACGAGGAGCGGCTCCAGCTCGTGATTGATATAGTCTATCGCGTCATAGACTTCCTGGGGCGGCTTGAGTCCGGGGTTCCCCACGCTGAAATCATAGACGTTCTCAGCGCCATAGACCTTCGCCATCTTCTTTCCCTCTTCGAACAAAGCCCTTATCGCCGAACCGCCTTCAACGAAGGGCTTCATGCTGCTGGAAATCATTAACTTCACCTCCTGCAAACAAATAGTCAAAATAATCTGTTCTTATTGTTAATTGTAGCACTTCGTCCTTGCATTATCTCGTTTTTTATCCGATAATTGAACTACATGATAGGCATGTTAATCCAATAATCTAAACAATGGAGGAAACTATATGGCAACTTACGATTGGAGTAAATTCGGTCTGCATATCCCACAGATTATGCTGCCGAAAGAAGGCACCGACTATTACAAATGGGCTGTCGTAGCATGTGACCAATTCACATCTGAACCCGAGTATTGGGACGAGGTTGAAAGCATTGTAGGGGATTCCCCTTCCACGCTGAGGCTCATGCTCCCAGAGCTTTATCTGGAGAAACCGGGCGAAGCCGAGAGAATTAAAGACGTCCGCGAGACCATGGACAAATATCTTGCAGACGGCACTCTTCGCACCATGGAAAGCGGCTGTATGCTCGTAAAGAGGACTGCGGAAGGGCGCACCCGTCTCGGTCTCGTAATCGCAACAGACCTCGAGGCATATGACTTCAACAAGGGCTCAACATCACTTACGAGAGCCACGGAAGGCACTGTAGTTGAGCGCATACCGCCTCGCCTTAGGATAAGAGGAGACGCTCCTATCGAGATGCCTCATATTCTTATACTGATTGATGACCCTGAAAAAACCGTTATCGAGCCTCTTGCAAATCAGGCGGGAGAGGTCGTTTACGACACAGACCTGATGATGAAGGGCGGTCATATCACGGGCACATTCATCAAAGAGGCTGACCTAGAAGGAATGAAGAGCGCACTCTCAGCCCTCTACGATAAGGCTGAGGAGAAATACGGCGCTGGGAATGTAATCTTCCAAGCCATGGGAGACGGGAACCACTCACTCGCCACGGCTAAGACCGCATGGGAGAATATAAAGAAAACATTGTCTCCTGAGGAGATTGAAACGCACCCAGCTAGGTTTGCACTCTGCGAAATCGAGAATATCCATGATGACGGCATAGTATTCGAGCCAATCCACAGAGTCATCTTCGCGTCCAAGGGTCAGTCGGGCGCTGAACTCGTTGACAAGCTTGTAAGCCTTCTCGACAAGTTCAACGGCAAGGCATATCTTGCGGATAAAGACGCGGCGGCACCTGAGGGAGCCTTTGAGATTCCATGCATGAGCGCTGACGGCAAGGCTAAGATTATCGTCGAAGAGCCCGAGAACAAGCTCGAGGTCGGCTGTCTCCAGCATGTGCTCGATATTATGGTAAAGGAGGACAAGGACTGCGAAATCGACTATATCCACGGTGCGGACGTAGTTGAGAGGCTCTCTGCCAAGGACGGCAATGCGGGCTTCCTTCTCCCAGCCATGGATAAATTCCTGCTCTTCCCTGCGGTTGCGGCGGACGGAGCACTCCCGAGAAAGACATTCTCCATGGGAGAGGCGAACGAGAAGCGCTATTATATCGAGAGTCGCTATATAGCTAAGTAGATATATAGATAAGTAGTTGTATAGCTGAATAGAAAGATAGCTAAGTAGTTGTATGGCTAAATAGTTGTATATCTGAATAGCGATATAGCTAAATAAAGACTGCTTTATTAAATAAATAAAAAAGTAAGAGGGATAGGTATAACTCAATCGGTTTAAATCAGAGGCTCAAATCAGAGGCTGAACTTAAAGACACATTTAATGCATTAGGTCGAGGCTGGAGAGCGTCAGTTCTGGGTTGCTATTTATCCCTCTTTTATTGAAATCAAAATATTGAAATCAAAACATGGAAATCAAAAAGCCTGCGCATTGCAGACCCTTTGACCGGTTCCCCGTATATGTGAGTTTTGAGAATTAGATTTACCTTAGTTTAGATTTGACCTTAGTGTTGATTGATCTTAGTTTACGATAAAGGCTTTGTTTACCAGCGTCTTAGTCTGCTTTGTATCCTTCGCGATTATCTTATAGTAGTAGCTGCCCCTCTGCAATGTGCCGAATTTCATCTTCGGATCCAGCTTCTTTTTTATATTAAATGATTTCTTCAAATTCCTCGCACTCGCCTTGATGACGGTATTGCCCGATTCGTCAACGACCTGAGCGGTTACCTTGGTGACAATCTTATTGGAGCTTATCTTCCCCTTTATCACATATTTCTGTCCAAGGCTCAGCGTCTGCGGCGCATTATGCGATTTTATTTTTAAAGTGGACTTCGCCTTCTTCTTCTCCACCACCCTAAAGAAGCAGTCCACGAGGGTTCGTGATGTTTTCTCATCATTTGCCCTCACCACATATCTGTATGATCCGGCTTCGAGCTTCCCGAACTTAATCCTGGAGTCAAGCTTTTTAAGACTGTAATTCCACGCATTAGGAGTCTCCGTTTCCGATATTACGACGCTTCCCGTGGAATCCATTATGGATATATTGACCGCGCTTATCCTATAGTTCGACTCCACCACGCCCTCTATATAGAACGCCTTTCCCTTGTTTATAGCGGACGGAATGCTCGCGTCGGATATTTTTAGGGTCGATTCCGTATTTACCGCCCCTGCGGAAATCGGAGCCAAAGGCTGTCCGGGTGCAGGCAGGGGTGCGCCCTTTGCAATATCCACAGATTTTATATACCAATACTGAGTGCATTTCAGCGGGCTGTACATAGTGGTCTTATTCCACTTCTCTATGCCCTTATTTTTTTCTCCGAGATTATGAGCGGAGTCCGCAGCATAGGGCACGCCGTTTATGACGGAAGTCAGAAGCACGCCGTGCTCTCCGAAGGAGGAGGATTTCTTACCCCAAACCACTACGCCCTCGGGGTGATCCTTTATCAGAGCCTCGAACTCGTTAATTCTCTCCTTCTCGGTTTTCCCCTTGAATTTTTCGCATTTTATGGTGTATTTAAGCCCGTCCGCAGAATGCGAAAAATTATGCCAGAGCAGCCCGAAAATGGTGGCGTCCTTTCTTAGCGAGGCGTTAGTGATATTCGACCACTCCTTAGAGCCTCTGAGTATGGCTGCCCTTCTAATCATATTTCTGCTTGCCGTAAGTATGCAGTCGCCGCTCTTATAGTCGCTGTTTGGGGTGTAGACAACTGCCTTGTCATCTATGCTGACAGTCGCTGTGTCGGCAAAAGCGGCGGCAGGCAGGGCGCAAACAATGAGCGAAGCCGCAATAAATAATGATAAAATTCTCCTTTTCATCTGAAATCTTCCCGTTTTTACTGTAACTGTCCGTAGGAATTCATACTGTTTTGTAGCTTAAAGAATACGCGGAATGCCCCGCAAGGTAAACAATTCTGAACATATCTAAAGGTTTTCGAAATATGTCATCCTGAGCAGAGCGCAGCGGAGTCGCTATCGAAGGAGCTCAGCCTCCGTAGATCAATGCTTTCTACATTTCGGCAACGCCGTATAATCAGTGAAAGCATTTAGGATCTTTTTTATATGCAAATAGGGGTCTTTCAACCCCTATTCGCGTGTTCAGTTACAGAACGGTTATAACTCGGATTCTTCTTAGAACCCTGTGTTAGCAATTTGTTGTTTTCTGTCTTTCTGAGACTTTCAGTCGTCAGAATGACATTACTTAACCGTTACCTTCTTGCCGGCGTTTGCCTTCGTAAAGATCTTCTTATACTTCTTGACAAACTTCTGATTTGCCTTCTTCGCGCCGACCTTTACCTTAACAGTCGTAACCTTTGAACCCTTGAGTGAGCCCTTGACTCCCTTCTTTGTCAGGTCCTTGGTCTTGAGGATAACAGTCTTAACCTTGCTGCCCTTGAATGCCTGCTTGTCGATAGTATCAACATTGGCTCCGAGCGTAACCTTCTTGGTGTTCTTATAGAACGCCTTGGTGTTAATCTCGTTTACTTCAAAGGTTCTGCTCTTGTAGGCTACCGTCTCAGGTACCACTACAGTCTTAGCATTATTAGCCTTCACAAGTGTTGCCGAGCAGTTGCCGCTTGCAGGGACTGTCAATACTTCGTATGTCTGGTCTCCGACCACGAACCGCTCGCCTACCTTTGGCACTTCAATCTGCGGTATTGATGGATTGACAACCTCATTATACAGCTTCTGAGCGGCTGCCTGGGCGGCTGCTGCCGCTGCTGCCTTGTCTGCGGCTACCTTGGCTGCTGCCTGCAGAGTAGGATTGCTTGGATCCTGTGCAAGTGCTGCATCTGCTCTGGCTTTGTCTGCGTCTGCAAGTGCCTTAGCCTTGTCCGCTGCATCTTTAGCTGCGGCTGCTGCCGCTTTGGCTGCGTCGGATGTCTTATCCTTAGCTGCCTCCGCGTCGGCTGCTGCCTTCTTATTATTAGCGTCTGTCAATGCCGAATCTACACTTGCAGGAAGCTGTGTAGCAGCATTTGCGATTGCTGCCTTAGCTGCAGCAACCATATCCTTGATGTCTGCCGCTGTAGTCTTTGCACCCGGTTTAAATGCTGCATCGATCTTAGCGGCTGCATCCTTTATCTGCTCTTTGAGAGGTGATGGAAGTGCGTCTGCATAGTCTGCTCCCATCTGTGCCTTGAGGCTGTCTTTAAGAGCTGCTGCACCTGCGAACATCTCTCTTGCATTGTCTGCTCCGACATTAGTCATATCGAGATCGAGAATATCATTGTCAGCGAGGCTCTTAGCTCCGTTAAACATATTTGTCATGTTCTCTACATTGGATGTATTCATCTTGTCGATGTCAGCTTTAGTAAGCGCATCGCAGCCTCGGAACATTCCGCTCATATTCGTAACTTTTTCGTATTCGAGTTTGTCGAGCCCTTTTATTTCTTCGAGCAGTTTACTGTTTGCAAACATGCCGGACATATCCGTAACCTCAGGTGTATCCCATTTGGATACGTCTATGTTCTCCAGACCTGTGTTATAGAACATATTGTTAAGATTTGTGTTATTCTTCAGATCGAAGTCTTCATAGCCCTTGAGTTCTTTCAGGTTCTCCGTGTTAGCAAACATTTCGCTTGCATACTTTGCGTTAGATGTATCTATCCAGCTAACGTCTATGCTCTCAAGTGATTTGCATCCACTGAACATTCCGGTCATATTCTCTACATTTCGTGTATCCATTCCCTTCGGCAGCCTCAGAGTCTTGAGATTTTCGCACCCGTAGAAGAGTCCTTGCATATCTTCAAGTTTCGATGGATCTGATGTTTTCCAATGGCTTGCATCTAGAGTTTCCAGCATGTAGTTTGAGTTAAAAACATCTCTCATATTTACAACATTCTCTGTATAAATATTGCTTGCCATTCTCTGAATTACGGCAGAATCCAACATCTTGCAGCCGCTGAACAGATACGCAATATCTTCTACGTTCTGCATTTTTATGCTTGCATCATATTTTGGAAGCTCAATAGTCTCCAAAAGCTCACAACCGTTGAACATAGAGTTGACATTCTCTGCTGCCGATATATCGAAGCTTGAGATGTTAATGTTTTGGAGCTTTTTGCATCCCTTGAACATTTCTCCGAAGAACTTTACCTGATCTTTATTTACAGTCCACTTGCTCAGATCAACTGAAGGTGTAAGCGACTCACAGCCACTGAACATAGCCAAAAAGCCAGGGGTATTTAATTCAGCGTTTACTTTGCCCGTTCCTACTTTGCTTGTGTCAAAATTCTCAACGCCCTGAATCCTCTCGAGTTTTTCGCAATATGCAAACATAGCTGTCATATCGAATGCCTCAGATGTATTAAAATGACTTACATCAAGATTTTCGAGCTCACGGCATCCGCGAAACATCCAAGCAAAATTTTCTACCTTGCCCGTATCAAAATGCTTTGTAATTTCCAGAGACTTAAGCTTTTCGCAGTTCTGGAACATACCCCTCATATCTGTTACATCACCGGTAACAAAATCGGTATTAACCGGTGCGTCCGAAAGTCCCTCGATAGTCTCCAGCTTTTGACAATCACAGAATGCCTTATGCATACTCGTTACTTTAGCTGTGTTCCAATTTGACAAATCAAGTTCATTAACGCTACTACAACCGGAGAAAACAAAGTTCATGATTGTGACATCACTTACATCAATCTTATCCAGACCAATAAAGCGTTCCGCATTGAGAAGATTCGCAAAGAAAGCTCTCATGGATCCGTTTATCTTGATATCTCCAACTACTCTTACTTCTTTTACTTCTTTTACGTTTTTCAGAGTATCGTTATCGCTGTTCCACGGCCAGGTGTACGCACCGCTCACCGTCTGAAGTTCTCCTCCCTTTCCAAGCTCGAGGATTCCGGTATCCTTAATCTTCCAGTCAAGCCCATTATATGTACCGCTGGTTTCCGCAGCATATGCCTTTAATGGCATCATCACGGCGAATGCCGTCAGCATCAAAAACAGCGCTGCTATGAGTGCTATTCTGATGCTTCCCTTCGTGAAGGTTTTTTCTTTCATAACTTCCGTTCTCCTTTCACATCAACCTTCTGTAACTACTGATAGTGTGCATTTGCATACTGTGTCTTTTGCAGTAAGATTCTTCATCTGTCACCATTCGCTCAAAATGACATAACAAAAAACACAGCGCTCATGCTGTCCCTAAGTTTAGCAATCCACGCTGTGGTTTCCATTGTTATCAATGGTAACACCCCCCCCATTTTGATTTTGCCGGAAACCTGCTCAATCCCTTGCAATCAGCGGGTTTCACGGCTCAGAATCATTGTGAAAAAGGTGTCAATTTGCTTATAATAAGATTCCTCGCTATGCGTTCAGCTGGGCTGCAACCTCTGCCGCGAAGTCCTCTTCCTTCTTTTCTATGCCCTCTCCGACCTCAAATCTGATGACCTTGGTGAGCGAGAGGCTCTCGTCGACGGTTTTCAGATAGTCTGCAACCGTCTGCTTGCCGTCCTCTGCTCTTACATAGGTCTGATCGAGCAGGCAGATCTCCTTGAGCTCCTTCTTAACACGTCCGTCAACAAGACCTGTGAAAATCTTATTGTTCGAGATCTCAAGCTTGGCAGCTATTGCAAGCCCTGCCAGCTTTGTCTTGGCTTCTTCCGAAAGGAAGTTCGGCAGATAGTTGAAGTTAAATCCCTTGTCTGCTCTCTTCTCAGCCAATATGCTCAGATCCTCTTTAGCCCATACGCCTTCAACCTTGTCTAGCAGTTCATTCAAAATCTGCTTAGGAAGTGAGAATGGGTCGTTCAGAGCACTTTCGAGAGTGATCTTTCTGAGGTTAGCGAGCTCATCATCCGAAATCTCTTCTCTGCTTACATACTGCGGATTCATAGCGGCAACCTGCATTGCAATATTCTTCAATGCCACCTTGTTGTCGTCGCTATCCGCACCATTTGCAGCAACGATAACGCCAATATTTCCGTCTCCGTGAATATATGTAGCAAGAGCCTCGCCCAAAACCTTGTCGATTCTTCTAATCGACATATTCTCGCCGATCTTCGCTATCTTAGCAGTCAGCGTTTCTCCGACCGTTGCGCCCTCGAAAGGCATAGCCTTGAATGCTTCAATATCATTGCTTTCGGTTTCAAGAGCCAGCTTAGCCAAGCCTTCTACAAAGCTGATGAATTCGTCGTTCTTGGCAACGAAGTCAGTCTCGGAGTTGACCTCTACGATTGCAGCAGTCTTGCCGTCATCAGAAAGCGCGACCTTGACAAGTCCCATTGCCGCAATTCTTCCAGCCTTTTTAGCCGCCTTTGACAGTCCCTTTTCTCTCAGGATTTCGACTGCCTGATCCAAATCTCCGTCAGCTTCAACCAAAGCCTTCTTGCAGTCCATCATGCCTGCACCTGTCATCTCACGGAGCTCTTTTACAAGTTGTGCTGTTACCTGTGCCATCTTTATTCCTCCTCAGCCTCGACTTCCTCAGCCTCAGCAGCTTCTTCGGCTTCCTCAGTCTCTTCGCCTGCCTCTACTGCCTCTTCGACTTCCTTAGCCTCAGCAGCCTCTGACTCTGCGGGTGCTTCCTGGAAGCTCTCGCCCTGCTTCGCCTCTATGATAGCGTCTGCCATGCAGCCTGCAATCAGCTTGACCGCTCTGATAGCGTCGTCGTTTGCAGGGATGATATAGTCAACATCATCAGGGTCGCAGTTTGTATCTACGATACCGACTACAGGAATGCCGAGTATTCTCGCTTCCTTAACGGCGATCTTTTCCTTCTTGGGGTCTACCACGAAGATAGCCGCAGGCATACCCTTCATATCCTTGATACCGCCGAGGAATTTCTCCAGCTTGTCAGCCTCCGCCTGAAGCTTGAGGGCTTCCTTCTTAGCATATTTGTTGATAGTGCCATCAGCTTCCATCTCTCTGATCTCGTTGAGTCTGTCGATTCTCTTGCTGATGGTCTTGTGGTTGGTGAGCATTCCGCCCAGCCATCTCTCGTTTACATAGAACATGCCGCATCTCTCTGCCTCGTCCTTGATAGCAGCCTGAGCCTGCTTCTTTGTTCCTACGAAGAGCACCGGCTTTTCCGTCTCGCCGACTTTTCTCATAAAGTCATAAGCCTCATCAATGAGCCCGAGCGTCTGCTGAAGGTCAATGATATAGATACCGTTCCTCTCCGTGAAAATATATGGAGCCATTTTAGGGTTCCATCTTCTGGTCTGGTGCCCGAAATGAACACCTGCTTCAAGTAGTTGTTTCATTGATACTACTGACATAAATAATACCTCCGGTTGTTTAACTTCCACCTCGGCTATGCTGCCTTAAACCCCGCTTATTGCAAGGCACCGCGGCTCTCCAAGGTGTGACAGATTATACTTATACGCGAAAACGCGCTTGTATATTATAGTAAATACATAGGCGCGTTTCAAGTGGTTTTTTGCTCTTTTTATTGAAAATTCAGCAGTTTTGGCGGCTGCCGATTCTTTTTCATATTGACTCTTTCTCATATTGTTGAAAGTCGTGATTCAGTCGTTCTTTAAACCAAAACTAAGCGACCTAACCTACTATCATATATATGCAGAATGCGGCAATCCACGCCAGAACGCATTGCCAGATGATTACGAAAAACATCCAGCCCGTTCCGAGCTCTCTTTTTATCGCGGCGACGGCAGCGACGCAGGGCGCATAAAGCAAAGAAAAAACGAGAAGCGAGGCGGCAGATGCCGGAGACATAGAGGCTGCCACGCTGCCGCCGAAAAGTATCTGCAAGGTGGAAACCACACTCTCTTTAGCCATGAAGCCCGTGATGAGAGAGGTGCAGATACGCCAATCACCGAGACCGATAGGCTTCATTATGGGTACCAAAAGCCCTGCCAGCCACGACAGTATGCTGTCCTCGGAGCTCGCTGCGAGATTAAAGCCGAAGTCGAAGCTCTGGAGCAGCCATACTGCTATGGTCGCTATCAGTATTACGCTGAACGCCCGCTGAATGAAGTCCTTTGATTTATCCCAGAGGAGCCTCACCACATTTGCCGCGCTCGGCAGCCTGTAGTTAGGCAGCTCCATAACGAATGGCGCAGCCTCACCCTTGAAGATGAGCTTCCTGTATACGAGGGCTATGAGGATTGCCATGAATATGCCTAAGAGGTAGAGCCCCGTCATTATAAATCCGCCCCTGCCCGGGAAGAGCGCGTTCACGAAGAACGCATATATTGGCAGCTTGGCTGTGCAGCTCATAAATGGAGTAAGCAATATCGTCATGCGGCGGTCTCTCTCGCTCGGCAGCGTCCTCGTGGACATGACGGCAGGCACCGTGCAGCCGAAGCCTATGAGAAGAGGCACTATGCTGCGACCCGAAAGCCCAATCTTTCGGAGCAGCTTGTCCATTACGAAGGCTACCCTTGCGATATATCCCGAATCCTCCATTAAAGATAGGAAGAAGAAGAGCGTGATTATTATTGGTATGAAGCTGAGCACGCTTCCCACGCCTTCAAATATCCCATTTATGATAAGCCCATGCACGGCTTCGCCCACTCCGGCTGACGTGAGAGCCGCGTCAACCACATCAGTCAGCATTCCTATTCCGCCTTCCAAAAGCCCTTGCAGCCATGCGCCTATCAGATTGAATGTGAGCCAGAATACGAGAGCCATCATTCCGGTAAAGACGGGGATTGCCGTAAACCTGCCCGTCAGTATGCGGTCTATCTTGCTGCTCCTCGCCTGTTCCCTGCTCACCGTCGGCTTCTGCACGGTCTCAGCCGCCACCCTTTGGATAAAGGAATACCTCATATCCGCTATGGCAGCGCTCCTGTCGAGCCCTCTTTCCTGCTCCATTTGCAGGACTATATGCTCCATGGTCTCCAGCTCATTCGTATCGAGCCCGAGGGCTTTTATCACAGCCTCATCACCTTCGATTACCTTGGTGGCGGAGAACCTCCAAGGCAGTCCCGCATTCCTCGCATGGTCCTGAATGAGATGAGCCACGGCATGTATACACCTATGCACGGCTCCCCCGTTATCGCTCTCATCACAAAAATCCATTCGCCTCGGTCTCTCCTGATACTTGGCGATATGAATGGCATGGTCTATCAGCTCGCCCACACCTTGATTCTTGACCGCCACAATCGGCACAACGGGAGTGCCGAGAATCTTCTCCATTTCGTTTATATCAATGGTGCCGCCATTTCCCGCCAGCTCGTCCATCATATTCAGAGCCACTACGACGGGGATCTCCATTTCAAGGAGCTGTATTGTCAGATAGAGGTTTCGCTCAATATTCGTCGCGTCCACTATATTGATAATCGCATGGGGCTTCTCGTCCAGAACATAGTTTCTCGAAACTATCTCCTCACTGCTGTATGGCGACATTGAATAAATACCCGGAAGGTCCGTAATCAGCGTATTGGAATGTCCCTTTATAATCCCGTCCTTTCTGTCCACCGTGACTCCGGGGAAATTCCCCACATGCTGATTAGCGCCTGTAAGCTGGTTGAAGAGCGTCGTCTTGCCGCTGTTTTGATTGCCCACCAGCGCGAATTTCAAGACAGTCTCCTCAGGAAGCTGGTCTCCCGTACCCTTTGGGTGAAATCTCCCGCCCTCTCCGAGACCGGGGTGCTCAGACAGAGGCTTTCTCTCGTCCGTCATCTGAGCATTCATATTGTTTGCACATAGGGCGCAGCAGTTCATGCAGTCCTCGGCGCAGTCTAGTGACAGCCTGCTCACTATCTCGCTCACTTCGATTTTAGAGCTGTCCTCGAGCCTAAGCGTGAGTTCATATCCGTGAATGCAGTATTCAACGGGATCCCCGAGGGGCGCCTTCTTTATCGCGGTGATCTTCGCTCCGGGTATGACTCCCATGTCAAGGAAATGCTGTCTGAGGGCACCGCTTCCCCCGACAGCTTTTATAACTGCGCTCTCCCCGACTGCAAGCTCGCTCAGCTTAATTGCTTCCGATTCTTTCTTTGTCCTTGTCAATTCTTCCTAAATACTCCTCTAAACATTTGCCGCTCTCCATGATTTTAGCGGCGTGCTCCTTGCCTACATATCTATAATGCCAGGGTTCATAGATAATGCCCGTAATATCCTCTTTGTCATGCGGATACCTCAGGATAAATCCGTATTCATGGCAATTCTCCATAAGCCATTTCTGCGCAGGTAAATCCTCCTGTTCCTTTATGAGAGGATCCGCCCAGCCTGATGATGAGGCGTCTATTATGTCTATTGCCAAGCCGCATTCATGCTCCGACGTTCCCGGATAAGCGGTATCGTTTTTATTCGCCGTCCTGTCGTAGAGATATTGCTGAGTCTCCCTCGTCCTGAAAGCGGAGATAATCACGGGACTATAGCCTGCCTCCCTGCAATCCGCGAGCATGGCTTCGAGAGGCTCTCTGACTCTCTCGTCCACCTCATACCCTTTTTCGGTCGCCGCGGTCTCCACTTCAAAGGATTCGGGGATTTTGTTCCATGGGTTCACGAGAAGAAGGCTCCAAGCGTCCTTCTGCATTCGCCTTTCCTCTTCTTCTATGGTCGCCTCTATTGCACTAGCGGTTTTCACGGCAGGCTCAATTCCTCTGATAATCTCGTCTGCCGCCTCTGTCGCCGCCGACTCGCTATCCGCATATCCGCCCTTGATATAGCTACCGGCGAGGAAGCCGAGCAGAACCAAAAGAGCGAGAACTATATCGAGAATGATAAGTCCCCTGAGCCTCTTATTCTTCTTTTTTCTCCTCGCGGCTTTATTTGCTTTGTTCATAGTATCTTGTATTCTCCACTTAGAGCAGTCTTATACGCCTTGCCCGTCAGTATTTAATATTCTCCTCTCCGAGCAGCCTTATCAGCTTGCCTTTCAATTCCTCGGAGAGCGTGATTCTCCTATCCCTGTTTATCCTCACCATGCGTCCGTTCGGCAGATATACCAATACATCTCGTTCGCCCGGATAGAGCCCGAGCATATCCGTAAGATGTAGAAGGACGCCCTTGCTGTCTCCATGCGCCGCAAGGACTTCCTCCGAGACCCTAAGTTTTATAGGGTCAATTAGGGGAGTCTCGGCAGCCTGAGGTTTTATCTGCGCGCTCTTTGGCACTGTTTCTATATGTTGTTGCCTTCCCTCGGCGAACTGCGCCACCTCTGCACTTTGTTGCCTTCCCTCGGCAAACTGCGCCGCCTCTGCACTTTGTTGTCTTCCCTCGGCAAACTGCGCCGCCTCTGCACCATATTGCCTTATTTCCGTGCCCTGCGGGTTTCCTCTCGGGAATGCACCGCCGTAGAAGTATTCCCTATCTCCCATAGGTTCGTCCTCAGCAGTATAGAGGCTCAAATCATCATAGATTGGCACCGCCCTCTCCGCTTTCAGCTTCCTGGCAAGCTCGGATATATTTTCGATAGGAACTATATCGTCCGCGAGTATCTCCGCACCGTTCTCGTCTCTAAAACTCACCTTCCCCGACACCGCAACTATATTATCGCTCCCTATAATATCTCTTTTGCGCCCAAACAGCCCGGGGAATACGATAATATCTATCACTCCGTCAAAATCCTCCACGGACATTCGAGCCATCTCCTGTGATTTCTTGGTGAACATAGTACGAACGCCGGTAATCATTCCCGCCATTACGACCCTGTCCCCGTCCTTGAACTTCGAAGTATTGATAGTCAGGCTGTCGTCCTCGTTTTCGGTTCTGAACTCCTCGCTTCCCGCCGTCAAATCGGCGGAGCTCACATTGGTGTATTTCTTAATTGTCTCGGAGTATTCCCCCAGCGGATGTCCCGACAGGTAGACGCCTATCATCTCTTTTTCCATGGTAAGCTTGGTGTCATCGTCGAAGTCTATAACCCTCGGCATGGCAGGTCTTTCAATGGATTCACCGTCGAAGCCTTCCAAATCGAAGAGGCTCATCTGGTCTTTGTTTCCCATTCTCGATTTTTTCTGCGCCCTATGCACCGCGTCGCCGCAGACAGCCATCAGAACGGCTCTATTGGAGTTCAATTCGTCAAATGCACCTGACCGCACGAGGGCTTCAATGGCTTTCTTGTTTAGCTCGCCCCCGTCAATCGACTCGACAAAACTATAGATGTCGCGGCGGGCTGCGGGGTTTTTCCTTCCTTCTATAATAGCCTCGGCAATGCCCTCTCCAACATTTTTGACGCCAAGGAGACCAAATCTGATACGCCCGTCCTGGACGGAATAATTCTTTTCGCTCTTCATCACAGAGGGCGGATCTACGGCAATTCCCATCTCCTTGCAGTTTCGCACATAGTCGGACGTATGCTTGAAGTCCCCCGCCATGCTCGTCATAAGCGCCGCCATGAATTCGACGGGATAATGGCATTTAAGATATGCAGTCTGATAGGAAATAACAGCATATGCGGCGGCATGCGATTTGTTGAACGCATAGGACGCAAAGCTCACCATATCATCAAATATCGCCTCGGCAGCCTCAGCCGGAACTCCGTTTGCCACGCAGCCCGCAATCTCCGCCTCGCCGCTCCTGCCCCTCTTGCCGTTTATGAACAGCTCCTTCTCCTTGAGCATTACGTCCATTTTCTTCTTGCTCATGGCACGGCGCACCAAATCCGAACGCCCGAAGGAATAGCCCCCGAGGTCCCTCACTATCTGCATTACCTGCTCTTGGTAGATCAGACAGCCGTAGGTGACGCCGAGAATCGGCTCCAAATGAGGATCCACATATCTAATCCTCTCGGGGTGCTTTTTATTCTCTATATATTTCGGTATGGAGTCCATCGGGCCCGGCCTGTAAAGCGCGATTCCCGCCACTATATCCTCAAAGCAGCTCGGGCGCAGATTTCTCATAAAATCCGTCATGCCCCTGCTTTCAAGCTGGAATATCCCCTTGGTATTGCCCTCGGAAATGAGTTTATAAACATCAGGGTCGTCATATCCAATGCTCGAGAAATCAATTTCAACCCCGTGGTTTTCCTTAATCATACGGAGCGCGTCCCTTATGACCGTGAGGTTCCTGAGCCCGAGGAAGTCCATTTTAAGAAGCCCAAGCTCCTCTATCGTAGTCATATTGAACTGAGTCGCGACGCCCTTATCCGAGGAGTAAAGCGGTACATATTCGTCAAGAGCCATGCTTGAAATAACTATGCCCGCCGCATGAGTCGACGCATGACGGGGGAGCCCCTCAAGCGCCATCGACAGATCCAAGACCTGTTTGACCAGCGGATTGCTCATATATTTATTCTTCAAATCGGGATTTACCTTGAGCGCCTTGGCTATCGTAATCCCGAGCTCGTTCGGTATCGCCTTGGATATTTCGTCCCCCTCAGCATAGCTCGCGCCGAGCGCCCTTGCTATATCCCTGACAGCAGCCTTGGGCTTGAGCGTTCCGAAGGTGATAATCTGAGAGACCTTGTCCTTGCCGTATTTTCTGACGACATAGTCGATAACCTCCTGCCTGCGCTCGATACAGAAATCTATATCTATATCCGGCATACTGATTCTCTCAGGATTTAAAAACCTCTCGAAAATAAGGCTGTATTTGATTGGGTCTATCTCGGTTATATCAAGGCTGTAGGCAACTATGCTTCCGGCAGCCGAGCCCCTGCCCGGTCCGACGGCAATCCCGTTTATCTTGGCATAGTGAATGAAATCCCAGACTATGAGGAAATATTCCACATAGCCCATATCCTCAATTACCTTTAGCTCCGTCTCCAGCCTTTCGAGGTATTCGGAGCTGGGCAAGGTCGCGTCCTTTCCGTATTTCTTCTCAAGCCCCGCCATGCAGAGCTCCCTAAGATATTCCTCGCAGGTCTTTCCCTGAGGCGGCTTGTACTCCGGCAGATGATAGTCCCCAAAGGTGAATTCCACATTGCAGCGATCGGCGATTTCCTGAGTCCTTCTGACGGCGTCGGGTATGTCGGGGAAGAGCTCCAGCATTTCAGTCTCGGATTTGACATAGAACTCGTCGTTTTCGAACCTCATTCTATCCTCGTCGCTTACCTCAGTCTGAGTCTGAATGCACATCAATACGTCCTGAGCGACCGCATCTTCCCTCTTCATATAGTGGGCGTCATTCGTCGCAACGAGAGGCACGGCAATATCCGCACTCAGCCTCTTGAGTCCGCTGATGACCTTCGGATCTTCGTCGAGATGATGATTTTGGATTTCCAGGAAGAAATTATCCCTGCCAAATATATCGAGGAGCTCCAAAGCCTCCGCCTTGGCGCCTTCATAGTCTCCGTTCAAGAGCATTCTCTGGATATTCCCAACCAGACAGCCCGATAGACATATTATGCCCTCGCTAAACTCTCGGAGGAGAGTCTTGTCCACCCTCGGCTTATAATAAAAACCGTCCACATAGCTCTTGCTGATAATCTTTACGAGATTGCTATAGCCCTTCTGAGTCTCGGCGAGAAGAATGAGGTGCCCCGAATTCCTGTCTCTGTCGGAGTCCTTGTCGTAGAGAGATCTCGCCGCCGTATACACCTCACAGCCGATAATGGGCTTAATGCCTGCCTTCTTGCATGATTTGTAAAAATCTACCACCCCAAACATGGCTCCGTGATCTGTAATCGCGCAAGCCTCCATGCCTAGCTCCTTGACGTAATTCGGGAGCTCGGAAATCCTGTTCATTCCGTCGAGCAGGCTGTATTCTGTATGCAGGTGAAGGTGGGTGAACATTTTATTCTTTCCTCGGATAAAAAATATAATTATTGAGAGCTAATCTCTTGCTGCTTTTCCGTCAATAATCGCTGCTCTCTATTCTACTATTCAATAATCTCTGCTCGCTGCTCTCTATTCTACTATTCAATAATCTCTGCTCGTTACTCTACTATTTATTATTCTACTATTTTACGCTATATATTTCGAGATTTTCATTCGCTGAAACCTGGCGCAGTCATACCGCGCTCTTGTGTTTATTCTTCTGCTATCAGAGAACGCAGAATTTGATATATATCCTCCTCTTTCGGGGGACAGCCCTTGGCATAGACATCAAACCCCTTGGTGCAGTCGCCAACGCCGAGGCAGCCGCCATGCCCCCTATGACCCTGACCTATGCCTATCTGCGAGGACAGTCTGTCCAGCAAGCCCTCCTCAGCCAGCCTGTTAAGAGCAGGTATCAGAACGCCATAGCATGAACTGCACGCGTCCACCTCGTTTACGGCATAGCTGACGTCGAGGAGCCTTCGCTCCGTCAAATCCTCATAGGGCTCTCCCTCAAGGGTTATCAGTCTGAGATTCGAAATATCCGCGCTGCCGATTCCGAGGCTCTCCGACATTCCTATATAGGGGACTTCCTCGGTCTCATATCCGAGGAGAGAGCAGACATATGCGTCCACGAGCACGGGATCGCAAGCCGCCATAACGCAGTTTCTGACTACGGGATTTCCACCTTCCTCAAAGCTGAGGTCGCCGCAGATATGGTCTATCACTATGAAGTCCTGCCTGATTGCCGAATTCAGATGAGCAATCGGTTTATGAAGCCCCATGGTATGAAAGCGCCTCTTTTCGCTATCAGGTATCAGCCCCTTCATATTCTTCAAAGCGCAGGTGATATTCGTCTGGCAATGCCCCTTAAGGACGGGAAGATTTATCAGAAAATCCCATTCGTCCACACATTTGCATAGAGAAAGCCTCTCGCCGCAGCAGTCACACTCTATCCCCTCTTCCTTCTGAGTGTCTATAAGCTCAATACCATATTCGCTGGCGAGCGAATTATAGCCGCAATACTCAAAGGCTTCCTCCGTATTATCTCCCGCCCAGGAGCCCTCCGCAATCAGGATATTCCTATATTCCCTGTCTTGGAGGAATTCAATGACAGCGGCTGCGACCTCGGTATGCGTCGTAGCCCCAACCCTCGCAGGCGAAGGTGTCACCAAATTAGGTTTCAGGGCAATCCTCGCGGACTTTTCAGGCAGCATTTGCTCCAGCCCCGCCGCCGCAAGGAGCCTCTTCGTCATTTCCTTATAATCCGTCCCATAGGAACGCCAAATCTCATTTCTGTTCATCTGTAATTTATATATGCTGATAGCTGCAACAATTGTATCTTCATTCCTGTAACAGATAATGAAAAACTATATCTTCATTCCCGTAACATATAACGAAAAACTATATCTTCATATCTGTAATATATAGCAAAAAACCACGCCTTTCACAAGAACGCGGTTTGTGATGATTATATCTGCATTATTTCTTTTCCTCCTACTCGCAAGCCTCCAATATTCCGAGCAGGTATTTCCATGTTCTTTCCACTGACGAAATGGAGAGCTTTTCATCTGTGGTATGGACGCCTTCCATATCGGGACCGATCGAAACTGCGTCAAATCTGCCGTCGTCCATCTTGCCGGCGAAAAGCCCGCATTCCAGCCCTGCATGGATAGCCTTCACCTCGGGCTCTCTGCCATACTGCGATTTGAACACTTCGACGCAGATGTCGCGGAGCTTAGAGTCCGCACGATACTCCCAGCCAGGATATTCGCCGCTGTACTCGACAGCCCCGCCGAGCATATTTGCCAGATTGTCGAGCTTCTTGCATAGATAGTCCCTTCTCGAATTAACGGAGCTTCTAACCGCATAGCAGGCTGTTGCCTCTTCCTCATAGCAGTTTAGGGCACCGAGGTTCAGGCTTGTCTCAACCAAGCCCTCAATCTCCTTGCTCATATGCTGAACGCCGCTGGGTGAATTCATAAGCCATGTAATCAGCCTATCCTTGCTCACCTCATCAAAGGCGGACACTTCCTTTTCTTCTCCGATCTCCACGCTCAGCCTGACGTCCGGGTCCGTCGCCCTGAGCTCGCGAGTTAGTACGCTTTCGATTTTCGCGATCTCTGACTTTACCTCGCTGACGTCCGCCGCCTCAATCACTATCTCCGCGTCCGACTTCTTGCAGATAGCATTGTCCTTGCTGCCGCCTTCCGCTTTCACCAATTTATACTCCACCGACTGAGCCAGCTCATACAGCAGCCTGCCCATGAGATTGTTGGCATTCCCATGCTCTTTGTCAATTTCAATTCCTGAATGCCCGCCCAAAAGTCCGTCTATGCAAATATTCGCGGATATTCCTCTTGACTTCTCTCTCGAAACGGGGAGTATAGCCTTCGCCGTTATGCCGCCTGCGCAGCTCACGGTGATAATGCCCTCGTCCTCCGAGTCAATATTTATCATCTTGCGGGCATCAATCTTGCTCACATCAAGTGCCGCCGCGCCCAGCAGTCCGACTTCCTCGTCAACGGTGAAAATGCAGTAGAGCTTAGGGTGTTTATACTCATTTGAGTCCAGGACGGCGAGCGCCATTGCTACCGCAATTCCGTCATCTCCGCCAAGCGTGGTGTCCTTAGCGCGGAGCCAATTCCCGTCCACATAGAGCTCGAGCCCCTCCTTCGTCATATCTATACTGCTCCCCGGAGTCTGCTCGCAGACCATATCTATATGACCCTGAATGATAATCGGCTCGGCGTCCTCATAGCCTTTAGAAGCAGCTTTGCTGATAACCACATTGTTTATATCGTCTTGGAAATATTCAAGACCTCTTTCTTTTGCAAAATCAACCAAATAGTCGCTGATTGCCTTAGTATTATGCGAGCCATGCGGAATTGAAGCGATCCTCTCAAAGAAACCAAATACCGCCTTCGGCTCAAGATTAAGTTTAGTATCCATTATATTTCTCCTCTTGACTTAAGAAGCTCTGATTAGTTCAGCTCACTCGCCTCGCGGATTTTTCGCAAGGGTGTAGACCCTCTTGCCCTTTGCGCTACTCCCCTGTATATTGCTCCCTTGTATATTGCTTTCCTGTATATGATTGTTCCTCAGCATATAGTCAATCAGTTCTTCTTGGAAGTCTTTTCCGTCCACTATGACGGCGGTTTTCTTCGAGTAGAACTCCTTCGCCTTGACTTCCTTTATCAGATGACCTATGCCGTCCTCGGTGACAGTCTGATGCTCCCTCAGATATTTTACCACCCTAAGGGCTGCGTTATTCATAAGCATTTCTCTCAGGCGTTCATTTTCGGTCATCTTCTTTTTCAGCCCTATCATATACAGAAGCGCCGTTGCGACCGCAAACAGGAGCACCGTTATTATTAAAATCAAACTCTGCCTCATATCATGCCTCGTCTAAGATAGCTCTATATATTTTACTTTCAGCAAAACCTGAATGAACTTAATAAGCCTCGGGTAGAGCGGCTCCGCTTCATCTCCGAATTCTTCCTTTATCATTTCGCCTATCGCAAAAAGGTCTCTCCTTCCGTCAATGCAAAGCCATACGAAGCTGCCGAATTCGTCCAAATCAATATTGCTGACCTCGGGAGTATTGAAAAACCTCTGCGCCAGCTTATTGTAAAAGCCTTTGTTCTCCTGTCTTATGGTAACTATGCCTTCGTTCTCGCTCCAGCCAAGACCCCTGCAAATCGCAGGGATCTTGTCCAGATAGTTTTCTGTGCTTTTCTCTTTTTTCTTAAACATCATATTTTGCAGCCTGTGGCTTTTTCCTTAGGCAGACATAGAGAAGCGTTCCGACCAAGAGCGCGAATGCGATCAATGCTCCGATATTTCCGAGGCTGAAAGAACCTGAAATATCTATCGCCTCTCCGAGCGATCTTCCTCCGCCTACCTTTATAATAGCAAATACGGCAAGCAGAATTCCGACAATTCCCTCGCCTGCAATCATGCCTGAGGAATAGAGAATTCCGCTGCTGATAGCAGCCTCTCTTTCCTTCTCGTTTTCGAACTGCCTCTTCTCGACGAAGAGTTTTACGAATCCGCCAATCATCAGGGGCACTGAAAGATGAATCGGCAGATAGAGACCTATAGCAACAGGAAGCACCGGAATTCTCAGAATTTCAATGATAATGGCAAAGAATACTCCAACGAATACCAAGGTCCAAGGCAGATTGGTATTCATAACGCCTTCAATAACCATTTTCATCAGCGTTGCCTGCGGGGCAGGGAGCTCCTTTCCGCCATAGCCCCAAGCGGCGTTCAGCAGATACAAAACGCCTGCGATTGCAAGACCGGAAGCAACAGTACCGATAATCTCACCGATCTGCTGCTTGTAGGGGCTCGCTCCTACGATATATCCCGTCTTTAAATCCTGCGACATATCACCAGCCATAGCCGCTACTATGCAGATGACCGTACCTATCATAATAGCGGAGACCATACCAGCCGTCCCTGTAGCACCGCTCATTTTCAGAAGCAGCGTGGAAATGATGAGCGTTGCGATAGCCATACCCGAGACAGGATTGTTGGAGCTTCCTACGATTCCTACCATTCTTGACGATACCGTCGCGAAGAAAAATCCGAAGAGAATGATAATCAGAGCACTTCCAAATCCGATCGGGATTGTCGGCGTGCCGACCAGAACTGCAATTACGAGCACCAGCATGATTGCCAGATACTTCATATCCAAATCCTTATTCTGACGGTTTATCTCAGCCGCGCCGTCCTTGCTGCCAAAGCTCGTCATGCTGTCTCTGAATGTGCGGATAATCAAAGGCAGGGATTTGATAAGCGACATGATACCGCCTGCCGCCACCGCGCCTGCGCCGATATAGCGGACATAGCTGCCCCATAGACCCCAAGTGTCCATGCTGCTGATAGGATCGCTCGAGGGGAACATAATCATATCTCCGCCGAAAGCCTTAATCATTGGCATTATGATGAACCATGCAGTTATGGCTCCAGCCATCAGGTATGATGAAATTACGGGACCGCAGATATATCCGACGCCTGCCAATGCGGGGAGCACGTCAGCACCGATTCCCGAACCGTCATATTTTTTGAAAGCCCAATCCGCTTCACTTGGGAAGAGCTTGATTCCGTCAGCAATGAATTTGTAAAGAGCTGCGATTCCAAGACCCGCAAATACCGTTGCCGCGTCCGAGCCGCCTTCTTCGCCTGCTACCAATACCTCTGCACAGGCATTTCCCTCAGGATAAGGCAGTACGCCATGCTCCTTTACAATAAGAGCGCTCCTCAGCGGTACCATGAATACAACTCCAAGCAGTCCGCCGCTGATACATACGAGTGCGATTGTGAGATAACCCGGAGGCGTTCCCGCACCCTCGGCTGCCCACATGAATACCGCAGGCAGGGTGAAAATCGCGCCTGCCGCCAAGGATTCTCCGGCGGAACCAATAGTCTGCACCATATTGTTTTCCAAGATTGAATCCTTCTTCAATATCACGCGGATAATTCCCATTGATATTACCGCGGCAGGAATCGACGCCGAGACGGTCATACCAACTCTCAATCCCAGATACGCATTTGCTCCGCCGAATATGATAGCAAGCAGCACACCCAGGATAATTGATGTTACCGTAAATTCCGGCATAATCCTATCCGCCGGAACAAACGGCTTAAACTTTTCTTTTTCCATATACATCCTCCTTATGTAATGTGAAATAACTTACATATGAAGTATAACCGAGTATAGACCGTAGTACAACTACTATTATCATATTAAGCCTTTATATCTTTTTCTTTCGTTTCTTTAGGTCTTTGGGTGGTGTCATTTGAATGCGGTTTTGGTCGATTTGAGGGTTTCACTTGTGCGTCCCGTCTAAAGATTTCAGTTTTAATAGATTGAAGCTGCTTTATTAAAAAATGGAGAAACTGCATTTAGCAAAATCGAAACAAAAATAGATTATCGTAATACGGCTTATAAAAAGCGGAATGCGCTCCTACCCAAAGCCGCATACCGCTTCCCTCTTTTTATTCTATTTTTTTATTCTTTCTCTTTGGCGGTTTCTCGCCTCTTCGCTGTTTTGTCTTTGGCGGTTTTCACCACTTCCCCGCAGCCTATTCTCCGCTTGTTTATTTTATGCCGCGCTCCTTCTTAGCCATGGCAATCTTGAGTCTCTTGAGGCATTCCCTGACGTCCTCTTCGGTATAATTATTCTCTCCGACTATATTTGACTCTATTCCCTCGGCATTTTTATTGAAGTCCACCACATTGTCGAGGTATTTGCTCTCCACCACGAATTTTCCCGCGGTGCCGCTCCAATTAAGCCCTGCGACGGGTATGCCTCTTTCTCCGATTTCATTGACGCAGTTTACAAAATCCACATCAAGGTTTCCCCAGCCGTCGGTCTCGACTATCACTCCGTCCGGTCTGGCGCATTCCGCAATCACAGCCGCCGTCCTCGAACATCTTATTTTCTCCGCATTGCCCTCGGGCGAGCCGAATACGAGAACTCCCATCAGGTCTATTCCCGGGTCATTCCCCAGCACCTCTATCAGCGGGTCTCTGAAATGATGAAGACTTGTTTCCTTTGTTGAAGGTCCTACTCCCATATCGCACCTCCTAATTCATTGCTTTAATAGCACCATCTCTGAACTCGTTCGGAGTCAGCATAATCGGTGTGCACCCATAGTCAATAAGCGATTTGCCGCCCTCGACTCCGGAAGGTTCGTCGGGGAATATCCAAGTGTCGAGCATGGCTCCGTGAGCGATCATCTCCTTTATGACCAGGACTTTCTTCTGCCCTGGGCGAATCCTGTCGTAATACTCATGCCTCTCTGTCGCCATAGAGCCGTTGAACTTCTTGAGCTGAGCCCTGAAAGTTCCCATCCATTCCTCTACGGCTCTGTATGCGTCAATTATCGCATGTCTTTCCTGTCCCATTCCTTTCTTGAATGTGATATTGAAAGAGATGATGAAATCATCATCAGAGGGCGTACCCGCCCTGTTCAGATAGAGCATATCCTTGAGCCTGCCTTCCGACGAGCCGAATTCATGCGCCTGCTTTCCGTCCACATCAACACCCGTAGGCATTATATAAACGCCTGTGATTGTATGCGTTATACCTTCTCCGCATTTGCCGAGCACCTTCACGGAGATGGGGATTATATCCATAATCGTATTGGTATATCTGTCGTGGTCGCCCGGCTTAATAACTTCCACGTCGATTTTTTCGATGACCTCGCTATGCTTGCCGACAATCTCTGCCAGGCAGTCGTTGTTTACAGTCATTCTGCCGTCCGCGGTAACTTTGTTTTCGTCACCCATGGCGACATCCGTCATATGATAAGCCTTTATGACGAGCCTTCTAAGTTCTATGTCTGCCATTGTATTTACCTCTTTGAAAATTGGGGGCTGATCTCTCAGCCCCCATCTTCAGCTATGCGCTGATGTCCTATGGAATTTTGGAATTCTATAGACTAGATTACTGCGTGGTACTCGAAAGGCAGTGATACAATCTTGCCCGGTGTTTCAATCTCTTCGAGCAGATTGAGCGAAGCCTTTACGATCTCCGTCTGCATTGCAATATCATTTGGCGCACCCGCATTAGCACCCATAGGTACGATAGGTGCCGCAGCTCTCGGCGTGCCTGCCTGTCTTACAACAGGCGGAAGCGCTGCGATTATAACTGTAGGAATACCTACCTCTTCGATTGCTCTCTGCACGATCGTTGCAGAGCGGTGGCAGGTTCCTCATCCCGCGGTGAGAAGTACCGCGTCCACTCCTTCTTGTTTGAACATCTCCGCAATCTGTGGGCCCGTTTCGTTGGTAAATTTTTCGATATTACCGCCGCCGCCCATGAATCCAGCGTGGAATGGTGCACATTCTTTGATGAAGCCGGCAGCCGCAAGTTCCTTCAGCCTTGTGATAGGGAACATGCAGTTGACGTCCTTGTTTACGTCGGAGTTGTCGTAACCGCCATGCGTTACCATCAGCTCTGCCTCTGTGGACTCGTTCGGGATTTTCCTCCATGTGAAGTCTCCCGCCAGATTGAATCTCTCCTGATCGACTCTGTGTACTCCGGCTGCTGTAGCGAGAGCTACCGTCATCTCGCTGAGCGGCTTCGTAACAGGCGCCCATACTGATTTAGGAGTGATTGGTACGAAAATCTCAGATTGCAATCCTTTTACAACTGTCATACTCATTTGTATAATTCCTCCCAATTACATACTTTTGCTTTGCATTTCGCTTTGGAGTTCTTTGGATTTGGCTATAGTTTCAAGATATTTTTCGTTTACCTCAGAGCTTTCCTGCTCTATGAAACTCATATTCCAAGCAACCTCTTGGCCGACCTCGAGATCGTAATCAGAAATTATCATTCTCTTAGGAATTCTGATATGTCCCAGCCTTCCCTTGAAGTCTATCGCAACCGCTCCGTCGTGAACTTCCACGATTACGCCTTCCATTCTGATTATCTTATCTCCGTATTTCATATCCTGATTAAGCCTCTTCCCGATTAATCGTATTTCGATTTTCTCTTCTCGCTTAGCGGCAATGACTGCTCGTTCTCAACCAGCTCCATCTTGTTGCCATATGCCTTTTCAATAAGCTCTACGTTGTTCTCCTTAACGCTTGCATTCCACTGTCTCTCAGGTGCCTTAATGGTCTCGCCTGCCATCTTCGCCTTGAGCATAGCCAATCCTCTGATTGCGTCCTCATGGCAGAGCGTATTGCAGGCAAGCACCTCGTTCTCGATACCTGACATGGACTTGTTGCAGTCTATCATGGCATCGCAGTAAGGATTGCCTGTTACGAGAGCACCCTGTACGGCGCAGAATGAGAATCCGACCACAGGTACGCCTCTCTTACCAATCTGCTCGATATGGGAAGTGAAGTCAACGTGGTTGTTTCCGAAGCCCTCGGTGGTTACGAATGCTCCGTCTACGTTCATGGACTCTACCATCTGTCCGAGCCTTCTCGATACATAGAATTTATCCGTATTCGCCTGCGGCGAACCTACGAAGATTACGCCCACAACGTCAACATCGTCGTCGTGAAGTGCCTCGTATACCAGCGGCTCTCTCCAATAATGTCTGGACATCTCCTTAGAGGCAGGTCCAATGCAGGTGAGAGCGTGGATACACCCGTCCATAACCTCGAGCGGGTTAGCAGCTACAGGAACATTTCCGAGGTCTACATTCGGCTTAGCTCCGAGAACGCCTACCGGCTCAACAGGGAAGAGGAAATTGTCATGCATAGCTCCCTGACCCATGATTTCCTTAACGATTACGATTTTCTTCTTTCCGGGGCGTCTTACCTGCTGCATTGTCTCGCTTTCCACGATTTGCTCATCAGTAAGCTGTTTCTTCATAGCCTCTCTGATTTCCTGAGTCACATGGTCTACGGCAGTATGCACGGCGATAGGACCCGGTCTCTCCATATTCTTCTTGTTGTCAATGACAGCATGAGCTCTGATGATGATTTCGCCCTTGTCTACAGCGCCCGGACGTCCCCACATCATATTCTCATCAATATAGCCTTCGGAAGAACCGAATTCTCCGATCTGTACGCCTTCCTCCGTAATGCCGGTTACGACCATTACCACGCCGTCGAGAACTCTCGTTACGCCCTCGCCGAGCTCATTGTCATCCTCTTTGGTGGCAATCGGCTGGACATCCATGACCGTCTCGGAGTAAACATGATAATTGTCCGGTGTGATTACGTCGAGTTCAAGGCTGTGAACGATCTTCTGTGCGTCAGCACCTTCCGTTGCTGCTGCCTTGCGAACATAAAGGGTTGTTCCTTCTATCTTGGTCTCATCACCAAGAACAACCTTGTCAATCTTGTAGTGCTTGCGCGTCATCTCTCTGACTACTACAGCCTCACCTGTCTCCTCTGCTGCTGCGGGAGCTGCTTCTGGTGCTGCTGCCTTTGGTGCTGCCTCGGCTAATGCAGGCATCGCTACCGCGCCTGGAGCTGCTACCACACCACCGCCTATACCGGCAGGTATCTGGATATTTATATCCTTGCCCTCTCCGATATGCAGGTTGATTACTCCCCCCACCATAGGAACAGCTGCTACCGGTGGAGGTGGAGCTGCCGCAGGCGCTGCTGCTGGCGGAGCCTCTGCGACCTCTGCCTCTTCGACACTCTCTTCTGGAAGTTCCGGCTCATCTGCGCCGCCTTCCGCCGCGTCAAATTTGTCAACGATATCTGCTGTTATCGGAGTAAGGGAATCAACAGTTTTGGTAAGCTTGCTACCATTGAGCACCTGTCCTATTGTCAGTGCTCCCTCGAGGTTTAGCAAACCCGAATCTACGAGATCCGGAAAGATTGCGGGATCCTCGAAGTTTGCAGGCGTCAGTTCGGTACCTGCCTCTGCTCTACAGCAGAGAACTGCCGGATCGTTTGCATGTTGTTTAGCTGTTTCAGCCGTTATTGACATATCGATCTCCTCCTAAAATGCTTATGCCTGCCGCACAATATGTGTCGGCAGTTGTATATTTATCTGGGGCTTAGCCCCAAAATAATACCTTTCTTGCTCGTTCTTTTTCACACATGCTTTGTTGCTGCTCGTTCAGGCGTCGCTCATATACAAGGGTATCATTCTCTCCTTTTCACTCGTGCGCCTCGCCTGTGTAAAAAATAACTTCGCAATTTATTTCGTTCTTTTTCACACATGCTTTGTTGCTGCTCGTTCAGGCGTCGCTCATATACTAGGGTATCATTCTCTCCTTTTCACTCGCGCGCCTCGCCTGTGTAAAAAATAACTTCGCAATTTATTTCGTTCTTTTTCACACATGCTTTGTTGCTGCTCGTTCAGGCGTCGCTCATATACTAGGGTA
>JAFWFU010000050.1 GCA_017515425.1 Mogibacterium sp.
ATGGACTACACACGTAGAAGACTATGAGCTCGATCATCGGACCCGGGTTCAATTCCCGGCGACTCCACCAGAGTATGAAGCGTTAAACTTCATTTCGTGAGGACTGAGTTGGCGCTTGTATATAGGTTCGTGGACGACTGCTGACCACGAACGGCGCTCTAGGAAACCCATAGAGCGACTTTTGAGACCTTGGATGGGTAAATTCCAAGGTCTTTTTTTCGTCTTAAAACGGCGTCTGAGGGCAAATTCTGCCTTCCGTGACTAACAGCAACTGCGGGAGACGGAACGGATGTAGGCGGAGGCGGCAAGCCGCCCCGCTCGAAAGTGGCCGCCTACGGCGGTTGAAATCCAAAGGTCGGGCGCTTCGCGCCCGAAGGATTGGTCGACAGAAAAGAGGGGGGCGATGCGCGGAGCGCGTGAATCTGTTCTCATCGGTCGATTTTGTTCAGTGCATCGAGCGCAGCGAGATGCCGTGGGCGAAAGTGAGGCTTGCGATGGAAAAAAGGGTATTGGAACAAAAATCGAGGTTGTGGCACAAGAATTTTTGTTCCAGTAAAAGCCTTATTGATGAGGGTTGTTATGAGCGTGTTTTTAGGTAAACCCTTATAAATGAGCGTTTTTCACTACTGGAACAAAAATGAAAAAGTTTCTTTTTTATATTTTTCATTTTTACTGTTAGGTATACCTAACTTATATATAGTGCTAATGGAGGCACTATGGTTATTTTTGTACATGATTTTAGGTAATAAATGGTTACAAGAGTGGATAAAAGACATTCGCCCAAGCTTATTCAAGTCCTTGCTAAGCAGACGGTGGGAATGGTTATGCTGTGCTCTTAAAGTATAGAAGAAGATAAGAATAAGTGAAGTATTAGCCAAGAATTACATAAGAATTATCGAAAACAAACAGTTTATGCTATGTTTACGTATGTTCATGTTTATATATGAGGTGATTTTATGCTGAATGACACAAAAGAAAAACGAGTATCAGTGTCTATATCGTTGGCAGAATCAGAAAAAAACGAAATTAAAGACATCGCAAAAGAATATGGCTTGTCTCTTTCTGCATTCTTGCGATTGGCTGCGAAAGAATATGTGACAAAACATGCTGAGACAGCAAACGTCAACCAAGGATAGGAGGTGTGTATTTTGAAAAAAAATAAACTTGTACGACCTATTTTAAAGTGGGTAGGCGGAAAACGACAACTTCTGGAAGAAATAGAGAAAAGACTACCAAAAAGAATTTCCTATTATGTCGAGCCGTTTGTTGGAGGAGGAGCGGTCTTATTTGACAGGCAGCCTCAATATGTACGAATCAACGATTATAACAAAGAGCTGATTAATGTATATAGGGTAGTCAGAGACAACCCAGATGCTTTAATAGAAGAACTCAAAAATCACGAAAAGAAAAATGACGAATCTGGTAGCGAATGGTTCTACCTTGTTCGGGGTATAGATAGAACGCCCGAATTTGAAAATTTGTCAGATGTCAAGCGTGCTGCACGCATTATTTACCTAAACAAGACTTGTTACAACGGGCTTTTTCGAGTGAATTCTGCTGGACAGCTTAATGTTCCGTATGGACGATATAAACACCCTAATATTGTCAACGAAGTTGGCATTCGTGCACTGCATGTATATTTCTGCAATGCAGATATTGAAATACGCGAGGGTGATTTTGCGGATTGCTTAATAGACCTACCTAAAGAGGCATTTGTGTATTTAGACCCGCCATATATGCCTATTACTGCAACCTCTGCATTTACTGGCTATACGCAAGGCGGTTTCGGATACGACAAGCAAGTACGCTTACGTGATGAATGTGTCAAGTTGCGTGAGCAGGGCATACATTTCTTGCAATCAAATAGTGACTGCGAAGAGATTCGAGAGCTATACAAGAGTTTCAAAATTGAAACAGTAGATGCAAAACGCGCTATTAACTCCCGTGGTGACAGACGTGGCACAGTGAAGGAGGTGTTAATTAGTGGCTGAGACAATTGGTAAAACAGATAATGCCTGGTTGAAACTTTTCGAAAAATATCCTATTGAAGAGCAGACGAAAAACGGAGGCCTTTTTGAGATTCAAGCGGATGCAATAAAAGAATTTAGAGAGCCTCGGTTGATGACGAAGTTTGATACTGTCGAATCAGTAGCAAGCCCATTGCGAGAGCGTGGATTGAATATATTACCAGTGTCGCGTCACTCTTACGTGATAGGTAAATTTGATTTGTACAAAGCTTTCCCCGATACCTTAGGGATGAAACCAACACCTATTTCACTTCCTGATTATGAGACTTTGCGAGTGGAAAATCTGACCAGTGAATCAAATGCAATTAATGCACTTCTTGTAAGTCATACACTTGAGCAGTTCCTTAATGAGGAAGAACAAGATTTAGTCGAGACTTTCAACGGACGTATGGGAACTGGTGACTTTTCGTTTGATGTGAACTTACTTCCACAGAAAGCGGCTGGCTTTAACGCGGCGGTACGAAAAACTATTAATGTAAGCAAAGCACAGCTTGAAATTGATGGTGGATTTGAGTCACAAAGCTCAATTTGTATAATGGAAGCAAAAAATATCAGGCATGATGATTTTAATATTCGGCAACTCTATTTCCCATATCGCAAATATCTTGCAATGGTGAAAAAACCTATCAGACTGGTGTTTTCGCAGTATACAAATCTAACGTATTATCTGTATGAATATGAGTTCACTGAGCCTAATCTTTTATCATCAATAAGGCTTATAAATAAACATGCATATACTTTCGAAGATTGTCAAATTTCCATGTCAGACCTTATCGATACATGGAAGAAGACAACTGTAAATTTCAATGACAATCAAACGGAGACCAATGTTCCATTCATTCAAGCGGATAGGCTTGACAGGGTAATTGCTTTAGCAGAGCGTTTGGGCGTCGCCAACGAAAATGCAATGACAACAGATGAAGTTACCGAGTTTATGGGTACTGTAAGACGTCAGGCTGCATATTATCCTGCAGCGGGAGCATATCTGGGGCTTTTTGACCGTTCTGAACGAGGAAAAGTAAAACTCACAGATATTGCATCTCAGATACTCGATATGAATTATCGAGAAAGACAACTTGCATATGTGAGACTGATTTTGAGACATCGAATTTTTCATAATTTGTTTAAGATGGTAATAGATAATGGCACTTATCCTGATAAGCAATATATTGAAGAAACTATGTTGCAGTTGAATGTATGTAATGATGGGGCAACTGTACACCGACGTGCGTCGAGTGTTCTTTCGTGGCTTAATTGGATGATTTCTCTTGCTGACGATGATATTTAGGCGTTCGAGTAAGGAGTGATTCTTTAATTAGCAAAGCAGAACAAGTTCAAACAGAATGATAACAACCTTGCGATAGCCTATTATCGCTTCTCCTCTCATAGTCAGAATAAGTCCTCCATCGACCAGCAAATGGAGCAGACGCCGGCATTCGCTGAGGAGCATGGATACCACATAGTCAAGGAGTACGAGGATGCCGCTATGTCAGGAACGACGAGCGACCGTCCTCAGTACCAGCTCATACTCTCCGAGGTGGGCACGATAAGGCCAGCCGTTCTCGTCCTATGGAAGACGGACTGGCTGGGGCGTGACCGCTACGAGCTAGCGAACGTCAAGCGCAGGATTCGAGACGCTGGCTGCCGCATCTGCCTCATCGTGGAGCCTACACCCGACGACTCGCCGGATCGGTCCTCATGGAGACGATGATGGAGGGCATGGTTGAGTTCTACTCAAGGCAGCTGTCGCAGAATATCAGGCGCGGCATGACCTACAACGCAGAGCACGCCCTCTACAACGGACACAAGGTGTGGGGGTACGGCGTGGACAATTTTGTTGCTCCGTTCGTGGTCGATATGTTCACGCGCTACGGGGATGGCAAGGCAATGCAGTCCATCTGCGACGACTTTAACGCAAGAGGGTTGAGGACAACGCGCAGGGCGCTCTTCGGTGTCAAGATCATAAACAAGCTGCTCAAAAACAGGGCGTATATAGACGAGTACCGCCACGGCGGTATCACTGTCGATGGCGAAATTCCGCAGATTGTGGACGAGGACCTGTTCGACAGGGCATAGAGGAGGCTTGCTGAGAACAAGCGCAATGGCTAAGGCGCAGGGCGAGCGCACAGGCAGAGGACGCCCCTCGTTACTGGCTTACAGGCAAGCTCTTCTGCGGCGAGTGTGGAGGCTCTATGCAGGGCGTTTCGGGCACGAGCAAGACCGGGGCGAAGCACTATTACTACTATTGCAGGGAGCAGAGGGCCAAGAGGTGCTCGAAGAGGCCAGTCCGCAAGGAGTGGGTCGAGGGCGCAGTGACCGACATCCTCAAGGGGTTCCTGGACGACAGTGAGAATCTCGCGTCAATCGCTGTGGACGCTGCCAAATACTACAAGGGTACGGACTATCTCGTGGGCCTTGAGCAGCAGCGCATGGACGTTGAGAAGGGCCTCGCCAACTTCGTGAGGGCGACAGAGGCGGGCATTTTCAACGAGGCGATGCAGAGGCGTATGGCCGAGCTTCAGGCGCGCAAGGAAGCCTTAGACGACCCATAGCTGCCGAGATGGGGTCAGGCGTCGCTCTTCAAGGACGAGCACTCCATCAAGGCGTACTTCGATAGGTTCCTCCACGCGTACTTCGACAATGTAGAAGTGAGGGATTCCTTCATAGAGTACTTCGTTGATAAAATCTACCTGCACGAGGACAGGCTCGTAGTAGCTTTATGGTACTCCGAGGACAACCGCGAGGTTCCCATGGAGGTGCTGGGCGGGGAGACGGAAGACACTTTTGCTAAAGGGGAAGCCATCAAGTTCGACTGCTTTCCCTCTGGCTCCACTTTTATTAGAAGAAGTAGATTGGCTTATACCAGTGTTGGTGTAAGCCCGTCTTGCTTTGATAGAATATAATTTAATCGTCATGCAACGTTTTAAACATCGTAATAGTTCATAATCGTTCGTATGAGATGACTACTGGGTACTTGAGAGATAGTGAATAGACGTTAGCAGCAAGAGAAGGTAAAAGCATGGCAAAATTGTATAAGATTAATCGTGATAATCTTAGAGATCACAATCTTTCAGTGGTTATACAGACTCTTTTAAATTCTACAGATCCTATGAGTCGTGCTGATCTTGCTAAGTCTACAGGTC
>JAFWFU010000051.1 GCA_017515425.1 Mogibacterium sp.
TAATGTAGCGGCAATACACTCCTATCAAGTAGTCAAAGCTACAAAGAAAAATCAAAAGTCCACAGTATCTGAATGCATTATGACACAAACAGCAAAAATGGAAAGGAGAGTATGATTTAGCCTCAGACTAATCATACAAGTAAAAAATGTCAAATTACGGCTATGTAAGAGTTTCAAGTACAGACCAAAATGAAGAACGTCAACTTATCGCGTTAAATGAATTGGGAATAGAAATACGAAAGTATGTAGATAAGCAAAGTGGAAAGGACTTCAACAGACCGGAATATAAAAAGATGATTAAGCAATTGCGAGAAGGAGATGTTTTATATATTAAGAGCATAGACAGGCTAGGAAGAAATTATGAGGAAATACAGAACCATTGGAGAATTATAACCAAAGAAAAGAAAGCGGATGTAGTTGTGTTGGACATGCCACTGTTAGATACAAGACAGCACAAGAACTTCATGGGGACATTTATTTCAGATATTGTATTGCAGATTTTATCCTTCGCAGCTGAAAACGAGATGAGAAATATAAAGATAAGGCAAGCAGAAGGAATCGCAGCGGCAAAAGCAAAAGGTGTCAAATTTGGGAAGAGACCGATGGAACTACCATCAAATTTCGATAAAGTATGCAATGAAGTAATTGAGGGGGAAATATCAATCAGACAAGGAGCAAAGCAATTGGGAATGGCAACAACTACATTCTACGAGAAATATAAAAAAAGAAGAAGTATTCTTTAATTTTTTGTTCACATAGGTAGACTTTTCCGAATATGTCGATACGACTATAAGATGTGGTGGAATTGCACATAAAACGCAATATCTTTTTGGGGACATTATATTACATCTGTTCGGAAAAGTCTGCTTTTCTGAACAAGGAATATTGTTGCATGGATGATTGAAGAATGATTGGAAATATTGAGAAGGAAGTAAAAGTTATATTAGAAAACGTCTTGTGTGTTTCAGGAGAATTCACACAGCCCGAGCTTATGATATTGGGCAATAGGATAGATAATTTATTGCTAGAAAATAATACTCAAAGGACAGGAAACGCCTTCATCGCAACCAATAATGTAACTGTAGAAAAGGGGCAACAAATTCTTGATATAGATATGTATATACCTCTGGATAGTATGCTGAATGACGCAGAGGGCTTTACATTTATTCCTGAGTTTTCAATAGAGAATGCATTGAAAATGACTGTAAAGGGATCGCCAGAGCAATTTGAGACTGCAGTTCAAGGGATTACAACTTATATTGATGATAATAATTTATCACCTTTAACACCAATATATGTTGAGACGGCGAACCCTGTTACTGATGCGGCAGACCTCGACAATCTAGTGACAAATTTTTACATAGGTGTGGAGTAACTGCATACTGAGGCATTAGATAAATACTATGAAGGATTTAGTCTCTCATAGTATCTATATAAATTAAGAAGAAAGGAGGAGAAATTCAATGGAACTAGCTTATAACAATGGGTTTGTAGGTTTGTCAAAGGATGAAATGTATGAAACTTCTGGTGGCTCGATGACGGTACTAGGAGTTTGTGCAGTTGTAGTTGCTGTTGGTGGCGCATGTGGCGTTTGCTATAGAGCTGGAAAAGCAATCGGTCAGGCTGCAGCTCACTATTCAAACTCTAAAAAGAAAAAGAAGAAGTAGTAGAGTTATTAGTCCAGTCGATTAGACTGGGTTGCTATGAAGAAAGGAGCAAGGTACAATGAACAATATCTCAAGTTCATTTGTAGAATTAAACGAAAACTAACTTCAGAATGTTGATGGCGGTATTGCTTGGGCGCTCATAGGGCTGGGAGTAGTTATGACGGGCGCATTTGCAGTTGGTGTTTATAATGGTTACAAGTCAACTAAGTCAAATAGCAAAAAATCTAAAAAATAGTTTAGAATTGCTTTGTCAAGAGAATATTATATTCAATGTGTGTCTGCATACAGTTGCTATTTTTGCCGCATGCTGGGTATTATATTCTGCTGGGCACGTTATTGGCGAATTTATTTTTAACATTAAAAACAGCTGAAAGGTGGATGCCATCATTCGTTATGTGATGATGGCATCCTACTAGTACCATTTATGAAATTTCATTATAAAGGAAGATACAGCGGAAATCCTGAAGACATTCCTCACGGAAGAATTAAGGCAAATTCCAACAGAGTAGAAGATTATACCGACTATAAAAAATTCATGGTGATAATGAATTTTGCCGCAATAGGAACAATGACTGTTCTCTTCGCAGTCTTTTGCTTTATATCAGGTGTTAGTTCCTTCTCTATTAGCTCATGTTATATATCTTGTGTATTGTTGATATTCCACGAAATGCTGCATGCTGTTTGTTTCAAAGAAGATGTATATTTGTTTACGAATTTCAGCAATATGTCATTGTTTGTCGTCGGGACAGAAGATATGAGTAAAAGGCGTACACTTGTTATGACGCTGCTGCCGAATATAGTCTTTGGTTTTTTGCCGTTCTGCGTATATCTTATTAATAATGAATTATTACTATGTGGTTCATTAGGTGTATTGAATATAGGCATGGGTGCTGGCGACTACTATATGGCTTATAAGGTGCTAAGAAAAGTGCCGAATGATGCAAAAATCTATATGCACAAAATGGATACATACTGGTACTACCCAGAATGATTCAAGGAAATAAAAATGAAGTATTATTGCATGAAGCAGCATGATATAACGGATTGTGGGGCGGCATGCCTTGCGACTGTTTCAAAGCAATATGGCTATACTACATCAATAACGAGAATAAGAGAAATTGCCGGGACTGATAAGATGGGTACGAATGCCTATGGATTGGTCAAGGCTGCTGGACAGCTCGGCTTCACGGCAAAAGGGGTCAAGGGGAATGTTGAGGCTTTCTTTTCAGATTTTCCCTTACCTGCTATTGCTAATGTTGTTGTAGATGGAACATTGCTACATTATGTCGTAATACATAAAATATCAAAGAAAAAGATAATAATTGCAGATCCTGGGAAAGGTATAGTCAAGAAAACACCAGATGAATTCTTCAAAGAATGGACGGGTGTTTTAATTTTGTTATCCCCATCACAGGATTTTAAGAAAGGCAATGAAAATAGAAATATATTCGAAAGGTTTTTCAGACTAATAATTCCACAGAAGAAGCTGGTTTTTGAGATAGTATTTGCATCGATTGTAATAACGCTTCTCGGAATTCTCGGCGCTTTTTATTTTCAGGTTATAATTGACGATATACTTCCGGCAGGAATAGTTAAGACTCTGACAGTATTATCTATTGGCGTAATGCTGTTGAAACTCTTTTCGGTTATTTTAGAATATATGCGAGCACAGCTAATGATATATCTAAGCCAAAAATTAGATATATCATTACTCTTGGGCTACTATAATCACGTTCTAAAGCTTCCGATGAATTTCTTTGGCACTAGAAAAGTCGGAGAGATAGTATCAAGATTTCAAGATGCATCATCAATAAGGGAAGCAATCTCACAAGCGACATTAACAGTATTGATAGATATTGTGATGGCAATAGCAGGAGGCATTATCTTGTTCTTCAAGAATAAAGTTCTCTTCGCTGTTTCTTTTGCTATGGTCATTTTGTATGGGCTATTAGTGATTGCATTTAACAAGCCCTATGAAACAGCAAATCAGAAGCAAATACATGAGTTCATAAATGAAATGCCATTGAGGTATGAAACACATCTTGATGAAAATGGTAGTAATCTATCCGGAGGACAGAGACAGAGACTTGCAATCGCAAGAGCGATGCTTAAAAATCCAGAAATACTGATACTTGACGAGGCAACGAGCAATCTTGATGCTGTGACAGAAAAAGCAATACAGGAGACGCTGGAGACATATAGCAGCGGAATGACGACAATAATAATTGCACATAGATTAAGCACGATTAGACGCTGCGACAGAATTTTCGTCATGGATAAGGGTAAGCTTCTTGAAGAAGGAACGCATAACGAGTTAATGCAGAAACAAGACAGTTATTACAGAAATTTGTATCAATCTCAGCTGGGTGAGTTATCGTGAGAAAGATAATAATAGATATAAAAGATATGTCAGACAGCAAGGAAGTTTATGGGGAAAGACCGAATCCCTTTATTTCCATATTCATTTACGGCGTAGTTTTATTGCTCGTGGTAGCTGGTATTTATTCGTGCGTTGGGGAAATAGAAATAGTTGCAACAGCGCAGGGAGTAATAAGACCAAATCAGGATGTTAGTACGGTCACAACTCTTGTGGATGGAAAAGTTGAAAATGTGCACTTTAGAGATGGGCAGAATGTAAAGGTTGATGACACCTTGATTTCAATCGATGCATCGAATGAGCAAATTAAGCTAACTTCCATGTTAGAACAGTTAAATAAATGTACCGAAGACAAAGATTTAAAAGATAAGTTTTTAGAGGGAATACGAAGAGGAAAGAACCCTTTTTCAAGCAATCCCAGTAGTCGTGAATACCCGTATTATGTTCAATTTCAAGACTATCAATCCTCAACAAGGGAGAATAGCAAGAATGATAGCTACAGCAAGTCACAGGCGCAATCTAAAATTAAAAGCCTTAAAAAGGGGATAAGAAATACAAAAAAGGGAATAAAGAAACTTTCAGCATATTTAGAAAGTGTAAGGCAACAAACGGATATGGTGTCAAATTATGCTGAATATGAGAATAAATATAAATTATATATTTCTGATTTGGACCGAATAGACAACGAATATACTTCTGAAAAAAATGCAATCAAATCATCAGACGGCGAGAGTGAAAGAATTAAAGAGCAGCTTGGAGAATTAGAGAAAACATGCAACACACTAAAAGAACAACGAAAACTTCAGGAATTGACGGAGACTGAAACAGCTATTAAAACAAAAAAGGATGAATTACAATCATTGCAGGGAGAGCTAGATTTATACACCGCTGAGAGCAATTATTATTCCAAGAAGGACGATGTGTCAGACGTTAAGCAGATGACGTCTATCCTTGCGGAGAAAAAGGCGTTGGAAGAACAGATAGATGAACTAGACACAAATATTAAGCTGATGAAAAATCAGATGAAGGATGCCGTAATAAAAGCTGAACAGGAAGGAATTGTAAGTACCAGCGCTAGGATAGTTGCAGGCGACATACTGACTGCTGGTACAGAAATTGCTACAATAATTCCATATGATGAAAGCGAATACAGCGTTTATATTTATGTAAGCAATTCAGATATAGCGAACATTGAGGTAGGCGATAGAATTAAGTACAATCTTTCCGCATTGCCGAGCAATCAATATGGAGTTGTTGAAGGGCGAGTTAAAAAAATCTCAGCAGATACAATCGTTAAAAATGAAGAATATGCTGGTTTCTTTCTTGTAGAGGGTAGTATTGCAAAACAAAAACTAGAGGATAAGGATGGAAATACTGGAGATGTTTCGATAGGAATGCAATTAGAGGCAAAAATTGTAACGGAAGAAAAGACAATAGCGAGATACTTATTGGAAAAGATAAAGCTAAAATAGCGTAGCGCGAGTCAGGGTGGGCTATGAATTAAGACAATAGAGTCTCCGGGGCGGGCTGAAACGAGCGCCTTACAACAAACGTTAGGAGTCAAGCGAAAACTCCACAATAAGTTGACACTATCGGGCGGGTAATTAGAAATGCATTGAATTGCGATTTGTGGTAAAATTACTATGCCCGTGTTTTTTATTACATAGGCATTATAATATGAGTCAGAAAGGATAGGCATATGGTGGATAATGCTGCCGAACGCAGAGCTATAATAGAATGGTTCAAAAATGATTTCACTAGAGAGGCGGGATCGACGACCGAGACAGCGAAGCTGCCTGACGGCATGCTCAGCTATAATTTTTCGGTTACCAATACTTCCGGCATGAATTTCAGCAAATTCAAATTTGATGTGAAGGTGGTTGACAGGCTGACCGATAAGCCTATAGGGGTCGCGACCATAAACGCCGGAGGCTGGGCTGTCGGAGTTAAGAAGAACTTTAAGTCTAGGTTTTTCATTCCTGCAAATATCAGCAATATATCCTTTGTTATGTTTGCCGAATCCATAGAATATGAAGGAAGCCGCGTCGGCGGCAACACGCAGAATGCAGGCACGGGAGGTGCTGCGCAAAATACAGGCTCGGACAGCAACGCCCAAAATGCAGGTGCGAGTGTTACCATGCAGAATGCAGGTACGGGCAGCTCTGTGCAGAATATTGGCTCGGGCAATCTTGTGAAGAATACAGGCGGAAGCATGCTCGTGAAAAGCCCAAATACAAATACTTATGTTGCAGGCGTTCAGAGACAGGGAAGCGCCAATACCAATACATTCAGAGGGACGACGAGCTCTGCGCCCATGCAGCCTGCTCAGTCATTCGTGCAGAAAAAGACTGAGAAGAAGCTCAACAAGATGAGAATGGGTAAATCCGGGTGGATTACAGCCACCTTGGTCATGGGCTGCCTCTTTGCGCTTGGCGCAATTATCTCTTTGGCAGATAGGGATTATCCGGGCTTTACGGAGTCTGCAATGCTGGCGGCTCCTTTCCTCGGGATCTTCGGCTATCTCAAATATTCAATCGGAAGCAAAGCCAAGAGAATTAGGACATACGAGACCAGGATTAACAAAAGAGGAAATACTTCGCTGGACGACCTCGCGGCGTCTGTCGGGAGACCTTTCGAGAAGGCTGCTGATGAGCTTCACCAGATGATAGTCGACGGGTTTTTCCCAGGCGCATATGTGGATATTGAAAACAGGCTTTTGGTGATGACGCAGAACGGACAGCCTATAGAGGATGTGGCTAAGTCAGTCGCCATGAACAAAAAGGCGAAGAGGAAGGCGGCGAGGAAGGACGGCGTTGTGCCCGAGTCCATAGACGATCTGATTACAATGACGGACGACTCCGAGATAAAGACCAAACTCAAATCGCTCAGAACGATAACCAAGAAAATCGACGCAAGGGTGGAGCAGGTGCCGGAGCTCGAGAAGCAGGTTAGCGATTTCAGAGATAATTTCTATCCTGAGGTGGTGCGCCTGACTGACGAATACAATGAGAAAATAGTGGATATGGGAAGATACGGCGAGGAGAAGGCTAAGCGCGAGGTGACGGAATCCGCAGAGGGCGCGCCTCTCATCAATACCAATCCGAACTATTTGCAGGAGCAGGCAGAGGATATTAAGTCTCAGCTCATCAGCCTGATTGACTCGGTCACAGAGGCGTCGGAAAATCTCTTAGAGAGGCTGCATGAGGACGATATAATGGATATAACGACGGATATTAAAATGTTGCAGACGACGCTTGCGGGCAAAGGGCTGCTCGATTCCGATTTTGATGTGAAGTGAAGATATAGGAGAGGAACAACAGGAGGATATTATGGCAGATTTTGAACTTACTCCGGAAGCAATCCAGGAAGAGGCAAAGACTGTGGCGACGGAGCTTGCGACAGATGTAAAAGATGTGGCAGCACAGGCGGCAGCGATTGATTTGGCACCGATGATTGACATTGAACCTCCGGCAGAGGTGAGGCAGGAGACGGCTCTCGCGCAGTTTACGCCGGAAGAGCAGAGGCAGATTACCTCGGTTGCCGAGAGGATTGACATCACTGACAGCAATGCGGTGCTCAGCTACGGCGCGACTGCACAGCGTAAGGTCTCCGACTTCGCAGACGGCGCGCTCCAGAGCGTAAGGGCTAAGGATATGGGAGAGACAGGACAGGTTCTTTCCTCGCTCCTCGTAGAGCTAAAGCATAGCGGCGAGCCTAAGAAGGGACTTCTGAGCGGACTTTTCGGAAGTGCCAGCAAGAGGTTCGAGGAGCTTAAAGCTCAGTACAGCACCACGGAGCAGAATGTCGACAGGCTCGTAAAGCTTTTGGAAGGGCATGAGCAGCAGCTCGTCAAGGATATAGTCCAGCTCGACAAGCTCTACGACAAGAACAAGCTATATTTCAAGGAAGTCTCAATGTATATTGAGGCTGGAAAGATCAGGCTTGAGAAGGCTAGGAAGGAAGAGCTCCCGCTGCTCGAGACAAAGGCGAAGGAGACGGGTTCTCCCGAGGACGCTCAGGCGGCTAAGGACTTCGCGGATATGATTACGAGGTTCGAGAAGAAGCTTTACGATTTGGAGCTTTCAAGGACGGTCTGCCTGCAATCCGCGCCGGAGATTAGAATGGTACAGAATTCAGACACTATCATGTCCGAGAAGATTCATTCGACCATAATAAACGTAATTCCTATGTGGAAAACTCAGATGGTCCTGGCTCTGAACAACTACCACACTCAGGAAGCTGTAAAGGCTCAGCAGGCGGTCACCGAGGCGACGAACGAAATGCTGAGGAGGAACGCAGAGGCGCTTCACCAGAGCACGGTCGAAACAGCCAAGGCGAGCGAGAGAGGAATTGTGGATATAGAGACTCTGCAAAATACAAATCAGAAGCTAATCAGTGCGCTTGATGAAATCCAGAGAATTCAGGAGGACGGCAAGATCGCAAGGGCTGAGGCTGAGAAGGAGCTCGTGAGAATCGAGCAGGAGCTCAAGGATAAGATGATCAGCATGGCAGGAAATGTCGGCAAGACGGCAGAGGAACTCGCAGCCGAAAGAGGAGCGCAGAACTAAAAAATCAACTTTCGTGCGTTTTAAACAACGTTCGTGCAGAAAATATTGATATTCGCCTGCCTCATAAGGATAATTATGATTACATTACTGATATTTAGGTAGTGTAATCATTTTTATTGATATTGAAGATTGCGGAGGTAGAGCATGAGAAAAGAAAAGGGGAAGAAAAGCAGTCTGTTCAGACTGATGATATTTATGATTGCTGCACTTGTCCTGATGACACAGGCAGCATGGGCGGAAAATCCCAATAGAGGTGTCTGCGGAGATGGAGTTGAGTGGACTTTTGATAGTGCTGAGGGAACTTTGACTATAAAAAAGGCTGCCGCAGCGTCCGAAGGGAATGTCCGAATGTATGATTGGGATGTGAACCAATACGGGCGTCAGTATATTGGTGAGAGCGGACGCTATGAGACTATAGACGAGGCTATATCGGAGAATCGCCTTCCGGGATATGCTGTTTATGCAGATGAAATCAAGAAGGTAGTGATAGAGTCAGGCGTTGAATATGTGGGAGCCTATGTGTTTTACAATAATGACATAGCCGGAGGTATAGGATACGCTATAGAGAGCGTCATTTTTTCCGATGATGTTACAGAGATAGGAGAGGGAGCATTTTGGGACTGTGCTAAAATCAGCGAACTTGCCCTGCCTAAGAATATTAAAAAGATAAATTCGTTCGCGTTTGTGGCTTGCAGCGGAATAGAGGAAGTTATATTTCCGAACAGCCTAGAATATATAGGTGAGGAGGCATTCGGAGATATGGGACTTAAGAAAGTGGTAATACCGGAAAGCGTTACTTATCTTGGAACCTATGCTTTTAGCGGCAACAGAAATCTGACAGACGTTGAGATAAAGGCGAATATTGAGGAAATACAGCCGTATTCTTTCCAAAAATGCGGGGCGTTTACTAGATTTATAATATCGGAAAGCGTAAAAAAAATAGGCACAGCGGCTTTTGCATATTGTGGAAACGTTGAGGATCCGGATGCAGAGATAGCTAATATAACTCTGCCCTCAGGATTAAAAGAGATAGGAGATCAAGCATTTGAAAGAACAACCGTTAAAGAACTCAATCTGCCGGAGGGGCTGGAAAAAATAGGGACGATGGCTTTCCTCGGTTGCAACAAACTAGAAGAAATCGCTATCCCCAGCACTGTAACGAGCGTTGGCAAGAGAGCCTTTGAGGAATGTACCGGTCTTAAAAGAGTGTCAATTCCGGAGGGACTTGCTATAGATAAGGACGGCGTTTTCGCAGGCTGTAGTGCATCTCTCGAGATTGTCGTAAAGCCAGGAGGAGGATCCGGTGGAGGAAATCAAGGAGAAGGCGGCTCCGGCGGTAATGACTCGGGTGGCAATACAGGAAACACCGTAAAGAATGTCAATACCCTGAATATAAGCGCCAAAACTGCAAAGGTTAAATTCGCTAAGCTGAAAAAGAAAAGTCAGAAGCTTGCGATAACCAAGGTGGTGAAATTTAATGACAAAGGTCAGGGCGCGCATACATACGCCAAGACTAAAGGCAATAAGAAGATTAAGATTAACAAAAAGACCGGAAAGATTACAATCAAGAAAGGTCTGAAGAAGGGGACGTATAAAATAAAGGTTAAAGTCACCGCCGCGGGTGATGAAAAATACGACAGCGCAGATAAAACCCTAACTATTAAAATCAAAATACGTTAGCAAATATCTGTAATCATCTGTACGCATGAGGGGTCTCGCCCATTAGGTGAGGCCTCTTGTGCTTGGGTTTGTATGAAGATGTTTTGGGTTGTGTGAAGATGTTAGGGGTTGAGTGGTGATGTTTGGGATTGTGGCTGCGAATCTTTCAAAAAGCACATATTTATGTTATTATCAGAATGATTATGACGATATTGGGATTGGCTTGGTTAGTACACTGACGGCGGGGCTTCAGGGAATCTTGCAGACGAAAGATAATACTGATGAGCCTGCCGTGGCTGCTGCCCGTCCTTGCCATAATCGTGCTGATATATTGTACGATTGTGGATTGGCTGAACGGCAGATGGTGAATAAGCAGTATAGATGACATGGTTTGAATAATAAATATAGGAGTTAGATGTTAAAGAAGTTTTTAGGAAGCGCATATACGAAGGCGGCAATCACAATATTGATTTGTGGCGGACTGCTAATCCTCTTCCATAATTGGATTAGCGGCAACCGCATTTCGCTCGGGTTTGAGACCATAAACAAGACCCTGGCGCCGGTCTATATCGGTGTGGTTTTCGCATTTATCCTCTGCCCCGTCTACAATGCCTGTGTCAAATACGCCTATTCGAGAATGCTTAATAGCGCCTCGGGTAAGGGTACATCTGTGGGAGCAATGGTAGTCACCGGCAGTCACGAGTCCTACGAGGCTACGAGGGACGAGCGGCGCAGAATGCTTACCGCCGCTAGGGTGTTCGCCACCTTAGTCTCTGTGGTTCTTGTGGTCGGGCTCTTCGGACTCCTGATTTACTTCGTGGTGCCGCAGCTCGTGCAAAACGGCATAGGGCTTGCGAATACTTTGCCTCAGAGGCTCGCAGCGTTCTCGGAATGGCTTGCGCTGCACTTCTCGAAATTCCCGCAGCTATCCAAATGGGTAGATGATGTGGCGAATGCGGGCACCAATGACATCATCAAATGGTTTCAAGAGCATATACTTTCGGGCAATGCCGTCAGCATAGCGAGCATGATTTCCTCGGGAGTTGTGACCGCGATCACCTATGTGGCGAATATTTTCGTCGGGCTTCTGATTATGGTCTATCTCCTCAACTACAAGGAGAGGCTCTTTGCGATTATCCGCAAATTTATCGCAGCCACCTGCGGGCAGAAGAGACAGGACAGGCTGTATGAATTTGCCGACGTAGTGAACGAAACCTTCATCGGGTTTATAGTCGGTCGGATAATAGATTCCTTTATTATCGGGGTGCTGACCTATATAGTAATGAAGATTTGCGGCATTTCCTTCCCGCTCATGATAAGCGTAATCATAGGAGTGACGAATATCATACCTTTCTTCGGACCGTTTATCGGGGCGATTCCGTCGATTTTCCTGCTGCTTCTCGAGAGACCTATCGAGGCGTTTTACTTCCTTATTATTATCGTCCTCATACAGCAGATTGACGGGAATGTGATAGGGCCGAAGATAGTCGGCAACGCCATAGGGATTAGCAGTTTTTGGGTTCTTATCGCAGTGCTTATCGGCGGCGGGCTTTTCGGATTTTACGGAATGGCGCTCGGCGTGCCGGTCTTTGCCGTAATCTACAGATATGTGGATAAGCTGACCACGAGAAGCCTCAAGAATAAAAATAAGGACAGCGAGACGAATGACTATTTCAGTCTTGATGTTTACGGCATAGAGGATAAGGAGATTTCGCTGAATTCGGAGAAGAAGAAAGAGGAGTCCCTGTTTAAGAGACTGAGAAAAGGCAATAATAGGAACCTCGTAGCAGGGCTCAGCGCCAGGGCTGAGGAGAAGGAAGAGGCGAAGGAATAGCGAGGAAGCAACTTCGCAAAAATTTAGGAGAATAAATGTGAACTGTGATGTTAGACGATAGCATATATAAAAGGCTAGGAGAAATAATACCGAAAGAGAGGCTCCTCCGCAGCGAGCCCATGAGCAGGCATACTTCGTTCAGAATCGGAGGGCCTGCTGATCTATTGGTGCAGATAAATAATGAAGAGGAGTTGGCGAAAATACTTGCAGTCTTGGGAGAGTCTGAAACGGATTATATTTTGATTGGAAATGGCTCTAATCTGCTGGTCGCAGATGAAGGATATTCGGGAGTGGTTCTAAAACTCGCGGGTGATTTTGAAGAGCTTAGGCAAGATGAGAAGGACGAATGCTTGGTGCATGTGGGCGCTGCGAGGCTTATGTCGTCTGTGAGCGCCTTCCTGACGGAGAGAGGACTGTCGGGATTTGAGTTTGCGAGCGGCATACCGGGCTCCATAGGCGGTGCGGTGTTTATGAATGCCGGAGCCTATGGCGGGGAGATGAAGGATATAGTGGAAAGCGTCAGGATAATGCCGAAAAAAAGACCCTTCGACTACGCTCAGGGTGACAGCATTTGTCATTCTGAGGGAGCGAAGCGAGTCGAAGAATCTTTATCAGAACTTCTACGCTCGGAAGCTTATTTGGAAACCAACTTAAAAATGATAAAGCAAATTTCAAATGCTGATATGCGGTTTGGCTATAGGCATAGCCGCATTCAGGAAGAGCCATGGATAGTCCTCTCCGTGACGCTTAGACTTCAAAATGACAGCCCCGAGACTATAAAAGAAAGGGTGGCAGAGCTCGCGGCAAGGAGAAATGCCAAGCAGCCCGTCAACCTCCCGAGCGCGGGCAGCACCTTCAAAAGACCGGCTGAGGGCTATGCCGCGGCATTGATAGAAGAGGCAGGGCTTAAAGGATATAGAGTCGGCGGCGCCGCCGTTTCGGAAAAGCACGCAGGCTTCGTCGTCAATGAAGGCGGCGCGAGCTGCGAGGACGTGCTGGCAGTTATGCGCCATGTCAGAAAGACGGTCTTTGAGAAAACCGGCATAGAGCTCGAACCCGAGGTTAGACTGATAAACTGTGAGTTGCTGTCATTCTGAGCGGAGCGAAGCGGAGTCGAAGAATCTTATATGAAGATATGAAGATAGAAGAAATCGAAAAGAAATACAGAATAACGGCGGACTACCACACTCATAGCGTATATTCCCGCATTGGCTTTTACTATCACGGCAAGGGCAGTATCATGGAGAATGTAAGAGCCGCAAGCGAAAAGGGCATTGAGGAAGTCGCTATCACCGACCATGGACCGAGCGATTTCTACGGGCTTGACCCGAAGCGAATCCCCGAGATGAGAGACGATATAGAAGAGGCTATGAAGGCATATCCTGGCATTAAGGTTTATCTAGGCGTCGAGGCTGATATAGTCGATACGCCAAGCGGGCTGGATATTGCGCCTGAGGACTTCTCGCTTTTTGACTTCGTCAACGCGGGCTATCACTACGTCCCGAACTCTAAAATGCTGGTGAACCTGTTCTCTTTTCATTTGCCGATTTCAGTAAAGACGAAGGAGAAGCTCAGAAAGCAGAACACCGAGCGTATTGTCAGGGCGATTTTGAACAACAATATAAAAATCCTCACACACCCGGGAGACAAGGCATTTATGGATGAAGAGGCTGTTGCAAAGGTCTGTGCCGAGAGGGGCACACTGATAGAGATAAATGCCAGACATAGACATCCGAATGTGGAGGATCTCAGGATATATGCCGCGCATGATGTAAAATTTGTCATCAGCAGCGATGCACATAGACCTCAGGACGTCGGACGTTATGCGAAAAGCCTTGCGCTTGCCCTTGAGGCGGGCATAGGGATTGAGAGGATTGTCAACCTGCGGAAAAGATAGGAAGGAAAGCCTAATTATGAAAGGTGGATATAGCATTAAGGTCGTGATAATTACCGGAATGTCCGGCGCGGGAAGGTCGAAAGCCGCGGATTGGTTTGAAGATCAGGGGTATTACTGCGTGGATAATATGCCTCCGGCGCTGATAGGCAATTTCCTTGAAATGGCGGCTGCGGGCAGCAATAGCATTGAGAAAGTTGCGTTCGTGGCGGATTTAAGGAGCCGCAGTTTTTTTGATACGCTCGCCAAGTCGATAGACGAGCTCAGGAAGCGGCAGGGGATTGAGCTCACGGTTCTTTTCATGGAAGCTTCGACATCTGAGATAGTCAGGCGGTACAACGAGGTCAGGCGAAATCACCCGCTCTCGGGAGCAGAAGCCAGCGAAGCGGTCATAGATGAAGAGAAGGAGAAGCTGAAGGATATTAAAGAGAGGGCGGATTTCGTCCTCGACACCACCAAGCTGAAACCGGCTGAGCTGAATGCCGAGCTTGACCGCCTGCTCTTCGGCGGGAGCGGTTCTTCCAATTTTTCGATAAATATAAGTTCGTTTGGGTTTAAATACGGCATTCCGAGCGAGGCGGATATAATGCTGGACGTGCGGTTTATCCCCAATCCGTTTTGGGTTCCGAGCCTGAAAAAGCTGAGCGGAAACAATAAAAAAGTGGCTGATTTTGTGTTCAAGCACGAAATCGCGGAGAGCTTCGTAGAGGATTCCCATGAGCTGATAAAAAAGATGATACCCGGATATATCAACGAGGGGAAATATCATCTGAATATAGCCTTTGGCTGCACGGGCGGGCACCATAGGTCTGTTGCGATTGCGAATGCCATGGCTGAGAAGTTCGAGGCGGACGGGCTTAGGGTTCATGTTACGCATAGAGACCTCGCCTTGCAGAAGTCCCAATAGGGAAGGAAAAGGGTTAAGAGAAAAAATGTCGTTTTCGCAAGATGTAAAAGGAGAACTCGCAAGAGTGGAGCCGAGCAAGAAATGCTGTATGCTCGCGGAGATAGCCGGATTTCTCAGGGAGTCCGGCTCTGTTAAACTGCTCGGCGGGGGAAATTTCGGCATAGTCGCCACCACGGAAAACGCGGCGACGGCACGCCATTTCAAGGTGCTTATCGAGTCATATTTCAGAAATAAGGTCATCATGGAGATAGGCGAGTCCCAAAGACCCGGAAGCAGAAACCGCAGAGTCAGAAACCGCTATTATTTGAATATAGGCTCGGAAGAAAAATCTGTGCAGATACTGCGCGAGACGGGCATGATGCTCATTAGAGAGGGCGACGATTATTTCAGCGACGGTATTTATCAGCCGATAGTCAAGTCGAAATGCTGTAAGCGCGCATATCTGCGAGGCATGTTCCTCTCCTGCGGAACCATGTCTGACCCCAGGAAGAGCTATCATCTGGAGTTTGTGCTGGATAAGGAGCGGAGCGCGTCCGATTTAAGAAAGCTGATTGGGACATTCGTAGACCTCTCCGCAGGGATAACGAGGCGCGGGGAGAAGCATGTGGTGTATATGAAGAGGGCTTCGTATATAAGCGATATGCTGGGTATTATGGGCGCAACAGAGGCAATGCTGGATTTGGAGGACATCAGGGTCAACAAGAGTATGCATGGGAATGTGAGGCGCATAGTGAATTGCGACAGCGCCAATGTGGATAGGGCTCTGGCTGCGGCAGGGGAGCAGCTTGAGTGGATAAGAAAAATCGAAGAGGAACAGGGTATGCAGTACCTGCCGCAGCCGCTCAGAGAGGTGGCGCGTCTAAGGATGGAAAGGCCCGAGGCGAGCCTCACGGAAATAGGAGAGGCGCTGAATCCGCCGATTGGGAAGGCGGCTGTTAATAAGAGGTTTGCGAAGATACGCGCCATTGCAGAGGGGGAAGAGCAGTAGATTGTTGCTGTTTGTTGCGCGAAGGGCGTGTTTCTTGTCATTCTGAGCGGAGCGCAGCGGGGTAGAGGGAACTTATTGAGAAAATGGAGAAGAAACAGATTATTGAATTGAGAATAGAGGATATGCTGGAGGACGGCAGGGCGTTTGGTAGGAGCGACGGCGTTGCTGTTTTTGTGAGCGGCGGCTGCGAAGGAGAAGGTGTTGCTGATTTTGTGAATGGTGATAGCGAGGGAGACGGCAGGGAATTTGGTAGGAGCGACGGCGTTGCTGTTTTTGTGAGCGCCGAAATGGAGAGAGACACAAGGAAGTATGTCGGTGCGGTCGTGGGCGATGTTGTGAGAGCCGAAGTCGTGAAGGCGAAAAAAAGCTTCGCAGAGGCGCGATTGCTGGAGGTATTGGAGCCGTCGCCGGAGAGAGCCGAGCCAGAGTGCCCGTATTTTGGTGAATGCGGTGGCTGCACTCTGCAAGAGCTGCGCTACGAGGCGCAGCTCGCTCTCAAGCGAGCGCAGGTGAGGGCGAAGCTTGAGAGGCTCGGCGGCATTGCTGAGCCAAAGGTGAATGACTGCGTGGGGGCAGAGGCTTTAAAATATTACCGCAACAAAGCAGTGTTTGCAGTCGGACCTCATGGAGAGGTCGGCTTCCTCAAGAGGAAGAGCCACTTCGTAATGGATATAGATGACTGCCTTCTGCAAAGTGACGCCGCAATGGTCTGCGCAGACGCGCTCAGGGCATTTTTCAAAATGCCAATAGCCAAGGGATTGTCCGCAATAGTAAAGCAGATGACGGTCAGGACGGCATTCGGCACGGGCGAAGTCATGGTTGCCATTGAGAGCGAGAAGAAAGAGTTTCAAGGTCTCGACACCTTGGTGGAAATGCTCGACGATGCCGTATACAGCCTAAGCCTCGACGAAGAGGGAAATACCAAGGGCACTGATATGCCGTGCAGCTTGGAATCCGTGGTGCTGATTCATAAAGGAAAGAGCCATACAGTCGCAGGCAAACCTGCCATTACAGAAATATTTAACACCGCAGACGGACGCAGCATAGAGTTTGAAATCAGCCCGCAGTCCTTCTTTCAGGTAAACCATGAGCAAATGGCAAAGCTGTATGACAAGGCGGCTGAATATGCTGCGCTCAAAGGTGGGGAGACTGTGCTTGACCTTTACTGCGGAGCGGGCACGATAGGAATATGGCTCCTGGACGAACTGAGGGCTCGCAATAAGGCGGCTTTTGAAAAGACGAAGGTTATAGGAATCGAGTCCGTAAAGCCGGCGGTTTTGGATGCTAATAGAAACTCCGTAATAAACGGACTCACCAATACCAGATATTTCTGCGGCAGGGCAGAGGAAGAGCTGCCAGGCATTATGGGGCTCGAAAAGCTCTATAAATGGAACGAGATAAACGAGAGGGTAGAACGCGAGCCGGAAATCAGAATCGGATCTGCCGCCAGCAATGCAGAGTATTCAGATGAACTGTTCGCGGACAGGGCAGATGTGATAATCTTGGATCCGCCGCGTGCAGGCTGCGACGAGGCGCTGCTCGCCGCAGTGGCTGCTGCGCAGCCAGATTGCATAGTCTACGTCTCATGCGATCCTGCAACATTGGCAAGAGACGTCAAGTATCTATGCGCCCACGGCTATGATTTCGCCGAAGCCACCCCGATAGATCAATTCCCACTGACCTCACACATCGAGGTCGTCGCGAAAACACAAAAACTGTAACTGTTGAAAAATACAGGCTTCCGTATTTTGTATTCTTTATGTGGTATCGACATTGTCGACAATGGGGAATACAAATCATACCGGTAGATGAAA
>JAFWFU010000052.1 GCA_017515425.1 Mogibacterium sp.
CGGCAATACACTCCTATCAAGTAGTCAAAGCTACAAAGAAAAATCAAAAGTCCACAGTATCTGAATGCATTATGACACAAACAGCAAAAATGGAAAGGAGAGTATGATTTAGCCTCAGACTAATCATACAAGGAAAAAATGAAGAGTAAACAAAATTATATCCTGAATCGAAGCATGCAGGCGATGCTGATTGCTGTTATGCTTCTTTTCATTGCCGCGGTATTCGGCACGTTGAACACTTATGCCGCAGACATAGCTGGAGGCAAATTTGAGGGCGTTGATTGGAGAATCACTAGCACTGGTACGCTTGAAATCGGAAAGGCAGGAGAAGCGCAAACCTTTTCAAAAAATACCGGAGCTGATTCTGGGAACTATGCGTGGCCTTGGTTGGTATATTTTAGTGACGTGGAAGCGATAGATTTTCGAGGGGTTGTAATAGCAAACGTCAATTCAAGGTATATGTTTAAAGGAATGTCTCGCGTTGAAAGTATTGACGACCTGGACATGCTTGACTTAACAAATGTAGTGGATGCTAGCGCTATGTTTGATGGTATGTCAAGAATAAAGACGATTGACATATCAAATTTTAAGGATAGCAAAGTAGAAAATATATACTGCATTTTTCGTAGCTGCAATTCTCTGACCTCGATAGATGCCACAGTATTTAATAATAAAAATCTAACAAACGTGGCTGCAGCGTTTACCGGCTTGGCTGAAGTCGAAACAATAGATGTGTCCGGATGGAATACATCTAATTGTATCGGAATGGGCTCGCTCTTCAGAGGCTGCAGAAGACTGAAGAGTGTAGATGTTTCAAAATTTGATACGTCTAAAGCATGGAATCTAGATTTAATGTTTTCAGGTTGCGAAAGTCTGGAAGATGTTGATGTAAGCGGTTGGGATACAAGTGCGGCAACTAAAATTTATGGAATGTTTCAAGGCTGCAAATTGTTAACATCTATAGATGTGTCTCATTTTGATACATCTGGCGTAACGGAGCTTAACGGACTAACTGGTTTCTTTCAAGGCTGCGAAAACCTAGTAGATGTGAAGTTTGGTGATAAATTTGTAAACGATTCGATAGTATCTCTTAATGGCTTATTCCAAGGTTGCGAAAAACTTACTAATCTTGATGTTAGAAAATTTGACACTTCAAATGTGCGCAATTTCTCAAGTCTTTTCAATGGTTGTAAAGCCTTGGAAAATGTTAATGTATCCAATTTTGATACGCATAAGGCTGAATATATGGGATCAATGTTCAGGGGCTGCGAAAAGCTTAAAAACCTAGATCTTTCTAATTTTGACACATCCGGAGTATTGTCAATGGATAATATGTTCAACGGCTCAAAACAAATTACCGAGTTGGATTTATCCAATTTCGACACTAGTAGTGTTAAAAACATGGGTGGAATGTTCAACGGGATAGCGTTGGAATCTATCGATGTAAGTAATTTTGACACCTCAAATGTTGAAAATATGAGTTGGATGTTTGCGAATAATCCGAACCTTAAGGCTTGCGACATAAGCAATTTTGATACAAGTAACGTCAAATATATGAATGGGATGTTCTCGGGATGCCCATATCTCGAAAATATCAAATTGGGCGATTCGTTCAATACTGAAAAGGTGGAAACGACAGCGTATATGTTCGCTGGCGACAAGTCTTTAAAAGACGCCGATTTATCAAAACTCAACACCAAAAATGCAACAGATTTTGATAGCATGTTTGAAAATTGTTCAGACCTGACCAATCTTGACGCATTTCTCCTCAGTACAGAGAACGCAGAGAAAGTGAGAAATATGTTCACAGGGTGCGACGCACTGCTCGCAGCAGCAAAGGCGGCACTTGACGGAGCCAATCTCGAAGAGTACACGCCTGCAACAAAGGCAGCAGTTGAAAAGGCTATGGCACAGGCAAATGACGCTGTAAACGCAGGAGATGACCTGACACCTGCCATGATTAAAAACATGGATAAGAACGTCGAGGCAGCTATCGTCGCAGTAGCAGCAGAGGATGAAATCCTAGCTAAGAAGGCAGTTGCAGACCTCGCATCAGCCACAGAGCAGAAAGCGGCAGAAGAAGCAGCTAAGAAGGCTGAAGAGTCCTTAAAGAAAGCACAGGAAGAGACTGCTAAAGACCCAACATCAGAAGCAGCCAAGGCAGCAGCCGCTCAGGCTAAGGCGGACGCAGACGCAGCTAAGGCAGCAGCCGACGCAGCACTTGCCGCAGCTAATAAGAGAGAAGCCGCTCTTCAGAAGGCGGTAGATTCTGCTAAGGCTACGGGAGATGCAGCTAAGATTGCAGCAGCAGAGGCTACACAAGCGGGAGCAAAATCCGCAGTTGACAGCGCTAAGGCTGCAGCACAGAAAATAGCAAACAGCGCTGCTCAGACACAACAGGCGGCACAGAACCTGTATAATCAGGTAAATCAGCCGCAGCCACCAGTGTCAAATAACAATGAGGTAGGCACTCAGCATATCGTAGGCAAGAACGTATACCAGATTACGGCAGTTCCGACTGCAACGGGAACAGGAGATGTAATGCTCGTTCAGGCTAAGAATGCCAAGAACGTCAATATTCCTAAGACCGTGAAGCTTGGCAACGGACAGACCTACGATGTAAGCAGGATTGCCGGAGGCGCATTCACGGCTAAGAAGATTAGAAAGATTACTCTTGGCGCGAACGTCGATCAGATTGACAAGAACGCGTTTAAGAAGAGCAAGGCTACCACGCTTGTGCTCAAGACGAAGAACCTGTCGAAGAAGAGAGTAAAAGGCTGCTTCAAGGGCGCCAGGAAGCTCAAGACCGTTCAGGTGAAGGTTGGATCGAAGAAGATCAACCAGAAATATGTCAAGAAGTACAAGAAGATCTTCACAAGAGCTAATACAGGCAGAAAGGTGACAGTGAAGTAGTGAAGATGTCATTCTGACATGGAATAGACGCAGGACGACCATACTGCACAACATAACCAACATGGGATTCCAACGGGAATCCATACAATAACCGTTCTGTAACTGAATGCAAATAGGGGTCGAAGGGCCTCTATTTGCATATGTAAATTTTTTCAAGGGGAAGATCCGGTATTCGTCTGAGGTATTTATTACTTTGTAAATCTGGTGTAATATATATTCGTTATGAGTGATTTAATTGAGTTGTTTTCAGTATTTTTCAAGCTGGGGGCTTTCACTATTGGCGGCGGTATAGCCATGCTGCCGCTTTTGCAGCACACCTTGATAGAAGAGAAGAAGTGGTTCGGCAAGGACGAATTCATGGATATTGTCGCGGTGTGCCAGAGCCTGCCGGGCATAATAGCGATCAATATGGCGACCTTTGTCGGCTATAAGAGAAAGGGAATGCCAGGCTCCTTTGTGGCGACCGTGGGGGTGGTTCTTCCTTCCTTCGTCCTGATATTGATAATCGCTTCCTTTATATCAGGCTTCGGTGAAAATCCTTATGTGAAGGGTGCTATGGCAGGGCTTAGAGCCGCTGCTCTCGGGCTTGTGCTGGTTGCAGTCATACAGCTTGCACCTACCGCGGTAAAAAGCATATGGGCGTTCATGGCGGCAGCTTTGGCGTTTATACTGATTGCGGTTCTGAATATAAATACGGCATATGTGATACTGCTATTTGTGCTTCTGGGAATTGCAAGCACTATGATAGGCGGGGCGAAAACTGCAAGAGAAGCAGAGAGTTCAAACGCAGACAGCCCTCGTGATAGAAACGGGGGTGAGCTCGAATGATTTACATCAGACTCTTCCTCAGCTTTGCCAAGGTCGGGCTTCTCGGTTTCGGCGGCGGGCTCGCCATAGTCAGGCTCATATATGACAGCATTCAGCCCTTTATGGACATGAGCCGAGAGATGTTTGCAAATATAGTTGCGATTTCCCAAATCACGCCGGGACCTTTGGCGGTCAATACTGCCACATATGTGGGGTATGAGGCTGCCGGATTACTAGGCTCTTTCGCGGCGACCGTGGGCGTTGTGCTGCCGGAATTCATAATCGTAAGCATAGTTGCCCGCATGATACAGAGGTTCAAGGACAGTAGGGTTATTAAGGGCGCTATGACGGGTATCAGACCGGCGACCATGGGGCTTATAGGGGCTGCTGTAGTAACGCTTATCACACCGGCTATAGCGGGAGAGAGCAGGCTCGGCAGCGGTTTAATTTCTAAGCTGGGAGCGAATGCTTCGAGCGGCTTTGCGTCTTTCATTTTAGGCTCGTCCATTGATATAATATCTGTTATCATAGTGGCGGTGACGGTTATACTGATAACGAAGTATAAGAAGAGCCCATTCGCAGTGCTGATAGTCATGGGTATTTTAGGCGCAATCATAGGCGTTTAGCACGCGGCTGATAGTCAAGGGAATTATAGTCACGAACATAGGCGTTTATTGCGCCGATGACAATCAATAATACAGGGAGGTTTTATGCAGGTTTATAATACGCTTACAAATAGAAAAGAAGAATTCATTCCGATTGAGCCGGGCAAGGTCAAGATGTATGTCTGCGGACCGACGGTCTACAATTATTTCCATATCGGAAATGCCAGACCTTTTGTGGTTTTTGACACGCTCAGGAGGTATTTCAAATACAGGGGCTATGACGTAAAATTCGTGCAGAATTTCACGGATGTGGACGACAAGATTATCAACAAGGCGAAGGAAGAGGGTATAACCGCGCCTGAGGTTTCGGAGAAATATATAGAAGAATATTTTGACGACGCGGAGGCTCTCGGAGTGCTAAAGGCGGACGTTCACCCTAAGGTTTCAGACCATATTTCCGAGATTATCGAATTCGTACAGACTCTTATTGACAAGGGATATGCCTACGAGGCAGACGGGGACGTTTATTATTCGACTCGTAAATTCCATGAATACGGAAAGCTTTCAGGACAGAATATTGACGATTTGGAGAGCGGCGCTCGCATAGCGATTGGAGAGGTAAAAAAAGATCCATTGGACTTCGCGCTCTGGAAAGCCCGCAAGGAAGAGTCTGAGATAGCATGGGAATCGCCCTGGGGCATGGGGAGACCAGGTTGGCATATCGAATGCTCGACCATGGCGAAGAAACATCTCGGAGAGACCATAGATATTCACGGCGGCGGACAGGATCTCACCTTCCCGCACCATGAGAACGAGATCGCGCAGTCTGAGGCGTGCAATGCCGCACCATTTGCCCGCTATTGGATGCATAACGGATATATAAATATAGACGGGCGCAAGATGAGCAAGTCGCTCGGCAATTTCTTCACCGTAAGAGATATACGCGAGCATTATAGCGGGGATATTATCAGATTTTTCCTGCTCAGCGGTCATTACAGAAGCCCGATTAATTTCTCTGACGCACTTATGGAGCAGTCCAAGCAGGGATATGAGAGGATAGCCACGGCTATTGAAACTCTTGAATTCCTTGCGGAGAACGGAAGTGATGAACCTGCGGCAGACGAGGCTTCGAAGATTGCTTCAATGGATAAATTCAGGGAGAAGTTCGTCGAGGCGATGGATGATGATTTAAATACCGCAGACGGAATCGCTGCGATATTTGAGCTCGTGTCGGAAATCAACACGACTGTCAAGGACGGTTCTTCCAAATCCTATGCGAAGGAAGCATTGAAGAGGATAAAAGAGCTCACAGATGTGCTCGGGATTTTCAATAAAGAGGAAGAGGAGAGCGGTCTGGGAGACGATATACAGGCGTTGATAGACGAGAGGCAGACGGCAAGGGCAGAGAAGAATTGGGCGCGCGCGGACGAGATAAGAGACGAGCTGGCTGCCATGGGCATTACGCTTAAAGACACACCGCAGGGAGTGCAGATAATCCGCAGCTAATGATGACGAAGGAGCAGATCAACAAGCTGAATACCACGACGCTTGCATACCTCGGGGACGCTGTCTTTGAGGTAATTGTGCGTGAGAAGATTGTAACCGAAAGACCAGGAGACGTCGGCAGGGCGCACCATACCGCCGTCAGATATGTGTCGGCGCAGGGACAGGCCAGGGCGGCGAAGGCTATGATCGCTTCCGATTTTCTGACTGAGGAAGAAGAGCATATTTATAAGCGCGCCAGAAATCACCGCAGCATATCGCGTCCTCAGAATGCCGACCCGAAGGATTATAAGATTGCAACCGGCTTCGAAGCCCTGCTCGGGTATTTATACCTTTCTGACGAAAGGGCGAGGCTAAGAGAGATCGCGGCGGAAGCGGTAAGGATAGTAGATGCAGCTAAAGTATTCAAATGATGAAAAAGTTTTTAATATTCATACGGACGAGATTCCCTATCTGTCTGTAGCCATGCTTGATGGGCTTGGCGTGCCTAATCTCTATAGCACGCGCCTTCTCAGCTATGACGAGGAGAGCGGGCGCGGCAGTGAGGGGCTTCGCACTGCTCTGATGAAATGGGAGGATAAAGAGGAAGCCGCGCCGCATATAGCGGGAATGCGTGATAAGCTGGCTCGTCAGATAGGATCTTCCATAGAGCATGAGTGCGTAACGGATCAGAAGCATACTAATTATGTTCATGTGGCGAAGAAAGAGGATATAGGGCTGACATGGCAGGAGCCAAGACCACTGCATTTGCAGTATGTGGACGGGATCGTATCGGATATACCGGATATACTGCTGACGGCTTTCGGGGGCGACTGCCCGCCCGTATACCTGGCAGACCCCGGGCGGAATGCCGTAGGCATTGTGCATGCGGGCTGGAAGGGGACGCTCGCCCGCATACCCGCAGTCGCCATATCCCAGATGGTGGTGCATTTTGGCTCTGACCCAAAGAATATCTATGCCGCCATAGGCCCAGGCGTTTGCAGGGATTGCTACGAGATGGGAGATGAGGTCTACCAAGCCTTCGCCTCGGAATGGAGCAGGGCAGACGCGGACGCGCTGCTCTCTAAATATCCGGCAAGAGATGAGAAGGGCTGTGAGATTATGGGCGGCAAATATCATCTCGACCTCTTTGCCGCAAACAAGCTGACGCTGCTTCGCGCGGGCGTACAGGAGAGCCATATAGCGGTATCAAATCTCTGCACTATGTGCAATTCGGATATATTCTATTCATATAGAGCCGGACGCCTCGAAAACGAGAACGCGGCGATGATAGTCAATCGCAGCAAGGTCAGATAAAGGTAAAATATATCAATAAACTCCGGAAATGAATTTAATTGTTGCAGTAGATAATAAATGGGGAATAGGAAAGGACGGGGGCTTGCTCCTGAGCCTGCCGACCGATATGGCTTTTTTTAAGGAAAGGACCATGGGAAAGGTCGTCGTAATGGGGAGAAAGACATTGGAGTCCCTTCCGGGCGGACGCGGTCTGCCGGGCAGAACCAACTACGTCCTGACGCATAATAAGAACTATGAGGCTGAGTGCTGCGTGGTGGTTAATTCCGACGAGGAGCTATGGGCTGAGCTAAAGGAGTACGACAGCGAGGACATTTTTATAATCGGGGGCGCAGAGCTATACAATAGATATTATAAGCTTTGCGACAGACTCTTTGTCACAAAGATAGACGCGGATTTGGACGCCGATACATTCATTAGGAATTTCGACAGGGACTCTGACTTCGAAATTGAGTCCGAGAGCGAGGTAATCAGCGAAAACGGATATTCATTTCGTTTTGTGACTTATAAAAGAAAAAATATATAAACTGCTTGCGCTTCGTGACCCACAAAAGAAAAACCATACAAACTATTTTTCTTCGTTACTTACAAAATAAAAACTGCATAGGCTGCACTATGTAGACCATATTATATGAACCATATTATAAAAACTTTATTAAATAGAACATACTAAATGAAAGCAGGCAGATTTAAGGAAAACTATTATTCGGATAAAAAGGAATGCGACGGGCCTTTCTATCATATAGTCGAAGGGATAGAGGAAGAAGCTCTTCGAGTGATAGACGGTGAATTTGTGATGGCTGACGCTCTCAGCATTCAGAATGCGGAGAAGCATAGGAAGATACTGCTGGCGCTTTCTTTCGCGGGAGCCCTGCTGACTATCGCATTTCTCCTCTACGACGAAGCCGAGATGTACGGACTCATTTTTGCCTGCGGAGTTATGCTGATTGCGCTCTTTGGCATTAGCCGAGTTTCGGGAAAATTGGAATGCCATAGGAAATATGTGGAATACAGAGTGCTGGCAGAGTCACTGAGACTGCAATTCTATCTGAGGTATGCGGGGCTAAGGGAAAAGGTCACGAAGATGATGCCTTGGTCGATAAGAATGGAAATTCCGTGGATTGCGGAGGTAATTGAGGAAGTATTAAGTGAGGCGCGCGCGGCGGAAACGCCAGGAGGTGAGACGTGTGTTGAGGCTGAGCGAGGCAGTCTGTGCTCAATATCAGATATATGGGTAGGAGATCAGCTCGCCTATCATAAGAGGGCGCTATCAAAGACGGATAAGAAGGACAAGACTAACAAATATATAGTCAGAACAGTATTTATCATCACGGTCATTTCGTATTTAGCGGCATTGGCGTTTGAGATTAAGGAGATGACGGATCCCATGCCAATTCCGATCGGCGCGTCGGTTGATCCGGCAAATGTATATAGGGCTGTTCTCAAGATAGTGCTTGGAGCGCTGTCTGCGATAACCATTTTTACCGGCAGCTATTATGGAAAGCTTTCGCTCGACAATGTAATGGAGGACCATAGGCGAATGATAGCCCTCTATTCTCATGCTGAGTCTGAGATAGCGGAGAGGGGCGAAACGCCCGAGATGATAATGGAGCTGGCAAGAGAATTCCTGAACGAAAACAGCACCTGGTATGCCTATCAGAGCAAGAACGCGCCCGAGGTATCCATATAGCGTCTAAGCAATAATATAAGATACGTTTATCGACATCACCAAAGTAAAAGAACTATATATACATATAGTAAGGAAAAGAAAAGAGCAGAAGAGAACTAAAGAATAAGAGTTAAAGAAAAAGGGAATAAAAGAATGAGCAAGCGAGATAATAAGAGATACAGCGATAAGGGTAGAAAGACTGTGCCAAAGCGTGGCGGGAAGAACCGCCGCGACTATGGCGAGGGCTATGAACCTGCGCGCAAATCAAGCGGCAGGCACAAGTCATCAGGGGAAGCCTTCGGCACAAGGACGTCAGGAGAGCGAAAGCCAGCAGGGAAATCCTTAAGCGCAAAGACAGTAGGAGCACGCAAACCACTAGGAAAAGCTCAAGTCGCAAAAACAGCAGGAGCTCGAAGAGGCGGGAGAAAAAACCTTGACTATAGCGAGAAGGAAGCCCTGCTCGCGGATTTCGGCTTCTCGGAAAATGAGCATATAATTGGAAACGATGGACTTGAGGTGGTGGCAGGGCGAAACCCTGTTACGGAGGTTCTAAAAGGAGAAAGAGAGGTCGATCGAGTATTCATAGCAGATGGTGCCGAGGGTTCTGTTTCAAAGATTGTGGCACTTGCCAGGGAGCGCGGAATCATAGTCGATTTCGTTCCCAAGGAGAGAATTGACGCTATGGCACCGGACGTGAAGCACCAGGGTGTGGCTGCAAAGGTGAGCGAATATAAATATTCTGAGATAGAGGATATTTTCGCAAGGGCGGAGGAGTCCGGCGAAGATCCGCTTATCATATTGCTTGATGAGATAACAGACCCGCATAACCTCGGAGCCATAATAAGGACGGCTGAATGCGTGGGCGCGCATGGAGTAATCGTCCCTAAAAGAAGGTCAGCATCTCTGACGCAGACCGTGGCGCTTTCGGCGGCTGGGGCTGTTGAGACCATACCCGTCGTTCAGGTTACCAATCTCGCACGCGCCATTGATGAACTAAAGGAAAGGGGCGTATGGGTGGCAGCCGCGGATATGGACGGAGAGACATATTACGAGGCAAATCTCTCGGGCTCGATTGCATTAGTAATAGGAAGCGAGGGCAAGGGCGTCGGGCGTCTCGTAAAGGAAAAATGCGACCTTGTGCTTTCCATACCCATGTACGGCTCCATAAACTCCCTGAACGCGTCGAATGCCGCCGCGGTGATTCTCTATGGAATAAGACGGAAAAGAGCAGAAGGGGCATATTGACTTCCGCAGAAATCTAATCGAAATCTGCAGAAAGGAGGGTGCTTAGAATGAACAGACAGACTAATTATGAACTATTAAGCGGTGATATTGTTTGCTGTACTTTTATTGACGGAAAGCTATCTGTTGTAAACGAAGCCTTAGCACCCCTTTATTTAGATGATTTCGAGGAATGGGTCGCCTCCAGGGCAATACACTCAAGCCGTGGACTTACGGCTAGGAATTTAAAAGTCGCATCAGGACTGTCTGCGAATGAAAAATCATTTGAAACTGCCTTGAGAGTTAATGCTGCCTGCATTACGGATAATTATTGGGTAAGACTTGAGGGATCGAAGATTTCCTATAAAGATGTCAGCTTCGAAAAATATGACGGTTTCTTTAAGGAGCTTGCCCTGGGCGTGGATTACACCTATACACATTATAAATCGGATGAATGCAATCCTGAGCTCACAAATATCGGCGGTTCGGACAAGGCTTGGGTGCTTGATAATAATGGAGACAGATGGCTATACAAAAGACAGCCAATCAGGGAATGCTACAACGAAATGTTCTCCGCAAATCTTGCCGCAGCGCTTGGGATAGACACAGTTCTGTATGAGCTGGCAGATTATACAAATCCCGACCCTGAAATCGGGCAGTTCGGGATTGTCAGATCCAGAGATTTTACGCAGAATAAGGGTATGAATCTTGAATCTGCGCAACTGATTATCAAGCATAGAGGTTCGAGCGATAATGATATTTTGAAAAATGCTGATATTTTCAGCGAGTGGGGGATTGAACAGGAATATCTGAATATAAAATATTTGGACATATTGATTGGAAATCCGGACAGGCATTCGCAGAATTACGGAGTTTTCAGATGTCAGTCAAGCGGTGCTATTGTAGGCATGGCTCCAAATTTTGATAATAATTTCGCCTTCCTGGCAAGGGATATGGAGATTGATGCTTTTGTTTTGGCGGCAGAGAAATATAAATGGAAAAGACCTGCAGTTTCTGAGGATATTCTTCGAGGCGTTGCGAACAGGATGAAATCAATAGAAGGGTTTAGGAACTTTGATGAGAATAGGACGGTCAACGCTGTCATCGCCAATAATTCCTTTGACTATTCGCTATACAGATAGGGAGATTATGATAGTTTCTTGCACTTTTATTTAAGGAACATGGGGATTGTTGATTGTTTATTCTCCGAGAGAGATAAAATTCAAAATCAAATCGGCTTGACATATCAAAAAAACTTGCTTTATTTTTCAAGTTTTCCTTGACATTAGAAGCCTTGTAAAGTAAAGTAACTGAGCGACTTTAAGAGAAAATCGGAGCATTGGGGGACCAAGCTTCGAGTTTTGATTGTAAAAAGACGCATTTTTCAACGAATACACAATACGGAGGAAAAAGATGGCTACAGGTGTAAGACAGAAGGTCATCCTTGCTTGCACAGAGTGCAAACAGAGAAATTACAATACCATGAAGAATAAGAGAAACAATCCCGACAGGATTGAGCTCAGAAAGTATTGTAAGTTCTGCAATAAGGAGACGGTTCACAAGGAAACGAAGTAATCCACAAATACGGAGATTTAACTATGGCTAAGAACAAGAAAAGCGGAAGCAGGAAACAGTCCGGCAGACCAATGCAGGGCACATCAGATTTGGCAAGAGCTGCCGCAAGCGCTTCCACAAAGAGGCAGAGCCAGAATAAGCAGAAGCAGGGCAATATATTCCAGCGACTCTTCTCATATATCAGAGGAGTGAGACAGGAGTTCGGCAAGGTCGTATGGCCTACGAGAGAGGAACTTACGACGGATACTATCGTAGTATTTGCCACCGTCATATTTTTCGCACTTGCATTCTGGCTGATAGATACGGGATTCCTCGCAGCACTTAAAGGCATCCTCGGTATTACATTGTCATAAAATCGGAGTCAGATAATGGCGAAGGAAAAAGAAACGAAAGAACTAATAGAAGTAATCATCGAGACTGAGGGTTTGGCGGAAGGCTCGGAGCAGGCGGAAGAAACAGTGGTTTCTGATGAAACGGCTGAGGCTGCGAACACCGCAGAGGCTGCTGAGAGCGCTGAGATCGGCGAAGCCTCGGACACCGCTGACACAAAGGAAAGAAGATATTTCTCACCTTTGGCAGATGAGGGCGTCAGAGGAGACGGTACCGCCAAGTGGTATGTCGTGCATACATATTCCGGCTACGAGAACAAGGTCAAGACCAGCATAGACAGAATGGTTGAGTACCGTGGAATGCAGGATCGAATCCTTGAGGTCGCAATTCCCACAGAGGACAGAGTCGAGATCAAGGACGGAGTCAGGAAGATAAAGACCAGAAAGCTCTTCCCGGGATATGTGGTCATTAAGATGATAGTAGATAACGAGACTTGGTACCTCGTCCGTAATACGGAAGGCGTCACCGGTTTCGTGGGACATGGTTCGGATCCTATCCCGCTGACTAAGGAAGAAATCGTCAGAATGGGGATAGAGAAAATGAAAATCGACCTGGATATTGAGGTCGGCGATACGATTCGCATTATCGGGGGCGTTTTCGAAGGTCAACTCGGCATAGTCGAAGCGGTAAATCCTGAGAAGCAGATTGTAAAGGTCAAGATTTCGATGTTCGGTAGAGATACGCCTGCTGAGATTGAGTTCTCGCAGGTAAGCAAGCTGCGTTAGCAGCCCAAAGTCATTCTGAATGACAATAAAAACTAAAGAAAGGAGCAGACAATGGCAAAGAAGATCGACGGCTATATCAAGCTGCAGATCCCTGCCGGCGGAGCGACACCTGCACCACCAGTCGGACCGGCTCTCGGTCAGATGAGTGTCAACATCATGGACTTCTGCAAACAGTTCAATGCTAAGACACAGGATCAGCAGGGCATGATTATCCCGGTTGTCATAACGGTTTACACAGACAAGTCATTTACGTTTGTGTGCAAGACACCACCGGCCGCAGTCCTTATCAAGAAAGCTGCGGGAATCGAAAAAGCTTCGGGCGAGCCTAACAAGGAAAAGGTCGCGTCTATCACTCTCGCGCAGGCAGAGGAAATTGCAAAGACAAAAATGCCGGATCTCAATGCAGCCAATCTCGAATCAGCCACTGAGATGATTAAGGGAACGGCTCGCAGCATGGGAGTCACGGTAACTGAGTAATGATGTGGGAGGTGAAAAGCCGATAGTACCACAAGGAGGAAAAAATGAAGAGATCAAAGAGATATGTAGGTCTTGCGGGTTCATATGACAAGCATGAACTTCTGGACGTCGAATCAGCAGTAAAGCAGCTAAAGAGCTTTACGGACGCTAAGTTTGACGAGACCGTTGAAATGCACTTCCGTCTCGGAGTTGACGGCAGACATGCAGATCAGCAGGTAAGAGGCGCTATGGTGCTTCCTCACGGAACGGGTAAATCCAAGAGAGTTCTGGTATTTGCCAAGGGGCCTAAGGCGGATGAAGCTAAGGCAGCCGGTGCGGACTATGTGGGCGCAGAGGAATTGGCTGAGAAGATTCAGAAAGAGAATTGGTTCGATTTCGACGCAGTTGTGGCAACGCCCGATATGATGGGAGTTGTAGGACGCCTTGGTAAAGTGCTGGGTCCTAAGGGTCTCATGCCAAACCCAAAGAGCGGCACGGTAACGATGGATCTTGAGAAGGCTCTCGAGGACATCAAGGCTGGTAAGGTGGAGTACAGACTCGACAAAGCCAATATCGTACACTGCATTATCGGAAAGAAGTCATTCACGGAGCAGCAGCTTGTAGAGAATGCAAACGCTCTCATTCAGGCTATCGCGAAGGCTAAGCCTGCCGCCGCAAAGGGACAGTACTTCAAGAGCATAAGTCTCGCAGCAACCATGAGTCCGGGAATCAAGATCAACCCGGCGACAGTTGTTCAGTAAAAGAACGTTACAAAATAGAATATCCACCTAAGACAGCAGGTGCCGAGGACTTGAGATTGATTATCAGCCTATTCGACCTATTCGACGAAGCGGCGAGAGTCAATCAGAGGTTCCCCAAAGGCTTAATTCCCTGCCGAGGTACAAGAAATAGATTTCATACCTCGCGCTGTCTTATCGGACGCGAGGTCTTTTGTACCTACCAGACCGGGAAGCGAGAGCATGCAAGCCGTCAGAACTGATGAGCAAGCGAAGCTCAGTTTCCCACACTAGACGGAGGGATACCGTCGGAAAGGAGAAAAGATGTCTGTAGAAGCAAAACAAGCCAAACAGCTCGTCATCGACGAGATTAAGGAAAAATTTGAAAAAGCCGGATCAGTCGTAGTAGTCGACTATCTCGGACTATCGGTAGCCGAGGCGGACTCGCTCAGGAAAAATCTGAGAGAGGAAGGCGTTGACTACACGGTATATAAGAATACTCTCATCAGAAGAGCTATCGACGGAACTGATTACGCCGGTCTCGCTGAGGGAGATACTCTTAAAGGATCGACAGCACTCGCATTCAGCGGAGAAGATGTAACCGCAGGAGCAAGAGTTCTGTCCAAAGCCATTAAGGATTTCAAGAAGATGGCATTCAAGGGCGGCGTTGTAGAAGGAACTGTTTACGACAAGACTCAGATTGAAGAGTTCGCAAGCATTCCGGGCAGAGAAGCGCTTATCGCTCGTTTCATGGGAAGCATTCAGAGCCCATTGACAAAGCTCGCACTTACACTCAAGGCTATCGCAGAGGCTATGCCGGCAGATGCCGCAGCAGCCACTGAGGAAGCCAAGGCGGAGGCTCCAGCCGAGGCAGCTCCTGCGGAGGAGAAGGCGGAAGAAGCCCCAGCTGTTGAAGAGACTCCAGCCGAGGCAGCCGCTGAGCAAGCAGTAGAAGCCCCAGCAGAAGAGTCAGCAGAGGAAGCAGCGGCAGAAGCGTAAGCAGAAGCAAACGCAAAAGCCGGTAAACATAATAGAAAAGGAGATAAAAATGGATAAGGATAAAATCATTGAGGCTCTTAAGAGCATGAGCATCCTCGAAGTCAACGAGCTCGTTAAGGCTCTCGAGGAAGAGTTCGGAGTAAGCGCTGTAGCAGTAGCAGCACCGACAGCAGGCGGAGCAGCAGCAGGTGGCGCAGCAGAGGAAGAGAAGAGCGAATTCAACGTAGTTCTCAAAGAGGTTGGAGCTGAAAAGATTAAGGTCATCAAGGCTGTAAGAGAAGCTACAGGACTCGGACTTAAGGAAGCTAAGGAACTCGTAGACGGAGCTCCTGCTACGGTTAAGGAGAACGTAGAGCCGGGTGAGGCTAATGCGTTGAAGGAGGCACTTGAAGCTGTAGGCGCTGTCGTAGAACTACAGTAGCGCATTGCTATCAGCTCGGTATTTTGCGCCGGTACATGTAGAAATACCGTTGGCGCACCAAACAAATTGGGCTGTGAGATATCAGCTCGACCCACGCAATAAAATGAGCCCCGGCTTCGAGGCTCATTTCGTGCGTTTCGGGGCAGGGCAAAATGCCCCGAAACAGCCGAAAAAGTAAAAGATTCTTTGTACTTTTTTAAAAACATTACAGTACCATGAGGCATATACGAATATGCCGAACGATTAAGGAGCAGAGACAGATGCCACAACCAATCAAAGTTGGAAAGAAAGAACGTATGACATTTGCCAAAATCAATGAGGTCTGCGAAATGCCGAACCTCATTGATGTTCAGACGAAGTCATACAAGTGGTTTATTGAAGAAGGACTTGGCGAAGTCCTCGAGGACGTATCTCCGATTCGCGACACCACCAATACATTGGCTATGGAATTCGCGGATTATAGCTTCTCCGATACTCCTAAATACAATCAGGAGGAATGCAAGGAAAGAGATGCGACCTATGCCACATCTCTGACTGTAAAGGTCAGACTGATAAATCGAGACACAGGTGAAATCAAGGAACAGGACGTATTCATGGGTGACTTCCCCCTTATGACGGAGAAGGGCACCTTCGTATACAACGGTGCGGAGAGAGCTATCGTAACTCAGATGGTAAGATCTCCGGGCCCCTATTATGATGTCGCTACGGATAAATCAAACAAGAAGCTGTTCAGCTCGCAGGTTATCCCGAACAGAGGAGCCTGGCTCGAATACGAGACGGATTCACAGGAAATCCTCTATGTAAGAGTTGACAGAACGAGGAAGCAGCCTCTGACATCATTCCTCAGAGCGCTCGGAATTATCGACCCCGAGCTTCTCCAGATGTCGAGCAACGAGGATATTATCGAGATGTTCGGAGAGGACGAGAGACTCCTCAAGACGCTCGAAAAGGATACAACCAAGACCAGCGCGGACGGTCTGAGAGAGCTATACCGCAGGCTGAGACCGGGAGAGCCGCCTACAGTCGAGAATGCCAGATCCATGCTCATGGCTCTCCTCTTTGACGAGAGGCGTTACGATCTCGCCAAGGTGGGCAGATTTAAATACAATAGAAAGCTCGGTCTCCATGACAGACTCGTGGATGTCGTGGCGGCGGAGGACGTAATAGATCCCAATACGGGAGAGATTCTCGTAGAGAAAGAGGGTGTCATTTCGAGAGAGCTCGCCATGGTTATCGAGGACGCGGGTGTTAAATCTGTTCTCGTTCACAGCAAGATTGAGGACGAGGAATACAAGGTTACCAAGGTAATCGGAAACAATTTCGTAGACCCGTCAAAATATCTGGATATTGACCTGACTCCGTATAAGCTTTCGGAGAAGGTTTTCTATCCCGTGCTCATGGATATTATCGAGCAGGCGGGCGGCGACGAGGAAAAGCTGAAAGCTGAGATTCACGCCAGAAGGAAGGAGCTAAGCCCGAAGCACATAATCCTCGAGGATATTATCGCTTCGATAAGCTATTTGATTAACCTTCCGAGCGGAATAGGCGATACCGACGATATTGACCATTTGAATAACAGAAGGCTCAAGACCGTCGGCGAACTTCTGCAAAATCAGTGCAGAATTGGGTTTGCGAGAATGGAAAAGACTATCCGAGAGAGGATGACTACGGAAAATTCCACGCCGCAGCAGCTCATCAATATCAGACCTGTGACGGCGGCAATCAAAGAGTTCTTCGGATCCTCGCAGCTCTCGCAGTTCATGGATCAGAACAATCCGCTGGCGGAGCTGACTCATAAGAGAAGGCTGTCGGCTCTCGGACCGGGAGGTCTGTCAAGAGAAAGAGCCGGCATGGAAGTCCGTGACGTACATTATTCGCATTACGGACGTATGTGCCCGATAGAGACGCCGGAAGGTCCGAATATCGGACTTATCGGGTCGCTTACGACATACGGAATTATCAACGAGTATGGATTCATTGAGACCCCATACCGCAAGGTCGACAAGAAAAAGGGAGTTGTCACGAAGGAAGTCGAATATCTTTCGGCGGCTGACGAGGATTTGATGATTGTTGCTCAGGCTAACGAGCCTCTCGACAGCAAGGGCCATTTCATCAACAACAAGGTTGCCGTAAGAGGCATTAAGGGCGAGATCACCATGGCTCAAAAGACGGAAGTCGACTATATGGACGTATCGCCTAAGCAGGTAGTTTCCGTTGCGACGGCTATGATTCCATTCCTAGAAAACGACGACGCCAACCGTGCCCTGATGGGTTCTAACATGCAGAGGCAGGCGGTTCCGCTGCTCGTAACCGAGGCTCCATATATCGGAACGGGTATCGAGTACAAGGCTGCCTGCGACTCAGGCGCCGTGGTTCTCGCGAAGAATTCCGGAACGGTCAGCTATGTCGACTCGAACGAAATCAGGATTCAGAGAGATGATGACGGTACAGAGGACGTTTATAAACTGCTTAAATTCAAGCGTTCCAACCAAGGTACCTGCATTAACCAGAAGCCTATCGTCGATTTCGGCGAAAAAATCGAGGCGGGAGAGGTCGTGGCAGACGGCCCGTCCACCAGCCTTGGTGAGATTTCCCTCGGCAAAAACCTCCTTATCGGATTTATGACTTGGGAAGGCTATAACTACGAGGACGCTATCATACTGAACGAGAGACTTCTGATGGACGACGTTCTCACATCTTTGCATATTGAAAAGCACGAATGCGAGGCGAGAGATACGAAGCTCGGGCCCGAGGAAATCACCAGAGACATTCCGAACCTTCCTGCGGAAATGCTCAAGGAGCTTGATGAGGAAGGTATCGTGAGAATCGGCGCTGAGGTAAAATCCAACGATATTCTCGTCGGAAAGCTCACGCCTAAGAGCGAGACGGATCTGACGCCTGAGGCGAGAATGCTCAGGGCTATCTTTGGCGAGAAGTCCAAGGAAGTCAGGGATTCCTCGCTGAAACTCCCACACGGAGAAGAAGGCATTGTAATCGACGTAAGAGTTTTCGACAAGGACAACAGCCAGGAGCTTCCGCCGGGAGTCAACAAGATTGTAAGAGTCTATGTTGCGACGAAGAGGAAGATTAACGTCGGAGACAAGATGGCGGGACGCCACGGCAACAAGGGCGTTATTTCAAGGATTCTTCCGCAGGAGGATATGCCGTTCAAAGAGGACGGCGAGCCGCTCCAGGTCATGCTCAATCCGCTCGGCGTACCTTCCCGAATGAATGTAGGACAGGTACTCGAGGTACATCTTGGCCTTGCTGCCAAGTCAAAGGGCTGGTATATTTCCACCCCTGTATTCGACGGAGCGAGTGAGAAGGACGTAATCGGGCTGCTAAAGGAAGAGGGCTATCCTGAGACGGGTAAGCTGAGGCTCAGAGACGGGCCACGGGAGAGTATTTCGACAACCCTGTAACGGTCGGCTATATGTATATGCTGAAACTCCACCATTTGGTAGACGATAAGATTCACGCGAGGTCGATAGGCCCTTATTCTCTCGTAACCCAGCAGCCTCTCGGCGGAAAGGCTCAGTTCGGAGGACAAAGATTCGGAGAAATGGAAGTATGGGCGCTCGAAGCATACGGCGCGGCATACACCTTGCAGGAAATCCTCACGGTCAAATCCGACGATATTATCGGAAGAACCAAGACCTACGAGTCGATTATCAACGGCGTCAATATCGCAGAGCCGGGAATTCCTGAGTCCTTCAAGGTGCTCATCAAGGAGCTTCAATCGCTCGCGCTCGACATTCGCACCAAGGCGGGAGACGACAGCGAGATTAAGATTAGGGAGACCTCCGAGTACGAGGGCGCTCTGACATTCGATAGAATGATTAACGAAAACGCCAAGAGAGAGGATCGCGAAAGAAGAGAGCTCGAAGAGGAAGCAGAAGCCTTCGAAGTTGCGGCAGAGATAAATGCTGCTGAGGCTGCTGATGAACCCGAGCTCGACATAGACGCACTTTCCTCAATGGTAGAGAGCATGGCTATTGCCGCGGCAGCGGAAGAAGAGGCTGGCTCGGAAATACCTGATGTAGACATCACAGAAGCAGTCGAAATGGACAGTCTCGAAAGCCTTGCGGAAGCTGAGGCAGAGGAGACCTTCGATGATGAAGAGTAAGAAAGGGAGGAAATATCATGGCAGACAATAATCAAGATCTCAGAAATATTGAGTCCCTGCAGATTAAGCTCGCGTCTACAGAGGAAATGCTGAAATGGTCTCACGGCGAGGTGACAAAGCCAGAGACTATAAACTATAGGTCGCTTAAACCGGAGTTTGACGGACTCTTCTGCGAGAGGATTTTCGGACCTACCAAGGATTGGGTCTGCGGCTGCGGAAAGTATAACAAGATCAGATACAAGGGACTTACCTGCCCCTACTGCGGCGTAGAAGTCACAAAGGCGAAGGTAAGACGAGAGAGAATGGGACATATCCAGCTCGTTAGCCCCGTATCGCATATCTGGTACTTCAAGGGAATACCTTCAAGGATAGGTCTCGTGTTCGACATGACGCCTAAGGAGCTCGAAAAGGTGCTCTATTTCGCGTCCTATGTGGTAACAAATCCGGGAGATACTCCGCTTCAATACAAGCAGATTCTCGAAGAGGACGAGTATAACGAGGCACGCGAGATCTACGGCAAGGGCTTTGAGGCAGGCATGGGCGCTGAGTCCATTAAGAAGCTTCTCGAGAGCATAAATATCGACGAGATGGCTGAGGATCTCAGAGAGCAGCTCAAAAAAGCCTCCGGTCAGAAGAAGATAAGGCTCGTGAAGATACTCGAGGTTATCGAGGCGTTCAAGAAGTCGGGCAATAGACCTGAGTGGATGGTGCTTGACGTGCTTCCGGTAATCCCACCGGAACTCAGACCTATGGTTCAGCTCGACGGCGGCAGATTTGCCACTTCGGATTTGAACGACCTCTACAGAAGGGTCATCAATAGAAATAACAGACTCAAAAAGCTCGGAGAACTCGGTGCTCCGGACATCATTATCCGTAATGAGAAGAGAATGCTCCAGGAGTCTGTGGACGCACTCATAGACAACGGCAGAAGAGGTCGCGCGGTTCAGGGAGCTGGCGGACGCAAGCTCAAATCCCTCTCCGATATGCTCAAGGGTAAGCAGGGAAGATTCAGACAGAATCTCCTCGGTAAGCGTGTAGACTTCTCAGGGCGTTCAGTAATCGTCGTAGGGCCGGATCTGAAATTCTATCAGTGCGGACTTCCTAAGACCATGGCGCTAGAGCTCTTCAAGCCTTTCATTATGAGAGAGCTTGCTGAGAGGGAGCTGGCGCAGAATACAAAGCAGGCGAGAATGATGGTAGAGCGTGCGGAGTCCGATGTTTGGGACGTTCTCGACTATATCATCAAGGATCACCCGGTTCTGCTGAACCGTGCCCCGACGCTTCACAGGCTCGGAATTCAAGCCTTCGAGCCGGTGCTCGTAGAGGGTAAGGCTATCAAGCTTCACCCGCTCGTATGTACGGCGTTCAACGCTGACTTCGACGGAGACCAGATGGCTGTCCATGTACCGCTGTCGGTAGAGGCTCAGGCTGAGGCGAGGTTCCTCATGCTTTCGGTCAACAATATCCTTGCGCCTAAGGACGGATCGCCTATCACGGTTCCGACCCAGGATATGATTCTCGGATCCTACTATCTTACATACGAAGGCAGCGAGGAGAGAGACCGCGAGGCGGAGAAGGGCGACGGCAAATGCTTCTCAGACTATGATGAGATGATTATGGCTTATAATGCCGGGATTATCGGAATTCATGCGAAGGTCAAGGTGCGCCGCTATGCTTACGAAGGCGACGCGGGGCAGCTCGTGGAGTCTACGGTCGGAAGATTTATCTTCAACCAGGGGCTTCCGCAGGATCTCGGATTTATCGACAGAGAAAAAGACCCATATTCACTTGAGGTCGACTTCCTCTGCGATAAGAAGGCATTGGGCAGGATAATTGCCGCCTGCTTCAAGAAGCACGGAAATACGGAAACTGCTCTCATGCTCGACTATATCAAAGACACGGGCTATCACTATTCGACCCTGTCTGCGGTTACTATCAGCATATCGGATATGGAGATTCCGGAAGCCAAGGAGACGATTCTCACAGAGGCGGAGCAGAAGGTCGACGAGTTCGAAATGCTCTATCGCAGAGGTCTTATGTCCAATAAGGAGAGATATGACAGTATCATCAAGACTTGGAGGAAGGCCACGGACGACACGGCTGACGCACTTTTCGACAACCTCGGAAAGCTCAACAATCTCTATATCATGGCGAAGTCAGGAGCCAGAGGTAATAAGTCTCAGATCAGCCAGATAGGCGGAATGAGAGGACTGATGGCGAACGCCACGGGTCATACGGTAGAGATTCCGATCAAGTCGAATTTCCGCGAGGGACTCTCGATACTCGAATACTTCATCTCGTCGAACGGCGCCCGTAAGGGACTGACGGATACGGCGCTGAGGACTGCCGACTCGGGTTATCTCACGAGAAGGCTGGTTGATATTTCTCACAGCATAATCATCAATGAGATGGACTGCGGCACTGAGGAAGGTATCGAAATCATAGAGCTCAGAGACGGCAAGGTGGAGATTGAGAAGCTTTGGCAGAGAATTGCCGGAAGATATACCATTGAGGACGTTGTCGATCCGGGAAGCGGCGAGCTTATTATCGCTGCGAACGAGTATATCACTGACGACATCGCTCTGGAGATAGAGAATCGCGGCGTCAAGACGGTCAAGATCAGATCCGCCATGACATGCCGTGCGGAGAGCGGACTTTGCGCCAAATGCTACGGAAAGAATATGGCGACGGGCAGAAAGGTTCTGCCGGGAGAGGCGGTCGGAATCATAGCCGCACAGTCTATCGGAGAGCCGGGTACGCAGCTTACCATGAGAACCTTCCATACGGGAGGTGTAGCCGGTTCGGACATCACGCAGGGTCTCCCGAGAGTAGAGGAGCTCTTCGAAGCGCGTAAGCCGAAGGGTCTTGCTGAAATCTGCGAGGGAGACGGCAAGGTTAAGTCCATAGAGCCTACCGAGGACAATATGACTGAGGTGGTCGTAACAGAAGAGGACGGCGAGAGGAGCTATCTGATTCCGTTTGGCGCCAGACTCAATGTTGAGGTGGGGCAGGAAGTGACTGCCGGCGGGCAGATTACGAAAGGACCGCTAGACCCGCATGATATTATGAGGCTCACGGGCGTCCAAGGCGTATATGAGTATCTTATCCGAGAGGTTCAGAGGGTATATAAGAACCAGGGTGTAGACATTAACGACAAGCATATTGAGATCATCGTAAGTCAAATGCTTTCGAAGTATAAGGTCGAAAAATCTGGAGATACAAGCCTTCTGCCGGGCGGACAGTATTCGAGACGCGATATTGAGGAAGCGAACGCCGAGGCTGAGGCGGCAGGCGGCGAACCTGCACTAGCCAATAGGCAGCTTCTTGGTATCACGAAGGCGGCGCTTGCCACATCATCATTCCTGTCGGCGGCTTCATTCCAGGAGACCACGAGGGTGCTGACGGACGCTTCCATTAAGGGAAAGACCGACAGACTCGAGGGACTCAAGGAAAATGTCATGATAGGAAAGCTCATTCCGGCTGGCACGGGAATGAAGAGATATTCCGGCATTGAGGTCGACTACGGCGAATACGCTGACTTTGTAAACAGGACTGCGGAGCAGGAAGAGGAAGAACCAGAAGAGGGCTCAATCGAGAATATCGTAGCCCCTGAAAGCGTGGATATTCCTGACGAGGAAATCAAAGTCTACGGCGAAGTCGCAATCGTGGAGTAATAACTAAATACAGGAGCGCATTTTCGTAGGTGAATTGCAAAAGTTAATTCACGATGTAAAAGTTAAATCAAAGTGAACGGTTTAGTTCGCAAACACAAGGGCTTCAGGGCAGTACCTGAGGCCCATTTTCTTGAAAAAGACAATTCAATTTTTGCAAAAACTCCGCGAC
>JAFWFU010000053.1 GCA_017515425.1 Mogibacterium sp.
AATTTAACTTAGATTAGATTCCACACTCATATGTTTTTTGAGGCTTCCTTCGGAGGTCTTTTTAGGCTGCGTATTTTTCCCAAAACCGATTATTCTATTTTCTTCTGATTATTCCCTTGACTTTTCATAGTTGGTCTCCTTATATCTTTTGTCATTCTAAGGCGCAGCACATCATTATCGGCGGCACAGCCCTTTTGTCATTCTGAGCGTAGCGCGCCCCTAGCGCGCGGAGTCGAAGAATCTTTACTAAGACCCTTCTGCTGTGCGCCGGGCGACAAAATACACCTATAAATGCTCCTCGCTGAATCTCTCCCGCAGCTCGCCCTGCGCCGTCTTCACCTTCCCCTTATACGGCGCCAGCAAATCGTCCAAATCATATTTATCAAACGGCACAAGCGCATAAAAGGCTGAAACATCTCTTTCCGTCTCGCCTTTTCTGGTCTGCACATTTATCTTCGCCTCTCCCTCAAAGAGAAGGACTCCGTGCTCGTCATCCCTGTAAATCCTCTTTATTTCATTATCCTTTATATAATAGGTTTGCAGGGTCATCCCCTTCTGATACTGATAATACAAGGTATCGTCATCCGTCTCGAAATGCGCCATATGAAATCCGGCGAAGGGCTGCTCGGAACGCTTCTTCCCCATTCTATTGACTAGGATTGCCGCCAATGCCGTCGCCCATATTGATATATGCATGGGAAGCTGGCTCATAGAAGTCTCGCCGCCCCTGACCTTTAGCATGGTGAACACTATGACAGCAAAGCCTATGGCGAGCACAATCCACGAGCCCGTCCTGTATTTGGCGGCACTCTTCTCGGCTGACGACCACGCGTGCTTCCTCGTATTCAGCGTTGCCAAATCCCCCTGATAAATATCGTTTTCCGGATTAAGTATCATTTATTAAGTCTCCTCTTTTTCCTGTCTGTTATTTATTATCTATTGTCTGTTGCCTGTTGCCATAGTCTGACGACAGCGCCATTGTCATATTCTGCTATCAGCTTTCTGTTATCTATTATGCCGATAACCTCTGCAGTCTCACATTTGGCATTCTACTATATATATATGGCAAAATCAAAGCCGCACCGCCGCTTTTTCGCCAAAACCGCTTCGCCGCTTTAACAAAAAAACTTTTCAAATCTTTCACACAATACCTTCACAAATCAATCACATTTTATTGACTTCGCTTTTAGGAATGCTATAATCAGCTTGTAGAAATCGTGGAAGCAATAATTCACATTACTGCATTTTCCGCATAGCTATTTCACTATTATTTTTTAGGAGGTTTCACTATGTATGTACTGAAAGGTTTATCTCTCCTTGGCGTAGCGCTTTGCGTCGTTCTTATGATCGTAAAGCAGATGCAGCTCAAGACAACTACTGATAAGGATCCCGTAACCGGTATGACATTCAGCGAGACTTGGGCTCAGGGCATGAAGCCAAAGAATCTTGTTGCAACGATTCTTATCGGTTTTATCGCAAACTTCTTTGACACACTTGGAATCGGTTCGTTTGCACCATCCACAACAGCATTTAAGCTGACTAAATCCGTAGACGACGTAAATATCCCGGGCACACTGAACGTAGGAGACACTGTTCCTGTATGTATTGAGGCGTACCTGTTCTTCGATTTCGTAGAAATGGATCTCCTCACACTCGTATCCATGATCGTTGCATCTATCGCAGGAGCTTACCTCGCAGCCGGTGTTGTATCCAAATTCAACCGCAAGAAGGTAAGATTTGCTATGGCAGCCGCCATGTTTGTACTTGCGACCATCATGCTTATGAAGGTTCTGGGTAAAGGCCCGTTCGGAGAAATCGGTACAGAGCTGGGCGTTCGCGGTATCAAGCTCGTAATTGCTATCGTAGTAAACTTCGTTCTCGGCGGACTCATGTCCATCGGTGTTGGACTCTACGCGCCATGTATGGCTCTCTGCGTATTGCTCGGACTCGATACAGGCTGCGCATTCCCGGCTATGATGGGATCCTGCGCGTTCCTGATGGCATTCGGTAACGGCCCTAAGTTCATCAAAGAGGGACGTTATGACCCTGTTGCTTGCTGGACACAGGCTATCGCAGGAGCTATCGGAGTATATTGTGCTTATAAATTCGTTTCCAGTCTTGATCTGCGCACACTGACGATCGTAGTAGTATGTGTATGCTACCTTACAGCATGCCTCTTCCTCTACGACGGCATCAAGAAGGGCGAAGCTCTTTAAGACATCTTTTTCCGGCAACTATATGACGGATAAAAAATCTATACCGGCGGGACTAATATCTCGCCGGTATTTTTTCAAAAAGGAGATGTTATGGATATTCTAAAATGTAAAGCTTTTGTAACCGCGGTGGACGAGGGAAGTTTTACTGCTGCCGGCAAAATCATGGGCTATACCCCGTCAGGCATAAGCCAATTAGTATCAGCCATGGAGTCGGAATTCGGGTTTTCCCTTCTGACGAGAAAGAGCAACGGCGTTGTCCTGACCCGCGAGGGCGAATCTATCTATCCCCTCGTCATTGAATATATCGAAAAGGAGTCGGAGATATACAAGGCGGCGACCGAGCTTTCCGGCATGTATAAAGGAAATGTAATGATTGCGGCATATTCCAGCATAGCCGCTCATATGCTGCCCGAGATTATAAAGGAGTTCAGCGACCTTCACCCGTCCATAAACATTCAGATAGAGGAGACCACCAAGACAAGGATTGAGAAAATGGTCTCGACGGGAAAGGCTGATTTATCCTTTTCCTCTCCGCATTCGAATTCGTCCTATCTTTGGATTCCCTTCGCCGAGGACAGAATGGTGGCGGTGCTGCCAAAGGATCACCCCGACGCCAAGCTCGAAGCCTATCCAATCAGCAAATGCCGCAAGGCGGACATCATAATGCCGAGCGAAGGTAATGACGCCGACGTGAGGGATTTGTTTAAAAAGTATGGAATAGCCCCTAATGTGAGGCTGACTACTCTCGAAAACTACACAGCTATCAATATGGTGTCGAAGGGTCTCGGCATAGGCATAATGAATGAGGGCATTACAAGATATTGGCAGACCGATACTGTCGTTCTTCCTCTCGACCCGCCGAGCACCATACCTCTGGGGATTACCCTTCCTTCTCTTGATACGGCGGCTCCGGCGGTTAAGGAATTCGTCTGCTTCGCCGCAGAGAAGCTCGGCGCGGAGTCTCCCGACAGCAGCAGAAAAGACACATAGCGCAATAATCGCGATTGTGTCTTTTATTATGATATGTTAAATTGGTTGCGGGACATATAAAAAACAATCAGTTTGTTTTGGAGCTTGGAGGCGGGAAATGAGCAAGGATTTGAGCAATAGGAAAATATGTATTATCTATACGGGCGGAACGATAGGAATGGTTCCGACCGAGGACGGCTTCGCGCCTAAGCGGGGATTTTTCGAGGCGGAACTTGGCAGGATAAAAGACCTCTCCTCCCCTAAAATGCCCTCTTGGGATTTAATCGAATTCGACCCTCTCCTCGACTCCACCAATATGGAGCATATTCATTGGAACCAGATCGCCGAAGCCGTGGGCGAAAGATATTATGACTATGACGGATTTGTCATTCTCCACGGTACGGACACCATGGCATATACGGCTTCCGCCCTGTCCTTCATGCTGGAGGGGCTGGAGAAACCCGTGGTGCTCACGGGCTCTCAAATCCCTCTCTGCGAACTCCGTTCAGACGGCGTGGACAATATAATCACCTCGATTCAGATAGCGGCGGAAGGCGTGGTCAAGGAAGTCTGCCTCTTCTTCGGAGACAGCCTTATAAGGGGAAACCGCGCAATGAAGAATTCTGCGGACGGGCTTCTCGCCTTTACTTCGCCGAACTATCCGCCGCTCGCCAAGATAGGCATAAATATCAACTATACCGCAGAGGGTGTTTCAGGCTCCAGGCGCGGCGGCTCCGCTAGCGGATTTCATGTTCAGAAAATTGACAAATTCCGCGTCGGAGTCATAAAGCTCTTTCCGGGAATTCATTTCGGTATGTTCGCGCCTATCGCCGAGGAAGGCGTCGACGGGCTTATCCTCGAAGCTTTCGGTGCGGGGAATATCCCGAGCTATGACAAATCCCTCTCGCCTGTAATCGACAAGGCTATAGAGAAGGGCACTTCTGTCATAGTCTGCACCCAATGTCCGCAGGGCACGGTCGCCCTCGGCGCATATGAAGCGGGCTCCGCTCTCGTAAAGGCGGGTGCCATTAGCGGATTCAATATGACTACAGAGGCGGCAGTCACCAAGCTGGCGTATCTGCTGAGCCTTAATAAGACACAAAAAGAAATCCGTATCCTAATGGAAACGGATTTACGCGGCGAATTAGACAAATAAGGATCTTTACTATCTACTTAATATATCCACGGCATTGTAAATATCATGTCGGAACTCATGCTTTATTTGAAGCGCTTCTCCAATATCGAAGTCCCTCACTTCTCCGCATTTCTCGCCTATGGCTCTATTCCTTACGCCGTCTCTTATAAGTTCCACGGCTTTCACGGCGCATTCCGTGGCGAACATTCTATCCCTATATGTCGGCGAGCCTCCGCGCTGTAGATACGACAGCACCACGAGTTTCACCTCTCTGTCGGTTCTCTCCTCAAGCTGTCTGACAAGCTCCGTTGAGGAAACGGGATAACCCTCCGCCCTTATGATTATGCTATGCAGTTTTCCCGCATTGACACCCTCTATAATCTTCTGACAAATATCATTTATATCCGTTTCGAATTCGGGGACGAGGACATATTCTGCTCCGCCCGTCAGTCCCGCATAAAGGGCTATATCTCCACAGTGACGACCCATTACCTCTATGACGGTCGTCCTCTCATGCGCAGAACTTGTGTCGCGCACTCTTGTTATGGCGTCCAGCACCGTATTCAGCGCCGTGTCAAATCCGATAGTATGATCCGTATAAGCCAAATCCCTGTCAATGGTGCCCGGAAGCCCCATTACATTTATTCCATGGTTTTGAGAGAGTATATGTGCGCCCGTAAGTGAGCCGTTACCGCCTATGACGATAAGGTCGTTAATCTTAAAGGTCTCCAGATTTCTCGCAGCCTTCGCCATACCTTCCTCTGTGATAAACCTCTCACTCCTCGCAGTGCGAAGGAAGGTTCCTCCATGCTGCATGATGTCGGCAACCGAGCGCCTGTCCAGCTTTTCAAATTCTCCGTCTATTAGCCCTTCATAGCCCTTGCGAATGCCGTAAACTTCCATATCGTAGTAAATGGCATATCTGGTCGCAGCTCTTATCGCTGCATTCATTCCCGGAGAATCTCCGCCACTCGTAAGTATGCCTATACGCTTCATTTCCTCTCCCCCAATCAATCTTAGGCAGTTCCGTCCGTCCGTCTTTCGTCTGCCCGTCTGTCTGTTTATCTATCTGTTTATCTATTTGTCTATCTGACTTCCCCTCACAGGCAAGGGGGCTTGAACATATTTATAATGTCCGCCCCCTGAATCGCCGGCTTGGGTTTTCTGCCCTATAATAATTCGTTTCCTCTAATAATTCTTAGCGTTAATCTCGAAGTAAGCCTGCGGATGTGCGCAAACCGGGCAAACGTCCGGAGTATCTGTTCCGACCACGATATGTCCGCAGTTTCTGCACTCCCAAACCTTAACCTCGCTCTTCTTGAACACTTCCTGAGCCTCTACATTGTGGAGCAATGCTCTATAGCGTTCCTCGTGAGTCTTTTCTATATCTGCTACCATGCGGAATTTTTCTGCGAGCTCAGGAAATCCTTCCTTTTCAGCCGTCTCCGCAAATCCTGCATACATATCCGTCCACTCATAGTTCTCTCCGTTAGCAGCGTCAGCGAGGTTGGCTGCCGTGTCGCCAATGCCCTCAAGCTCCTTGAACCAAAGCTTGGCATGTTCCTTCTCATTGTCTGCCGTCTTTAGGAAGAGGGCTGCAATCTGCTCGAAGCCTTCCTTCTTTGCCTTTGACGCAAAATATGTGTACTTATTTCTCGCCTTCGACTCGCCTGCGAAGGCTTCCATTAAATTCTTTTCCGTCTGTGTTCCTGCATATTTGTTAGCCATTTTACTTTCCTCCCTTTCACTCTTAAATTTGTAAAAAACTCTCTATAGCAATAGCCCGCACTCAGTCAGCAAACTATGAGTCAGCAGACCATACTATACAATTTTACCTAAAGTCGCAGGGCTTATGCCCCTTGCCGAAGCCATATTCATTGCGCGGAGTCGACGTTCATATCCCTAAGCGGCTTGGCGCCGTGGAATTGGTAGAACTGCGTCTCTATCTGCCCGTTGTATAGCTTTCGCCTGCGATCCGCCTTTCTGCCTAGCTCTCTTTCCAAATTCTTGTCGGCAGATAGAAGGAAGAACGACCAATTCGGATAATTATTCATAAGCCATTTCAGATGAGCATATATCGCCCTTAAGCCCCTGTCATCACCTATTCTTATCCCGTATGGCAGATTTGAAATGATGACTCCATGCTCGTCTGCGCCTATGCCTTTTGGTATTCCTTCTCCCAGAATCCATTCTGTCATATCCTTGCAGACTATGTCAATATCGTCCGTCACTCCCGCCTCATCAGCATTCGCCTTGGCAGCGCGAACCGCCCTCCTGTCTATATCCATGCCCGTGATACTTAGAGGCGTATCGAGGTCGGCAGCTTCAAATGCCGCTCTCCTCTCTTCCTTCCATATCTCTGGGTCAACAATCTCCCAGCTCTCCGCCGCGAAGCTCCTGTCGAGCCCGACCGCTATATTCCTTGCGATAAGAGCCGCCTCTATCGGGATAGTGCCCGAACCGCAGCATATATCCACCAGCACCCTGTCCTTATGGTAAAAACTGAGCTGCACAAGTGCTGCTGCCAGCGTCTCCTTAATCGGAGCCGCCACGTCCTGCACCCTATATCCCCTCTTGTGCAGTCCGTCGCCACTCGTGTCAGCCAGCAGCAAAAACCTATCCTTATGCGCAATAAATCTAATCCTATACTCCGCGCCCGTCTCGGAAAGCTGCTCCTTGCAATAGAACTCACAAAGCCTTACCGATATGGCTTTCTTTATAATTCTCTGACAGGCGGGCACGCTGTGAAGTGTGGATTTGACCGAGCCGCCGACGACTATCACATTTCCCTCAGCGGGTACGAGCTCTTCCCATGCTATGCCCTTTGTCTGCTGGAAGAGCTCCTCGAATTCGCGCGCCTCGAATTCCGCCAGCTTGATATATACCCTGTCCGCGGTTCTGAGCCAGAGATTTGATTTCGCCAAGGCGCGCTCATCACCTATATATGTGACGCGCCCGTCCTCTGTCTTTATAACTCTATAGCCGAGCGCCTCTATCTCGCGCCTCACCACAGCCTCGAGCCCGAAAGTCGCCGTCGCCACCAATTCCAATTTCATATATTTCTAAGCTCCTTCGCCCGTCTGCACTCGGGGCGACATCTTGACCTATTCAAATTCCGAGCGATAGAGGACTATCCTTCCCTCTTCGCGCGTCTTATTCATATCTATAACCCTCTGATTTTCGGAGCCCCTATATACGAGCGTCAAATTGCGCTCCTTCTCAATATATCTTCCGTCCACCAGCATATCGAGCAATCCCAAAAGCTCGTCCGTCTCCTCATCATGTCTGTCCTTGAGTTCCTCAAGAGTGTAGCCGCTATAGCCCATAAGATGAAGCCCCTCCGCCTTGATGAGCTTCGCGAGCTCCAAAAGCGCAGGAACCTGTTCGAAGGGCTCGCCGCCCGAAAATGTAATGCCTCCGAGGTTTGGATTTGCAAGAATTTCGTCCATAATCTCGCCTATGGTCATCTCCTCTCCGGCGTCCTTCGCCCACGACTCGGGATTATGACAGCCCGGGCAATGGTGCGGGCAGCCCTGCACGAAGAGGACATAACGAAAGCCCGGACCATCCACTATGGACTCAGGCTCAATTCCGCATACCTTTATTGTCATTTTATCTGACTTTATTATCGTTTTATCTGAATTCTTATTCATTGTTTTTAATTGTATATTTATAGAACATCTGTTTATTTTCTTGTATTGTTTTGCTATAATTATATTAAGAGCTACCAAAGATGGTAGGCGGTTAGCCCTCATCCCTGCGCTACCCTGAAAAATGGGAATTGCACCAGGAAGGAGGTCTTGCCTATGGATGTATTTCAGCTTATGACAACTGCAAGCTTTGCTCTTGCTTTTTTCATGGCAGGGTACTGCCTTGGCAAAAGAAAATAACCGCCATAGCACTAACTGAAGCGGTTATCTAACCAATTCTCTTGGGCTAACCGTCTATCGGTAGCTCTTCTTATGTGGATTCTACCACAGTCTTTTTAAGCCCGCAAGCTTAATTTCTGCCAAGTCCGTGTTTAACTCTATCCTCTACCTCGGCTCTCTTTCCGTTGTTAAATCTATCAAGAGTTCCTACGAGATACCCCGTAATTCTTCTGATTCTCTCGAAGCCGATTCCTTCTCCGACCTGTCCGTTTATATTCTTTACTACCTTGTTGTTCATAATACTACCTCCGTTTTCTTTGCCCGACCATTCTACTCCTTAGTTCGGGTGTTGTGAAGCTAAAATCTTGTATATTGTTGTATCTTTTATCGTCCAACCACATTATATAGTGTTTGACGGGATTTTTATGTGATTTAATCACATCCTTATTCTAGGGCTCTCTCCGCTGAAATCGCACTTCGTTACTGCCTTCCTGCCCTTTAATGTATGCAGTCGCATGGCACCGGCACGCTCGGGTATCTCATTCTGAGCTCGTTCAGCCTCTCGACCGTCACAGGCTCTCCCTCGCGTCTGCCGCAGCGCGGACATATATCATCAATCACTCCCGTATATCCGCAGACAGGGTCTCTGTCCACAGGGTGATTGACCGAGCCATAGCCTATGCCGGATTTCTGCATATACCTGATGATCGCCTCAAACGCCTCAGGATTTTTAGCCGTATCTCCGTCGAGCTCCACATAGCTGATATGTCCCGCGTTCGTCAAATCGTGATAAGGCGCCTCAATATCAATCTTCTCAAACGCCCCAATCGGATAATATACCGGCACATGGAATGAATTTGTATAGTAATTCCTATCCGTGATACCGTCGATTTTTCCGTATTTCTCGCGGTCTATCTTGACAAATCTGCCGGAAAGCCCCTCAGCCGGTGTCGCCAGGAGCGTGAAATTCAGCCCCGTCTCGACGCTCTTTCTGTCGCAGAATTCCCTCATATGCTTGATAATCTCAAACGCCTGCTCTCTGACTCTTTCGTCCTCAGCATGATGTTTGCCCGTAAGCGCCTTCATAGTCTCGGCAAGCCCGATAAATCCCATGGAAAGCGTTCCGTTTTTCAGAACGTCCGCCACGCTGTCGTCCGGTCCGAGCTCCTCGGAGTCAATCCAAATGCCCTGACCCATCAGAAAAGGATAGTTTCTGCCCCTCTTGCCAGCCTGAATCTTAAACCTATGCAAGAGCTGCCTCGAAACGAGCTCCATTACAGCGTCGAGCTTCCTGTAAAATACGTCGAAATCCCTATTCGCTTCGATTCCGAGCCTCGGCAGATTGATTGAGGTAAAGCTGAGATTGCCCCTTCCGCAGACGACCGCTTTCGCAGGATTATGGCTGTTCGCCATAACTCTCGTGCGGCAGCCCATATATGCTACCTCGTAGTTATAATCTCCTTCTCTGTAGAACTTCTTGTTGAACGGTGCGTCAAGGAAGCTGAAATTCGGGAAGAGCCTCTTCGCGCTGCATCTTACCGCGAGCTTGAACAGATCATAGTTTGGATCTCCCTCGTTGAAGCTGACCCCTTCCTTTACCTTGAAAATCTGCACCGGGAAAATCGGTGTCTCGCCGTTGCCAAGCCCCGCCTCTGTAGCCAGGAGGAGGTTTTTAATCACCATTCTGCCCTCAGGCGTGGTGTCCGTGCCGTAGTTGACCGAGCTGAAAGGCACCTGTGCTCCCGCTCTCGAATTCATGGTATTGAGATTGTGAATCAGCGCCTCCATAGCCTGATAAGTCATCTTATCCGTGCGCACCCATGCGGACTCCGAAGCCTGCCTATTGCAAGAGACAAGCGCCTCTTTGGTTATCCCCGGAAGGCTGCCCGCGTCGTCATACCATTTGGCGAGTATCTCGCCATAGCCGCCGTTCATACTCAGAGTCGGCTTCTCCGCCTCAGCCTTAATCCTATCCGTCAAATCCTTCGCCTCGACATAGGAGATGTCGAATTTACCCGCCACGACTTCCGTAAGCGCGGTGAAATACTCTTTAACATAGGTTCTTGCAACTCCCGGAGCCATGGAATAGTCAAAATTCGGCACCGACTGTCCGCCGTGCATTTCGTTCTGATTTGCCTGAATCGCAATACAGGCTAAAGAGGCGTAGCTCATTATGGACTGCGGCTCTCTCAGATAGCCATGTCCTGTGCAGAAGCCGTCCTTGAACAGCTTAATCAGGTCAATCTGACAGCAGGTCTCGGTGAGCATATAGAAATCCTTGTCGTGAATATGAATATCTCCGTTGATATGCGCCTTGGCTATATCCTTTGGCAAGACGTAATTGTCCACATAGTATTTAGCACCCTCGCTGCCGTATTTGAGCATTGTACCCATTGAGGTGTCGCCGTCAATATTGGCATTCTCCCTCTTGATGTCGGCGTCCTTCGAGTAGGAATAGGTGAGCTCGTTATAAATATTCATCAAATCCGACTCAGCCTCTCTAATCTTTGCGTGCTCCGCACGATAGAGGATATATGCCTTCGCGGTCTTTTCGTAGTCATATTTGATGAGCATTTGCTCAACTATATCCTGCACCTGCTCCACCGTGCAGGTCTCTCCGTCGAGCTTCTCCACCACCTTCTGAGTCAGATATGTGAAATCAATGCTCGACATCTTCTCGCCGTCCACGGCTTTGTTGGCTGCGAATATGGCGTTGAAGATTTTGGAATCATCAAACGGCGCTTCCTTGCCGTCTCTCTTAATAATTGTGTTCATAGTATCTTCCTTTTTATAACGATGATTTGGGATCAGCCCTCAAAAAGAGAGCGAAAAAAACATGTTCCTCCCCCCCCCGAACATTATATATTGTAGTCCGCTCTCATAATGATGTCAATATGTAGTTGTATGAATTCTTTTGTTTTTTAAATCTCTTTCATTTTTCTCGTCCGCAATCGGAGTGAATCTACCCCTCTGGGAGACTGATTATAAATGATTTTAACACTGTCCGACAACCGATTATAAATGACGTTGTACCTACTCGGTGAACGATTATAAATGGTTTTCCCTGCTCAGCGATCAATATAAAATAACGTTGTGCTTGCTCGGCGACCGATTTAAAATCTTCTACCCTTCTTGGCAGTCGATAAAATAACTGCTTCCTTCTCAAGCAGCGGAAGCTCGCCTTTTCGTTATGCTGATTATCGCAAACACAGCTATGCTAATCGGCAGCCACGCCATGCTGTATTCAGACAGCGGGAGCGCATAATAAAGCTTGCCTAGCCCCTTCCACCCGAGGTCGAACATCTCCGCATATCTGACCGCAAGCTGGAGAAGGCTGATTGCGAAGGAGCTAATCATAGCCCATTTGCCCGCTTTCAGATTTGCAGGCAAATCCTTCCTCCTGCACAGGCAGTAATACATGGCTATCACTATGGCAGGCGGATAGCAGGCGTCGAGCACGGGGCCTACCACCTTTACTATGGTGTCGAGGTCAGCAAAGGACACTACCGCCGACAGAGCGCATGAGGCTATACAGATGTTCCTATATGTAAAGAGCCTGGGATTTTTCTCATGGAGTATCTCTTCCCATATTTCAGAAGTCGAGGAGACCGCACCGACAGCCGTCGTAAGCGCCGCCGCCACAAGAGCTATATTGAAGAGGACGCCGCCCGCACTCCCCCATAGCTGCAATACCATTTCCGTATAGAGAGCCGACAGGGTCAAATCAATCGTTCCTCCCGTATTAGCCCCCGCTATCATATGCCCAAGTATGGTTATCAGCAGGAGCCCCAGCCCAATTATGCCTATCAGCGCGAGGCTGCGGTTTATGGACTTCTCCTCTATCCCCGCTTCCCTTATGCCATGCACGACAACGATACCGAAGAGAAGGGCGCATTGCAGATCCGCCGTCGCATAGCCTTCGAGAAAACCGTAGACGATTGGATTTTGACTGAACGAAGGCGCAGCCCATGTGGTCGAGATTGGCGTTATCAGGCTTTTTATGATGACCGCCGTAACCACCACGATTAAGATAGGAAATAAAATCTTCCCCACCTTGTCTATGACCTTGCCCGGGTTTACGACGAACCAATAGGTCGCTATATAGTAGAACACGGAAAACGCCACCACAGGCAGCATGTTTTCAGTTTTTAATCCCGTGATTTGGACTATCGCCGCCCATGCCGCCGCGCTCATACGAGGCACCATATACAAAGGGCCTATTACAAAGATAGTCAATGCGGCGAAGAAGGTACCGAAGCCCTGAGACATCTTGCGCGTGAGCGCCAAAAAAGTATCGTCGCCCTTTACGAGCGCGAGATAGCCGAAATATGGGAGAATTATCCCCGACAGCAAAATTCCGATAAACATGGGAATGAGCGCAGAGCCTGCGTCCTTGCCCCATTGAACAGGAAAGAGCATACAGGCTGCTCCGAAATGCATTGAAAACAGCCCTCCGCCCATTATCAAATATTCCTTCGCACTAAGCTTTTTCTTCATTTTAAAATACTACCTCCTTCATTATATATACTGCATATATACTGCTCGCCATATCGCGCGCCATTGCAAAGCTATTTCCGCTTCAACGGGCTATCTCCCCCGCGCTTCAATGGACTGCCTTCCCCACGCTTTATAAGGAGCGAGCTAATCACCACCGTCAGAGGTATGGCGAGTATCATTCCCGTGCTGCTGGAAATTCCGCTGATGACTTCTATCGCCACATAAGCCGAAGGCAAGAGCTGATAGAAGCTGAGCCCCAGCGAATAGAGATATATGATTAGCGTAAATCCGCTGCCCAAAAAAGCAAGTATCAGCGTATTCGTCATGGTGCCGACCATATCCCTGCCTATATTCATGCCGGATTTAAACAGCTCCCTGGAACTTAGGGATTTGTTGGCGGCATGAACCTCTTCAAGAGCTGACGATATGCTCATCGCCACATCCATCACCGCGCCGAGAGAACTGATTATTACACCTGCGATAAGGAGCCCCCTCAGTCCTATCGGCGTACCCGTCTGCCTGAGTTGCAGCAGAGGCTCTATCTCCGATATACGCATACCGTCTATCCTCGCCAGGCTCTGAGCTGCCAAGCCGAATAATGCCGCCAGCAGAGTCCCCGCCAAGGTTCCCAGGAAAGCGCTCACACTCTTTCGGCTCACACCGCCAATCAGCGTAAAGCTGACCGCAGCTATATAGGCACAGACCAGGAATACAGTCGGGATTGTCGGCGCGCCTTTAATAAGCAGGGGTATCAGAATGAAGAACAGACAGACAATGGTAAATATCAGCCCTATCATTGATCTCATTCCCGTCTTGCCGCCTATGAGCAAAGTCGCCAAGAGAAATGCTATTATCGCGGCTACCAATGCCGGTATTCTATTGTACTCGTAGATGACCGCCCTATGCTCACCGCCCTCATAGGTCGATATAATCATTGTGACGCTGTCGCCCTCTTCGACCGCGACTCCGTAGAGAGGGCCCACATAATTGTTTACGAGCAGCTCCTCTCCCTTATACTGCCCGCTTTGCACTAGAACGGTGAGAAGCTGTTCCCCGCGTGACGCTCCGTCTGACAGCTCATCTGCCTCAGTCGCATCGCTCAGAACGTTCAGCACCTTCCCCTTCTCATATTCCGCATACTCGCTTGCCTCTATCCCCTCTTCCTTCTCAGGGCTTGCATATATCAGCAAGGCTGCGAATATGATAGCCGCGACTAATAATACCGCCGCGTTCGCCCCATATTTTTTCTTCATATCTGCCATTTTCTTCATATTTATGTGTATTCCCTCTTTAAATCCTATATTGCTGACCTGTTCTAGTCTTTTGAAAATCAGCTTTTATTATCTTTCTTTCCCCTTTTCTTCATATTTTTATTTCTTCTTTCTTGAGTAAGATTTTAGCATATATCATATTCAGAATTCTCCTTGTCTCCTCTTGTATTTTTTTATTTTTTATAATCCGCCAGGCAATTCGCGAAAAATAGTTTGATATAATCTTCTACAGCATACATCTTTTCTGTTGTTAGAACGGTATTGGTTATTTCAGTAAAAAGAAAGGACAGTATTTTATGAAACGATCAGCAATCAGGACCTTCGTGTTCTTGCTGTCGCTGGGATTAGTCCTACAAGCAGCTTTTCCGCTCGGCGTGGATACCGCCTATGCTGCTTCGGACTCCGTCTGGAAACCGCTCGCTGATATAGATGCGGCGGTCTTGTCAGGCAAATCAATCGCGGTGACAATGACAACCTCAGACGGTGATACCTTTGCGCTGCCGACTGCTGCGACAAGCTCGTCACCTACTGCAAAGTCTGCGAGCATACAGAGCGACGAGCTCTTTATCTCGGGATCCGAAACTGAATACGGTTGGACTATTACTAAGTCAGGCGATACTTATACCCTGCAAAACTCCGATGATAAATATCTGTATCTGACAGCCGCTAATAACGGTGTCAGGGTTGGAAACCTGCCGACAACAGGTGGGACTTGGAAGCTCACGGCTTCCCCTTCTCCTATTTATCTCAACGCAGATGATTCCAAAGGTGATACCAGGTATCTCGGTGTTTACAACAAAACCGATTGGAGATGCTATACCTCTCCTACTTCCCCAAATATCAAAGATCAGACTCTAAAATTTTGGGCTTATGATAGAGATGAGTCCACACCGGACCCGACTCTTGTTCCCATTTCTGACGCTCTCGCGGCATCTTCCGGCGAATTCTTCGTCAAGGGTGTTGTTACCCTCATAGACGGGAGCAATGCGTATATTCAGGACGCAACCGGCGCTATCTGTGTGCGTGCTGCCTCCGCGATTTCCGGGATAGCCGTAGGCGATACTATCAAAGCCACGGGTACGCGCGAAACCTATCGCACACTTCCTCAGCTTAACAAATCTACATATGAGAAAGTTACAGACCCTGCGGAGCAGATCACGCTCTCAGCAAAAGCAACTACCATAGATTCACTTACTACATCAGATGTATGCAAATATGTAACAATTACAGATCTGACAGTTCAGACTGCCGCGTCCTCCGGAAACAATGTAACCGTCAAGGATGCAAATGGAAATTCCATAGAGATACGCAAAATCGTCCTATCCTCAGACCTGAATCCCGGGGACGTTATCACCTTCACAGGTGCTGTAGGTGTATTTGATTCAACGCGGCAACTTCAAAACACTAACGCAGACGAGATAGTTGTGACATCTGCCGCTCCGGTTCTGCCCAGCAGTTCATTCGGGCTTGCCAGCAGCATAGCCGACGGCGACGAGGTCATCCTCTACAATGCCGCAAACGGTGTGGGGCTTGGCAATAGCATGTCAAGCACCAAGGTTGCCGGAGTTTCCCTGGCACCTTCGGCTGGCGTAATCGAAACGAATAACGACGCTGTTATATGGACGGTGCAGGAAAATTCAGACGGTACATATAGCTTCAAACAGGGATCGAATATACTCGGCGGCGTGGCAAATGGGACGAATGCCAACCTCGTGCTTACGAGTGCCGAACGCACTGACTTCACCCTCGAAGGGCCCGACAGTTCAGATTTCAATTATTATCTGAAATTCGCAGATTGGGGGAGCAGCTACGGCAAATTCCATCTCGAATACTATAGTGGATGGACTCTCTATGCCAGCAATGATCCTTCCAAGACGGCATTCGGCGTTACCTTCTACAAGAAGGACGCTGCGCCTGAGACACCGACACCTCTGCCTAAGGGCGATCTCATCACGGATTTGTCAGAGCTGACAGACGGCATGACTATAGCTATTTATAATGACGCACATAAAACAGCCGTAAGCTCTAAGCCGAACGGGGATTGGTACCTCAAGGCAAAGGAAGCGACTATCACATCAGAGGGCAAGCTGGAAACTTTCACGGCTGACTATATATGGAAAGTCAAGCTTAATTCGGACGGCACATATAGTTTCTATGCCAATGATGATGACACCAAGAGCATTACAGCGTGGAAGAGCGGCAACTATGCAGAGCTCTGCCTTGATGTCGATAAATATCCTGACAACAAATGGGAGATCTCAGCCGCAACGACGGAAAACGCCTTCTATATGAAGAGCCCGACGGTATCCGGCACCAATGGTCCGGCATATATAGAGGCTTATCTCAGAAACGGGCATGAAGTATATTCCGGTTACTTCGTTCAGCCTACGTCCAGCGCTTTCAAGGAATCTGAGTTCGCTCTGAAATTCTATAAGGTTGACCCTGCTGACGCGTCTGCCGCGTATGACGACGGCGTCTGGGACGGAGTGATGAATCCTGGTTCCGAGTATCTGATATTCAACGGCGCAAGCAAGACCGCCCTCGGTATCTATAAGGAAGCCAACGGCACGCTTGACCCGATTGTTTCAGAGACGACAAGCGAGACCCCGCCGAAGCTGAAAGCAGGCAACGGAGCCTATGTATTTACAGTAGACAGCATGGGCAGATATTATACCTTTAAACATAATGGCAAATATCTAGCCACCAACGACAAAGAGGTTCTCTTCTTTGAAGATCCTCTGAGCGGGGGCGAGGCGCCTGAAAACGCCAAATGGTTCCTGACTCCACTTGATGACGGATATATCATCTACAACAAGGACGCCAGCTACGGCGGCACTCCTGTATGTATTGAATATTATTCAAGCGCATTCTCCGGTTGGACATACAATCCGAAGGCTGAGGATAAGAGTATCTTTAGGTTCAATTTCCATGAACCCGCTGCCGGCACCAAGATATACAATGGTACTGTGCAGGATCCGACAGTATTGTTCGACTGCAAGTCTACGAGGTGCATTGAACAGGACTTCCCTGTTACGGTCAGCCTTGACGACCTCTGTCCGGATATAACAAGCGCCACTATTACATACACGGCAGGCAGCAAGAGCGGCTCTATAGACACAGAGAATACCCTGGTTTGCGAGGTATCTTCTGACAAGAAGAACTATACATTTACAATTCCTGCCGCCGATATAGACAGCGCGGAGAATCCTTCAACTCTCGTGATTACAGTAGCGGTCACCAATAGCTATGGCATTGACTATACATGCAGCAAGACCGTAGACATACTTGACGAGCCTTTCATTGAGGACGTCACGCCTGCGCCGGGCTCGCAGACAGGCGACAATAAGAAGCCTGTAATATCTGCAAGAGTCGGCAATGTCGGAGACAATCCTCAGTTCACTCTCAAATTGAATGATGAGGTTCTCAGCGGATTCGAGTACAGCGGCGGCATATTCAGCTATACTCCTCAGGATAATATTATCGACGGTCGCAAGACTGCCGTAATAGAGGTAAAGAGAGCTGATGACGTAAGCACGTCAAAGACTTGGAACTTCACAGTAGGCGATGCTGATTATCAGCAGTACTTCGGACAGCTTCACTCGCATACGACCTATTCGGACGGTACGGGTACATTGGAAAGTGCCCTCGATTATATCGAGTCGCTTCCGGAGAGCGCGAATGTCCAATTCGTAGCGTTTACGGATCACTCCAACTACTTCGATTCGGCTTCGGCTGCTAACCCTGAGGATTCACTCAACGACAAGAGCAAGATGACTGCTGCGAGCAAAGCTCTTTGGGAGGAATATCAGGCTAAGGCGGCAAGCTTCAACGCTAAGCAGTCCAAAGTCATAGCCCTTTCGGGATTTGAGATGACCTGGTCTGGCGGTCCCGGACATATCAATACATTCCAGAGTGAGGGTCTGGTTTCGCGTAACAACGCCGCTCTGAACAATAAGACAGGCGACGCCGGAATGAAGCTGTACTATAAGGCTCTCAACGAGGGCGACTCGATCAGCCAATTCAACCACCCGGGATCGACCTTCGGTAATTTCGCCGATTTCTCATATTGGGATGAAGAGACTGATAACCATATCTATCTCGTCGAGGTCGGAAACGGCGAAGGTCAGATAGGTGCTGGCGGATACTATCCGAGCTACGAGCAGTACACTTTGGCTCTCGACAAGGGATGGCATCTTGCTCCTACCAACAACCAGGACAACCACAAGGGACGCTGGGGTAATGCCAACGACGCCAGAGATGTTGTCCTCACAAACGACTTCTCCGAGCAGGGAATCTTCGACGCTATTCGCGCACTCCGCGTATACTCGACAGAGGATAAGAACCTCAAGCTCAGCTATACGGTAAACGGCGAGCCTATGGGTACGGTATTCTCAGATGTTCCTGACAAGCTCGAATTAGAAGTCACCACATTCGACCCGGATCTCGAGGATAAGATTTCCAAGGTCGAAGTAATCGCCAACGGCGGTAAGGTAGTTCACACCTGGAATAACTCCGAGGATATTGAAAAGGGATATTTCACGACAGAGCTGAATCCTGACTACACTTACTACTATATCCGTACTACTCAGGAGGACGGCAACCTCGCGGTAACCGCTCCTGTTTGGACGGGCAAGAGTGCAGCCATGGGAATCGACAATGTCATCGCAACCCCGGACGTCGGAGTTGTCAACGAGGAAATGACTCTTACCACCACGCTGTCTAATAGGACAGACGCTGAGGCAAAACTCAAATCCCTGACATACTCCATCGGAAGCCAGGTGATTGCAAGCGATAGCACGGAGCGCAGCCTTTCAGCCGGAGCAAGCATTGATGTAGACGCGAAGATTACGCCGACTGTGGCTAAGATAACTACAGTTACCGTAACGGCGGTAATTTCATCAGGCGGAAGCACCTATACATTCTCCAAGGATATTACATTCTCGGTAAGAGCTAATAACGATCCGCTTGCGGTTGTTCCTATCAGCACGGTTCAGGCTCAGACAGAGTCCGGCTTCGAATATGCTATCGAGGGCGTCGTCACCTCCAATGCTTCGGGATATGACAAAGATACCGCATTCTTCGACTGTATATATGTGCAGGATGAAACCGCGGGTATCTGCTGCTTCCCTGTCTCCGGTGATTTCAAGATTGGAGATAAGGTTCACATAGAAGGTCATACGGACTTCTATCAGGGCGAAATGGAGCTGCAAGTCGCCAGCATAGACAAGATAGGCGAAGGCACGGTCGACCCGACAGAGGTCACAGCCGAGCAGATTAACGACAAATCAGTCCTCGGCTCCCTCGTAACACTCAAGGGAGTTGTGGAAAGCGTCGAAGTGTCAAGCGGTCTGATTCAGAACATCATGGTCAGAGACGCCGCGGGCAATATAGCCAGAGTATTCATTGACGGTTATATCACTGTCGCCAAGGACATCGAGAACTGCATAGTCGGCGCTGAGATCACCGCCACGGGACTCGCTTCCTACGACGATACCTTCAACGCTCCGACGGGTCCGTTCCCTCGTATCCGTGTGCGTGACAGGAAGGACATCATATGCGTAGTCAATAATTTAGATGAGTACAAGGCTCAGGCTCTTGCGGAGCTGAACGCTGTAAACATCAAAGACTATAGCTATGATGAACTCAGCAATGTTCTTGACGCAATCGCAGACGCGAAAGCAGCGATAGAGGCGGCAGGCAGCGCAGACGAAGTGACGGCTGCCATGGACGCAGCAAACGCAGTTATAAATGCTCAGATGACGAATGCGGAGAAGCTCCAGCAGGCGAAGGATATTGCCAATACCGAGCTTAACGCAGTCAATCTGGCTCAGTACAGCGGAGGCGCGCTCGAAGCCGTGAAGAAGGCTGTCGCAGACGCTAAGGAAGCGATAGAAGGTGCAACGACTGTAGAGGCTGTCAACTCAGCCCTCGCTAAAGCCAATGCCGTAATTCTCACACAGAGCAGCGGCGGAGAGCTTGACGGTGCCAAGAAGCTGGCAAGAACGCAGCTCGGGGCTATAGACAAATCTCAGTACAGCGGAGCAGAGCTTGCCGCAGTCGAAGCCGCACTCGCAGCAGCAGCCGCAGAGATAGACGCAGCTAAGAGCATAGACGCCATCAACGCTGCCATAGTCAAAGCAAATGCTGCGATTGCAACACAAAAGACAGACGCTCAGAAGGCGGATGAAAACGCTGCGAAGGTTACTACGGTAACCGTGAATGTCAAGACGGTTGACGCAGCCGCTCTTGACGCCGCAGTCGCAGCCGCCGGAGGCTCTAAGAAATATGTTACTACCGTAGTTCTCGGCAAGAAGGTCAAGAAGATTAAGGCAAGCACATTCGCCGAATATCAAAATGTTCAGACCTTAAGCGTAAAGACCAGGAAACTTTCAAAGACGTCCGTCAAGGCTTCCCTTAAGGGCTCCGCCGTCAAGACCGTAAAAGTCAAAGTCGGCAGCAAGAGAGTCAATAAGAAATTTGTCAAGAAGTATAAGAAAGTCTTTACCAAGAAGAACGCCGGCAAGAAAGCTGCAGTACAATAATGCTGTCATTCTGAGGCGAGTCAACACATTACGCACAAAGCGGCGGGCGCATTTGGATTATGCGCCCGCCGCCTTTAATTTAAAGCCGTTTTGAAAATTGAGGAAATAAAGATTGACAACTCTTTTATTATGTAATACATTTGTATTACATAGAAAGGAGATTTTGCTATGTCTACGATAAGTATAAGAGTGTCCGACCAGGAACTGTCTTTATTTAAGGATTATGCTAAAATAAATAATAGGAGTCTTTCCGAAGTCATAAAGAGTACGATGCTCGAACGCATCGAAAACGAATACGACCTAAAAGTTTTTGCGGAATATGAGAAAGAGAAGGCTAAGGGAGAAATTAAGACCTACTCTCACGAAGAAGCATGGAGAGAACTCGGTCTATGAAATATACTGTAAACTATACAGAGAAAGCCCTTAAGTCTCTGAAAAAACTTGATAGGTCTGTTCTCTTCATGATTAAGGCTTGGATTGAGAAAAACCTTCTTGAAACAGAAAATCCAAGACAGCATGGAAAAGGACTAACTGCCACCAGAAGCGGTCAATGGCGGTACAGAGTGGGAGACTATCGAATACTTGCAGAGATCCAAGAGGATAAACTCGTTATACTCGTTGTCGAGGTTGGGCATAGAAAAAATATATATGAGTGAAAAAATCCGATAGACTCTTTATATTTTCTCCTCTATAGCTATTTCAAACCTTTCAATTTGATCCGAGAAGCGCAAAAGAGGCTGTCAGCTTAGTGGCAGCCTCTTCATATCACATTGTAGAAACTGAACAGTGATAAGATACAAAACCGTTTTAAGCAGTTTTAGTAAAGCGCCGCAGATTCTTCATTATACAAGGCGCGCTGGAAAATGACCGAAGGAGCGTATTGAAATACGTAACTGAGGACATTTTACAGCAACAACGCAGTAGAACGGAGAATGTGCAAGCTTTAGCCAAAGTATCTCTTGAGGAGTCCTGCAAATGCCTTGCCGTGTCTAGCCTCGTCTCTGGCCATCTCGTGAACTGTGTCGTGGATAGCGTCGAGGCCCTGCTCCTTAGCCATCTTAGCGAGCTCAACCTTACCGAGTGTTGTATTTTCAAGATTTTAAGGAAGATAGACCCATCGTTATTTTTCTGATTGCAGCTATCATCTATCAAAATTGACAAGATTTTTGATGACAAATTTGCTCATAAAATGAACCTTATTCTTGCTCAATGACAAGATATTAACAAGGAGGTTTATTTATGACCAATCTGACAGGCGTGTTTCAGCTTGAAAATGGAAACTGGGGGTATCGATTTGCCATCACAAAACATGGGCATTATAAGAACTATCGCAGGACAAAAGATGATTCAGGAAAGCCATTCAAAACTTGCAACCAAGCTGCTCGCGCAAGACAGCAAGCTATTATCAAAGCAAATACTGCACCAGAGCACAGTAAGTTTATCTCTAAGAGAACATTTACCCAAGTATTCAATGAATATTGTGAAAAAGGTCGCGCAGGAAAAGCCTATTCCACAATCCGAAAGCAAGATAGTCTCTGGAACAATCATATTAAGCCTCAGTTTGGTAATAGACTTGTGAGCGATGTGTCTGTAGCTGAGATAACAGATTATCTTTCTGAGTTATACTACACTGAAGGGAGAGCCTATAAATATGTAGAATCATTCGTAAAAGTTTTTTATCTTATCTTCGGACAAGCATACAGCAGGAACTATCTCAGCATAGACGCTTACAATAAGCTCTGTGTGAACAAAGATACGAAGATACGAATGCCGAAAAGAAAGGTCGATGACGATGACGATGTTATAGTTTTTTCCGAGAAGGAAATGAAGGCACTTGATGAATACTTCATCGGAACGACGCTCGAAACTGCATATATGCTAGGAAAATACTGCGGGCTCAGGATTAATGAATGTTTCGGTATTAAGTGGAGCGATATAGACTTTGATAATAAGACAATTTCCATTTCCAGGCAGATGCAATATCAGCAAGGCGTGATTAAGCTTGTCTCGGTAAAGACAAGGAATGGCAAAAGAATCATTTATATGGCAGAGCCATTATTTGAGTATCTTTCTCGTCTCAAAATAACAATCACTAAGGCAGAATCGGAGTTAAGGGAAATGAGAACTCAGCAACAAATGATGATACCCGATATCGATGGGTCATATGTATCATCGTTAGAATTGGTAAATACTCTTCCAAATGGAAAAATGAGGACTGTGAATTCCATGAAACGACACACAAGAAAGATTCGTGATGAACTCGGAATATGTTTCAGGTTTCATTATCTCAGACACACATATGGAACCAGGCTTGCAGAGATGAACACTCCCTCTCACATCCTGTGCAATCAGATGGGTCATGCAAGTTCCAAGGTAACAGAGAAATACTATCTCTCGATTACTAATCGAGGTGTAGATCAGCTGATTAATAATCTGAACTCATTTTAATCAATTAATCAGACGACAGACATATTCATAATGTCTGTCGTCTGATTATAATCTTTATTGATATAGAAGGTCTACTTGACCGTAACCTTCACTGCTTTATATATGCCGTTCTGGGCATATACGTATACATAGCAAGTTCCTTTTCCCTTGGCAGTAATTACGCCTTTTCCGGATACTGTCGCTACTTTGGCATTGCTGGTCTCATACGCAAGACCTCTGTGCTTCTTTACATTCTTACCCACCTGCTTAGCTTTCAGCTTATGGGTCTGTCCCTGCTTCAGGGTCATAGGCTTCTTATAGCTAATCTTGGTCGGATTCTTGACTGTTCCGCCTTTAGTGGTTACATGAATGACCTTGGAAACCGATATGACCTTGTTGTTCTTATCCAAGGCTACAACCATGAATTTATGGTAAGTGCCTTTTTTAAGCGTCTTGCTAATCTTCTTGATGTTGTACGACTTGCCGCTTGAGGTGGCAAGCTTCTTCATCTTGTTCTTCTTGCCGCAGACATTGCCGTATATGACGAACTTTGCTGCTCCGGCAGGCTTGTTCCAAGCGAGTTTGATGTTTGCTTTCCCCTGGGATGTAGACCTGAGAGCAATAAATCTAAACACGCTTCCTGCCGGGCCTTCTTCACTTGATGATGAAGTGATAGCCTTATCAACTTCTGCCTCTGATGCGCCATTCGCAGTTGATGCCTGTACTTTAGTATATTGAGCAGTATATGTTCCTGCCCCTTTTACAGTTGTTGGTAGAGCAGGGCTCCAACCTGTAAACTTGTAACCTGCATTTTCTGGTGGATAGATAGTCGGGAAAGTATCGCCGATTTTTTTGTTTACTTCTTGGCAAGGCTGACCTGTTACACCATTGATGAATTTTAATGTAACTTTCTGTGTAACAGTTCCACCAGTGTCATCTCCCGCAGGGTTATCACTATTTTTGGTGTAGTTAATAGTAATAGTTAAGTTTGCTGTAACGCAGTTATATACTGATGCTGGCATTGAATAGCTTTTGAATGTGTAACCATTGTGCACAGGCGGTATTGGAACATAAGCCGCTGCACCGTGTTTAACACTAGTTTCTGAAACTATTTCTTTTGTGACACCGTCAATCCATTTAACTGTATAGTAAGTTTGCTGACTTTCTTGGTTAGCAAGTGCTTCTTCGTACCACGCTTTGTAAGTTTGGTAGTCTGATTTGTATTTTTTAAGTTTCTTACTATTTTCAGTTAATTGGTTTTCTGCATTGCTGTATGCAGACTGAGCATCATTATATGCAGTTATAGCATTCTGACGGTCGTTTACTCTTGACTGGTATGTACGATATTCGTTACCGCAGTAATCGACTAATCCATTACGATATTCTACGACAGTATAGACTTTCCAATTGTTTGTATTTACATTGGCGAAATCCTGTGTCATAGCAGTCTGGTTTGTTAATGGATTTGTGTTTAAGGCACCAAAGCCAGTGACAGTCCAGTCTTTATCAACGATGTTTTTGTTGTGGGCACTTTTTTTATCTTTGTTTTCTTGTGTCCACCAGCCAGGCCATGGGTTACCCACTGAACCATTTCCAGAAAATGTAGCCCAGATAAGGTTTTGTCCACAACCTGCGGTTCCTGGTTGTGTGTTGGCTATTCCGCCTGCAACAGCACCGTATATGTGACCGTGGTAAACGCCGGAACTGTTTAATGCGGAAGACATTGCTGTTATGGTCATCAAATAAGGACTTACTTTGAGTGCTTGAATACCGCTTGGTGTACTTTCGCCTAAGACACCTTGATAATAATCACCTGCTTGATAAAGTCTGATATTATTACATTCGTCGATTTGGTCAAGAGAGTACATTGTGTTATTATAACCCAAAGCACGAATGACAGACTTTTCAAGCGCGTCTGAACTAATCTTGTTATACTTAACAAGAATTGCATTATATGGTGATTTATTACTGTATGCGTTTAAATCGTTTATCATTCCGTCTACAGTATACCAAGTATGACCTGTTATGTCAAGGTCAGGAAAATTTTTTTTATTGACAATATACCAGTCGTCGTTTATACTTTTCATATAAGCGAGGTCAGACTGCCAGGCTTCGTAGACTTTGGCTTCGTGGTATTCTTTTGACTTAAGGTCGAGAGTCCACTCGGCGTCTTCCATATTCTGCTTAGCAGTTTCAAGATTGTTTTTCGCCGTGTTAAACACTTTAAGTTTACCGTCACGTATGGCGGTATCATCTGCAACAAGTGATTCGTACACTTCCATATTGTAGTATGCCTCGTCCATCTTCTCCTTGTAGTATGCAAGAAGGTCGTCGTTCGAAACTGTGTCGGCAATGACAGCAGTTGGGAACATCGTGATGAAAAGGGCGATACTAATGATGATACTACCGAGTTTTTTGATTGAATTTCGATATGTTGTCTTTTTCATCCTATATTCCTTTTAATCCCCCACTGCAAAAGCAGCATTTTCTCTAATCAGAAGTTGAAGCTTATTCCTGTTCTTGCCCTTAAGTCTTGTGTTATCCCTTGAGATGTATTAAGGGCTGCGCATCGTGTATTAAATGCTGTTGCTGCTGTATTCGAGCGTATAGCCGAAACATCATCTTTTATGGCTGCAACAGTTAGTGCTGTGAACATGCTAATGTTCTTAATTGTCTTCAATTCGTCGACAACCTTATTTAGAGTGTCATTCATTTCATCCATCTTCCTCATGATGGACTGCTGATTATCAATGATGATATCCATCTTACTGCTCAGCTTTCCGAATTCCTCTATAATGCCTCGATGCCTCAGCTCTTCGACATATAGATAGTATGCCCCCGGATCTGCTCCGGTTCTTTCCAGCACATTAGTGCGGCTTTCATCAAGACAAGCCCAGATATATGAACATGCACCCCAGTTCTGATATGTCTTATGAATAATATCCAGTCCATATAGATAGTTAAGTGCCATAGTGCAGTTATTCTCAAGTTGTTTATAGTATTGATACTCTTGTTTAATAACCTCCAGATGCTCCTGTTTGCTTTGTATCAAAGATTCTCTGTCTTGTATTTTCTGTTTATATTCCTTGTTATTCTTTATAATTGGATTCGCTATTACAAAGTATATCACTCCGGCTATAACTATCCATTTAATAAGAGACGATAGCATCCACCACCATCTGCCAAAATTAAGACTGCTTACAACTGATATTAGAATTAAGCCGAGAATTATATGTAAAATTTTTATTGGCGGTTTGCCTTTCTGAACATCTGCAGGCATAGCTCTAACCCTGTTGTATTCATTGTTCAGTTCTTCACAAATCCTCTTGCAGGTTTCTCTGTTGCACTCAATATCAACTATTCTGCCTAAGTACTCAATTACATTTTCTTTATTCAGAGGATTCCCATTACAGTACGCTATTCCAACACTATTATAATTGTTTTCGTTTCCCATTTCTACTTGCATAATGCAGCATCTCCTACAATATATATTTTTTTAAATTATATTGGAGCATCTGACTTGTGTCAATCTCGCTACGCTACTTTCACAAGGTTTAATGTGCCTAAAATCTGCCATATGATTTGTATGACAATCATATGAACGCAAGGAGGCACATACTAATGAAGGCTGAGTATAAAGACCTTTACGAAAAATTCGGTCTGAATATCGTTTATTATAGAAAACGTAAGAAACTCACTCAGCTTCAGCTCGCAGAGCTCATTGATGTCGACCGCAGCCATATAAGCGCTTTGGAGCTGGGCAAGGTTGGCATCTCGCTAGATGTGATATTCAAAATGAGTGAGGTTCTTGAAATCAGCCCAAAAGAGCTGTTTGATTTCAGATAGGTGCATTTGCAAATGAATGATTATGGGGAGGGTTTTGCCCTCCCCATTTTGCTACTTGCTTGCATATCTCGCTGACAATGCCTTAGCGAGTTTCTCAGCCTGCTCTTCTGTCAGAGTTATACCCCTTGACATTCTCTCATGGTCGCTCGACCAGTCTCTGATGTCGATCTTGGCAGGACCTCCGTTCCATGAAACGATATTGCATTCCTTTGACCAAGGCATTTCTCTGTTCTCGTAAGTATCAATAACTCCGATGTGCTCCATAATCTCAAATGTAACTTCCATGTTTGAATTTCTGTTAGTCATGATTAATACCTCCTATGACTTCAATGCTTGTCGCATCCACCCTGTTGTGTTTGCTTGCACCAGCCAAGACGCACATCAAGGGGCTCTGTCAAATTGGAGACTTGTACTATTTTGACAGTGGGTTGCCCCGGATGTGTTAGGCTGTGCAACAAGCAAACACGCCATAAAACAAGGCTCCTACAAGGAGGCATCGATTAAGGAGAAGAAGGCTCTGGTCTATGGTCTGCTTCTCCCCTATTAGGGTTGGGAGCCGGAGGAACCGACATGCGTAGCTGTCAGATCCGAAGGACCGCGAAAAATTTCCCGGGCATTTCTGCCCGGGGCTTGCTTACCTATCCCAAACTTCTCTTGGTGGGCGGAGCCTATCAAGTTCGCCCTCTGATTTAAAGCTGTACATTTTACCAGTCTCTCCTGCGATGATGATGTGGTCTAACATCTTCACTCCGAGAAGTTCCGAACAGCTCAGAAGTCTTTTTGTAACATCTCTGTCTTCTTGGCTCGGTGTTAAGTTTCCACTTGGGTGGTTGTGGACGGCTATGAACGCCGCCGAGTTTGAAAGAATACAGCTTTTGAAAACTTCTCTCGGACTGACAACTGATGTGTCCAATGTTCCCATACTGCATATATTGAGATTAATAGCCTGTCCGTTTGTCTTAAGATTTAGGACAGCGAACACTTCTCTATCATATGTCTTTAATTCTTCTGCGATGACTCTCAACACATCCTCAGGTGATTTGATTTTTTTGTGCTATACAGTGACGGCTCTTTTACCATTCTGATATTGACTACTGGCACAACTTCGTCTTTACATCTTCTACCCATTTCATTACCTCCTGTCGGTTATTCATTAACTCACCCAGCATTGTTTTTTCCTGCTGGCGGAAGAGAAGAAAAGCGACGGAAGCACTTGATGTATAAGGACGCTTGCGCTCTGTATTATCCTTTTCATCATGCAACGTCGCATATACTTCCGAACGCAGCAGGGAAAAACAGATAATGAATCTTTTGCAAGCACTCTCATATATAGTGCGAGCAAACTCATTCTCGGCATTTTTTGATTGACTACATCAGCAAAAATTGATATATAATATCCAAGACGGCACGGAGTCTATAAACCCGATGCCAGGGGTCGTAGCGGAGACTGAAAACCCGCTACATTTAAGACATCGGAGGGGGGGGGTGCATTAACCCCTCTTTTATTAGGTGAAAACATGAAAGAAGAAAGCTTTAAGCAAAAGAGTCGCGCGAGTGGCTAAAGAGTGCGCTGAGAAAACTGAAGGGAAACAGCTTATCAAAAGATGCCACCGGTCATTTCAACCTTGTTTTGCGTAAGTGTCGCAACGATGGTTTGTACGACACAGTGATAGTTGGAGAAAAAATCAGATTTGCTTAACTACAGAGATGTCATAGATAAGAATCTATTGTCCTGCGAACTTGCAGCCTTCCTCGAAGACTCAAGTCCTGATAATAACGAATAGTTATGAGGGGAACATCTTGCTCCTTTTACGCAGCTCTAAATAACTAAGCATTTCATCGATTTCTCTTTTATTTTTAAGAATGACAATGACCGAGCCTACATTAGCTCTGCATGGCTCGTAATCTTCTTCTTTTTGTAAATGCTCTTTGAGCTTGTTCCTAAGACGATATGTACCCCACGGCAGCAAGCCGTAGCATTCATCAAGAAATGCAGCTAAATTAAATAAGCTGTCTGCATATACTTCTGGTTTTCTGTTTACTATTCTCATATTACTATTCCTCCATATCTACAAATGTGTTTTCAATCCACTGAATCGTTCCTTTATCCTTGTCAACCAGAACAGCATGCTGACGAGGCATGTTTTTTATATCATCCGGTCCACATATAAATTCTCTCACCAATCTATTGCTGCTCTCCCCCATTGAAAACTGGTTGCTGCTTCTGAGTGTCTCTTGAACATATAATGATGTCCCTATGATTGAAGCTGCCATTTCTGCAGCTTCCGGACTGTTTTGTCTATATATAAAGAATCTTCCGATATTATCCAATACAGAATCTAGGAAATTATCAGAAATCGCTTTTAAATCTGACAAACTCTGTGTGCTTAAATACATTACCGTTTGACTGCTGCGAGCCCTTGATGCTATATCAAGAATGCCCGCATTTGTATATGATGAAAACTCATCCAATATCAATCTGCACGAGCGGTCTTTATCTATACTTCCGTTCATGCGACTTGCGATGAGCATCTTGGCATCTGCAACAACCATTCGCCCTATACCGGCGGCAAATTCCGGCATGTCCATTGCCGATAAAAGAACCAGACATAATTGGTTATTCTGATAAGCAGTCCTCAGATTACAAGTTCCTTCTCCCTCTCTGATCTGGAACAGATTACGACCGGTTCCCAGCATAAACATCTCAAGCTTAAGCACACTGGACTCGGCATCTGTGTAGCATTTTTCCAAAACACGCTTTATGTGTTCACGCTCTTCGATGTCAACTTTATTTGATGAATCATCCATAAACGTCAGAAGATTATCTTTCAATAACAGAGTGGAAATGTTTCCAAGAGTTATCTTTACTTCGTGTTTGAGCATAAGCGTCACCACTTCCAAAAGATATCTCGAGAACATGGTGCGATAATGTTCAGAGCCTGCAGTAAGCTCGACAGAATCATCAAACATCAACGATAACACTAAATCTCTTATTTGCTCAGGAACATTCAATCCGTCAAACGGGTTATAAATACAGGAATGAGGTAAATCATATCTCGCGGTGCCATTTATTACGACCAAATCTCGCTTGTACTTCTTAGCCAAAAATTTCATGGAATTATAGAATCCATATGGGTCTTGAATGTCACTCTTTCCGTCGACGACAGTAATATACATATTACTGTCGTCGACTAAGCACTGTTCAATAGTCTTTGTTAATACCGTTCCTTTCCCTGAACCGGAAACACCTACTATTAGTTGATTTTTATCGTATAAATAATCAAAATCCTTTGTCCATTTCTTCTTAAGATGCTGCCTTTTATTTTCCCTGCCAAGGAGCTGCTCCGCTGCACCTTGATGAAGTATAACAAAGCATAACTCGAGCAGCAGCATAGAGCAGCCTATACTTATAAAATCCGAAACAAACCAAGTTATCCACGGGTTGTCGCCCACATTTTCAATGTAGCTATTTAATAACTCAAGACGCCTCGCGTAAAACAGAATCACTTGTACCACGGCAATCTTCTGGCTTCTTTTTATACCGATGCATATGAAAGCCGCTGCTATAACAATTGAGAGAAACTCAGGCGAAGCCTTTTCCCATTTCTTGCAGAGCGCGTGTATTGCTGCTCTAATTGCAATCGACGGTGGCGAAAACAAAGCCGCCATAATAACAAATATATAAATATCACCCATAAAGCATCACCTCTCAAGCTTTAGCCCTTTGGGTGATGTCTCCTCAGGAATATCAGATTCCAACCTTATGGCTTTCTTGATGGGAATCTTATGTAAAGCTATAGGTTGGCGCAGCTCACCCAAGTGCTGTACTGCAGGTACACCTGTTCGTTTTGGTATGTCCGACGGTAATTGCGTGAGACAATAATCAAGATACTCCTTGATAACATCATAGTTAACAAGCATGATGCCCGGTACCTCATCTCGTATTTCTTCAAGCTTTTTCTTTACACTGTTATTACCATAAACCCATATTTGCTTATCGAATCTTTTTGATAAATCGATGACATTATCCTTCATTTGGCTATTGCTTTTCTTGCTTTTTAGTACTCTCTCAAACTCAATTGCCATAATCACATTATCTCGAAATAAATATCCATCAGGTTCATGAATGCCATCATTCATAGATTTCAGAATAGGCTGACCATTCGACTTATATCTGCCCGTGGGCTGCATCTCTGTCACCGACAAAAAATCTCTCTCGGTAATAATACTTCCAAAGTTTACAAATGGCTCTCCCGTTTTCATTCGAAACAATGACAAATATACATATGTATCTATCATTCCCATATCGTGCAGGTATGTATTAAACGAAGGAGTTGATGCATTCCTCAGTTCTAATCCCACTTCTCGCATCCCATGTGCAGTAATATAATTCACTGCCGGGTCTCCCGCACCAATGGTCATCCTTTTTACAAGACCTCCCTGTGCGAGCGTTTGTAATCTTCTGCGGATATACTTAACAGGTAAACCAAGCAGCAACGCTATATGACGGTCAAACATCCATGGCACTTTATGAAGAATCTTCATTATCTGCATATCTGTGTCACCTATCCTCACATTAATTATTCTTTTTTCTGAACTATTTCTTTTACTCATAATAAGCACCCCCTGTGCGTAATCTTCAAAAAATAATACGACAGGCTGCAAGATAAGTTATCCATCGTGGATGACTTATCGTAGTTCCAGTGAAGTCGTGGTTTGAAGAAACGCGACTTCACTGGAACTTGCAGCTCTGTGACGTCATTTTGGCGCACCCCCAGCGCAGAGGGGCGTGCGACCAACTATTTCCTATTGTTAAATCTCCATCTATAATATAGTATGTTTCATATTATCCATACCGTCAATAGCGAATACGACACTTTGAACATTTACGCAGCTTGTTCTCACATAACTCGAACCATGTTAGAATATTGTAAAATATAAAAAATAGCGAGCATCTTATGAGTACAAAGAAGAACATTAATCAGAAATCCCAAGAATCAAAGATACCACCAATCAACCTTAAAGGTTCTAGTTTCTTAGATTGCATTGAGCGTTTTGCACCGTCTAAAATTCAAAAGCCTATATACGAAACAGGTTTTTCTGTTTTAGATGATGCTTTAGGCGGCGGTTTTACGCCAGGACTTATATGTTTAGGCGCAGTCTCAAGCCTGGGAAAATCCACTTTTGCTCTTCAGCTGGCTCATAGTATTGCTTTACATAAGAACCCTGTGCTTTTTTTCTCTCTCGAGATGAGAAGAGATGATGTGATAGCAAAAGCCATTATCAGGGAGTGGCACAAGATCCATCCCGATTCAAAAATAACTGTTCAAGATCTGCTGATGAATTATAAGGACATAGACTCTTCGGAGCAAGACGAACTCGATCAAATGATAGAAGACTTGAAGAAAAAGAAAGATTTCAAATTCTCAGTTGTTGAGCCGGACATCGAGTACCGCACTGCAGAAATAATTACCAACACAATTGATAAATTTAGAAACGAGGAGAACAACAGCAACCTTGAGCCTTTTGTAGTAATCGACTATCTGCAAATAGTGGCTCCACCTGTTAATATGCGCGGTTGTTCCGACAAGCAAATCGTAGATTATAATTTATCAGTATTTAAATCATATGTAGATAAAACCAATCTGCCGATTTTGATAATAAGCTCCTTTAACAGAACAGCTTATGAGCAAAAGGCATCTTTCCAAGCGTTTAAAGAATCCGGAAATATTGAATACACATCTGATATAGTAATGGCGCTTCAGTACTCAGGTGTAAGCCAGGAAGGATTTGATTCCGAGGTAGAGAAGCAAAAATCTCCAAGAGATGTTGATTTAGTTATTCTGAAGCAGCGCTATGGAGCCTCCGGGCAAACGATAACTATGCCTTTCTACCCCGAGTATAATTGGTTTGATCTTGAAGACGATTCCCGGATGCTAAATCACCCAAAATTGATAAACGGAAGACTACCATCTGCACAGAGGCACTTTTGATGAGCAAAGAAACAAACAAGACAAAATTCGACTATTTGATAAACAACACAAGACTCTCAAGAATCCTTATCCGAGAGAAAGGACTTTGTGCCTTGCCGGAAGATAATTGGAAGGAGTTTGTATTTGATTTCAAAGTTTCTCAGCGGAAATTTTCCAGCGCTTTATTATACACAGATTGTCCGGATATATCGCGAGAAGATTTAGATATTACACCTTTTGATATTGCAGTCACTGATGCCATTTACACAATATGGAATTATGCTAACTCTCCTACATTTACTATAGGACTTATTCATAAAATAATGACAGGATATCTCAGCAAATCATTGACTCAGAAGAAACGCACACAAATAAAAAATAGTATCGAGAAGCTTGAGAAAATAAATATCATAATAGATTGTACTGACTATGTCCAAGAGATGCGTTCCACAAACTCCAACATATTCGAAGGACAGTTTATTTCTGTTGAAAAAACAAATAAAGTTTCATATAAGCTTTTAGAACCAATGCCGCTTTACAGGTATATGGAGGCAATGGGTCATATGTTAAAAGTTCCGATTGATAACATTGAGCGTATAGGAAGTGCTACTCAATCATACGATGAAAGAGTATTACTGCGTAGAGAACTATGCCGCACAATACTAATTCTCAAGAATGAGAAGAATAATTATAAAAGCACACAAATATATTATTCACCTCGAAGCGGAAAAAAGGGATGTCTACTTTTAGATATCGGTCTTCCCGAATCCGATTTTAGAAACCGAGAAACGATAAAAAGGATTCATGAAAAAACAAAAGCAATACTAGAATCACTTAAAAGAGAAAAGGGAGAAAAATATTCTTCAGAAGATATTCTAATACATGGGTTCGACGAATTAGAATTGGGAGAAAAGACTATTGGCGTAGAAATTATCCTTCAAGAACCTAAAACGAAAAAGCGACAAAAATAGATATTGTGTATATAAAATATCATATATCTGCGATAAATAGTGATTTAAGCTATATAAATTCTATTATATTCATATCAGTGCTTTATGATAAGGTGTTCAAACTCCTTAAAATAAATGCTTTTCCGGATTTTAATAATATATCACTTATTATAAGTAATATGTATATGTTGCATACGCTTAGGGTTAATGCTACATATCATATTATCACCTATCACTCTGATCTAACGACTTAAGCCTCTTCTGTTCGTAAAGTGTAAGAATCTACATCGATATATAATCCTCCATATAGGTTTAAGTTATCCTCTCAGTCATATAATAAAATGAGAAAAACCTTGGCTTTAATTCTGCATTATGGTTTATGAATATAACTCAATTGTGGTTTTTAGTCTTAGGAATATCACATTTGCAAGCAAATGGGATAGTAATTATGAATAATATTGAGTCTTCTCTCCTGAGAGAAGCCAGCTCCACCGTAGCGATACGGTGGTTTTTTACAGCTTACTCTTCGCACGCTCAGAGAAAAATAGAACGCTAAAGCGTTCCGACCAATATTGTGAGGATATGTACTCTCGAGTTTTATTCCTCTCTATAAGTTAAAACTCTATATTAAAGAAAGGATATAAAAATGTTCATTAATAATGGAATTATTCCAACGCCGGAAAGAATCATAGTATATGGGCCTGAAGGCATTGGGAAAAGTACGATTGCATCAAATTTCCCAAATCCTTTATTTATTGATGTTGAAAATTCAACGTCAGAATTAAACGTGGCCAGATTCGACACTATACCAAAGGACTGGTCGAGCTTCGTCGAAATGGTTCTTTATGTAAAAGAACATCCAGACATCTGCGATACTTTGGTTATAGACAGTCTCGACTGGACTGAAAAACTTTGTATAAAGCACATATGCGAATCTTCCGGTAAAGAAAGCATCGGTGATTTTGCATACGGTGCAGGATACACACGTCTTGCAGATGAAATCCAAAAGATGCTAAGCGTTCTTAGCGAAATAACAGAATGTGGAATTCATATTGTAATGACCGCCCACAGTATGATTCGAAAGTTTGAGCGTCCGGAAGAATCCGGCGCATACGACAGATTCGAACTCAAGCTTGAGAAGAAGACTGCTCCGTTATACAAAGAATGGGCAACGATGCTTTTGTTCTGTGATTACGAAACAAATGTTGTTCTTGACAGCAACAACAAAGCGAAAGCGCGCGGTGGCGACAGAGTGATTCATACCTGCCACCATCCATGCTGGGACGCTAAGAACCGAAAGAACATGCCGGAGAAGCTTCCGCTTTCCTACGATTCCTTAGCCCCATACATTTACAATTCTAATAAAAATCACATGGAGGTAAATAATGATTAAGAACAATAATATTGATTTTACTAACGGTGGAACTTCCTTGGACTGGAATAGCGAGATTTCATCTAAAGTGATATTTGAATTCATTCCAGGCGAATATGAGTTCGAAGTAATAGACTTCCAGCGTGGAACACATCCGGGCTCGGAAAAGCTTCCGACTTGTCCCAAGGCTATAATCAAACTCAGATTATCTTATCGTGGGAGCACCCTTGATGTTGATAAGCATCTGTTCCTCCACTCAAAAATGGAAGGTCTGCTTTCGGATTTCTTCATTTCAATCGGTTTAATGAATAAAGGCGAAAGCCTGGAAATGGATTGGAACAACATCGTCGGAAAGAAAGGACGAGCCACTTTCCATAACAGGGAAGCCTCTAATGGTAAGAAATATTTTGAGGTCAAGAAATTTCTTCCTCCAAACAACACATCTACCTCGAAAGGAGGCTTTTAATGAGTAATAAGTCATTATTACTTGAAGCGCTAGGCTCTATCGAGCCTAGCCTTCTTAGTTATGGAGAATGGTTAAATGTCGGGATGGCCCTACACGAAGAGGGTTTTTGTTGTGAAGATTGGGAAGATTGGTCTTCCCAAGATACCAGCAGATACCATCCTGATGAATGCAAAGCGAAGTGGGCATCGTTTTCACACAACAATAACGCCCCTATCAAGGGCGGAACAATCATCCACTACGCTAAAGAACAAGGATGGTCTCCTTCTTCGGGTCATCAATTAGATTGGAATGATACTATAACATCTTTCAGCTACAATTCATCTGCTCCTGCCAATCATGTTAACGAATTAATCACATATCTTGAAACATTATTTAATGCAGATGACTATGTTGGCTATGTTACCCAATCTTATTACAGTAACGGGCGATATGCTCCCACTAAAGGATGCTATGACCGGACTGCCGGAGAAGTCATAGAAAAGCTTATTCAAACCAATGATATTGAATGTGCTTTGGGTAGTTATGATAAATCAGCTGGAGCATGGATTCGATTCAACCCCCTTGATGGAAAAGGTGTCTCTAATGATAATGTTGTCAGCTTCAAATACGCTCTTGTAGAATCTGACAATCTGCCCATTAAAGTCCAAGAAACATTGATTCGTAATCTTCATCTTCCCGTAGCTGCGCTCGTTAGCAGCGGGGGCAAAAGCCTTCACGCAATAGTGAAAGTAGATGCAGCTACTAGAACAGAATATGATGAAAGAGTTCAGAAGCTTTACTCAATTTGTGAAGATGAGGGTTTGACGCTTGATAAACAAAATAAAAACCCATCCAGATTGTCCCGCATGCCGGGCATCACAAGAGATGGCAATCTGCAACATCTAATCGGAACAAACCTTGGCGAAGCTTCATGGCTAGCTTGGACAGAATGGTTATCGAAAAGAGAACTTGAGCTTCCGTCAATCGAGAACTTGCTTATAATGCAAAACAATCCACCCGTCTTAGCGCCTGAGCTCATATCCGGAGTATTACGACAAGGTCACAAGATGCTTCTCGCAGGTTCGTCAAAAGCTGGAAAAAGTTATTTGTTGATTGAACTATGCATAGCTATCGCAGAAGGAGCGAAGTGGTTGCAATGGCAATGTTCTCAAGGAAAAGTATTATATGTTAATCTTGAACTTGACAGAGCCTCCTGCTACGACCGATTTATCGAGGTGTACAATCGCAAGGGAATCTCTACTTCTAATATAAGCAATATTGATATATGGAATCTTAGAGGAAAAGCGATTCCAATGGACAAAATCGCACCAGTTTTGATAGAAAGAGCTACCGATGCAGGCTATATCGCTGTCGTAGTTGACCCCATATATAAGTGTATTACCGGCGACGAAAACAGCGCCAGTGAAATGGCACATTTCACAAATCAATTTGATAAGGTATGCAATGCTCTCGGGTGTTCTGTCATCTACGCACACCATCATTCGAAAGGCAAGCAAGGGAGCAAACGGTCTATGGACAGAGCCTCTGGCTCCGGCGTGTTTGCGCGTGACTCCGACGCTCTGTTAGATATGATTCAACTATCTATGGATGGAAACATTCTTGACGAAGCCAAGTCTATCTATTCTATTTCCGATGATGAAGCCTCCCGTCTAACAGCATGGAGAATTGAAGGAACTTTAAGAGAATTCGCTCCCTTCCAACCTTTGGATATTTTCTTCAATTATCCCATCCATATCGTCGATGATTCTGACCTGCTTGTCGCAGCAAGCACTCATATCTCTCCTTCGTCTATCAGTACTGCTACGAAGAATGCACGTGCTATGCAACGACAAAAGCATCTTGATAAAGCATTCGATGCTATAAGCTCATCCGGCACTGTAACAACAGCAGGATTGGCTTCTGAGCTGGACGTAAGCACGCGCACCGTCCTCCGATACTTAAGTGAATCTGAGAAGTACACCAATGATAATGGTGTGATTTCAAGGATATAATCTTCAATTCTTTTGTAGACGACAGACATATATATATGTCTGTCGTCTACCCCTGCCATGTCATAAGAACATAATAGATCTATCTATGTTTTTATGAGATGGCAGGGGATACCGTCATACAATCAGAACGATTATTGTTTTTTCTCCCATTATCATGAAAGGTCTAACAACATGAACAGTAAAGATAAAGGCCGTCGCGGTGAACGTGAACTCGCCAAAGAACTGCGACAGAATGGCTATGACACCAGGCGAGGACAGCAATACTCCGGAGCAAACGGCGATGCAGATGTTGTCGGGCTCTCCGGAATACATATTGAGTGTAAGCGAAGAGAACGACTTAATATCTACGATGCTATACAACAAGCCGTTTCGGACACTAACCATTCTGACCTTCCTGCAGTCTTTTGGAAGAAGAATCGTAAGCCATGGTTGGTATGTATGAGACTGGATGATTGGCTTTCACTCTATGATAAGTATATTTTTGATAACGATACTCAAGGAGAATAATCATGAATAAAACAAACACTATTCATCATTATCTTTTCGATATAAAAGAAACTATCTATGGTTCTCCATATGAAGCAATTGCTTCCGATACAAGGAAATGTGAACTAATCTGTCCATCTAAAAGAGATGCCGAGTTGCAGATTATCTCTGATTTTTATGATAGTGTATCACCAATCATAAAAGAAAATGATACTTTCATTTTTGATAATAATACCAATCATCTCTTTCTGATGAGAGGAGCTTTTACCCTTAAAGAGCTTCATTACAGATTAGTTGGATGATTCATATATGAGCATGCAAGATCGTGTAGAATCTTGCATGCTCTTTTTTTGTTCACAAACAAGTGAAAGCATTGATATCTGAGTAGCTAGCGTGCTATATTTGATTGACAATTTTTTTAATGACAAGAATACATCATTTTTGAGCATTGTTCATCAAAAAATGACAAGGTTTGACAGGATGGATATCAAAAAACGGGATTGAAAGCCAAGATAAAGAGGCTGCCGCTCTATGTGGCAACCTCCTGTGAGACTTAGATTTTCAAGGTATATCAATTAGCCGAAGTATCTCTTGAGGAGACCAGCAAATGCCTTGCCGTGTCTAGCCTCATCTCTAGCCATCTCGTGAACTGTGTCGTGGATAGCGTCGAGACCCTGCTCCTTAGCCATCTTAGCAAGCTCTACCTTACCAAGCGTAGCACCGTTCTCTGCCTCTACTCTCATTTCGAGGTTCTTCTTTGTGCTGTCTGTTACTACTTCGCCGAGAAGCTCTGCAAACTTAGCTGCGTGCTCAGCTTCTTCCCAAGCTGCCTTCTCCCAATAGAGACCGATTTCAGGATAGCCCTCTCTATGAGCAACTCTACCCATTGCGAGATACATACCAACCTCTGTGCACTCTCCCATGAAGTTCGCCTGAAGTCCTTCGATAATCTTTGGATCAACGCCCTTAGCAACGCCGATTACATGCTCGGCTGCCCAGCTCATTTCTCCCTCTGCCTGCTTTGTGAACTTCTCAGCAGGAACTCCGCACTGTGGGCACTTCTCCGGTGCCTGATCTCCTTCATGAACGTAACCGCATACACTGCATACCCATTTAGCCATAATACTTTCCTCCTAATTTTTAAACATAGTTTGAATTAATATCTCTTTTATAAAAGCTGATTATAATCAGTTTTTAACAATAATATGTGATGAGCTGCTGAAAATCTTAACTCTCGATTGCTTTTCTGAGCTTTTCTTCGCATTCCTTGCAGAGTCCGAAGTAATTGGAAGCGACAGCCTCAATCGTTCCGTCGAACCTCTCCCTAATATCCTGGAGAGTGCTGTCATCAGCCTCGGGCATATCCACCACGCAGCCACATTCCCTACAGAAGAAATGCGAATGCGGTTCTACGACCCAATCATAGCGAGCCGCTCCGTGGGCGTCAATTCTGATTATGTCTCCCCACTCTACGAGCTGTCCGAGATTGCGATAAACGGTAGCTAAGCTCATCTCGGGATAATCCGGTTTGAGTTCAGCATACAAAGTCTCAGCGGTAGGGTGGTCTTTCCTGTTCGAAACCTGTTTCCTTATTGCTTCTCTCTGTCTGCTGTATCTTGCCATTCTTATCTGCCTTTTTCCGAAAAATTAATTTGTTATAAATCACTTATCAATAATGATAATCATTATCGTTATTTGTAGTATACTTGCACTCTCATATACTGTCAATAGCTTTTTTATATTTTTTTAAATCTTTTTAAAATTTGTGATTAGCCAAATCACACGATTAGCGATATGAAATGCAGGGGTTCTTCTTTGAAGGTTTAAATTGTTTTATAATAGATATGAACTTTCTTTTTTCAAGCAGAGGATAATATGGACGGCTCAAGCAATTCAATATTATACATACTAATAATATGCTTTATTGCGGCTCTTATTATTTCATGCCTATCCTCGCAATCCCCAGAACGAAAAGGGAAAGAGGGCGAGCTTGATATTGTTCATATAATATCGAAATCTATACGCAGAGGTTTGCATGGATATATACTGCATAATCTTTATATTCCAAAGAAAGATGGGGGCACCTCAGAAATAGATGTTTTATTTATCTGCACAAAGGGCGTTTATGTTTTCGAAAGCAAGAATTACGCAGGGTGGATTTTCGGAGATGACAGAAGAGAGTATTGGACAGTAACATTACCAGCAGGAAGAAATTGGTTGGGATTTAAGCAGCTTGAAAAGCATAAGTTCTTTAATCCAATATGGCAAAACAACTCACATATAGGTAATTTACGCAATCTAATAGGGCGTTCTGTTCAGATTGAGTCCGTGATTGTTTTTTCAAATCGTTCTAAGCTGAAGAAAATTGCGAATAAAAGCGATACAAAAATAATGCAGACTGACATGTTGAAGTATTACCTATCTAGTATTGGAAAAAAACGACAAGATATACTTACCTATAGAGAGGTAGATAATCTATATAATATACTAAAGCCACATGTGGACACTGACGGAGAGAAAAAGAAGCAGCATATGATGTATATTAGGCGGCTAAAAAGCAATCCTAAAAGATGTCCGAAATGTGGTGGTAATCTCGTTCTGAGAACCGCTAAAAAGGGAAGTAATATGGGTAGACAGTTTTTCGGCTGTTCAAATTATCCGAAATGTGAATTTATAAAAAATATTAAGTAAACGGCGAAGAGTAATAGTTTTCGAAATTGCCTTTATATGCTCTTATATGCTTGGAGCATTTTCGGGAAAGAATAATCGTTACAACCGCAAAAGGAGAGGTTTTCACCTCTCCTTCGCGCGTTCAGCTTAAATTCGTTATTCGTTACCGTTTCTTCTTTATTATTTAAGGATAATCGTATCCGTTATTGAAGCCGGCTCTTCTGCCATCTTTTTCAGGCTTTCCGACAAATCGGAAAGCGTAGCCTCTCTCAGATCGCTTATAAGCGGTGTCTCCAGCTCTTCCTCAAGAGTGTTCAGAACTCCACCGCCTGCGGCAGTTTCAGCCTCTAAAATATCATTCTTATTGATAGCGATTGTAGGCGCCTTGTCTCCGCCTGACTCGAGCTCCTCTGAAATAGGCTTGTATTCTCCATCATCAAGCTCCTTGATTACATCAAATTCGTCCTCGTCCAGCTTGGCAAGCTCGTTCTCCAGCATTCTGCGGAAGCTGGATCTGAGCCTTCTTACCTTGTTGCTCAGCAGGCTATGCTCATCAGTGATTTTCTTAATGCTCATCTTTGCGTCAGCGAGCAAATTCTCAGCCTCGAGCTCGGCGTCTCTAATCATCAGCTCCGCCCTTCTCTCCGCGCTTGCTGAGATGTCAGCCATGAGCTTTTTCGCCGTCTCAAGAGTCTCCACCATGGCACCGTCATCTTTCTGCGCCTCAGCGAGCTGTGCCTCGAGGGATTTAATCTTATGCGCCATCTGCCTGTTATCATTCAGGATTTTCTCATAATCCGCCACGATAATATCCAAAAACTCATCTACCTCTCTGGAATTATAACCCTTCCTGTCGCGGCTGAATTCTTTCTTATCAATATCTATAGGCATTATCATAATCTATTACCTGACCTTTCTATATTTACTCATCAATCCCGTTTTGTAACTATGCTCGTTTCTCTATTGCCATGGACTCGCATTCGTCGGCTTCCCCGCCTCTGTAGCTCTGTCCACCATTGCCTTTATGTTAACATTCTTCGGGGCAAAAATGTAGATATTCTGATTGATTTTCTGCGCGCTTCCCTCGAGTGCATATGTGGCTCCGTTCAGGAAGTCGAACATCTTTCTCGCCATGTCGGTCTCCACTCTTTCGAGATTGACGATTATCGGCTTAAATCCTCTCATATTGTCTACGAGCTTCTTGCACTCGTCCAAATTCTTAGGCTCGATTACCACCATTCTGAACTGCCCCGAGGCATTCGCCAGCGAGTCTCTGCTGCCCATGGCTCCCACCGGAGTCCTCTGCATTGGTCTTTCGATTTCGCTGAAAGGTGTGCGGCTTACCGGTGCAGCCGCTGCCGCCTGTGGTGCCGTAGCGCTCTCTTCCGTAGCGAGCTCTCGCTTGTAGGCGTCAATTTCCTCTTGAGAAACTTCCATTTCTTCCTCAAAATCCTCTCCGATACCTACCAAGTCCTTCATCTTGTCCATGAAACTCATCTTCCTGCGCCTCCCTATCTGTAATTGCGCTGCCCGAAAATCGAACTGCCCACTCTGACTATTGTTGCTCCTTCTTCTATCGCTGCTTCGAAGTCTCCCGACATTCCCATCGAGAGCACGTCCGGCAAAAATCTATCTCTTGGCAAACTCCAGCCCTTCATTTCGTTAAACAGAGCCGCCGCCTCTTTGAAATACGGTCTCGCGTCCTCGGGGTCTGCCGCTATAGGCGGTATGCACATCAGCCCTCTTATCCGCACATGAGCACATTCAGCCACTATCTCCTCGACAGTCTGCCTGAGGTCCTTAGGATTTATCCCTGACTTGCTCTCTTCCATGGCAGAGTTAATCTCTATCAATATATCCGTCGTCAGACCGGCAGCCCCCGATCTCTTATCTATCTCGCGCGCCAGCCTCACCGAGTCCACCGAATGAATCATCACGACCTTGCCGACGACGCTCTTAACCTTATTGGTTTGAAGATGTCCTATCAAATGCCACCGCACGGGATTGACCTGTGGATATTTTTCGAGAAACTCCTGCACTCTGTTCTCGCCAATATCTGTGGCTCCCGCGGAAATCGCCTGATTTATTTCTTCCGCGCCATGCGTCTTGGTGACTGCGAGAAGCGTTATATCTTCCGGGTTCCTGCCGCTTCTGACAGCAGCCTCGTCCTTGCGCCTCTTTATATCTGCAAATCTTTCACTGATTGTCATATTCGTTTGCCATATCCGATTATCAAATCCGATTGTTATATGTGTCTGCCGTCTGCGGCTGTGTCTACCCTTCTGAGTCCGGCAGCCGAGAGCTTTCTTTACTCCTTTTTATCCAACGAGGCAATATCCTCTTCGCTCGGCACAGCGATTATCTCATCATAGGTGCCAATCGTCTCCACGAAGTTGCCCTCTGCGTCAAGATAAATATCCGAGTAGACAACGCATTTTTCTCCGTCCGTCGCAATCACGGAAACGGGTTTGAAGATATGCTCCCCAAGTTTATTCTTGGCAAACACGCCTTCCCTTCCATCGTGCTCAATAATGCTCTCTTGATGTATAATCAGCCCTTCCGCGCTGGCGAGAGTAATCGGCGCCTTGAGAGTTCTCATCTCCAGGAAACCGTCGAAGAACGACTTGCATTCCAGCGAAATCCTCGTCTCGTTCTCCAGCTCCTCTACATTGTGTACGCGCACCCTTACGGATTCGCCGTTCACGTCCATATAAGCATAGCTGTCGGGCTTATACCTTGCGGCATTTTCCTTGCTCGTATAATAGACGAGATACCATTTGCTGTTCTTTATTATGCTGAATACGGGCTCGCCCTCACTCGCCTTGCCCTTCGTCGTGTCCTTGAACCTGCGAGAGCACAAATCCTCATAGTCAGCTTTGGTGAGCGATCCCATATTTTCTACGGTCAGTTCTGCCTCCGCACCGGAAACCCTATAGCTGACATAGCCGGACTCGTTCGTATAGCCCTTTTCCGTCTGCTTGACCGCAGCCCCGAGCTCCTTCACAATGTCCGAGTCCGCCTTGCTCTCGTCCCCCTCTCTTGCTTCAAGCTCCACGACCCTCGTCGCAGCCTTTACGAGCTCGCCCTCTTCGATAATCCTTTTAATGTCGCTGCTCTGCTTGGCGACAAAAACATATTCGTCCTTTACAACAAAAGCCGCGACATCATCCTTGACATCCAGCGTGCCGTATTCGGCTATATATGTCTTTTCGAGCATACCTTGAACCGAGGGGATAGCGTATAGAGCTACGATACATACGGTAAGCAGTCCGAGGTATAAAACTAATAATGCAATCCACTTCTTACTCATAGGCTCTCTCCGTAGTATTATAGTCAAAAAAGCCCTTGAGCACAATATATATTTGCGCCAAAGGCTTAAAATAACAATATTTTGTGGTTCCTTAGTCTTCTCTTATTTATCTGACAAACCGTCCAACATCTTGACTATAGCTTGTCACGAAAATTACTCTAATTGCTCCGGTGAGTCACTCAGCACCTTTTCCAAGACAGCCCTCTCCTTCTTGCTTAGATTCGGCTCACTCGCCAAATACTTCTCGAAAAGGTCGGGTCTCTTTTCCTTTGTAAGCGCAAGCGACTGTTCTAATCGCCACAAATCCACAGCACCATGGTCTCCCGACAGCAGCACCTCCGGCACTTCCATATCGTTAAAGACGGCAGGTCTCGAATACTGCGGATATTCCAAGAGCCCCGAATAAATGGATTCATTCATAACGGATTCTTCTTTAGGAAGGACGCCCGGAGCAAATCTCGCCAGAGTATCTATCAGCACCATGGCGGGCAGCTCGCCGCCCGTCAGCACATAGTCTCCTATGGAAATCTCCCTCGCGCCGAGCATATCCAGCAGCCTTTGATCCACCCCTTCATAATGCCCGCATAGAATAGTAATCTCTTCCTTTTCCGAAAGTTCCTTTGCGAGCTCTCCGGAAAGCACCTCTCCGCGAGGAGACATATATATGAATTCCCCACCATATCCCTTGGCATTATAAGCGTCCAAAATAGGCTGAACCTGCATTACCATTCCTGCGCCGCCGCCATAAGGAGTGTCATCTACCCGTCTATGCTTGTCCTCGGTATATTCCCTGATGTCTGTAACATCAATCTCCAATATTCCGTTTTCGACAGCCCTTCCGAGCATACTCTGCTGTAAAGGCGCGAGCATCTCAGGAAAAAGCGTTAAAATATTGATCTTCATACCAAAAACCCCGGAATAAGCTCCACTTCTATCAGGCGAGCCTCTTCATCAATTCCCCGCATAAAAGCGTCTACCGCCGGTATCAGAACGCTTCGTCCATCAGGCGTCTCTACCTCGAGCACGCTCTGTGTGGTATTCTGTATAACATCTTTCAGCACGCCGACTTCGCTCCCGCTCGCTATATCCCTTACCGTGCAGCCCAGGAGATTTCTGACATAATGCTCCCCCTCCGGTAGCTCGTCAAGTTCATCTGCGCTTATGCAGACTTCCATTCCGCGAAGCTCCTCAGCGGCATTTCTGTCGTCAACGCTCTCGACCTTAATGACGGGTTTATCCTTTTGGTATCTGACCCGCTCACAGCGAGCGTTAAAGCATTCAGCCTCAAGCTCAGAATCAAAACATTGCTTTGCCTCTGCGCCCGTATCGAGTTTCAGCTTCTCCACACGCCTAAAAAGGAGGTTCTTCCCCTCCTTTAAATTCTCGGAATCCGAGGCATAGAGGTTTACTCTGAATTCCCCCCTGAGCCCTGCGGCGCTTCCGACTCGTCCTATGGCAATCAAATCCGACTTGCTATTAGTCCTCAATTATCTCCACCGAAACTCTGATGTTCTGCTTGATAGCAGCAGCCCTTACGACCGTCCTGATAGCCTTGGCGATTCTGCCCGATTTACCGATAATCTTGCCAATATCATCATCCGCAACTCTGAGCTTTACAATGATAGTATCGCCGTCCATCTCCTCGGTTACATTCACCTCGTCCGGCTTGGTTACAAGCGCCTTCGCGATTATCTCTACTAAATTTCTCATGTCCACCTGCCCTACTCAATAGCACCGGACTTTTTAAGAAGTGCTCTTACTGTATCGGTTGGCTGTGCGCCGTTTGCGAGCCACTTCTGAGCCGCCTCGTTGTCAATCTTGATCTCAGCAGGATTTTTCAGAGGGTCGTATGTGCCGATTTCCTCGATAAATCTTCCGTCTCTCGGAGTCCTCGAATCCGCAACTACCACTCTGTAGAAAGGCTTCTTATGAGCTCCCATTCTCTTTAGTCTAATCTTTACCATTTTGTTTTCCTCCGTTTAATATATTTATATTGATTTTTGATAACGTATTGTGTTTTTCTCACAGCGAGACGCGACGGCAACTATCAATGATGATTTTTCGTTCACGACGCGGCAGCACAACTATCAGTAACGCGAAGTATTTTTTCTCACAGCGAGGCACCAAGCGACTGAGGCGCGGAGCGTACCCGAGTAGTACGTGAGCACCGAGGACGCGCAGGCAACAAAGCTGTGGGGAAAAAGACGAGCGTTAGAAGCCGAAGTTTTTCATCATAGCCCTAGCCTTTTTCGAGTCCGGATTCGCCATCACTTTCGTCATTTTCTTCATCTCTTCATACTTCTTGATGAGCTGATTGACCGACTGCACTGTCTGCCCCGAGCCTGCGGCAATCCTCTTACGCCTTGAAGCATTCAGAACATTGGGTCTACGCCTCTCTTCCGGCGTCATGGAAAGTATGATTGCTTCCATTTTTCGCAGTTCGCTCTTGCCCTGCTCCAAATCTATATCCTTCTTTTGGGCTGCCGAGATTCCCGGTATCATGTCAATAAGCTTGGCAAGCCCGCCCATTTTATTTATCTGTCTCATCTGTCCGAGGAAGTCCTCAAGGTCGAATTTATTCCTTCTGATTTTTTCCTCAAGCAGTCTGCTTTCTTCCTCGTCGAATGCGTGCTCCGCCTGCTCGATAAGAGACATCACATCTCCCATGCCGAGAATTCGGGACGCTATCCTGTCGGGGTGGAAGGGCTCCAGGGCATTATACTTCTCGCCCGTACCCATGAATTTAATGGGCTTTCCCGTAACGGATTTGACGGAGAGCGCCGCACCGCCTCTTGAGTCACCGTCCATCTTCGTCATAATTATGCCGTCGACGCCGAGCGCCTCGTTAAATCCGTCCGCGATATTGACCGCGTCCTGACCCGTGAGGGCATCGACAACGAGGAGTATCTCATGCGGTTTGACGGACGATTTCAGAGTCTTGAGCTCATTCATCAGAGCCTCGTCTATCTGCAAACGTCCCGCCGTATCGACTATGAGGACATTACAGCCTCTTTTATAGGCTTCCTTTGCAGCCTCGCTCGCGATTTGCTCCGCATTGTTTGAATTTCTATTTGTATATACAGGTGTGTTTACCGCCTTGCCGACTATCTCGAGCTGATCTATCGCCGCCGGTCTGTAAATATCGCAGGCTGCGAGCATGGGCTGCTTTCCTGTCTGCTTGAGCCAGGCAGCGAGCTTTCCGGCAGTCGTCGTCTTACCCGTACCCTGCAGCCCGACCAGCATGATGACCGTAAATCCGCTCGGGGAGAATGTAAGCTTGCTCTCCGTGCCACCCATCATCTCGACGAGCTCATCCTTGACGATTTTGACTACCATTTGGTCTGGCGTCAGACTCTTGAGAACTCCCTGACCGAGAGCCTTCTCCTTGACATCTGCCACGAATTCCTTGACGACCTTGAAGTTCACGTCGGCTTCGAGCAATGCCATTTTGACGACACGCATAGCGTCCTCGAAATCCTTCTCGGATACTACGCCCTGTCCCCTCAAGTCCTTAAACGCGCCCTGTAATTTTTCGGATAATCCTTCAAATGCCATAAACGGTCTCCATTAAAGCGGTTTCTACTCCGCCAACTCCCTAATGAGGCATTTCAGCTTATCCGCCTCATTTTCCTTCAAATTCAGTCTATCTATCATATCAGCGGCTTTCTCTGCCAGCTTCTGATTGTTTTCATATGTTTTTATAAGTCCGAGCTTATCCTCAAACTCATTGAGCGCAGCCTCTGCCTTTTTCAAGGTATAGTGAACTGCCTGTCTGCTCTGTCCGAGCTCCTCGGCAATCTCCGATAAAGAGAGATTGTCCTCATTATACAGAGCCGTCACTTCACGCTGCGAATCGCTCAAAAGCTCCCCGTAGAAGTCATAGAGCATACTAGCATATAAAGCTCCGTCGACATTATCTCTCATGTGCTCGCCCTCCGACCGCTCCATGATACCATTTCCCCTGCGCCCTGTCAAACATTTTATTTGACACCCCTGTCCTTGTTTCTATTATGCTCTCCAACTCATCCTCGAATACAGAATACCTGCGACAGTATTTTAGCCTAAATGCAAAATCCCGTTAAACAGCCATTCATTCAGCCACCTATGCGTCACTATAGACAGAATAAAGGCTGCGGCAAATATCAGCACGCCTTTTTCAATTCCCATATGCGAGCCGCCGTGAACTCTTTTTACATGGGAAAGCAGCCTGATAACTATAAAGAATCCGATTATTCTGATCCCAAAATTGATATTGGGAACGAGCACGAGCGAAAATAAAATCTCGAGCATATAGGCTGTGAAGATAGATGTCACCTCTAAAACTTCATTTTCTCTCGTTTTCATTACAAGCGTGGTCAGCACGCCGATTATTACGGTTATGACTATGCAAAACAAAATGAACGAATCATAGTATTCGAAGGCTTCCACTGATGTCTTGAAAAAGAAAAGCGAAAACAGTATTGCCGTCGGCAGCCAAATAACATAGACAATCAGCCTGTCCGACTCCAGCGCCGAATTCGAAGCTGTGAGCTTGAGTGGTATGAGTTGAAGCGTCATCAGCAGTATCTGCAAAAGGATTGTTATTTCAATATAGTTTAGACTCATTTCATTAACCTGCCACTTTCTCCGAGAACGATAGCTTTAATAAAATCGGCGTGATTATCGTCGTGATAATCACCACAACTACGATAGGACCGAGCAGCTCCGAGTTTACCAGCCCAAGAGCCTGCCCCTTATGCGCGACAATGAGGGCGACCTCGCCTCGCGAGATCATTCCTATGCCAATCTGGAGCGCTTCCTGTTTGGAATAGCTCATCATTCTCGCACCATATCCACAGCCTACGACCTTGCTTATAATGGCGACCGCCGTAAGCGCTGCGGTGAACAGAATGAGGTCGTTGTCCATTTTGGGAAGAATGACGCTGAGCCCAATGCTTGCAAAAAACAGCGGCGACAAATACAGAGAGGAAAGTGTGTCGAAGCTCTTCTCCATATAGCCCCTGAACGGGGAGGTCGAAACGATAAGCCCCGCGATAAACGCCCCCGTAATATCGGCAACGTCAAAGAAATGCTCTGCGCAATACGACATGATGAGGCATAGCACGAATACCGAAATAGCGTGGCGCTTGCGTGGTCTGTCGGTGATTTTGTATGCCAAGCGAAGCACTTTGTGGAAAAGAACTGCCATTATCGCAGAGAAAGCGAAAAATCCGAATACTTTAATTATGACGAGCATGAAGTTCGTGTTGCTGTCGTTAAGCCCCGTCACTATGGTGAACGCAATTATGCCGAGTACATCGTCAATTATTGCTGCTCCGAGAATTGCATTACCCGCGGCGGAGTCGAGCTTTCCGATTTCCTTTAAAGCCTCGACGGTTATGCTTACGGAAGTGGCAGTCAGAATGATTCCGATAAAGAGGTTTTGGAAGAAAACGGAAACATCCGCCCCGCTCTCAAGTGAATATCTCCCGTTCAGGAAGGCAGCGGTCAAAAGCCCGCTTACCAGCGGAAGGAACACGCCTAAAAACGCTATAATAAACGACGCTTTACCTGCTTTTTTCAGCTCGCATACATCCGTTTCCATTCCCGCGCAGAACATGAGCACGACAACTCCTATCTCCGCGGTATTTGCAATATATGTTGTTTCATGTATCAGCCCGAGCATTCCCGGCCCTAAAATCAATCCTGCAAGCAAGGCTCCGACGACCTGCGGCATATGAAGCCTGCGGGTAATCAAGCCGAGAGCCTTGGTGCTCAGCAAAATAACTGCTAAGTCCATGAGGAACCTATAGCTGTTCATGGTTATCATCTCCTTTTTCACACCAAAAATAATCCGCATTAAACCAGCAGATGTTTATAAGCCGTATGAAAAAAGAGCTTTACTTGCTTCCGTCCTGTTGGTGAATAAATCTGACGCAGGTTAAAGCGCCTAAAAGAAATAAGATGAAGATACAAAAGAACCTCTCCGCCGCATTGACTACAGCCAATGACGCCACGGTCAATCCACATGAAGAGAAAGCAATCATCTTGCGAATGGCTTTTCTAGGGATCGTGGTTTCCGTCAGCGGGTCGTCAAGTTCAGACTCCTCGAGAAGATCTATATCATTTGCGTTAAGAGGCGCGACATCTAAACCGCGCGCAATTTCGGAAATGAGAGTCTTTAAATTCGCGTCGGGATAGCTCTCAGAAGCGAATGTATCGAAAAACAGCCCACCGTCCGTAAGCGAGACAGCGACGACCAAGGCGAGAATTGAAAGCGTCATGCGCCTCAGTATTCTGTTGCGATTGATAAGATTAAAAAACATTTCCATCCTGCGATATAAATACCCACAATACATTATTGAATATCAAATATTCGCATAACAATATACTGCTAATAATTTTAAATGCAATGGCAAGCATATTACTTTCTATGTAAAGTGTCAACTTCCAATTTGTATCAAATATATATCCTTTTCATATCCCGTCTAAATCCTGTCTATCTCTTGTTTAAATCCTGTTTGTACCCCGTTTACACCCTGTTCATGTCCTGTCTAATCCTGTCTCTCTCCCGTTGGCACCCTATTTTCGCCCCGCAATTTTTTCGCAGTCCTTTTGCCTCGCAAGCCTTTTATCCTGCAATCCGCGAACACGAGATAAGGAAAAGGGGAACCTCTCCGGCTCCCCTCTTCTAAACTTTTTCTTATTCGTCTAACATGGCCTACCTTATGACACAATCTACCCCAATCGTACATAAGTCAGTCTTAATCAAGCTCAATCATACATAATCAAGTATTGTCAGACGTATTTTTATACCAATTAATACCCTCAGCCCCAATATATCACAGCCAAATACTGCCCCTCTTCATCATACATAGTCATAGTCATCGGGGCCCTTAAACCATGTGTCCCGTCCAAGGTGGAGAAGGAATGCCAATGCCGCGGCAATTATATAACCTATTGTATAAGGTGAAGTCGGGAAAAATCCCATCTCCGCGCTATGCATAAATCCAAATAGCGACAGAGCCGCGCCGACGAGCGACGTGATACCGACCTTGTCCAATCTATGGTCAATCATAAATGCCACCATGGTTCCCAAAATGATACCAATCAGGATTGCTCCCGCCTTGGTAGCGGGAACTCCGTTCCACATGACGCCCGCGTCCTTGATAACCTGCGTGAATTCCGCACCGTATTCGCTGAGTCCCGAGATCTGCACCTCAGTCGCTATCGCATAGTCGCTGGCGGCGCTGATCGCACCCGTAACCTGAGAATACAGATAGTCGCCGATAGGCGGAATCATAGCGACTGCAACAGCCGCAAAATGCTTGACCTTGTTGTCCTTGAACGCCTGAGCCACCATGACTACCGCACACCATAGGAAGGTAATGGCGACGACCGCAGGCGGCACGATTGAATTGAGCAGAGAGAACATACCGAGTATGCCCGCCAGCCCGAGAGCAACACCCGAAACGATTGAATAACCAATGCCCGCCTGAGATTTCTTGAGCCCCGCATGTCCGAGCCAAACCGTATTCGGCACAACTCCTCCGAAGAGAGCGGAAATCATAGTGCATATTCCGTCCGCGAACTGCGCCTCACGCACGCTGTAATTATCTCCGGCTGCGTTAGCGCCCTCGACATTGTCCATAGTCTCGATAAAATTATAGATTTCCACCGGAATGATTATCGTAAGGTAAGGCACGACTACCGCCATTCCGTTGATGACATTCTGAATGCTGTTGACCGGGTTCGGGAAGTAAAATCCAATCGTGGAGAAGTCCGGCGACGTTCTTCCAAGCAGAAGTGCGTAGATGATACCGCCCACAATGGCAACCACCATTGGCGGAATCTTCTTAGGAAAGAGGTATCCGCCGAAAAGTCCGATTGCAGCCACAAGCAACACAGGCAGACCTATCATTGGATCAGCGAGAATGTCAAATACGCCCTGAGTCGCCATCCATATAAATCCAATTCCCGCTACAGTGCCGAGAAGAGCCGCCCTCGGGATTCTCTTCTTCATCCACGGGCCTATAAATCCACCAACAAACTCTACGAATCCACCGATAAAGCATGCCGCCGCCGCCGCGCCCCATTCGAGTTGAGGGTCGTTCAGCGCATAGTGCAGAGGCGTAATTACGCCGTAGAGAATTACGAACATGGCAGGCGTTGAAATTCCTGACGGCAGAGCCGTTACGTCCGCACGCCCCTCCTGTTTCGACAGGCGATAGCCCATCCATGCGTAGTAGAAACAGCCGCACATCAGACCGATTGACAGGGCAGGTATGACATAGCCGTAAACCATATCCTCGGGCCACTCGCATACATAGAGCAGAGTGGCAATTACAATCAGATAATTGACGATATTGTTGGTAATCAGATAGGTAAGACCGCCTATGTCCCCCCTCTGAAAAAACGGTACCAATGACTTATCTTTCATGGAGTCCCCCTTTCTACTCCGCCTCCAGCGGAATAAATGAAAATGTTGTAACATCAAACAATCCCACGTCCGTGAGTTTTATCTCCGGAATTACCGGAAGCGACATGAAGCATAGTGTCGTAACAGGGTCGTAAGTCGGGTTGATTCCCATGACGCCGAACGCCACCTCGTCCACCTTGCTCAGCTCCGCGGAGAGCTCTTCGGTCGGCAAATCGCTCATAAGACCGCCGATAGGCATTGGCACTCTGTGAAGCACCTGCCCGTCCTTGACGAGAATGATTCCTCCCTCCTGTTTGATGAGCTCCTCTACAGCAAAGGTCATATCCTCGTCGCTCACACCCGTGACGACTATATTATGCGAATCATGCGCAATCGTCAGCGCAATCGCGCCCGCCTTTATCCCATATCCTCTGAGGAATCCGCAGGCTATATTCCCCGTATTGTGATGTCTCTCGATTACCGCGATTTTCACCAAATCCACCTCGGGATTGTAGATGAAATTGCCGTCTGAATCGAGCGAGATCTCCGCCACGTCTTTCTTCGAGAGGACGCCGCCCGGAACCAAATCAATCGTGTGAACCTTATTGCTCTTTAGGCTCAGTTTCAGCCTGTCAATGCTGAAATCCTTTACATGACAGGATCCGCGAACAGGCGCAATATCCTGTTTCTCCACAGGCAGCAGATATTTGCCGTTCTCAGCAACAAGCCTTCCTTCAATCAGCACCTTCTGCACGTCGAAGTTTTCCAAGTCTTTCAGAATGACTATATCCGCCCTCAGCCCCGGCGCGATCGCACCCCTGTCGTGGAGACGGAAGCATTCCGCAGCGTTGAGAGAAGCGAAGGTCAGAGACATGATCGGATCCACACCCGCGTCGCGAAGAATGCGAAGGTGCTCTTCGAGATGACCTTTTTCAACAATGGTATTTGCCTGTTTGTCGTCCGTGCAGAGCACGAGTCGGCGGGCGTTTTCCTTCGTAATGCCCTTTAGCAGCACCTTGAGGTCATGGCATGAAGTGCCGTAACGCATGAGGATATACATTCCGCGGGAAATGCGATCCTCCATTTCTTTTATAGTGGCGCATTCATGGTCGTCATGCACGCCGGCGGCGACATAGGCGTTCAGGTCCTTTCCTTCGACATTGGGGCTATGCCCGTCGATAACCATGCCCTTTTCCTTCCCGAGAAGGATTTTGTCAATATCTGTGTCCGCGCAGCCTATAACGCCCGGATAATTCATAAACTCACCGATTCCCAATATGCGTTCGTCATCAATGAGCTCCCTCATCTCATTCGCCGTGAGAACTGCCCCGGCGTGCTCGAAAGGAGTCGCAGGCACGCAAGAGGGATACATATAGCGAATGTCCAGCACAGTCCGCTCAGAAGCGTCAATCATATACCGCATTCCCGTATTGCCCGCTACATTGGCGATTTCATGGGGATCAGCTATGAGCGTCGTCGTTCCGTGAGGCACGCAGATTCGCCCCATCTCCTCAGGCGAAACATGGACGGATTCGATATGCATATGCCCGTCGATAAATCCAGGTGCAGCATAGCCGCCCTTAGCGTCAATCGTCTCCGCTCCCTCGTAGTCACCAATACCGGCTATGAGTCCGTCGGCGATTGCAATATCGCCGTCGAGCAGTTTTCCGGTATAGACATCTACCACATGAGCGTTCTTAATGACTAAATCAGCCTTCTTTCTGCCTGCCGCCACCTCGATAAGATTTACAAGTTTCTCTTTTTTCATCAATCGCCCTCCTCTCTCAGCTCTAATATCGGGTCATAAGTCGTAAGATTCAGATAATCCACCGGCCCTGCGTCCGTGATTGCATAGTCAGGAACCGCAGTAATCGGAAGGAAAAACATATACATCATAGGGTCTGGAAGCTCCGAGCCAATCCTGCGCGCCGCGTCGTCGATACGCTTTTCGGCTTCCACCATCTCCTCTGGTTCGAGGTCGCAAACTATGCCGCCGATAGGAAGCGGAAGGAATTCAATGACCTCGCCGTCCTTGACTACGCATTGTCCGCCGCCCTCTTTTATAAGGTGGTTTGCCGCCACCGACATATCCTCAGCGCTAGAGCCCATTACAATGAGGTCGTTATCGTCCGGCGCATTGGTGGACGCCATGGCGCCATGCAGCCCCCAGCCCGTACAGAAGGCGAGGGATTTGTTTCCATTCTTGCCGAAGCGCTCCAGCACAGAAACCATAATGCAGTCCTTCTCAGTATCAGGCTGGACTATCCCGTCCTTTACGTCCAGCTCCACATCTAACCTTTTACGGACGAAAGGCCCCTCGCTCTTAATCGAAAGCACCTTCGCCTTGCCATTTTTAATCGGAACCTTGTATTCAAAATCTTCCTTTGTCGTCATCTTGCATTTGAGCTCGCCGATAAAGATGTCGCTATGCTTCGGCGGGTTGAGCTCATAGCTTATCTTTCCGTTTTCAGCGACCATTCTGCCGTTCGTCATAACGCGCTTTACGTTGAATTCCTCAAGAGAATCTATGAAGAGAATATCCGCAATGCGTCCCGGGCAGATTGAGCCAATCAGATGATCTATCCTATAGGCTTCCGCACTGTTGATAGTAGCCATCTGAATAGCCGTAATAGGTTCAATTCCCGCCTTTATAGCGAGGCGAACCACATTGTCCAAATGCCCTCTGGTCGCAATATCCGTCGCCGTCACATCATCGGTGCAGAAGCTGGTGCGTCTGGCGAGGTAAGGATTGACCTCTGTAATCGCTCGGATATTTTCCGCGAGGAAATGAGTCACACAGGATTCCCTTATCAGCATATGCATTCCTTTACGCATTTTTTCGACGACTTCCTCGTGGCTATAGCTCTCGTGATCGAGCCTCACCCCGCCGCAGAGAATTCCGTTCAGACGGTTTCCCACGGCAAAAGGAGCACAGCCAAAAACAGGAAGTCGATTGTTATACGCTGCCGCCATGGCACCGAGCGTATCCTCGTCTTCCTCAAGTACAAATTCCGTTACGGTTTCCCAGACGCCGAAGCATTCCTCCCATTTCTGGACAACCTCATGGACTTCCTTAGTCATATTAAAATTGATAGTTGATTTGGGAACGGTATAGGGCGAAGTATAGGGTGCGCCCCAAAAGACTTTGAGCGGACTTTTTCTCGCTTCGTCCTGAATCTCTTTGAGTCCGTCAAGGTCAGAGACGCTCAAATACTCATCAAGTCCGGAGATCATGCTCGTCGTTCCGTGCGGGACGACAGCCTTCGCATAGCTCGTAATGCTCATCTTGCTGCATTCGCTGTGGATATGCCCGTCAATGAGCCCCGGCGTCAGATACATTCCCTCGGCGTCTATGATTTCCGTCTCAGGACCGACATAGTCCTCGACGTCCCCCACAGCCGAAATCATATCCTTGTAGACAGCAATATCTGCATTATAGATTTCCTTAGTCATAACATTGACTAATTTGCCGCCGCGTATGATTTTTTCCGCAGGAATCGCCGCCCTTCCGGCGCGAATCCGTTCTTTGAGTTCATCTATAGTTCGTGCCATATCTTCCCTCCTTCTGCCATCATCTGCTTTTTTGTTTTAAAAAACACAGGAGAGGCTGCTGCGCAAAGTCAGGTTTCCCGTCCTGTGTTAAGTCGAATTTTCTATTCAATTTTGATATTTAATACCACAACTCGCGTTATTTGTCAAGGCGCAGAGTCGGATATTTTCGCATGTTATTGACAGTCGCCGAGCTGGATAATTGCAGTTTATACGGACGTGATTAGAATTGCATACTTACGTTATTATCAGATGAAATATAGTTGTTGCTGACTTCGTTTATTGCTGATGCAAGCCTGCAAGCTGACACATGGTCGTTCGCGATACTTCTGGACATTCTCCGCAGTTTGCATGAGATTAGAAAGCCGGAAACAGCGCTATAATGTAGGTTCCCTGCTATTGCGTCCACTTCTTCGGCAATGTCACGAATACGAGATGAGGCTCGTCTGAATTCATCGCTTACTTCCGTCAGGGCTGCTGGGTTTACATAATACTCGGCAGGAACTTCTATAAGGCTGTGATAAATCGAGCCGATTTTCGTCAAAATAGCCGCAGACACCACCGTTGAAGCCAATAATATAATTCTTATCGGCAGCGGTATCAACACCGAATCTAGGATTTCAAAATGTTTTGAAGCGTAGTCCAAACTTCTGGCAAGTGGATCCCTCTCTCCATCAATTACTTCGCCATTTACTAAAACTAAATTTGTAACCTCGTGTCTATGGGCTAAGTTTTCTATCTCAGTTCCCTGCATATCCGGCGTATCAGCGAATACAACTCTGTAATTTGATCCCGGAAGGGGAAAGAGCAGCGCGCCCACAGCGCTCCATGCGCAGTGGTCGACCTTCCCAGACATTGCGTTTATCGCACTCGCATGTGTAAGAATGTATTCTTCGGAATAGCCCGGGCCATCAAAATTTACACATCTTCCGATCTTATCTCTCATTCCCCCGGATGCCGTAATAATAGCATGTTCAGCAAGATTGCCACCAAGCGAATGCCCTGTAGCATCAAATGAATCATATCTATCTCCGTATTGCTCGTATAGACGATTCATATATGCTTCGGCATCTTTCTGCTGCCAAGTCTCCGTGCTGTTATGCAAGCCTAAATCTGCAAGTCCCCAGTCTTTCAGTGCGGAGATGTCATCATAGCTCTCACTCCCCCTGAACCCAACAATAGCATCTCCATCTCCGGTTTCAATAAGGGAAGCATACATTCCAGATTCAAATATCTGTCCGCCCGAGCTGTGATCACAAGCGTCTACGACTGCCCAGCTTTCCCATTCAACATTTTTGAAGTCTTCTCTGCTTGTAATCTGCTCAATATTATAAATCGTATTAAGTTGTCTCTGTTGCTGCGATGTTAGGCCTCCGTTTGCTTTCATATGTTCAAGAGAGGCTTTCTGTCCGTTTATCCATGACGAAACGTTAACCGAATCCCCATTTTTATTGGGATTGATATTCAGGTATGCTATTTGTGTTGCCAGCAATAGTTCTGCATCAGAATGTGCGCTTTTCATATTCCAAGCTCCTTTCTAAGCTCATCTATAGCAGGAACCTCCGCAGCGCTTAAGTCAATCAACATACGGCGCCCATCCACCATTATTTCGTGTACGATGTCTGAATTTAAATCGTCGATACTCTCTATTTCACCTTGAAGTATGCTCATTTCCTTTGCACTGATGACAATAGGATTTATAGATCCATTAGTTATACCAAGATTCTTTATCTCAGCTATTGCATTATGTAGTGCTGCTGCATCTGCGCCTTCTGCCGCAATAAAAACCACTATGTCAAATCTGTCCTCAGGATTATCCTCCAAATGCTTTTGAGGCGTGGTGTCAAGCGATTCATCAATCGTATATTCCAATATATTCTTTGTAAAAACATAATAGTCGCCACTATAATCCTTCATCAGCAACTCCACTTTATCGCTTATTTCGTGGCATATCTTCTTTACTATGTAATTGTCCGACAGAGCCGTGCCGTCATTATTCATTTCCGCACGGATAATAATATCCGGTCTCGTGCTCGGTCTAAGCCATGCATAGAAACATTCATCATCTATCGCTCTTGTCTCAACGGCATTAAAGCTCTCATCATATTTTGCTCTAAGAGCCTCCTCAGCTGTGGTAATCATTGATTTTTCACTCATTTTCTGACATCCTCCCGTGGTTATCAAGATAAGCAGCAATACCAGCAAAGCTGCCGTCCTCTTTATGGCAAGCATATCCTATCCTCCTATAATACTCAGCAAAGTCATCTCCGTCCTATAGTATTCCCTAGCGGCAAGTCTCAGTAATCCAGCACAGATTTCCAATTTATAGGCATTTGCTTTTACCTTCTCCGCATATTGAGTATTCTTTTTGCTGAATTCATTCTTTGCATACCCTTCCCATCCAGAATGCGTGCAGGCAGCTACGCTTTCTTCCACTTCGCTTGCAATAGATTTCAGACTTTTGGCGAGTTCCTCAAGTCTTGCAGCCTTTGTAAGGGTGTCGCGATAATTCATATATATTTGTTCTCTGGACATATCATATATCTCCTTTGGACTGTCTCCCTAGACAATTACATCCGATCGCAATGCTTGAGTGGATTCATAAATCTCTTGCTCACTTTCCTCATATATTCCCGCAATTATTTGCAACGCTCGAATGTTTCCTCTGAAACTATTAAGTGCTGATTCAATTCTTTCCTTTTTTCTGCTATAGCTGCCATAATAAGCCTCTTGCCCTGCCCCTTCCCAGAACTGAGATGAGCTGCTTACTATTGTCTCCACTTTTCCAAAATGCTTATCTACAGCATTTATATATTTTGTGGCTTCTTCGGTAGCCAGCACGAGTCGCTCTGTAGAAACCTTTATCTTCATCACTCAACCTCACTCTATATTCTGACTCTTCTTATATTATTGCGGTTGTCGTTTTCGCACTGTCGATACAGCGATTCCGCTTTACTTAAATCTGAAAGATAATTTGATAAGAACCTGCATACTTCATCCATTTCCTTCATGGATTCATTTACACTGTTTTGAAATGAACTCCAAGCCGGGCCTTCCCAACACGTCGCCAAATCCCGCATTGCATCAGCAAGCTTGTTGACATCAGCCTGCATATCGTCAATTTTTGTATCAATTCTGCTCCGGTCTCTCTTCATTTTATCCGCAGACACCCTTATTACCTTGCTCATTTCTTGCTCCCATTACTAAGCTTTAAGTTTTAAGAAATGAGACGGCAATTACGCACCGCCTCATCTCTCTTCACACTCTTTATATTTTGCTTTAAACAATCACATCCGATGAAAGACTCTGTGTTGTCTCTGTTATCTGCTGCTCTGTCGACATATAGGTCTGAGCCATAGTGTTCAAATCTTCAACATGTTCACTAATCATATTCAGCATTCTCTGAATATCGTCGCGAAGTCCGTTAAACTTTGATACATATGCTGCGCCTGCCTCGCCGACCCATGTGCTCGGAAGCCCGTTTATCAAATCCATCATCTCTGAGGTAAGGTTTCCAATCTGAGTTCCTTCACTTCTGAACTCACTTGCTGTGTTCATCAATATTTCTGGTGTTACTTTAATAATTCCTTCCATTGCCATGCCTCCTTATTCCTACTTGAATTCCTTCTATGCCTGCAATCTTCAGTTTGTAATCAGTAGCGCCTTGTCGTAGCTACATCCACATTCCGGCTTTCCGCAATCTGATACTTCTCAACAGCATTGATAAGAACCTGTACATACATAGCAACTGCGTTGTAGAAATTGTGCATCTGCGTTACGTCGTTTGTAAATGCGGTGTGGAACTGTGTCCTTGCCTCTCCTTCCCACATGCCGTTGAGAGCGCCCTCTGTTTCCTCAAGCGTACCAACCTGATTGTAGAACTGCTGGTTAAGAGCATTTAGCTCCTCTGCTTTAGAGTTGAGTTCTGATATTATTACACTTAATTCTGCCATATCTTCCTCCTTGAATTATTATCCTGTGATTCGGAACTCTGTGGTTCCTGCTGACAATTAGATAATAGCGATAATTATCTTTTGTGGATGCTTTTCTGACGAACTGCACTTTTCCCCGAATGAACGACCTTGTCAGTGTACCGGAATCAGATGTTCATGCTCACTGAGGTTGGAGAACTCGCTTATGCCGAACTCAATATAATCCTTCTCGCCTCTAAAGATTGCTTCGTTCTCATCTATGCTTTTATACAATCCTCTGTAATTATTCGCGGCTTCCTCAAGAGCTATAGCCATATATTTCATCTCTTGTATTTGCTCTTCTATTTCAGAAAGAACTGTGCCAATCTCCTCGAATTCTCCCTCGCTGTTTTCAAAAACATCGTAAAACTGTTCAAGAAGCGCCGACAGCCTCCTTGCGTACTCCTTGTAATCAAGGGAAGCATTTTCTATTGTTATTATCTTATCTCTCATCATACTTTTTCGATTTCTATAGCCTTACTATAAATGCACTTCCGCCAATATCTATCCTGTCTCCCGAATTAAGAGTCGCAGTTTTCAAAATGCGCTTCCCGTTCAGAAATGTTCCGTTCCTAGATTGCAGATCTCTTATTATCAACTTCTGTCCATCCCTCTCCACCCTGCAATGAGACTTAGACAGGAGATTGTCATTTATAACGAGCCTGCTGTCGCCCGCTCTCGTCTCGGGATTTCTTCCGATTATCAGACTCCTGTTGAATTGGCAATTATGCTGTCTTCGAGATGTAACATCGTAAAGCACAAGATTATTGTGGTTTAGATGATCATCTGTGAGTATCGTAGGTGTGGACTGTATGCCTCCAACATTGGGGAAGTGCTGTCCCGTGCTGGAAATATACTTTTGTTCCCTTACATCAACCACATTCTTAACTATTATGTCCTGATAGCCGGGATGGCTCCCACCCTGCGGTGATTTACCTGCGGATATTTTATTTGAAACGAGGTATGCGACGAGGGCAAATGCCGCCACGATAATAATTCCCGATATTATCCAAGCCATTTTTTCAACCTCTTGAAGCCTTCTTCCATTTCTGAGGCAAGAGCCTTTTCTCTTGCATAAAAGGCTTCTCCCGCCTCATCATCCCATACTGCGCGGAGTTCGTCTGCTCTATCCGACAGCTCTCTGGATAATTTCTTATAATTCATCATAAGCTCGTATGCTTTTTCAATATCTCTCATGCCATCACCAATTCGCTTCCGCTCTCAAGTCCATTTTCGTATGCCGTCTTATTCATATCTATAAGATATCTTCGCTGCTTATCCCAGAATACCAACTCCCTTATATCCCCATCCACTTTGCACTGATTTTTTCTGACAATCATTTCAGCAATTTCATTTCTGACGAACGCAAACGGCACATCTTCATCAATCTGAAAATCATATTTAAGCTCCATGACGGGGATATTTACAGTAATAATGACCATTTATCGTCCTCCTCGATTGACTCCTTGAATTTCTCGAAGCTTTCTGCTGTGTAGTGCGTAAGCCTCACGGAGTCCCTCCTGTTAGAACATTTTTCGCTTGTTAGAACCCCATTTTCAGAATAATAGCAGAATAGCTTGCGCCCCTCTTCGAGTTCCAATATCTCTGTTGCAGTATGGTTTGAGATAATTCTCAGCATATCCAGCAAATCTTCTCTTATGAAAAACTTTTCCTCATTGTCCTTGCTGTTCACTTCATCACTATCCCCGAGAATTGTCGGCAGCGCCTCATTTTGCGCATGGCTTCCTTCATTTTTGAGAAGCCCGTTTTTATTCATTGCATCTAGGGAATTGATAATGCTTTCCGGCAAATACTCCTTCTTAGGCATATACACGCCTTCACAGCTTCTCTCTCCTTGGCTGTAAAGCAGAATTCTCAGCTCATCAAAAGTCAATATGATACTTTTTTCGACTATTTCCATATTATTTACCTGTATTCAGATATTCCTTTATCTCTTTTTTATAACTTCGCGACAGCGGTATCTCCGTTCCGTCATCAAGGATTACTCTTCCTGCCGACAGCTCAACTGTCTTGATTTTAGTTTTATTGACAATATAACTCCTGTGACAGCGCATGAAGGTGTCGTCCATTTTCTTCTCAAGCTCGTCCAAGGTATCATAAAATCCGTATTCCTCCATTTCGGTTGACAGGAATACCTTCTTCTCCCTGGACTCAAAGAATAAAATCCTGTCATAGGAAATAAGATTCCTATTCCCCTTGCTCTCGGCGACAAATACCCTTCTGTCTTCCGGCGCTTCAAGCCTCTTCATATAGCTGACAACGGCTTCCTTCATCACCTCGTCAATTTGCTTGCTGCTTAGCGGCTTTATCATGAGAGACTCTGCTCGAATAGACGGTCTGATATACTTTACCGGCGATATCTTGTCATCTGCTATGAGAGTGATATAGGACGACGCATAGTCGCTTCTCAATTTTTCTGCAATTTCAAGCGAGCCATCCATCGTCAGGTCTAGGCAGATCATATCTATTTTATCGCTTTCCTTAAGCGAGCTTTTTAGCTCGGCTACAGTGCCGCTTTCCATAAAGCGCCACTGTTCATCCGAGTGATATGCAGCCTGTGACTCAGCACTTGACAGGATCTGTTTTCTCTCTTGTTTCGGTGAATCTGATATGACCATCACGATCATAGATTTTCTCCTTACTACGGTACGGGAATAACTATCTCGCGTCCGACATTGTCCTCTTCATCATCACTGACAAGGGCAATCCCCTTCTTGCGGATTTTCGATTGCTCTGCAAACGGAATATTCTGGAATTGGAGCAGCTTTTGCCCTGCCGGATTTCCGCCAAGCAGAAGCCCTCTCTTGTATGACGTAAAGTGAAGATATGCCTTGTATGCTGACAAGCCTATCTCGTCCTCAATCTTTAGTCCGGCAAAGAAATATATTGCGTGATTTTTACCCTTTTCCAATATATTCTCAAGAAATCCGCTGATAGACCCAACTCCTGCTTCCGGCTTATATGCCATATGAATCAGGTCTGACAGATCATCAACAAAGATGAATATCGGTTTCTCGGATAGCATAGTTTTTGCCGCTTCTTCCTCGCTATATCCGGCTTTCAGCAAATCCTGTTTCTTTCTGTTTCTTGCCGAAAATTCAGGAATTAAATCTGAAAAGAACTTATACACTTCAGCATTGTCGCCGGCATATCTGCAACCTAGCGAAATCGCATCCTGCTCTAGCCTTGAATAATCCTTTTTGCTTTCCAGAATAGCTACCTCCGCCCCTTTGCTTCGGCAGGTCTTAATAATAGATCTTAATATCGTTGTCCGCCCCGACCTAGCTTTGCCGGTAACAGCGAAACAATAATGATGTAATAGATCGAAGCTATATACAGATGCGTCCTCTGCATTATAACCAATCGGAATATATCTGTTATCCCCGAGCATAGTTTTGTATTCGGGATTGTCTGAGAAGATTTCCATTGTAGGATTTTCCGGTATTTCAGGAATCGGACGAGGCAAGGCTCCGCCCCACATATCTCGCATACGCATTGACATCTTCTCTATAGCCTGACCTCTGGAATAGTCATCCTCTGCGGCATCGCATAACGCCGTCTGAAATTCCAACACTCTGTCTCCGACAAGAGCCATTCCTCTTCCCTTTATACCGCTGTCAGGGATAATCTGTAATCTTGACTGCCTCAGTACTTCCATATACTTGTATTTATCCTGCTGCTCCAGCGACACTACAGTATTGATATGGTCTCCTATTCTGTTCGGTATATCCGACATGCCAAATCCCGCTGCGCTAACAACGAGGAATATGCCGTAGCTTACCCCTTCTCGTACAAGTCTCGTTATGGTCGCTTCATATCTGTCGTCAGTTTTCTCCCTGAAAGAGGCAAAATTATCTATCATCACAAATATCGCAGGGAGTGGATGTTCACTGATATTGGCATATTGCACAAAATTACCGCCCTTTAATATCTGCTTCCTCTCGTCCATAAGATTGTTCAGCAGAACAAAAAGCTTGGAAAGCCTATCCGGCTGGTCATCCGTCACAACACCGCCTACATGCGGGGCATTTTCAAAGAATGTCATCATACGGCTGCTGAAATCCACAATATAGCTCTGTACCCTCTCCGGCGAATATCCGGTAATCAAAGAGTACATAAGCGTCTGCATAAAGGTACTCTTGCCGCTTACAATATTTCCGCATACGGCAATATGTCCGCATGAGGTAAAATCAAAACTAAGCTCTCCCTGCGCCTGATTTGAGGGGTCATCATAAGTTCCCACGCTTGCGATTAAAGACAGCCTTTCGCTATCGAGTTCCCTCTTCCACCAGTCCTTCTCATCTACGGTCATTATTATGCGATTGCCAAGCACAGGCAGCCAAAGCTGCATAGATGCGGCATATCCCTCTGCAGAGGAAACATGCTTCATATGCTCTATGACTGCTTCCATTTCTGTTCTGCTGCTGCCGCTCTTCTCGATATCTGAGACGGATTTGCCCAGCAGCTCCGTCCTGCCGGTTCTCCCTATCATGCTCGCAACGGACGAAATCCGTCCCTCTCCTGTGTATATCGCACCGCTGTAACCTGATTGGAAAAGCTCAAATATCTCGTCATTTCCTATCTGCATATAACATCTGCCCGCTTGAGTCAGATATGCGGCATCCGGCCTGTGAAGCATATCTATACTGTCCTGTCTGTCCTGCACTCTTAGGCAAAGTCTGAATTTTGAATTCGCTTGGATATTGTCGTCGACAGTCCCTGCGGGTTTTTGCGTAGCAAGTATCAGATGCACACCAAGGCTTCGCCCCACCTGTGTTACGCTGATTAGCTCGCGCATGAAGTCCGGCTCTTCTTTCTTTAGCTCAGCAAATTCGTCGATGATTATTATCAGATGCGGCAGCGGAATTTCCGACTGATGTTCCTTATATAGCTTTGTGTATTCGTTAATATGATTGACGCCATACTGTGCAAACAGCCTCTGTCTCCTAAGATTTTCACTCTTGATGCTTATCATCGCCCTGTGAATCTGATTGCCCGACAGATTGCTTATCTTGCCTGCAAGATGTGGCAAATCCGAGAAGAGGTTTGCCATGCCTCCGCCCTTATAGTCGATAACGAAGAACGCGACATCCGCAGGGCTGTAATTTACAGCAAGCGAAAGGATATAAGTCTGCAAAGTCTCGCTCTTGCCGGAACCCGTTGTACCCGCTACCAAACCATGCGGGCCATGGTGTTTCTCATGTATGTCCAGATAGCAATCCTGACCGCCGGCTTTTTTACCAACAGGCGCCTTTAGGCTGTTATATGTGCGATTTTTTCTCCAGCGCTCCTCTATTTTCAATTCTTCGGGAATTTTCGCCCCGTACATTTCGAGGAAATTCAGGCTATCCGGTATCTCCGTATTAACTTCCACCTCTTTAATGCTGATATTCGCTAATCTGCGTCCGAAGTTCACAAGAGATTGTCTGTCTACCCTGTCTAGGGCAAGAGGCTGACCGCTTCCTGTCGCTTCGCTCGCGAGATTGATGATGCCCGAGAAATAATTGTCATTTCCGATAATCATATCGCATGAATTCGGAAGCTGCTGCTGCGATTCAGCCATGAGCACAGTCGTAATGCCGTGATTGCCGCTTTTATCGTAAATATATTTCGTCAGCACCTCACCTTCGAGTATGCGCGGATTGGAAACAAAGATAATATAATACGGCTTCGGTATTTCTCCTCGATGCTCATGGTAGTTCTTCTGTTCCGCTCTCGCTCTGATTACATTCGCAATATGGAAGAGCACCTCGCTGCGTTCCAGATCATTCCCTGCCATAAATCTTATCTTTCTATCCTCAGACCATACATGCGGCAGCCACTTCATACATTCCCAGTCAGCCAGATGCGTCTTATCTTTTTCGTCATACAAGAAAACAAGCTTCACATCTGAATATGAGTGTGAAGCTGCAATGCCGGCTACCATAGACTGCATGACGGAAATAGCTCCGGAATAATTGTTGTTTCCGATAATTCCGATGAGATTATGCGCGAGCAGGCTAATGCCTACAGGGACATTATTAAGCTTTCTGAATTCCTGCTTTATTTGCGCGGGTCTATCCTGCAATGAGTCTTCGATGAGCGAAAATCTGTCCTTAGGTATTTCTATCTGCACCTGAAAATCCTGCTCGCCAAGCCCAATTCTCTGAAAAAGAAAATCCTCATGCGTGGTGTTTCTATTCCATAGTTGCGGGCTATTTCTGGTGTAACTCAAGCATTCTGCGGATGAAGGATAGCATTTGTTCATCGCCGCAGTATTATAGTTATAGTATTCTCTCAGCTTCTGAGCTATTCCTATAAGGTAATTACTATAGGAATTAAATCTGACTTCCTCTTCGGCAATACGCTGCTGTTTGTCATATCTCATATTTAGGATCGCCCAGACAGCTCCCACAATAGCAGCGCCTACCGCTATTGTCAGTCCCATGAAGATGAACGGGCTGCTTCCGCCGGCATTCCCCGCCCTCTTGCTGATATGTGAAGCAAATATCATCATAAGACAGCCTATCAACATAGGTATTGCCATGGAAAACGCGGGGCCTATTATCAGATATGCAGGCTTTTGTTTGCTTTGACTAGGCTGCGGCGGAGCCTCAATCTCCACCTTCTCTCTATACAGAGCGTTTTGATCCCTTGGTGCTCTGTTAAAATATTGAATGCTATGCTCTCTTCTTGCAGAAAGAACAGTCTCGTTTTTCCCGACTTTAATTTTCGGTATCAGCTTTTCATCTACCGTCAAGTCACCGCAGTTTACCCCGATGAAAATATGATTTTGCAGAAAGATTAAATGCAGCCCGAAGATGTTCAGATGATCTCCGAATTCAAGTCTGAATTTTCCTCTGACTCTTCTATGATCTCTGAACACCCCGTTACTGCTGGTGTCAGTCGCAATCCACCCGTTTTCATCCCTCGTTACATGCAAATGATGTGAAGACACGAGATTTTGAAACTTATAGCATATATAGTTGTCAGGTTTTGAACCTATGGTCAGGGTTTTAACTTTTTTGAGGCTGTATTTATCCGCAACTTTCAGCTTCATTTCATTTAGAGAAGCGACCAGATAAAGTAAGTCTCCCGCGCGGCTCTTTATTTCCGATACAGCGCCGTCTTCAAAGCTCCCGTCAGCAAGAGTTCTCCCCATTCTAAGTATCTCATAGTCGCTGCCGGGCATCAGATACCATATGCCGTTCCTATTCTCCAGCATCAAATTGACATCAGCGCTAAGTCCATAGTCCTCTTTGCCCAGCTCTATGACCATATCCGTGTCAAAAGAATTGGGTAGGAGTATTTCTTTGCATATTACTTCATTGTGAATGAGTATAATCATTGCTTTACCTTATAGCTCCACTAAATATATGCTGCGTCAAAAATGAACAGTTGCAGCTTCATGCTGACGCCTCCTATCAGCAGACAGTCTCCGTTGTTCACATAAACCCTTCCGTTTACCCGATATCTCTTCATCCCTCGTTTTATAAATGTGCCATTTGACGAATTTAAATCCTGCACCGTCAGCACACCGTTATGCATCGCTATAAGGCAGTGCTCATTTGAGACCGTTTCTCTCCTGATACAGATTTGATTTGCGTCAAAATCCCGCCCTATTTTTATCTCCTCGCTCGGGTCAAGTAGATAGATATGCTTTCCTTTTTCCTTCCAGCTGACTTCTAGGACGGGCTTATATCTGCTCTGACCCGTACCTGCGTCTTTCATAATAGCCATATTCAGCTGGCTTTCACGAAGCAGCGTTGCGGAGGCGCGGAGCCTTGCAGCCTTAGAAGTTCTTTGTTTTCGTAAAACAATAGAGAATACGCTGATTATCAATATGAATGAAATTATAGGCAGAACAATCTTCCACATACTTAAAATTACAAATCCCAATCAGAATCAAAATTTAATCCCAAATCATACTCTTTTATGTCATTGATAATCTTGAGCTTTCCGTCCTTTAATGTGAACACCTCCCAGGTATAAGCATCTCCTGAGCCGCCGATTGATATAGTAACAGGCTCCTCACCCGGTAGATAAACAGTTACCTCTGCACCGCTGGCAGCAAGGCCTCCCTCCTGCAAATAATCGTGCACAACGAAGGTGTAGTTCCCTTTAAGATTGTGTATAGTGGTGGTTTCAGGGCCATATCCATCACGATCATCATAGTCAAGCTCCGCATCTGCTGAATATTTGTCTCCAAACCATACATGTCCGCTATTCCACAGCAGATGAGAATCAAGGTCCGCCGGTGATGAACCCCATTTGAGTACGATTCGAGCCTCATTGTCGCCCATTTCCGGAGACATCACTATCTCACAAGACCATTCAGATGTGTATGTAGGCACATAAACGGTCTTTACTTCATCAATGAAACCTTCGGCAGTGCATTCAACCGTATATTCCCCTTTATCCAGCTCCGCAGAATATTCGCCTTTCGAATCGGTCTTAGTTACAAAGGTATCGCTGCTGCCGCTCTTTTTGAATACCAGCTTAGCTTTGCCCACGCCATCTCCATTGATTGCGTTTATGACCTTGCCCTTTACCTTTGTATCCCCACTCGCTTGATTTGTTGCAGAAGGTATATACACGATATTCTTCGAGGCGGAAGATATATTTCCGTCTTCGTCGGATTGTATAATAAATGAGTAGAGCCCGTAGCCGAAACTGACAGCTGACCCGAATTCTTGATAATCGACAATCTTCAAACCTTCTACTTCGAGGTTCTTGATATCATCATATCTTGCAGATTTGCTCCCACCGAGCAGGGACATTATATTGTCGAAACGCACCTCTGCCGGCAAGCTGTCGCTGGTGGGTGCATTCCCCTCCACGGCATTCGGATTTTTCGATGTATTCTTATAGATTAAATCCGCATTGAGTCCCTTGACTCTTACGCTTATTTCGCCGTTGCTGAGTGGCTTAACCTTCTCAATACCGTTTGTTTTGCCATAATCGTAGTAGCTCTTGGAAGCCAGCGAATCGAGCACATCACTCGAAATCGCAAGTTCGTTTTGAACTTTTCCTTGATTAAGTTCCGCATATCTCTCCTTAAGCCTCTCGCTGTCCGGTATCGCCTCCAAACCCATTTCTATAGTTGTAATAGCATAATCTATCCGGTCAACCATTTCATATGCGATTGAAAGCTTGAGGTATCCTTCTTCCTCCTTAGGCTTGTCATCAATGGCTTCTTTGTATTTCAGGATTGCGTCATTGTATTCTTCCTGTTCTATCAATGTGTCCGCTTCAGCAATTTTCATTCCGTATGCAGCCATTGACTTAGTCTGCAGCCCCATAATGACCGCTGCAACTATAAACAGCGTCGCTATTGTTGTTCCTGCTGCAATTAACCTTTTTGCCCCGCTCTTCATCTTAGGTCGCTCCTTCCTATCTCTTCCGTTGGATCTTTAAGATTCCTAATCCGATCATTTATTAGAAGCTGTGCAATAACAAACACAACTATGCCTGTCAGCATCAGCAATATGCCTGCCATAATCCAAATTGTTCCCATTCCCATGCTCATATCACCTAATTCTTATACAATCTGTCAGATAGTTCCTTTAATATCTCTAAATCTTCTTTGCTTCCAAATCTGTTATCATTTTTGCATTTGTTCATCGCATCCGCGCAGTATTTGCGCGCATACCCCATGTCTCCACTCTTTTCGTACGCGAGAGCCAAATACATATCTATTGCATAGTCGTCGCTTATCTTTGTCGCCTTTGACAGCGCATCTATCGCCTTTTGATATTCACCTGCATAATAGTAGGAAATACCCATATTGATGCGGTCTGATAGCCTTGGTGATGCGCTCTTGCACAAGGATTCATAAAGCCGTGCCGCATTAAGGGCAGAGTTCTTTCTCTCAAAATCAGAGATGCCCGGTCTTCCAGCATACTCATATTCAAGTGCAGCACACTCGCTGATATATCTTTTTTCATCTGAATACTCAGTGGCTTTTCTAAGATATTTCAACTTCTCACCTATTTGGTTGTCTCCTAGACTCTGCGAGGCTATGATACAAGCCTTCGCCTTTAATACATTGTCCGCAGTATTTTTATACGTCTCATCGGCAATCTTGATAGCTTCGGCTGTATTCCCTTTTTGCATTTCTGATGCTGCCCTAATCAAATCAAGTTCATCACTTGCAATATTCTCGTTCATGCACTCAGCTGCAAGCCTCTCACAGGCATCTGTATCTCCGCATTTAAGATAGGCTATCCCCAAATCTGAATAATAGCCTGATAGTTTATCGTTCTCCCCCGAACGTTTGAGAATATCTATGGCTTTCTCGTATTCAATCGCGGCAATATCGTAATTCTCCGCAATATATTCTGAGTCTGCTATGGCATGATGTATTTCCGCCTGTCTTTTCGCGTCCAGCTGTTTATAGCAGCCTCGTCTGCTCACAAGCTCATTTGCCGCGCTTCCGGCGCTCGCGAAGTCTCCCATCTGTGTGTAATTTGCAATTTCGGTATATAACTCAGCCGCAGCCTCCGCGTTGTTCAGCTGCATGCCGTGGATTGCACAATAGCAGCCTGTAGCAAAAACAGCAGCGCTCAAAGTCCAGCTCGCGAGCTTCACCGTCATAAATTTTCGGTAGTCTCTGTTAAGTCTGTAGAGATGCCTTATAGAAGACGCAAGCAAAGAGGCATTCCTAAATCTCCTATCCCTGCTCCACTCGACGCATCTGTCTATCAATGTCAGCAAAGCCTGTGAATAATTCAAGCCCTGCATTGTTTCTAATTTGGGAAGGATGTATTCGCTGTTTGGCTCTATGCCGGAGACGAGCTGGTAAAAGACAGCCCCCAGACTATAGATATCCGTCCTGCTGTCAAGCTCAAAATCGGCAGCCTGCCCCGATAAGAGCAGCTTTACCATATATGCCTGTTCGGGAGAGGCAAAGCTCTTGCTGAATCCAGCGGCTTGGCTTTCCTTATCCGCATCAATGGAGATGTTGAAGTCAATCAACACGGGCGCACCCTGAGGTGTGATGATAATGTTTTCTGGCTTGATATCACTATGTATTATCGCAGGATTGCAGCCCTCGAGATATACGAGAATATCCGTCAGTTCTCTCAGCCATTTGATAACTATATCCTCTCTGTGGTAATTTGCACCGAGCATATATTTATCAAAGGACACTCCCTCTATATAGTCCATGGCAGTGAATACTTCGCCATTTTCTATTATGAAGTCATATATCTTGGGAATCCCGCTATGTCTGAGATTCTTGAGTATATCCGTCTCACGCCTTAGAGCTTCCATGCTTCGGATCTGTTTCGTTACGCGTTTTAATACGATATGCTTTTGCAGATTGTTATGGTATGCCAAATAAACCACGCCTGTGCCGCCATGGCCTATTTCTTCCAAAATCTGATATGTACCGCCTACCAAATCGCCAATTCTAAGCATTACGAACCATCCCACGAAAAGACTTTTTATTTATACGAACAGAGGTGCTGCCGATTATGGCGGCACCTCTGTCGTGTACTCTTTCATATAATGGATATATATGACTTATTTTTGCTAAGACTATGCTGCGACATCATCTTGATTGTTCCTGCGCTTTAGATAGTACGCAAACGCTCCGCAGCCGGCAGCTATAGCGAGGAGTATCCAATACCAATTCGCCAGCACCATCTGCCCGAAGTTCTTGGTTACCATGATGTTGTAGGTGTTAGTTGTCTCATTGCCCGCAGCATCACATACGGTTATCTCCAAGGTCTTCATATCGGTTCCGTTGGCTATCTCTTCGAGGAAGTGCTGGTCTCCCTCTTCGCTCATCACCTTCTGGAATTCTTCTCCCGAGTAAGACTTTTCGTCTATAACACCACTCTTGTTAGACAAGGTGTATTTTATGGAAGTAAGAGCCCAATCATCCTTTGGCACTATGCCAAGGTCGAGGATGTCGGTGTTTCGGAAGCTGTTCTTTCCGTCGAGCTTCAATTCTATGACGTCATTATTACTGGCACGCAGGAAGTTCATCGTAGGTGCTGTTACGTCATAAACGAATTTCATCGGAACGTCGTTGTCCTCTTCTTCGGATCTTACAGCTGCATTTGTATTTATATTCCCTGCCGCATCCTCAGATTTGACGACTAGATTATATGTTCCTTCGTCGCTTACCACCTCGTCACTGATTTTGTAAATATACTGTGTGCCCATATCCGTACTGGATTTAACTACAGTGAAGTCTTTTCCTTCCTCGAGCTTCGTCGAGCTTCCTCCTCTGTCGAGCGTGACTGTGTAATCCTTGATATTGTTCACGTTAATCTCACGAAGTTCAAGAGCTTCCTTGACGTTCGTGTAGTAACGTCCCTTCTCCTTGGATACGAGGTTTTCTGTAGTTGCGTCGTTGTTGTAGTCATAGGACGAACCAAATCTGTTGACGCTGAACGAAAGTGACACTGATGTCGAATTTCCCGCCATATCCGTTGACTCGGCATAGGCTGTATAGATGTCATCATAATTTCTGAGTCTCGGGAAGTCGCTCATTACATATGAGCCGCCATATTCGCCATTCGAGCGGAAAGCCGGAATAAGCTCCCTTCTGTCAGCCGCCCTGACTCCTGCAAACCTGAACTGACTGTCCTCTAGGCTGAAATTATCGTCATCAAATACTGCAATTGGCGCTACAGTGCCGCCGTATATGCCTGCGTCTATGACGTTGTCAATTCTTACCGTCGGATTTGTCTTGTCAATAACAAATTCATCAATCTTTACAACCTGAGCAGGGTTTCCTGCAAGGTCGGAGTAGGTGACATTAAAGCTGTAATCCCCCTCTCTGTGGAACGGGATAGAAGCAGTTCTGAGATTTCCTCTGGAAGAAAATCTGCTCCTGCTCGGGAAGCCCATGCTGCTCCTTCTCGGCCCACTCGCCTTGCCTTCCACTTCTACATCAGAGTCTCTAAAGTTATGCTCGTTTATTGTGATTGTGGCATTTCTGTTAGCGTTATAATACTTTTTATTTCGCGCGTTGTTGTTATCAAATGTTACTTTGACAATCGGTCTTGTCTTATCTATCGTGAATGCCTTCTGCGCGGAAGCCGGTCCGGTGTATGTCGTCACCTCTGCAGGATTTCCGAGGGCATCCGTTCCGCTGATATATATTGTATAATCTCCGTCTTTTGTATAAGAGAACTTTTTTATCCACTTATCATCATTGCCGCTTTCGTCAGACCCCTTTTGGTAGTCCCAGCTGCCCGGCACGCCAACCTGAGTCTTTATGGATATTTTGTCGCTGTTCGTTCCCAAGTTGCGCTCTTTAACTGTAACTGTTGCAGTTCGATTTGCGTCGAAGTATTTGCCGTTCTCGACATCATTATTGTCGTAGGAAACAGTTATTTCCGGGCCGACAGAATCAATACCGAATAAGGTTGATGTCTCCCCCTTATTGCCTGCGTTATCCTCGGCAATGAGAACAACTTTGATTCTGTTTGATTCATACTTCCCTTTTTCAAGGGTTACATAGTACTCTTGAGGCTTGACTTCTATTTCAGCGTTGGATCCCAGTGTTGTATTGGAAGTTTCCCACTTTTGCAATAAACCATTCGGGTATTTGGGGTTTTCCTTGTATCGAGTGTCTTCCTTTCCGTCAACATATACAGCATAACTTACCTTCTTTAATCCCGAGCTGGATTTCCACTTATTTGGATCCTCAACTGAGAACTTTAAGTCTACAGAGTCGTTGTATAAGTTCTGACCGTCCGCTCCTCTTTGAGTCACAGCATTAGTTGCCGTAATCTTTACCTGAGGCTTTACCACATCCACATTAGGATCAGGCTTCGTGCCGTCCAAGTAAATGATATTGGTGCTATCTATCTTCGTCTCTTTGCCGGCTCGGTCAGTTACTTGGATATCATAAACCTCAAACTGAACCTCTCCCTCCATTGTTTTCGACACACTTCTGTTGTTGGAGAATTGTGTCTCATCATAGGTCGGATCATCATAATATGGATCTTTTGTGCTTGGGAAGTCATTCTCCCAGCCAAAGCTATTAACATCAATATCATCCGCAGCCTTGTTGTATCGCACCCTGTAGCGTACACTTACAGGCGAATCATCTTCCGCAGCCACAGTGATAACAGCCTCTTTATCCTTGCGGAAAGGCCCGGTTGGGTTTATGAGTTTCTCTCCATTTTTGTCTAAAGTTAATGTGTAAAAGTCGCCGATTGTCAGCGTTACCTTAGGCGCTTCCGTGTCGATTACCTTTCCATACTTGAAAGAAATCTTTCCGTTTTGGGCTGGCCCACTCACCGTATCTTCATAATCTTCACTAACGTATGGGTTCGGCAGAATCAGCAGATTGCCAGCCTTGTCACTTCCTTCTATGGCAATGTCCGTATATTTCGCATATGAGCCACTCCACTCCACACTCACATCATCAACAGAAGTGAACTCCTTCGATGTGGTTTCGCCGTCTTTTTTATATGTAATCTCAAAGCTTTCAGTATATCCTTCCGTTATTGTGTATGTAGTCTTCGCGTTCTCTTTGTAGTAATAAAGTTCAGCATCTACTATTTTACTGCTTGGGCTTGTAGTTGCTTCCGTCAGAACAGGAGCAATCGTATCAACGACAATCTTCTTATCTTGATCATTCAATCCTGAAGTCGCAACTCCATCAAGTTTTTGATTGTCGGGCGAATTTTGATTGTCGGCTAAGTCCTTGATTATCACTGTTAATGCATATTCGTCTTCGCTGTCAGCAAATGCAGCATTAATATCAGAAGTCGCAATATCCAAGGATGCTTTATTTTTATCGGTCGAATCTACCGTAAGATCGTATTCTTTATCACCAATACTAACTTTAGCGGACTTTATATCTTCATCCGCTGTTAATTCAATTTTCCAGTCCTGTAGCGCGCTGTAATAATGATCATTATTCTTCGCACCTGTCATAGAAAACTCTTCTAATGACGGGATTTTCCCGTCGATGAAATATGTCTTCTTGTCTGATTTTCCAACATTTCCATAACCGTCTGTAGCTTCTATTACCACATCAACCGGACCGGTCAGCTTCTCATTTTGTAGTCGAACTATATACTTATCCTCAGCATTATCGTAATCACTAGGCTCTGGTGTAATTGTCAGTACTACCTCATCAGTACCTTCCCTGTATACAATTATTCTGATGTCGTCTGGTTTAACTCCCGAACCGCCACTGCCATCATCAACCGTAAATTCAATTTCTTTACTTGGTGCGGGATTTCTGTTTGAGTCCGTATTATTCGTTACATTTGGTGGGTTTTTATCATCCTCGCTCTCATTACTAGTCCAATTTCTCATTACTATTGGTGTAGTATTCCCATCTCCGTCAATCGCCAATACATACAAATAGTGATCCGGATCTCTATCTCGGTCAATACTAATGGTATCTCCACTGTTTATTTTTTTCTCTGTCCACCCAACATCAGATACATCCGGTGCTGAATTGCTATCTGTAACTATATATTTAATCGTAATTTCAGAAGAGGAATTATCTGTTGCGCTTACATCGAATACAATTTTGTCTGTTGTTGACTCAGTCTCGTTGTAAACTACTGTCAGCACAGGTGCTTCATCATCTACCAGCGCAGCACGCAAAGCAAGCTTCCTGCTCGCGCCTTTAGGCTGTATAGCATTCGCTCTGATCGGTGTGTCCGGAGCATATACAGTATCTCCGTCATCCGGTGTCCATCCGGCAAAATCATATCCGTCTTTAGATGCCGTTTCGTCCGGCAGTTCAACAGGCTCACCGAAGACTTCTGTCTGGGATTTTACCTTATTTGCTTCGATTCCTACCGCACTAAATTCAATCATGTATGTTTTCTTCCATACAGCTGTAAACTTGGCATCCACGCTGAGAGTTAGCTTATCTCCCGGCTCATACTCTTCATCTTTATATTCCCAGCCGGTGAAATAGTATTTCTCGCCGTCTAGTCCCGTGTAAACTTTCTCTCTTGCTTTAGGCTTCTCGGGAATAACGAGCTTGCCGTCCTTATCTGCGGTCTTGCCTGTAATTTCATCGAAATTCGCGTAATTATCGCCAAAATCAAACTCGGCTTTGTAAAGAACCGGCTCTTTTTCTTCCTTTTCTTCGGCTTTGTCCGTCTTGCCTTCGTCGCCGGATGATTTCTGCTCAGCGGTCTCCTTCTTATCCTTTTCCTCATTTGTGCCGCTCTCGTCCTTAACAGCTTTTTCATCCGAAGGCTCTTTCTTCTCCTCTGCATTGGCAGGCTCTTCTTTCGTCTCGCCTTCCTCTATAGATTCTTCCTTCTCTTTCTCTTTCTCTTTGCCTTCCTCCTTTGCTTCCCCGTCGGAAGGCTCCTCCTCAGAAACTGCATTTGTTTGCTTTGGAGCAATTTCCTTCGTCATCTCTGCCTGCTCCTCATCTGGAGACTCCGCAAATGTCATTCCTGACGGAAACATGGTTGTCAACATCGCAAACATGCAGAGTATTGCAAACAATCGGCTTGCGCTGCTATTTCTCCCCTTCATCTTTAACCTCTCCTTCTTATATATTTAAATAATAAGTAATAACAATTCCCCGTCCCGTTTCGGGATATTTATATATCTATAATCTCATTTGTATGAATAATTAGCTCTCTTGAGAGAATCATCATAGGCACTCTCGGCTCATCTATATCTTCGTCCTCATCCGCCGGTTTATAGGCATCTGCAATTCTCTTGGTGTATTCGCAGGTTTCACTCGTGTTCAGCTGCACCGTCTCTCCGACGTCTGCCAAGACTGATGTGTCTTTGCCTTCATTCAGTCTGTCTGCCTCTTCGACAAGCTTTTTCTGTTCTTCCGGCATCTCTGACGGAGCATTGCCTCTGAATGCTTCGGTCTTTCCGCTATGCTCTCCAGCCTCAAATCTCAGTTCCTCTCTCGGCATCTCGACCGTCTTCGAGAGTTTTCCGCTCGGTCGTTTAAGCCCTTCGGTGTTAAACTCAAGGCTTATCATATCCATGAGCTTGCCGGTTTCCCTGTTATGCTCTTCCAGAATTGAGATTGATCTGCTTCTGGCTTTCCCCGACTTAATCAGATATATCTGTCTGATATTCAGTTTCCAATATGTCAGCAACGTCAGTATTGTTCCAAGAAGGAAGAGCACTGCGCTTGTCCTAAACCCGATTGATGAGACTTTTATCAGCATGTCCATATTCATGTTCCTGCCTCCTTACTCATCTTCGGTTGTCTGTTCATCACTAGTCACTTCGGATGACGGTGCCGACCCAGCCCCAAGGTCAGTCTTGCGGTTTTGAGTAAGCTGCGCCTCAGCGAGGTCAATCTCCTCCAAAGTATCGCTGACAAACTTGCTATATACATCATCCATATCGGCGTTTACAGTTGCCATATATCTCCTTCCTGCATCAAGAAGGCTCAGCATCTGCTCTTTTGTAACGCCGGCTGCCAAATACCTAGGTCTGTAGTACTGAATCTGCCTCGCCATTTCCCTGTACATGGTTATGGCGACCGTCTGGTCTCCGCCCGTCGCATCATCTACCGCATTAGGAATGGAAATCAGACTGTATATATTCACCCAAAGCTTCTTGTATTCTTCATTTGACGAATTGTCACTACCCGATAAATCGGAAATAGATGTATCGGTGCTGCTCGTGATATTTGCAGTCCTTGTCTCGTTGTTGATATATACTTCGCAAAGTGCGCTTAGGCATTCTGCAATCTTCTTTCTGTCTTCTCCGAGACGGTCATCTTCAATGAGGTTGTCCAATATCGCCTTTGTAATCGTCTTCTGTCCTCTAAAGAAACTGAAGTATTTCTTCCCTCTTTCAAACTGAAATGTGAGATATCCGTCTCTATTGCCACGCCGGAATTCGTCCATATAGATATCCACGGAACTTTCCATCATCGAATGCTCGCCCGATGAAATATACCTTCCTTCATCGCTGCCTGCGTCCGTGATAGCGTCCAGCATTACTTCGTAGCCTTCTATCCGTTCGGGATTTATTGATATAACCTTAGCGAGGCTCTCTTCCTTCATCTCGAAAGATGCTTGCGTCTTCGCTTTATGCAGCAGCTGGTTATAACTCTTGCTTACCGCCACACGATTTGTAATGCCGGAACCAATCATTCCGACAAGACCGACGATTGCTAAAATGCAGCTTGCGGCAAATATTCGCCATTTCCTATTTCTATCCTTGATAGCTCTTGCATCATCATCATGGACGTGCTCAAGCGCATACATAAGCTCTGCGCAGCTCTGATATCTATTCGCTGGGTCAGGCTCGCAGCATTTCGCCACCACCTTTTCCAAGCCGCTTCCCTCTAGGCTTGGAACGAGTTGCCCGAGTGGATATATAACAAACTGAGTGTCCGCCGGGCTGTATCCTGTAAGAAGGTGGTACATAGTAGCGCCCAGACAGTAGATGTCCGTCCTGGCGTCTGTCTGCCCTCTGCCGCCGAATTGCTCTGGGGCTGCATAGCCTCTGGTTCCCAGCCATGTGGTGTCGCCCTGGCCATGCTCTTTGTATTCGCGTGCCGTCCCGAAGTCAATCAAGGCAACCTGCCCGTCCGGCTTGAGCATGACATTTGCCGGCTTCATATCTCTATAGATGATTGCCGGCTGCCTGCTGTGAAGATATCCCAATACATCACAGAGCTGCTTAGACCATTCAAGCACCATCTCTGGGTCCTGCGCTCCTCTATGGTTCAGCACAGACTGCAGGCTCCTGCCCTCGATGTAATCCATAACAATGATAAAAGTATCACTCTTATCAATCACATCTACAATGCTCGGGAGATTCGGATGATTAAGCCTCTTGAGCATTTCCGTCTCAGCAATCAGGCCTTGACTTACAACCTCGCTGTCGGAGCCTCCGTCCTTTCTTACCTCCTTGACAGCCCATGTTTTGTTGGCTCTCTCATTCAATGCCAAATAGACCACGCTCATGCCGCCGTGACCTATTTCATTAAGAATTTTGTATTTACCGTCTAAAACTGAGCCTATCCCTAGCATTTGCCTTCTTCGCTTCTGCCCTGCCCACTATGCTAATTTGATGAGCAGCGCACTTATATTGTCGTCCTCCATTCTTTGCTTGTTTATCTCTGTTATTTCCTGTAGCTTCTGCTCCATTATGTCCGTCGATATCATCATCTGCGGATTAAATGCCTGATAGAATTCTTCAGCCGAAACAACATGCCTGAATCCGTCACTGCACAGCAGGAAAACATCTCCCGGATTTGCCACTCCCGATATATAGTCGGGATGAACGTCCGCGCTTGCCCCTATGCATTGGAGCAGCACGCTCCGCTCCGGATGCGTCATAGCTTCTTCGTATGTCATTCTGCCGGCATCTATTTCCCTCTGTACTACTGTCTGATCCTTTGTAATCTGATATATATTGTCTGACAGCCTGTAAATCCTAGAATCGCCGACATTCATAAGATAGAAGATATTATCAAGCAGCAAGAGCGCCGTGCATGTAGTGCCGAGACTCGTTCTGTTGTCTGTTGCGTAATTGGAAATTGCCCTGTTTGTAAACTCAATCAGTTTTTCCCATTCGTCCCATATATCGTCAGGAGAAAAACCTTTAGCAAGCAAAATCGGAAATCTCTCTATGAGCCATGCCTCCAGAGATCTGCACATAGTAGCACTAGCAAGTTCACCCTTTGCAAGACCACCCATTCCATCGCATACGGATGCAAAAACTATTTTGCGACAGCTGCTCTCCGCCTTTAGGATTATCATTGAATCCTGATTGGTCTTCTTTCTGATTCCGATGTCTGTATAACTTGCCGTCAGGTAATTCATTCCTACGTTAAACAATCCTCTTTCTTATGATTAGTTGTATGCACCAAAACACCGGTGGTGCGATTGATTCGCACCGCCGATGTTTATAATGGCGATAGTGATATGAGAAAAACTGTTATTTGGAGTTAAATACATAGGTCTCATCACCGAAACTGATCTTATCTCCGTCTTTCAGTTTTATCTCTTCCTTTGGAGCTGCCTTTACATCATTTACAAATGTAAAGTTGCGGCTCTTTTCATCAACGAGATAAGACTCATTGTTGCGAGTTATGATTGTCGCATGATGACGTCCTATGGCAGTATTGTCACTAACGCAGTAGTCAACTCTGCTGCGTTCACGTCCAATCTTGAAGTTATCTTTGTTTATAGGGATTCTTTCCCCTGTTTTTTCTCTTGTTAAACTGCCGCAATCTTGGATTCCTGCCAATACCGAGGTCTCTCCTGCACCCTGTCCGAGTACAGTCGTCTCATTGGATCCCTGGTTCAAAACGCTTGTGTCCGGAGTCGGCGAGCCGGCATATCCGCCCATTGCCGGTGGCACGCTTGGAGCCGCAGGAGTAGTGGCGTTTCCTGTGCTGGTAACAGGCTGCGCCGGAATCGGACCGTTGCCTGCGGCGTATGTCTGATCTGCGCTTTTCAGCGGATCGTTTTTCTTCTTTCCGCGAATAATCAGGACAGCAGCCAGGATTCCCAGCAGTGCAACAATGCCTATTCCGCCGAGTACAAACGGAAGATAATTGGTCTTAGGCTTTTCTTCGACCGGCTCTGTCACCGATGCAGGCGCCGGTACTTCTTCAGTGTCCTCTGCAGACTCTTCCTCGTCAACGGCTGCGTCGGGTGTCATATCTGCAGTTGTAAAATCTACATTGCAAGTTGTGAGAACCGGCAGGAATTGTTGGGATGCTACGGCGTGGCTCTCAGTTGCTAAAGTTGCTAGATCGCCGCTTGCTGAGTATGCAACACCAACGACATTTCCATCCGAGTCCACCATAGGCCCGCCGGAATAACCGTCTGTGACAGGCGCAGATGAAAAAATAGTCATGACATTATCTCTCGAAACATCCAGATCCATTTTCTGAACCTGACCTGGCGACACCTCAACTTTGGATCGTGAGAAGTTCATTTCATTGAAGTATGTCATTTTACCAGGAAAGCCAAGTACATAGCATTCTTCCGTTTCCTTTACAGGATTCTTCTCCGTATCTCTAATCGCTAGATGCGTATATCCTCCCATAGCGGTCTTTATTCGAAGTGCCGCAAAGTCGGATTTTTCACTTTCAACGCCTTCTATAATCTCAGCAGAAATAGTGCTGTCAGACTCCACCATCACTTTATAAGCCATTTTCTCTCGGAGCTGCTTGTTTGTTTTTCCGGATATAGATGGGCCCAGCACAGGGTCCGCTCTCATATCATCTAGCACAGAATCTTCTACATATATAACATGGCGGCATGTGAGGATTGTCATATCATTAATTAAAAACCCACTCCCCCATTGGATGAAGTAGTCACCATCATTTCCTTGATAAATTACTCGTATATGGACTACTCCAGATTTGGCAGCAATAACTTTTTCGTTCGATTCCGCAGCGAACGAAACCGCTGTCAGTCCTACAATCATCGCGATTGTGAGGCACAGCGATAAAGCAAGATGCTTAAACCTCTTTCTTTTATTTTCCATAAAAAACCTCCCTTAAATAAAGAGTACAATTTACTCTAGTATATTACCAATAAGGCAATTAGTAAAGAGCATTTTTCCAGTTTGGTATTTTTAGCGCTATAAAATGCATATTTATTCGCGTTTTCACCCTCTTGTCTTACCTCAAGCCTCATTCATCAAAAAAACACCAAATACTATATCTTCGTTCAAACGTCCATAGTGAGCCCTATATATTGGCATATTGCCAAATTGGCAACTAGTTTTCGCGCATATTTCCATATTGGTTGCATAGCGCCGTATTATTTTTATTAAAATAAACCTATATAACTATTTATCGTGGAGTGTTTGTTGATCCATGCAGTTAAGATTAAGGGAGTTACGTGAAGCAAGAAAAATAACACAACAGACAGTTGCCGATAGTATCGGCTGCTCTGCTGTTGCGTATTCCCGCTATGAGACAGGACAGCGAGAACCTTCAATAGATATATTGATAAAACTATCGGATTTTTATGGTGTTTCCGTTGACTATATTATCGGAAGAAGCGACCCCTCCGACGCGACACTGTCCGAATATGAATTATCCCTTGTGAAATCATCAAGAGATGCAGATGAGCTTGTTCGTGAAATAGTTTTGGAAGTACTGCAAGCAAGGCCGAAAAGAATATAATATATGCGTATAATAAACGCGGGCAGCCCTAGAAAACAATACTGTGCTGCGTTTTCACTCAGTGAAGTATAACTGCTTTGAGCTTCTTGGCTTATTCGGTATGCTGAGTTTGATTACTCCTTTATCTACCAATGGCATTATATGTTCTTTTACAACATAAGATATTGATCCCAATCCGAGATAGTCCGCTATTTCTTTTCTTGTGCGTGGTGTTTTGCAGAATTCAATCAAGCCTCTTTCTTTATCGTCGAGATCCGCTTCAACATGATGATTACCAGCACTATTGAAGAATGTTACAGAGAAATGTCCTCTCCGATCCTCAAATACCGGTTCAGGGAGCCCATTATTCTTGAGTTCCCTTCTGATTGTAGGTATTCCAGAATATCTGTTTTCTGTTACTCTTAAGACCTCTAACGCCGTTGCGAGCACGGGATTTCTCGTGTCAGGCTGCACTTTGCCAAGCTGATCTGCCTTTATTCTTCCATATATGCCACCTGGATTATGTATTTCTATCCTATTATCAAACATCAAAATCTGAATTGGCATTCCTTCTGTATGGATGCTGTAATCTCGATGCACTAATGAATTCAAAACAGCCTCTCTTATTGCAGTAATTGGATAATCAGTCCTGTCTTCTCTCTTCCCTGTTTCCGGATTGACAATCGTTTTCGTTCTCATATTTCTTCGTACAAAAGCAATTGAAGCCTCAAGCATTTCTGGTATAGTTCCTTCTATTCTGTGGTTATCCAGAAATCTTTCTCCATTACTCCCCTCGGCGCCCAGCTCTGTCCCGGGAACAACTACCGCAGTTATGCAAAGTTGAGGACAATATGCCTGTGGATACGGGCTGAAAAGCATTACCGCCATCAGTGATATATCCTCATTGCGTTTGATACTCATCAACTCAAAAACCGATTCTTCCTCCATTGCAGATAAATGAGGTTTTCCGTCTTTCAGTTTCTCTATATACGCTCCCAGCTTTTGCTGATCTAGTGAAAGCAAAGTCGCTCTTGCTATTGGTCTAATATCGTCCTGATACTTTCTACGAAAAGCCTCGTAACTGTATACTTCATATTCCGTCATCGGTTCATCGCTATCCCCAATACGGGTATAAGATCCTTTCAATCTTCCCTTGCCGCGATAATAACAAGGTCTTTCCGCTATATCTATTCCAGGTATCTCAGCAGCAACAAAAGATTTTTCATCCTTTTCCAAGACAGTCATCAGAGGTCTGACCTTCGGTTCCATCTGAAGGCACTGTTCGTTCACTTTCTTTTGAAGGTCTTGAGGGTCATATACTCCACATTCTTTATATCCATGCTCTTCATCAATGCCAAAAACAATTATGCCCCCATCGTCCTGATTGGAAAAGCTGGATAATGTATCAAATAGTTTCTTAGGACAATCAATATTTGCACTTTTAAGCTCTAAAAACTGAGTTTCGCATTTTGTTCTTTGAATTGTTTTAAGAAGTTCTTTTAATTCATCGAAAGTCATTTGAGTTTCCTCCCTTATTATTTGAGATATTATCATTATTTTTTAGTTTTTTCAAATAAATTAAAAAATGATAAAAAACTCAAATTAGTTTTTGTGTTTTTCAATTCATATTTCACTTATTGATTATGGAGTATAGAGAAGACTGAAATAACAATCGTGAAACCAATGAAACTTAAAAGCAGAGCCATTAACGATTATTAGCTCTGCTTTATTATTTTAGGGTGCTCTCCTAATTTTGGTCGTAAATCGATCGTAAATATTGCCTGTTGCAGAAAAGGAATATTGATAAGCTGTGAGCGTCAACCCTAGTCTCGACGACGGTATTTTCGTTCGTAGCAGACAAAGCTGTGGACTAAAATCCCTAGTCGACTGGTTTCATTACAGGGAGCTTAGCCCCTATTGTTTATAAGCCTTCAAATCCCTACAAGATTATTCTTTTCTGCTCTCTGATAGTGTCACTTATTACGCAATTCTTCATAATTCTTTATAAACGGTCGTAAGTCTGTCGTATATTGGTCGTAAGTTATGACACCTTTTCTTGAATCAACTTATTCTTACCGAAGTGGTTAGCTAAATTAGTCATCTCGGTACGTCTCAATTCTTCTGTGGCTTCTGCATAAATATCCACCGTGGTAGACACATCAGTATGACCTAAAATATCCTGCATCGCCTTTATATTCATTCCAGCTTCACACATACGAGTTGTAAATGTATGCCTTAAGGAATGATTGCTGAAGTTCGGCAGCAAGACTACATCCTCTTTCCCTTCATTTTTATCAAGGATATCGAAGTTACAATCTCTTATGATTCGCTTCAGCGCCTTGTTAAGAGTAGCATGATGCTGCACACCGCCAAAGCGATTTACAAATACGAAATCAGTATACCCGTCCACTTCTACTTCACACTTTATTTCAAAAGCATCCTGTAGCTCACGTTCTCTTTTGAATGCTTCTTTTACTATAGGGAGCATTGGAATAATTCTCTCACCGGCATTTGTCTTGGGTGTATTAACAGCAAATGTACATCCGTCCCCTTCGCCTTTGCTGTAAAATACTAAAGTGTGGTTGATGTTGATCGTCTCATTTTCGAAATCTACATCTGACCAACGCAACCCTGTAACTTCGCCAACGCGGAGACCTGTCCACAGCATTACAGTAAAAATTGGTTGCCATTTGTTGTACTGCCCCTGTCGTGCCAGATAGTCTTCAAAAATCTCTTGCTCCTGTACCGTTAAGGCTCTTCTCTTAGCCGCGCCTCGAGTGTGTGCCCTTTTTAATTCTCGCAGTGCATTATCTGAAGGATTATACCTTATGTAGTCATCCTCAACTCCCAACTCAAGAACCTGATGTAATACCGTGTGGATTGTATCAACAGTATGAGGCTTTAGATGCTTTTCCTCAACAAGATAATTATAAAAGCTCCTCACATCTGTACGCTTTAACTCTCGCACTTTGCTATTGCCGAAATCGTCTCTGACAAACTGCTCAAACATATACTTATAGTTCTGAAAAGTATTATCCTTGAGTCCTCTCTTAATCTGTACCCATAAATCGTATAAGTCGTTTATGGTTAGATTGCTTTTTTCTTTCCTGATTCCATCAAGGACATCCCTTAGAACGTCGTTTTCTTTCTCACGCAGTTCCTCTAAGGTTTTCGCATACACTGAATGACGTTTTCCACGTTTATCTCGCCACTTGTATTCAAATGTACCGTTTGGTCTTTGATATTCACCTTCTTTCAAAACTCTGTTATTACTATCCTTGCGTCTCTCTACTGCCATGATAATTCTCCTTTCATTCAGTAAAGAGAGCACCCTTACGACTATTATAACGCAAGAGTGCTCTCGTCTCTACAGCAAATGACATCATTTATATTGAAAAAGTCCTTGAGACATATTCATCGAATTGTTTCCTCTTGATAAGCCTACGCGTGCCGTTCCAAAGAACGAAAGGACATCTTTCATCATCTGTAAGCTGTCTCAGTTTATTAATTCCAATGCCTGTATATGCTGCAGCTTCTTCAAGAGTAAGATTACTCTTTTCCCAGATTGGCACCTGCTTCTTCACTCTTAACACCTCCC
>JAFWFU010000011.1 GCA_017515425.1 Mogibacterium sp.
GCAAAGTCGCAGCAATAATATATATATATATATTACATTAAGGTAGAAAACTCGCTGGGAACGAGATAATTACATTTAGGTGCTCTGAACGACTACGACCTTGCATGAACTTGTTTTAAAGTCAAAACAATTACTTATTGACTAATTGATATTTTAAGGCTAAAATGCCTATATGTTTGTTTAATCATGTTAAGGAGGATATTGTTATGAAGAAATTTCTTGCATTGATGCTGACGTTGGCACTTATGCTCGGAACTCTCGCGGCATGCGGCGGTGGCAATGGCGGCGAAGAAAGCACGGACGACAGCAGCTCAGAAGGCGGCGTTCAGGTAGGTATCGTACTTCCTACAAAGGATGAGCCGCGTTGGCTTCAGGATGAGGCTTCGTTCACGACAGCTCTTGAGGGCGCAGGCTTCACATCAGAGGTTATGTTTTCGCAGGGCAGCACAGCTACAGAGCTTTCAAACGTAGAGTCACTCGTAGAGAAGGGCGTAAAGGTTCTCGTTATCTGTGCGCAGGACGGTGCCGCAGCAGGTGCGGCTGTTCAGGCAGCTAAGGATGTCGGTGTTACTGTAGTTTGCTACGACAGACTGATTACCGGAACAGACGCTGTTGACTACTATGTAACATTCGACTCATTCGCAGTAGGTGTTGCTCAGGGTCAGTATCTCATTGACAAGTATGCTGGAAAGACGGATGTTCCGCTCTATCTCTTCTCAGGAGCTAAGACGGATAACAATGCATTCATCTTCTTCTCGGGCGCTTGGTCAGTTCTCAACAAGGCAGTTGCAGACGGACAGTTCAAGGTTCAGAACTGCGACGCTATCGCTGAGTATGCAGGAAAGGCTCTCGACGCTGATGCAGATCACGACGCTCTTTCCAAGGTTCTCGGAACAATCGACACGAATTGGGACTTCAATACAGCTAAGACTTTGGCAGAGGCTGCTCTCCAGAGCGGTGAGAAGGGCGACGTTGCAATTCTCGCTCCTAACGACGGTACAGCCAGAGCTATCGCTGACGCGTTCAGCGCAGACGGCGCAGTTACAGGCTATGCAGTAACAGGCCAGGACGCTGAAATGGCTTCCCTCAAGTATATCCAGGACGAGAAGCAGAGCATGACAGTATGGAAGAATACTGCAACTCTCGCTCAGACAACATGCGATATGGTAAGTGAGATTCTGGGCGGCGGATCGCCAAAGACAGACGCTACTTACAACAACCAGAAGAAGGACGTTCCTTCAATTCAGGCTGAGATCGTAGTAGTCGACAAGGATAAACTCGCTGAGCTCATTGCAAACGGCGACTTTAGCCAGAGCGACATCGACAACGCTAAATAAACAATATAATTAGCACGCAGACCGGTTCCGCGGATTCGTGGAGCCGGTCATTTTAAAATTAAGAAGCAGGAGAAACTCATGGATAATCAATATATTCTTGAAATGAGAAATATTACCAAGGAGTTCCCCGGCGTCAAGGCTCTTGACAATGTAAACTTCAAGGTTAAAAAAGGAGAGATACATTGTCTTGTGGGAGAGAATGGTGCCGGCAAATCGACCTTGATGAAAGTGTTGTCCGGGGTGTGGAAATACGGAACCTATACCGGAGATATAGTATACGAGGGAGAAGTTCAGCAGTTCAACCACATAGCTGACAGCGAGGCTAAGGGTATCGCCATCATCTATCAGGAACTCGCGCTCTTCCCCGAGCTGCCTATATATGAGAATATTTACTTCGGTCATGAGATCATGAACGGAAAGACCATTGATTGGAACGAGACAATTATCCAATCCCGAGAAATGCTCAAGAAAGTGCGTCTCGACGTGGACCCGTCCCTTCCAGCCAAGCGTCTGAACACAGGTAACCAACAGCTTGTAGAGATAGCTAAGGCTCTTTCGAAGAACTGCAAACTGATAATTTTCGACGAGCCGACTTCCTCGCTGAACGAGGACGACAGCCAAAATCTGCTGAATCTTATGAGAGAGCTCAGAGACAGCGGCATTACCTGTATTATGATTTCGCATAAACTGCGTGAGGTAACGGCGATCGCAGATACGATTACCGTGCTTCGTGACGGTTCTACGATATGTTCGCTTGACGCAAAGACAGACGATATATCCGAGGCTAATATCATCAAAAATATGGTAGGCCGAAGCATGGACAATGTATATCCTAAGCGCCCCGAGCGAAAAATCGGAAATGTTGCTTTTGAGATAAAAAATTTGACAGTTGAGGATCCGAGAACGGGCAGAGAGATACTGCACGATGTAAATCTGAACGTCAGAAGCGGAGAGATAGTAGGGCTTCAAGGTCTGATGGGCGCGGGGCGTACAGAGTGCGCGCTCTCCGTATTCGGAAATCCTTACGGCTATAAAATCAAATCGGGTTCGATAGTCATAGACGGCAAGGAGACGTTCTTCAAGACCCCCCACGACGCTATAAAGCACGGACTCGCATATGTAACAGAGGACAGGAAGGGCAACGGGCTGGTGCTCATCCAGGACATCAGATACAATACGACGCTCGCCAACCTCGAGGCACTTGCGAACGGGCTGGTCATAGACGAGAACAAAGAAATCGTGGTGGCGAATAAGTATAAGGACGACATCAATATCAAAGCTCCTTCCATTGCACAGAAAGTCAACAACCTCTCGGGAGGTAATCAGCAGAAGGTGCAGATAGCCAAATGGCTCTTTGTGGAGCCGAAGGTATTGATACTCGACGAGCCGACCAGAGGTATCGACGTAGGCGCTAAATACGAGATCTACTCGCTTATGAATAAGATGGTAGAGGACGGAATGAGCATTATAATGATTTCGTCGGAGCTGCCTGAGGTACTCGGAATGTCCGACAGGCTCTATGTTATGAGCGAGGGCTATATCACGGGCGAGCTCGATATAGAAGAAGCCACTGAAGAGAAGGTAATGGCTATGGCCATCAAAGGTAATTAGAGAAGGAGATTGTGAGATGGAAAACACGAAAAAATCCATAGGGCAGGAATTGGCTCAGCTCCTCAAGGACAATATCAAATCCTATATGATGTATATTGCGCTGGTAGTCATCATGCTGGTGTTCCAGATATGGTCCGGCGGTATGTTCTTTAGAGCATCCAATATATCCAATCTGTTCAATCAGGCTGCTTATGTGGGAATCCTCGCGATAGGCATGACGCTTATCCTGATACTCAAGCATATCGACCTTTCCGTAGGATATGTGGCAGGCTTTGGGGGAGCCATAGCCGCAATACTCATGCAGACATACGGGGTCAATCAATGGCTCGCCATACTGATTGTACTCGCGGTGGGCTTTGCGATTGGACTCTATCAGGGTACATTGGTAATGAGAGTCGGCGTACCGGCATTCGTAACGACATTGGCGGGCATGTTCATCTTCAGAGGACTACTCTCGCTCTCACTCGCCAAATCAGGTACTATTGTCGTCAGCCAGACGGGCTTTTTGGCACTTTGTAACGGATTCATTCCTGACATTGTAAAGGACAGCGACTTTCATATCCTGACGATGCTGATTGGAGTAATAGCAGTTGTAGGAGTGGTTTTCAGTCAGTTCAGAAAACGCAAAAACAGACAGAAATACAATTTCGAAGTCGTATCGGCTCCGATATTTATAGGCGGGCTCGTCCTCGCCTCCGTGGTAATTCTGACGGTATTCTATGTACTCGCCGAGTATAAGGGGCTGCCGTGGAGCTCGGTAATCGTAGCAGTCATTCTTGCGATTTACACATTCATGCTGAGCAAGACCAAGCTCGGAAGGTATATCTACGGCATTGGCGGCAACGATCAGGCGGCAGAGCTCTCCGGAGTAGATGTAAAGAAGGTGACGCAGTTCGCCTTCATGTCCATGTCCACTCTGGCAGCCCTCGCAGGCATCATGTATACCTCGAGGCTTTCCTCCGCCACGCCGACTGCGGGAGTCGCATTCGAGCTTGACGCTATCGCATCGTCATATATCGGCGGCACTGCGGTATCGGGCGGCGTCGGCAAGGTTACAAACGCCATTATCGGTACATTCGTAATCATGTCGCTCACAAACGGCATGAACCTGATGTCGGTAGATATTTCTTATCAGTATATTGTAAAGGGTATCATATACATTATCGCGGTAGCCTTCGACGTAAGGACGCGCGGGAAATAACATAGCAAGCAATTCTAGGAATTTGCAGAAATCAGGAAATAATAATCCCGAGAAAAATACCGAGATAAAATCACGAGATAAAAACGAGACAAAACAGAAGCACCGTCTGCACAGCGGTGCTTTTGAAATCCGTGTTTCTTTTGCCGAAATTAGTGCTTTTTTTGTTGTAATTAGTGCGTGGATTGTTAGATTTTTACGGATAGGTTCATATATAATTACGGGCAAGAGGAGATCTCCAAATCATTGACCGCGTTTTAGTTGGGTGATAATATTAAGGAGGTCTTGAGATGCCTGAAGTAACAAGGTTTTATGGAATAGTAATTAAGATGTTCTTCAAGCCGAAAGAACATGAGCCGAGCCATATACATGCGCTGTATGGCGAGTATATGGGAGAATTCAACATTCAGACAAAAGAAATGATACAAGGCGATTTGCCGCAGAAAGCAGTTGAGATGGTTCAGGAGTGGCTGAATTCAAATGCTGATAAACTTCAGAAAATGTGGGATGAACAGCAAATCTATAAGCTTCCGCCACTCCAATAGTATGAGGAAAGGGCATAAAATGATAAGACGTATTAAATCGGTGGAAATTCTTCCGGAATATAAGCTGGATATTTTGTTTGATGATGGCAGAAGAGTGATATATGATGTTGAGGAAGATATATCACAAATCCCATTATATACAGAGCTTAAAACCATTAGGGGATTATTCAGCCGGATTCAATTAGACGAAAGCCGCACATGCTTGTTTTGGAACGATAAGATTGATTTGCCGAGTGATACCGTTTACGAATACGGAAAAGAGATAGAAGCATCATCGAGTGATTATGTTGCGGAGAATATTGCTGAATACGGCGCAATATAGCTGTAACAATCAATTCTAGGAATTTGCAGAAATCAGTAAATAATAATCCCGAAAAAAATACCGAGATAAAATCACGAGATAAAAACGAGACAAGACATAAGCACCATAAGCACCGTCTGCACGGCGGTGCTTTTTACATTTTGCAATATTTTATTATGTTCTAAATTTAGTTCTTTGTAGCGGCGTAAAGCCTTCTAAATTGTTGTTAAGAGAGCTTGAATTTACTTGACTTAGAGGCGCTTAGACTTTAATATCATTATTAGAATTGCACATATTCTAAAGTATAGCGTGGGGATATGTGCGAGTAGTGTTGAAAGGTTGATGTGAGGAATATTTTGAGTAAATATCTCAAACAAGCACTGACATTAATATTGGTATTTTTTGTAGTGCTGTCGAATAGCTCGCCAGCCGCTTTGTCGTATGCTCAAAATGCCGCGAACTCCTCTAAAACGGAGTCAGTCGAAGGGCTGAAATCCGAGGCGAAAGAGGGCAAGAAGAAAACAGGCGAAGAGGAAAAAGAGACGAACGCAGAGAAAGCGACGGAGAAAAAAGAAGAGACAGCAAAGGACGAAACGAATAGCGATACGAAGGACGGAACTAAGTCCGAAAAAAATACAGATACCAAAGAAGAGGCAAATTCCGATAAAAACACAGGGGCTAAGGAAGAGACGAATTCCGATAAAACGACAGATACAAAGGACAATACAAACACTGAGAACAGAACTGATAATAAAACTGACAGCAAAACTGATACTAAGACAGACGCGAAAGAAGATACAGACAAAAAGACAGAGACGCCTGATAAGACCAATGACAAAGAGGATAAGAAGGGCGGAGACTATATGGAGCTCAGCGCCGATGTGGATAATGTCGACATCAGCCTCAAGGCGGAGAAAGGAGCCTTCCCCGATGGCGCAAGTCTTTCAGTTACAAAGGCAAGCGTATTAGAACAGGATAAAGTGGATAGGGCGGTTAGTGCGCAGCGCTCAGACGAGCGCAACGTCGCCCTCTCGTATACATTTGATATCCGAGTATTTGATAAGGATGGGAAAGAGCTGCAACCCGCAGAGGGCAAGAATGTGGCAGTATCATTCAGCACGGATACTGTATCGAATGCAAATCTCGATACGGATATTTATCATGTCAAAAAAGCAGCGGGAGCGACACTGTCGGCAGAAGCACTCGAGGTTACCACCGAGGGCGAGACTGCCACAGTCGAAACCGACGGCTTCTCTTACTATACTGTAGAGTTTACATATGGAGACAAGCAGTATGTGCTTGATGGCAAAGGAATCATAAAGCTTTCGCGTTTGTTGGAGTATATAGAAATCACGGGAAATATCGAATCATACGAAGTCAGCAATGATGAGCTCTTTACCATATATATGGGTGACGAGAATGATGTAGGCTGGGTTTATGATACGGAAGAACGCAGATTAAGGGAAGAGAATGGCAGACCGGGGAATATGGAAGGCGGAACCGTGCCGTATATGGTATCACTGCGCCCTTTCCAGACCGAAGAGTGGCTGGAAGTTAGAATTGATGGAATAACATATCGAATCACCGTAACGGATGATATAAATATAGGCGGTACAAATGTGGGAGACATCGACGGAGTAGAACAGGGTGATATTTTAAGTAATTTTACGGCGAATATGCCCATAGCCACGATTTGGATTGATGAGAGTAAAATCAATATGTCTACTGCGTCGAGAAATCAAGGCGGATATGCGACGGGAGGCTTAACGCAACATGCTTTAAACACCTACCCTGATGTCTTTTTGTCTCAGGTTACCAATATCGCAGGCGGGGGGAGTTTAGGAGATAATTTTATCGCCCTGAATCTCTACAAGGCTAGTCTCGGACCAGGTGTAACACTGCCGAGCGACGTATCCCCAAGAAATCACCTTGAATATACCGGAGATATAGCGCAGTTTGAATACAAGAATGCTGCCACCGACAAGGATGGAAATTCCCTAGATGTTTATATAACATACAGCAATTTGAGGGTCAATTTCCAAAATAATATGACGCAGGCAGAATGGGATGATCTGAAAAACAATACTGCCATAACCCTGTGGTCCGGAAATATGGCGGACATCAACGGATTGAAGCTCAATGATGATAAAGACGGTACAACGAATGATAATTACGGTGATTATAATAAAAACCAGAGGATAGGAGCCGTTTGGGAGACGCATATTCAGGTGAAATATCCTAACGACTATTCCGATGTATCGAAAAGAGGGCAGCCTGTTGACGGGACATTCTATTTCCCGATGGTGGACATAGATGTTAATAGGGCAGGTTCATTTGTATATATCAATAATTCGGAAGAATACAACAACTTCTCAGAGCAGGTAACGGTGTATGAGAACTCCGTAGATCCGTCGAGTGCGATTTATATCCCAGGTGGTGATACGAGCTCAGAGACAAATTACTATACGGATATTGAAAGAGATTATAGTAAGGGGTGGGTGTTTAAGCCGCGCTCAGACTCACCAGTAGGGGGATCCACCTACGACAAATCTTTCTACACGGGGTTTATGACCTTGGTCAATAATAATAATGGTATGCATATGGAGAACCAATTCGCCGGAACCGGAAACGCGTCCGTCGAGACGTATTTTATGGTGGCTCCCAAAAGAGTCAGCTATCAGCTAAAACCGACTTCGATTACTTACGATGCTGAAGGTAATCGTATAGGATGTAAGAACACTACCGTAGCTGAAGTGCAGGGAGAAGGAACCGTCGGAGGCAGGGTGCAGACCACTCAGCATGGAAACAAGAGCGGACTTCTTGCGGACGGAAGCGGAATCCTTAACGAGACCACTATCGCTACTGTGGCAGGTCAGACGATAAAATACACCTTGACGCCCTTGCCGGGATATAGGCTGAAGGGCAACATTATAATCAACAGAGGCTCAACAGATTATACAGCAGCCGGCGCATATAGTGTCACGCCGCAGGTGGTAACAGACAGCAACGGCAATCCCAGATATTACACTTTTGAGTTTGACAATATTGGAGAGGACAACGCGATACATGCCGAATGGGAGCCGACCAGGATTAAAGTTACCAAAAATGTCGAAATAAACGGCAGCGAGAAAGACGACACATTTAAGTTCCGCATAAGGGTTTGGAATCCCAATCTGGCAAATGATGAACAGGAAATATATTCCGTAAAGGCATTTGAAGATAAAAAGTCGGGAAACCGCAGATACACATTTACCCAGGCAACTAGTTTTACGTCTGGAAAAAAGTATATCATGGTGGATGGCGATGGGTATGTCATGGAATGGGATTCCGCTAATACTAAATGGGTAAGAAGGAATGATATTGATGTAACGAAGGACATAGTAGATGACAATTATGTTTTGCCTAAAAGTTGCCTATTTACATTCAGGGGAGCGAGTAATTTTGAAACATCCGAAGGCAAGGGGCTTTTACAGCGTAGGAGCGACGATGCTTTAATTGCCGATACTTATAATTCAACCAACTATGATACTTTCAATCCGAGTTCGCAAACCATAAAATATGATGACGCGGCTGAACTATACCGCTACAACGCTAGCGGTCAAAGGATTCAGCTCTACTTATGTGAGCTGAAAGATACAAGAACTGTTAATAGGGAGTATTATGACTTTGAAACACCTAATAGCAGCCACCCGACCGTCGACATAAGCGGCTATACGGTAGAGAATCTTGGAAACAACATCTACCGCTTGTCCGCGCCTTCCGGCACGGCGGCGCCGGATTTTTCTGCTCTTACAGGTGCGGGTTGGACAGTGCTCGATAGTAAAAGAGAAAAAGTTACTTTCGATCTTGACGCTGCCATGACAACTCCGGCAAACGGATTGACACTTGTACCTGGCACTACAGATACATATGAACTCGAATTGGAAACGAATAATTTCACCAAGTGGAAAATCCTAAATGGTATAGTGCCGGTAGGCTGGAGCTATGAGATTACAGAAGTAGGAGAGAACGGCGGCACAGAGATGATTGGGACAGACCCAGGATGGGCATTTGTCAGTAAATCATTAAATGCCAGTGAAAAGGCTTTTGACGGAGACGAAGACGTGGAGTTTGTAAACAAGAGACCAAACCACAACATCAAAGTCGCAAAGAAAACCGTCGACAATAAATCTGGAACCTTCAAATATCGAATTAAAGCATGGAGGGACGGAGATACTTCAACTTATGTTGATTTCAGCACTCAGGGTGCTGTGGACAAAGGCAATGGTGTATATGAATTTACCTTGACAGTACCGGGAGATACCGAAAAGCTATTCAAAAATATTCCGCGCGACTACAAGTATGAAATCCAAGAATTCCTCGAGGACAGATGGGAAGTCGTATCAATTCAAAGAGATACAGATGTGGCATACAGAGTGCTGGGCGGAAAGAAATATAAAGTCGTAGTAGAGGATTTGGATCCTAAAGATCATGTTACGGAAGAAAGGGAGATCAATCTTCGCTACAAGAGAGTAACGGATGGATTAACAGGAGTAGAGACTAAGGAAGTTTTTGCGGTTGATTCGACCGATTCTACACTTCTCGAAGAGTTCTTTGATGTGGAGAACAGCTCGTTAAACAGCGGTCAAAAGGCGATTAACTGGTCAAAGGTTAATCTCAGTGAGATTACGACAGGAACCAGAGTATCGGTTAATGCAACGTTGACGGGTAAAGACGGCAAGACATACGAGAGTGGAAATGTGCCTGCAACTAGAACAACAAGTGTAATAAACGGCATCACTTTTGAAGACTTATCTGCGATTACGCCGACTATGGAAATAAATGGTCATGCAATTACAACTGCAGGGGGACAAATTAGCGGTGACCATTTTCAGCCTCAGACTTTTAACGGGAATACCTATATGAGACTGCGCTGGTCTTCTGATGGGAAGACCAATTCCTTTACCAGCACAGTGCATTCTGTCGATTATAATGATACCATCGTCTTTACATATCCGAATGCTGCGATACTTCCTAACGGAACTAAGAAGGATGTAAAAATTACTCTGACAGGTATCAAGATCAGCGTGGATGACAGTGTCTCGAGTGTGGATGTAAACCTTAAAGGAGCGATTTTCAGAGCAACCGGCGGTCCTGCGGTGGCAGCCTTCAGTATGCAAAATCCGACGCCGAATCGATACTATGTGAGCGAAAAAGTGACTGTTGAGGTCGATGGTGCGAGTGCTGATCAAATGTTTGACGTAATTTATGAAGGGAGCACATACAGCGGCAATGGCGCCAATGGTGCTACATTCAACGCTTCTATAACAGGTAACGGCACTACGCCAACTGTGAAACCTATCACACTGCAAGGCGCTACATCTAAAAATGAGGAAACCGTCGAATCTGAGGAGTTTAAGATTACTGTGGGAAGGAAGGTCAATACCCCTAATATCACAGAGGTTACAGGAGAGGACAACACATATACGGTGGAACTTCAGGACGGGCAGGTTTTGACCATTCCGGGTGGAAAGAAATATAAGGTCTATGAGATAGATGAGCATGGCGGAGAGACGCTTATAAAGGATTCGGCAACTACTTCGCATTTAGTTACCGGTACCGATAAGTATTCGGGAACGCTTAATCAGGGAGATGTAATTATTACATATACCAATGAGTATACTATCAGCCTGACAGCAAAGAAGATAGTACATGGCAACCTCGGCTCTCGTGATAAATACTTTAAACAAACTTTTGTGATTAAGGAAGCACCGCCGTATACGGTGCTCACTCTCGATATGTCTAACGCCACTACGGCGTTTGAATCCGGAGCGACCATGACGGAAGTGCCGAATTCAGCCAGCGTATATTCGCGTAATATGATACTCACGGGAACGAATAACGGCACGGGTAAAAACGGCAATATTCGTGACGACGATAACGCCAACCTGACATTTGGCGGTTCCGGTGTTACGGATGTGCAAAAGAAAGCGCTGAAATGGATGAGCGGAGATTATACCTATAAATGGAGCAATGCAAAGTCAAAATACGAAAAGGAATATAATGTACCGGGCGCATACAGCATAGAAGAAGTGGACGATGTTCCAGCAACAGCGACACATAATAAGCTAAGCGGACAGCAGATTATCTGTGATGAAAACGGCGAAGCTACGGTAGTGGTTTATCTACAGCATGATGAGAAAGCAGTGTTGAGAGGAATGCCATACGGCGCGGCTTATACACTGTCTGAGGTCAATGAAGATTACAAGCCGCATGCTGCGATTACCGGTCCCCTGGATACATCTGCTATACCTGTCGTAAACAACGGAGACAAAATGACAGATGAGACGCTTAACTCTACTACTAACGACTATGAGGGCGGTAGTCCTATCACATTAGGAGATGGTCACTCCAGCGTAAACGACAAACATTTGCTGAAATCCACAGAGATTACGTTTACAAATAAGAAAACCAGTGCTGTGCCGACTGAGGTGCGCGTACCTATTGTGCTCGGTGGTCTCTTCCTGATATTGGCGTCGCTCGAATGGCTTATATTAAGATTGAGGAAACGCCGCAGAGAAGCTTATTATGAAGGATAAAAAAGCGTTTGGAGATATGCTGCTCGACTCTCTGGCGGGGATAGGCAGAAAAAAGAAAAAGGGCGGGGCGCCCGAGCCCAGACAGAACCCGGCAGGAGAAACCGGGGAGCAAGGCGAAGGCTCTATCGAAGATCTGAACATAGCAGCAGGAGATGCAGGGAGTCCGCCGCGGCCTAAGCGTAAGCTGAGCGAGAAGCAGAAGATTGGCATAGAGCTTCGCAGGCTGATACAAAAGATATTGATAGTCGCTGCTGTGGTCGTGACTCTGCTGACCTTTGTAGGTGGAGTCCATATCTGGCATGACAACAATATGTTCCCGAATGTAAAGGACGGAGATCTAGTCATTACATTCAAGCTCGGTGGCTGTTACAACGGGGATATAGTGCTATACAAGATCGACGGCGAGACGAGAATGGGTCGAGTCGTGGGTATACCTGGAGATACGATAGATATTGGAGATGACGGTACCTATACAATTAACGGGACAGTGCCCTACGAGACTATATACTTTGCCACCAAGCCGGCGGCGGGATCGACAGTAAGATACCCTTATACGGTAAGGGAAGGAGAGGTCTTTATCTTTAACGATATGCGAGATATGACCTATGACTCCCGAGTCTACGGTGGCATAGCGGAAACAAAAGGAAAAGTCGTGCTGATAATCCGCCGGCGTGGGTTTTAGGAATTTGCAAAGAGGAGCTAATACTTAAAGAAGGGAATGCATATATGCCACAAATATCATTATTTGCAGGGATAAGGATTTCGATGTATTACGATGATCATAATCCACCGCATTTTCACGCTGAATATGGCGAGTGTAAAGCTTTAATAGATATTCAGGAAGGATGTGTAATCCGCGGGGCATTGCCGGGAAGGCAATTGAAATATGTGCTGGCATGGACTGAGATACATCAAGACGAACTAATGCAGAATTGGGAGCTGGCACGCGAAAAAATGGCTTTGAATGGCATAGCACCGCTACTATAGGAGATAAGACTATGGAGTATATTCCGACAGTGATACAGGTCGTACCACAAGAAGATTATAAGATATATGTGTATTTTTCGGATGGCTGCGTTCGTTTGGCAGATATTTATCCGCTAATAGAACAAGGTGGGGTGTTTGCACCGCTAAAGGATAAAGCTCTGTTTCGCGAAAAGCTTACGGTAATGAACCATGCTGTAGCTTGGGATATAAGCGGAAACAGAGACCCCAGGGAATGTATTGACATAGACCCATGCAGCGTTTACGAAAAATCAGAAATAGTGAGCGATCCGCTAAAGTGCGCATAGATAATTAAGTTCAAAATCCGCTTGCTCTGTGGATAGAGACCGGGCGGATGAGGATATAGAGTGAAAGCTCAAGACAGGGACGACCGTTCCTTAACAATAAGTTAATTCACAAAAGCTAAGAAGAAAAGGAGAAACATCATGAAAAAAATCTTAGTAACACTGATGACTGCCATGCTGATAATGGCGTCATTCGTGCCGGTGTTCGCCGAAAAATACGACGCGAATACGCTGATGCCGATCCAAGAGGCGACCGGTACAACCACCCAATTTGACAAGTATCTTGTCATGAACAAGAGCGCGACAGTGCCTTATGCCGACTTTCTGTATACGGTAAGCTCGGACGGTGCTACGGGAGCCCCTGCGAACGTTGACGAAAATGAGGAGATTTACCCCAAGGTGCTTATTCCTGCCACAACAGATCCTGTACCGGGTAATCCATCTACCCCAAGCGAGGATGTAAAGCCGGTGGTCTGGAAGGGTGTTCGTCCTGACAAGGTAAAAGTAATAGTCGGCACGAGCACCAAGACTGGCTCTAACAAGCTGGAATTCACCCCTGCGGATGCAACGAAATATGGTGCATACAGAGTAAATAAGGGCGATATCGCAAAGTCTAATGAGAAATATGTTAGGAAGTTCTTCACTTTGGACTTCTCAGACATTCACTTTGCAGAGCCGGGTGTTTATCGTTATTATGTTCAGGAGTCAAACGGAACAGATGCGGACGATTGTCAGTACGGCGATTTGGGTATTGACTACGACGTAAATGTAGAAGATGATGCTAAGAAGAATTGGCGTACAGTTGATGTGTATGTGGTGGATAACGATGGACGAGACTACAGCACTGTCACTGGTGACGGCGTCCTTTCCGTATCCGACTACGTCTGGTACGAGGGCAAGCTTGGATCTTCTGATCAGCCGAGACATACGGCTACTTCTGGTGTATGGTCCATCGCTTGGACACATCCTACCGATTCCAACAAGCAATACGTCTATGAGAGCAATAACGAATGGAAAGAGCAGACTAGAGCGAATGCCACTGATCCTTGGGTAGATGGGGATATCATCAAAGAATCCGATGTGCCAGGCACCGCCACGAATGCGGATGCGCTGTCCATTGACACTGATGATTATGCGATTGGTGAAATCACTTTTGCAAATGCTAAAGCTGCCATGAAGGCATATAACGATGCCAACGAAATCAAGCATGAGCCCATTGACAATGGCGCAGAAGCCGAAGCAAACGCAAAGTCAAGCGAGTTCGTAAACAAATATGGTACATCTGACCTCGAATTCGGTAAGAAGGTAATCGGAAACCAGGGCTCTAGGGATCAATGGTTTGAATTTAAAGTTACTCTTGTGAGTAAAGACCCTACAAATAAGCCGCTCGAAAACGGAACGTTGTTTGAAGTAAATGTCGGTTCGCATACGACAACAAATCCGAAGAATGCAGATGATTTCTTTGACCCGACGAAAAACTCTGCAACCTCTTATGAGGCTTCAAATATGAAGACTGCAAATACTGTGGCACAGAATCAGGCAACTGGCGAAGCTGGTGGCACTGCCACAACAGTGTTTGATGTGGCAGGCAACACCGCCGGCACCAACAAGTTGAAGGTTGCAAGCAATAAGATTGAGTGGACGCTCTATATTCAGCATGGACAGTATGTGCAGATTAGAGGAATCCCTTATGGCGTAGATTATACAGTTGAGGAATCGAATACGGCGGGAAACGTAAAGGGTTATAAGGTAACTGACGGAACAGATATTAAGCCCGGCGTTATTGACAACGAGGACATCACCAACGCTCACATGGATCCTCTGAAGGGTGAGATCGGCAAGAAGGGAACAAAGACCTATGTCAAGGATACCGAAGGTGATTATTACCTGAATACAACCACCAAAAAATATGAGCAGCTGTATATCAATCCGGCAGACGGCAAAGCATACACAGAAAGTGCTTATACAAACGAGTGGACAGGCGACAGATTCTTCGAAGATGAGAACGTCTACACAGGTGTTACAAACAAGCGCAGCGGCGTTATCCCGACGGGTATCATAATGAGCGTTGCTGGTGGATTTGCTATCGTACTGATTGCGATTGCGTTCCTGCTTATGCTTAACCGCAGAAGGAGAGAATACGATTACGAATAATCTAGGTCTGGGAAGTATAAGCGACTGAGATTAAAAGGATTGGGATTAGAATTAGAATATTTCTGACACCAAAACTAAGATTTGACTGATGAATATATAGGGAAGAGGGCAGAATGAGCAAGACAAGGCGGACTATAAGAATAATAGATCGCAGTATTGACAGAGCCCTCACTGTCCTCTTCCTAATCCTTCTTATGATAGGTGTATATTTTATGGCTGATTCATATTGGGTATATAGCTCGTCGGGTCTTGCCAGCATGCCGGGATATACCCCGCAGACTGTAGAGGAGATGCTTGAGATTGCGCCGGACGCCATAGCGTGGATTACGATAGATGACACAGAGGTCAGCTATCCCGTTATGCAGGGCATAGATAATACCGAGTATCTCAACAAGAATGCAAACGGTGAATACTCACTTTCGGGAGCGATATTCCTCGACTCCCTAAACAATAGGTATTTTACCGACTATTACAACGTGCTTTACGGGCATCATATGTCCGGCGGCTATATGTTCGGTGCTATAGACTATTATGTCAAGCCCGAGTATTTTGACAAGCACCGCAAAGGCACATTGCTTGTCATTGACGGCAAGAAATACAGTATGGATATTTTCGCCTATGTGCAGACGGACGCTTCCGTGGGGGTCGTGTTCGACGTAACGAGCGGCGGAGATATTATGGGATTCGTGGCGGCAAATGCCTCGATTTACCGAAATCCATCGGAGGGTAGGGTTGTGGCACTCACAACCTGCAAGAGCCCGCTTACGACGGAGAGGACATGTCTATTTGCCACGATTAAGGAGAGGGCTGATTCCTTTACGGATGAGGAACTCCAGGAAGAAATGAAGAAAAACCAGCCTCAGGGCGAAGTCAATATCAATCCGAACTACGAAGAAGCCATGGACAGATTGGAAAAGAGAAGTCCCGGATTGATTGAAAGGCTTATAAATTGGTTTAAGGAGCATTTTAATTAGGATGAAGAAAAGCCTTATCATTTTATTCACAGCAGTAATAATGACGCTCATAGCCGGCATATCCGTATATGCCGAGCAGTCTTCTGCTACGGTGAAAATAGTGATAGAGGGCACAGAGGGCGGTACTGTTACAATTCTGAGGGCAGACGGAACGACTGACGCTAACTGCGTTACATCTCTGCATGTGCCGCCGGAGGGTTTGGATTACACCTTCACTCATGATCTCCCTGATGGTGCGGAGGACTTCATTTACTATGACTATATTATCAAGCAGACTGCCTATAAACAGGACGCGGAAAAGACCTATGATGAGTCCATATATACTGCGCGTGTGTATATAGGCTATGCTGAGGGCGGCGAGAGGGCATCCTCGATTATGATACTCGACAGGAACGGCGAGGAAGAGAAGCCCGAGAAAGTAAGCTTTACGAATAAGAAGAAGGAAGATCCTGATGACCCTGATGACCCGGACGATCCTGACGATCCTGACAACCCGCCGGGTACGGATACGGGAGATTCCACCAATATTCTGCTGTGGATATTGTTTATCGTCATAGATGCGATATTGATAATTCTAATCGGCAGACGAAGGACGAAGGAAAAAGACGAAAGCCTTTGTGTGCCTGATGATAATATAAGCTCAGAATGACATTACTGTCATTCTGAGGTGTGATATTGCAGTATCTCTATAATTTCCTTATAGCTATTTTGGTTTTTTGCTCTTTTAACATTCTTTACTCTTTTAATATTATTTTCGCGACTACGGGATTGTGGTCGGAGCAGATAAATCCCAGGTCTTTTGTTTCAAATGATTTAATTTCGATATTTCCCGAGACTATAAAGCCATCTATGAGATAGTATTGGAAGCTGTCATGGTCTGCACCTGAATATGCGCGGTCTAAGCTGCGGCAGCTTGGTACTGCCTCGTCCATCAGAAATTGCCAATTCCCCTCTATAGCGCTTATATCTATCTCACCGGGCTGCCACAGTTCTTCGTTGATTGGATATTTTGCTCTATCTACAGATGAGAATATCTGGTTGAAATCGCCGCCGGCTATGACATAATTACCTTTATCCGTCTCCGCTTTCAGAAGCTCTGCGAGCATTTTCGTCTGGGCTGCCTTGCCTGTTCCGTCATCATAGGCTTCGAGGTGGAGATTGAAAACTACGAGCTCTTTGTCACTTCCTTCAATGGGAATATGCGATACAAGGAGACATCTTTTCAGATTTGACATTCTTATGGGCCAGCTAAATGGAATAGGGAGCTGAATTCTATCAGCAGCCTCTACGCTGTATTTTGAAAAGCTCGCTATGCCGGAATCAACCTTGCCGATAGGGGGAATGGGATAGGGTATAAAGGCAACCTTGAAATTGTTGGCAAAGGAAGAACAGCTTTCGGGGAATTCACTTTGCAGCGTCTGAAACTCATCTATATGGTATGAGCGCGCGGAATCTCTGTCGACCTCCTGGACTAAGAGAATCTCAGGGTCTATATCTTTAATCTGATTGATTATACCGGCGAGGTTATAGCTTACGCGCTCTTTGTCCGCCGTATAGACTGAGCTGCCGCCGTCCATAAAGAAATCCGCATTGTCTCCGAGCGCAGCATAGCCGATATTCCACGACATGATTGAGATTTCATCTCCGACTGAAAGCGCTTTACTCCCTTTTGCGAGTACGGTAGAGGGCTCTCTATCTGCGGGCTTATACTCCGTGACGGAGAGAAAGCCGATCAGTGCACCAAAGGCGATAATCACTATTAGGATTAGCGAAAAGACGAGTCTGATGAGCCTTCGCAGAATGCCCTTCTTTTTAGTCGCATTGTTTTCACCGGTTCTATAATGCTTTCCAGATCCAGCCATATCAAACCTCCAGGCTCTTTTTTTCAAAAGCTTTCGATGTTTACCGCAATTCTTATATCTCCGTTATCCCAATGCTGTATTTTTCAGTTATATATAACTTAGTTATTCAAATACTACTTTTCGGCAGCTAGGCTGTCAAGCAATTAAAGAGGGAGCAAGCGCCCTGCTCCCTCTTTAGCCCTATTCATTTTGGAGGATTTAATCGAAGGTATATCTGAGATGAGGCTCTCTTGCTGCCCTCGTATCATCAAGTCTCAGCACAGGCGTGGTCTGAGGTGCCTGCTGTACGGACTCAGGCGAATTGAAGATTCTGTCGTATATCTCGCGGAATGCTTCGATAGCCTCGTCCAAGGTCTCCCTCGTCTCCGTCTCGGTGGGCTCTATCATAAGAGCTTCGTGGACTATCAGAGGGAAGTAGATTGTAGGCGGGTGGATTCCGTAGTCGAGGAGAGCCTTGGCTACATCTAAAGCCGATACATGTGTCTTTCTGTAGATCGGATCGAGTCCTATTACGAATTCGTGCATACATGTCGTATCGAATGCGATAGGATAGATGTCTTTCAGCTTTTCCTGCATATAGTTGGCGTTCAGAACGGCATTCTGCGCCAGGCTCGCCACATCCTTGCCGATAGTCAGCAGATATGTATAAGCCTTTACGTTTACGAGGAAGTTACCGTAAAATCCCGTCAGGTTACCGATCGACTTCTCGGCTCTCTTGTATTCCTTGCCGTCCTTGCAGGTGAGGCCTGGCAGGAATGGCATGAGGAAATCCTTGCAGCCGCACGGACCGGAACCAGGACCACCGCCGCCGTGAGGCGTTGAGAAAGTCTTATGCAGATTCATATGGATTACGTCGAACCCGATGTCTGCCGGACGGACGATTCCGATTACGGCGTTCAGATTAGCTCCGTCATAATAGCAGAGCCCGCCCGCCTCGTGCACAAGTCTCGTAATCTCCATGATATTAGGATCGAAGAGACCTACCGTATTCGGGTTGGTCAGCATTAGCCCCGCTGTCTTAGGACCGAGATGAGCCTTGAGATCCTCTATATCCACCGTGCCGTTTTCGTTTGACTTAATGGTGATGGATTTATAGCCTGCCATGGTTGCCGACGCAGGGTTAGTGCCGTGTGCAGCGTCAGGAACGAGGATTTCGTTACGCTCGGCTTCGCCTCTGTCATGGTGATAAGCCTTAATCAGCAGAAGTCCCGCGAATTCACCATGAGCTCCGGCTGCCGGTTGGAATGTAACGGCGTCCATGCCTGTAATCTCACAGAGGAACTGCTCAAGCTCTGTTATGAGCTCGTTAGCACCCTGCACGGTATGCTCGGGCTGAAGTGGGTGGAGCTTGGCAAATCCCGGAAGATTAGCCATTTTCTCGTTTATTCTGGGGTTGTGCTTCATTGTGCAGGAGCCGAGAGGATAGAATCCGTCGTTTACTCCATGCGCTCTCTTGGCAAGCGCCGTATAATGTCTGCCCATCTCATTCTCGGAGATTTCCGGCAGGCGCGCTTTTATTTCCTTGGCTTTCACATTAGGCATTTTGACAGGTACATCGCATTTTGGGAATATGTCTTGCCCTCTGCCCGGAATGCTCTTTTCAAAAATCAATTTCATCCTAGAACACCTCCTTTGCTGCTGCGATTACTTCGTCAATATCTTCTTTGCTGTTAAGCTCTGTGCAGCACCAGAGGATATTGCCGTCACAGATTGGAAGTCCGCCGAGGATTCCCCTCTCTTCAAGCGCGGCATTGAGCTTTTCCGCGTCAGGGCAGGTGGTGACGAATTCATTCCAGAATTCTCCGCCGTAGACGAGGTTCATACCTATTTTGCCGAGTTCATCAGCCATATAGTGAGCCTTGGACGAGCAGAGTGTCGCCACCTCTTCGAAGCCCTTAGGACCGATTGTGGAAAGATAGATACCGGCTCTGAGCGCGCACCATGCCTCGTTGGAACAGACATTCGAGCTCGCCTTCTCGCGCCTGATATGCTGCTCTCTGGCCTGGATAGTGAGAACGAAACCTCTGTCGCCCTTAGTGTCGACGGTCTCGCCGATAAGTCTGCCGGGGATCGTTCTCATATTCTCTTCCTTAGTGGAGAGGAAACCGAGATAGGGCCCGCCGAACTCGAGACCAAGTCCGAGTGGCTGCCCCTCGCCAACTGCTATATCTGCGCCGACTTCGCCCGGGCTTCTGAGAGCGCCGAGTGCGAGCGGGTGGCAGTACATGATGAATTTCGCGTCTGCCTCATGCGTAGCTTTGCAGAGTTCATCCACATCCTCTACGATTCCGTAGAAATTAGGATATTGCATGAGGAAGCAGGAAGCTTCGGGGTCATCTGCGAGAGCCTTCCTGAGTGCGTCCGCATCCGTAACTCCGTCTTTATCAGGGATAACAACTACCTTGCTCTCCCTTCCGAATGAATATGTCTTGATTACTTCTAAAATTCTCCAATCGAGAGCACCGGATACATAGATAGTGCTATGCTTTCTATCCTTGCACATCCAGCAGGCTTCGGCGGCTGCAGAAGCACCGTCGTAAAGGGATGCGTTTGCAATATCCATGCCCGTGATTTCAGCTATCATGGTCTGGTACTCGAAAATGGATTGGAGAATACCCTGGCTTATCTCAGCCTGATATGGCGTGTACGCCGTAAGGAATTCTTCCTTGCCTGCTATGGCGTCTACAGCCGATGGTACATAGTGGTTGTACGCGCCGGCGCCGCGGAAAATCGAGCGGAATACGACATTCTTATTCGCAAGTCCCTGCACCTTGCGGTCAACTTCAATCTCGTTCAGACCTTCGGGAAGGTTCAGTTCGCCTTTGACCTTGGCTTCGTCAGGGATGATTTTGAACAGATCGTCGAAATCCTTGTATCCGATTTCCTTGAGCATTTTAAGCTGCTCTTCCCGTGTATTAGGAATAAATGTGCCCAAATCAATTCCTCCTTCTTAACTTCTTAATTGCTTCATTGAAAAGGGGCGCCTCGTGAACGCGGCGCCCCGCGTCTGTCAGCTCTTAGCTTCTTCGCAGAGTCTATCCTCTGTATTCATCATACTCATCTGCCGTGAGCAGCTCAACTGTCTCAGAGACATTTCCGACCTTGACGAACCATGAGCCGTATGGGTCGTTGTTAATCAGTGAGGCGTCATCGAGAAGCTCCTCATTAACCTCTAAAACGACACCGGAAACCGGCGAGATTACGTCGGCTACTGCCTTGACGGACTCAACATCGCCGAGAGCCTCACCCGCAATCACCTCATCATCCACTTCGGGAAGATTGACGAATACGAGGTCTCCGAGCTCGCTCTGCGCATAGTCCGTGATGCCTATATAGACCGCATCTCCTTCATAACGAACCCATTCATCGTCTCTGCTGTACTTCAATTCTTTAGGATCAATCATTGTTCTAATCTCCTTACATAATGTGTAAAAAAGTAACATATTGAAGATGTCCTAATAATATCACCCAATGCGCTAAATCGTCAACGCTCTGAAGGCAGCACCAAAAAAATACAAGCAAGGACAAAGCCTCGCTTTAATACAGACCCTATATTTGGTATCATTATGACGTTGCAATCCTAGATAATGCGGTTGCATGGCTGTATGACTATACGGCTATACGGCTTTGCGGATTGCAGCCGGAGAGGAGGCTTGATCTAAAATGACATATAAGACAGACATTGAAATTGCACAGGAAAATACACCCAAGAGGATTACCGAGATTGCGGAGGCGCTCGGGATTGATGAGAAATATATAGAGCAGTACGGGAATTACAAGGCTAAGATTGATTACGACTTTCTAAAGGATAATCAGGACAGACCGGACGGGAAGCTCATATTGGTGACGGCGATAACCCCGACGCCCGCCGGCGAAGGAAAGACCACGACGTCAGTCGGTCTTTCCGACGGTCTTCGCCGGATAGGGAAAAAGACCGTCGTGGCTCTCAGAGAGCCTTCGCTCGGCCCTGTATTCGGAATAAAAGGCGGAGCCGCAGGCGGCGGCTATGCGCAGGTCGTCCCCATGGAAGATATAAACCTGCATTTTACGGGGGATTTTCACGCTATCGGAGCAGCCAACAACCTTTTGGCTGCCATGATTGACAACCATATTCAGCAGGGAAACAGCCTCGGGATTGACCCTAAGCAGATTACATGGAAGAGGGCGGTGGATATGAATGACCGCCAGCTCAGAAATATAGTGGACGGACTCGGAGGCAGAGCGCAGGGCGTGCCACGCGAGGACGGATTTGACATCACGGTGGCGTCCGAGGTCATGGCTGTGCTCTGCCTCGCCTCAGATATTTCGGATTTAAAGAAGAGATGCGGCGATATTATCGCCGGATATACATATGAGGGAAAGCCCGTAACGGCGCGCGACTTAAAGGCTGACGGCGCAATGGCTGCGCTCCTCAAGGACGCGCTCAAGCCCAATCTCGTACAGACTTTGGAGCATACTCCGGCATTCGTGCATGGAGGTCCCTTTGCCAATATCGCCCATGGCTGCAATTCGGTTACAGCCACGCGTATGGCGCTCAAGCTCGGTGACTATATAGTGACGGAGGCGGGATTTGCCGCAGACCTCGGCGCGGAAAAATTCTTTGATATAAAATGCCGCATGGCAGGGCTTGCACCTGACGCGGTGGTTGTCGTAGCCACTGTGCGTGCGCTGAAATACCACGGCGGAGTAGCAAAGGAAGATTTGAACGAACAGAACTTAGCTGCCTTGGAAAAGGGGCTTCCCAATCTGCTCCAGCATGTATCGAATATAAAAGATATATATGGGCTTCCATGTGTAGTTGCCATAAATGCCTTCCCGACAGATACGAAGGAAGAGCTCGACTTAGTTGAGACTAAATGCAGGGAGCTCGGGGTCAGAGCCTGCTTATCTGAGGTATGGGCAAAGGGCGGAGAAGGCGGAATTGCCTTGGCTGAGGAAGTAGTCAGACTTTGCGAAGAGAGCTCTGACTTTAAATTCGCATATGAGGACGAGCTCTCAATAGAGGAAAAGCTGAACGCCATTGCTCAGAAAATCTACCATGCGGATAATGCGGTCCTGCTGCCTGCCGCTAAAAAGAAAGCGGAGAGGCTTGAGGAACTCGGCTTCGGAGCGCTTCCAATCTGCGTGGCTAAGACGCAGTATTCCTTCTCGGACGATCCCAAGCTGCTCGGCGCTCCCAAGGGGTTCAGCCTGACGGTGCGCGATATAAAGGTTTCCGCAGGCGCGGGATTTATAGTTGCATTGACGGGAGAGATTATGACAATGCCGGGTCTGCCGAAGGTGCCTGCGGCGGAAAAGATTGATGTGGACGCAGACGGCAGGATTAGCGGATTGTTTTAGGGGATTGTTCTGAGGATATGGCTGAGATTTTAAAGGGTGCGCCTGTAGCAAATTCAATAACGGAAAAACTGACGAGGGAAGTGGCAGAGCTGAAAGTCAAGGGAGTAGTGCCTGCGCTTGCCATAGTCAGGATAGGAGAGAGCCCTGACGATATTGCTTATGAGCGCGCCGCCATGAAGAGGGCGGAGCAGGTCGGAGTGAATATCGCAAATGAGATTTTCCCCGAGGATATTTCAGAGGCTGCTTTCCTTGATGAGCTGAGAAGAATAAACAAAGATGATAATATGCATGGCATTCTGATTATGCAGCCTCTCCCTAAGCATATAGACGGGTTGGCGGCGCGCGAGATGATAGCTGCCGAGAAAGATGTGGACGGCTGCACACAGGCTTCAATGGCGGGTGTGTTTGCAAATACGGGAGTCGGATTCCCGCCCTGCACCGCAGAGGCAGCCATGGAAATGCTGCATTATTATAATGTAGATATTGCGGGGAAGAAGGCGGCTGTGATAGGAAGGTCTCTTGTCATAGGCAGACCTCTTGGCATGCTGCTCATGCACGAGAATGCCACGGTAGTAAATTGCCATACCGCAACGCCGGATATTCCTCTTATTACGAGCAAGGCGGATATACTGATAGCCGCCCTTGGCAGGCTCCACTCGGTTACGCCAGAATACACCAATCCGAATCAGGTGGTAATAGATGTCGGCATAAATTGGGACGAAGAGAAGCAGGGCATATCGGGAGATGTGGACTTTAATGCCGTGGAATCTGTGGTAAAAGCAATCACACCCGTGCCTGCCGGCGTTGGCTCGGTTACGACCTCTGTGCTGATGAAACATGTGGTAGAGGCAGCCTGGAGAAAAGCGAGCCAATAGAAGTGAAAATGCGTCGTCTTGAGCTTGGAAATTGATAAGATCGATAGAGAAGAAAATAGAGATGAAAACCTTGAGATAATGCGGAGCCCCATTTATTTTGGTATAGATATGGTGGATATGGATATGGCTAATACAAGTATGGCTGATATAAATATGCTGGATATAGAAGTCAATAGTTTTTTGGATAAGCTAGGCTCTGCGGAGGCTGTTCCGGGTGGCGGCGGAGCCTCAGCGCTTGCCGGAGCACTCGGCGCTTCGCTCGGAATAATGGTCGGCTCGCTGACTGCCGGCAAAAAGCGATATGCTGATGTTGAGGAAGATATAAAGAGGCTGATGACTGAGATGAGAGATATTTCCAATCAGCTTGCAGTCTGTGTCAACAAGGACGCTGAGATGTTCGCTCCTCTCGCAGAGGCATATGGCATTCCCAAGGACGAGAAGGGAAGAGATGAGACTCTTGAGAAATGCCTGAGAGCTGCGGCGTCCGTGCCATATGAGATTATGGAGCTTTGCTCTAGGGCGATAGTGCTGCTCGAGGAATTCGCAGTCAAAGGCTCTAAGCTCGTCGTATCGGACGCGGCTGTGGGTGCAGCTCTTTGCAGGGGAGCTCTTTTAGGTGCTGCCGTCAATATAAAGGTAAATACCAGGCTGATGAAGAATAGGGACTATGCGGAGGCTCTAGACGCGAAGGCGGATGCCATGGTCGCGGAATATGAAGGGCGAGCCGAGGCGGTATTTAACGACTACTACAGATAGGGGCAGCTTAGAATAAGGATAGTAGATTAGGATAAGAGTAGATTAGGATAAGAGTAAATTAGGATAAGGGCAGCAGACTATGAAAAGGGCAAATTAGGATTAGAATAATTTAGAAGGAAAGGAATATAAAGAAAAAATGGGGATAAATTCACCTTTTGAAATATCGGATATTTGGATAAACAACGGAGTTAAGAAAGCTAATTTGCCGATAGGGAAAATGCTGGTGCTCGCGATTATGGCAGGAGTCTTTATAGGACTCGGCGCAGATGTATTCGTGCTGGCGACTTCCGCCGCAGGAGACGCATTCCAAGCCATGATTGGCAAGCTCATAGGGGCTGCGCTCTTTCCCGTGGGGCTTATGCTGGTAATCCTCTGCGGCGGGGAACTCTTTACGGGCAACAATCTTCTGACGCTTGCCCTGATGGATAAGAAGATTAGTGCAGGTCATATGCTTAGGAATTGGGGCGTGGTATATATCGGCAATATGATAGGCTCGGTGGTGTTGGCATTCATGCTCGCAAGGAGCGGGCTCTTCGCTGACGCAGCAGCGGAACGCGCCATAGCCATAGCAGCAGCCAAGACATCAATAACATTCATGCCGGCACTTATAAGGGGAATTCTCTGCAATTTTATCGTCGTACTTGCCTGCTGGATGCAGGCTGGCGCGAAGGATATGACGGGAAAGATATTTGCCATATGGTTTCCCATAATGCTCTTTGTATTTGCGGGGTTTGAACATAGCGTCGCCAATATGACCTATATTCCTCTTGGGATTTTCCTCGGTGCGGATATAGGCTGGGTTGCGTTCTTTATCGCAAATCTTGTTCCCGTTACCATTGGAAATATAATCGGCGGCGCGGCTTTCGTGCCAATCGCATATTATTACGCATATAAGAAATGATTGACGCGGACAATCCGCATTGGTATCATTTGGGCGATATTATTCAAATATTTATACAGCAAATATGGGCGAAGTAGGGCGCAGCGCGTCAAGTGCCGCAGGATGGGAAGTTGTCTGCGGACGAAGAGCATAGGCTCGCGGTGCTGCATCCGCATCCGTCGCCACATTGGAAGATTCCTTCCGTGGCGAAGCCGTTATTGCTTTTAGGCATTTGCCGGGAGGGTTTTTATTATGAAAAATAAAACAGTAAACAAAGACAGTAAAACGCTCATGCTCGTCACGCTGAGCGCGCTTATCGGAATCGAGATAGTGCTTTCGAGATTTCTTTCCATTTCCGCGTGGAATACCAAGATAGGGTTCAGCTTCGTTCCTATCGTCATAGCTGCAATGCTCTATGGGCATATAGCCGGAGGCATAGTCGGGGCTCTGGGTGATTTTATCGGAGCGGTGCTTTTCCCTATTGGGGCGTATTTCCCAGGCTTTACTCTGACGGCGTTTTTCACGGGTATGGTTTTCGGACTTCTGCTTTATAAGGGGCAGAGCATAGCGAGAATTCTGACAGCGGTGCTCATCAATCAATGCGTGCTGAGCCTTGGTCTCAACACTCTTTGGATAGCTGTTCTTTACGGCTCTCCATATGGCGCGCTTTTTCTGACACGCATAGTGCAGACGGTGATACTCATTGCCGTACAGACGGTTGTTATAGCAGTAATCGCCAGGGCGCTGCCGAGATTTAAAGCGGGGCTGGCGGCGGCTTAAATGTAGATAAGCGTATGGATTGCGGAGAAGGAATCGGACTGCGGATAATAATATGAATTATGAACAAACTTTGGACTATATAAATTCGGTGAGGCTTAACCAATGGAAGCTCGGGCTGTCTCGGACGCGGGAGCTTCTTCATATGCTCGGGGATCCCCAGGACAGTCTGAAATTCGTTCATATCGGCGGCACCAACGGAAAAGGCTCCACATCGGCAATGATAGAGTCAGTGCTGAGAAAGGCGGGCTATCGCACGGGGATTTTTCCATCTCCATTTATCGAGGAGTTCAGGGAAAGAATCAGGGTGAGCGGTGGCAAGATTTCAGAGGACGACCTCTGTAGGATTACGGAAAGGGTGAAAGCCGCCGCAGACAGAATGGAGGACGAGCCGAGTCATTTTGAAATCGTTACAGCAATAGGCATGGTCTATTTCAATGAAAGAAACTGCGATATTGTGGTACTCGAGGTAGGGCTCGGGGGAGAATTCGACGCCACGAATATAATCAGAGCGCCTGAGGCGGCGGTGCTGACAAATATAGGTTTGGATCATACGGACTTTCTCGGGACGACGCTCGCTGAGATAGCGAGGACTAGGCGGGAATCATAAAAAGCGGCTCGCATGTGATTATATATCCGAATTTGCCAGAAGTCATGGATGTGCTGAGAGAGGTCTGTGAAGATAGGGGTTGCGAGATGAGCATAGCTGACTTCGGGAGAATGATTCAGCTTGATACAGATCTCAGCGGACAGACACTTCTTTGGAAAGGGCAAGACCTCATATTCAAATTGCCGTTAATCGGGGACTATCAGATGAGAAATGCCACGGTCGCACTGACAGCCATAGAAATCCTGCAAGAGAAGGGCTGGGATATATCAGATATGGCTATTATAGAAGGAATGTCAGAAGCTGAATGGCAGGCGAGATTTGAGCTCCTCTCTTACGACCCTGTGTTTATACTCGACGGCGGGCATAATTCTCAATGCGCCGAGGCTGTGGCAGAGTCCCTCAGAAAATACCTGCCGAATACCAAGTTGACGCTCGTTATCGGAATGCTTAGAGATAAGGACTACAGTGCGGCATTGGATATTTTGCTGCCTTTTGCGGAGAAATGCTATTGTCTGACTCCCGAGAGCGAGAGGGCACTTTCTGCGGATAGTCTTGCGGAACTTATCAGAGAAAAGGGTGTATCTGCGGAGAGTTTCGAAACGGCAGAGGAAATCCTGACTAAATGCTTTGATGAGGAAGCTCCCGTCTTGGCATTCGGCTCTCTCTATATGGCTGGGGAAATCAGAAAGACGCATAGAAGGCTCAGCAAGAAAAGAATCAGGGATAAAGCAAAAAGTGCAAGAGAAGCTCTTTCCGAAGAGGAGAGGGATAGCTTCTCGAAAGAGATCTGCAAAAAGATTGCTGAGACCGAAGAATATAAAAAGGCGAATATCATATTCGCATACAAATATGCAGGCGGAGAGGTCAGAACTGATGAACTCGAAAAAGCGGCTCTCGCAGAAGGAAAGCTAATCGCCTATCCTGTTTGCGGAGCGAAGAGCATTTCCAATCATCTTCGCGCCGATAGGGAGAATGATTACAACCTTTTCACCGACGGGAAGGATATGGTGGCTGTAATTCCTGGAGAGGAACGGGACGCATGGAAGGAGAGCGGCTGCTATGGAATTAGAGAGCCTGCGTTGGAAAAGGGCAAAATGATAGAACCCTCGGGAATAGATTTGATTATCGCGCCCTGCACTTCCTTTGATGAAGAACTTAACAGACTAGGCATGGGCGGAGGCTATTACGACGGATATTTGCCTAAATGTGAGAACGCTAAGACCTTTGCGGTGGCATTTGAGGTTCAAAAGAGCGATAAGATACCGACTGATGAGCACGACTATGCGGTGAATGCGGTTATCACGGAGAAAACGGTATATTTATAGTGTGTACTCGAAATAATACAATGCAAAATACGCATTCTATTCTACAAAAGACAAACGGTAATCGACAAAACGCACACGAAAAATGAAAAAGGCGCAAATGCTGAAAAATCAGGCTGTTGACAGGATTTATTTCTCGTATAGAATAGTCTACAGATAGGTGAGCAGTGGCTCGCGGTTGGCTCAACCGGAAAAGTTTTTACTACATTCCTACCGTCTAAGGAGGTGGTGGCCATGGTAGAGACTATTCGAAGGGAGGGGCCGGAGATGGTAAGGGTTACAATAACGTTTAGTCATAAGACTATACGGGTAACAATTAGCATTAGCAAAAGCCGTCAGTCACTAGACTAGACGGCAACCCTAAACCGGTTGAGTCAGATGCTGACGAGCATCGCTTCACCTATCACAATTATACGAAAATCTCCAATCAGGTGCAAGCAAATTTCAAATAAAATTGCTAAATAGTAGAAATGCCAGAGAGGTAGGCGCGATAAGGTAAATATTACGGAGGAATGATATGACAAAGGCGGACAGATATTTGGTGGAAGATATTCACAATATTTTGGACAATGGATATAAAGACGAAAATCCGCGCCCGAGGTATGAGGACGGAGCACCTGCGCATACCATAAGCGTCAATCATATTATGAGGAAATACGATCTCTCCAAAGGGGAATTCCCTATCTGCACTCTGCGCAGACAGGCGTGGAAAACGGGGATTCGAGAGATATTTACAATCTATCAGAAGTCCACCAATCTGCTGTCAGAGATGAGGGATATGGGTGTTACATGGTGGGATCCATGGGATATAGGCGACGGCACTATAGGTCAGAGATATGGGGCGACGGTAAAGCGTTACGACCTTATGAACAATCTGATAGAGGATATAAAAAGGGATCCTTACGGGCGCCGCAAAATCGTTTCGCTCTGGCAGGAGACGGATCTCCGAGAGACGCCGGGGCTTCCTCCCTGCGCCTTCCTCACCATATGGAATGTTAGAGGAGACTATCTTGACATGGTGCTCGTCCAGAGGTCGGGAGATATGCTCACAGCCTCAGGCGCTGGCGGCATAAATGAGATACAATATGCGTCTCTGCTGATGATGGTAGCAAGGGTCTGCAATCTCAAGGAAGGCGTATTCACGCATTTCGTGGCGAATGAACAGATATATGACAGACATTTGGAAAATGCCGAGGAAATGCTGAGGCGTGCTGCCGAGGCAGAGGCTTTGGAAGAATGCGCGCCAAGCCCAAGGCTCGTATTGAATAAGGAATCCGGCTGTGATTTTATGGATATTACGCTCGAAGATTTCGAGATGAAAGACTATGAACCAATGCAGCCGCAGCTCAAATTTGAACTCGGAATCTAAAAAGCTGGTTATAGCTGCCCGCTGCCAATCACGACTCTCCTGACGACTTTTAGGATGTTTAGGTCGTTTTTCGTTGACCGAATTTAGAGCCGAATGATATACTCTATATGCTAGCAAAGCGTGCATTTTTATCGCATTTTTATAAGGAGAAAGGAAGAAAAAATGGCAGAGCTAAAACGCACACAGCTTTATGACGTACACGTCGCAGAGGGCGGCACTATGGTCGATTTCGGCGGATGGGAAATGCCTATTCAGTATCCGAGCGGCATTATAGCTGAGCACCTCTACACCAGACATTTCTGCTCCATCTTTGACGTTTCCCATATGGGACGACTCATTGTAGAGGGCCCGGAGATGGTAAAATTCCTCCAGCATGTGCTGACAAGCAATGTGGAATCCCTGGTGGTTGGGAAAGCCCAATACTGCATGATTCCTGACGAGAACGGCTGCGCTATAGACGATGCGTATCTATATCGTTTTTCTGAGGAGAGGTATCTTCTGATTGTTAATGCTTCCAATACGGACAAGGACCTCGAACATCTGAATAAAGTAATAAAGGACTTTGACTGTACGATTACAAACATCACTCCTGAATGGGCTTCCGTAGCCGTGCAGGGACCTAAGAGTAAAGAGCTGCTGATGGTTCTCTCCGGAGGAGAGGCTATAACGGAGCCTGAAAAGAACGCGCTGAACCACCTCGATTTCGAAGGACGTGAAGCCTATGTAGCTAAGACAGGATACACGGGTGAGCCAATCGGATACGAGGTTTTTGTTAAGTCTGAGGACGCTGAATGGTTCTGGAACAGAATGAAGGAGCTCGGCGCTAAGCCTGCGGCTCTCGGTGCCAGAGATACGCTCAGGGTTGAGGCGGGTATGCCGCTATACGGTCACGAGATGAGCGACGGAAACGACCACGACGCTCCGACTCCTATGCCTATCTTCGCGGTATCTCTTGCGAAATTTGCCGTGAGTTTCTCAGAAAGAAAGGGCGACTATATCGGTCGCGAGGCACTCGCCAAGCAGAAATCAGCATTTGACAAGATTCAATGCAGAGACTATAGCGAGATTGACGTGCTTCCAAAGAGCATTAAGCCTATCACGCTTCTCGACAGAGGCGTACTGCGTAAGGATATGGAGGTTTATAAGAACGGGGAGCTCGTCGGCATTACCACCAGCGGTACGATGGTGCCCTATTATAAGGCTGAGGGCGAAGGGCTTGAGAGCGTGATTACAGAAGAAATTGCAAAGAGATCAATCGGATTGGCGTATATCTCGAGCGATATTCTTCCTGATGATATAGTAGAGGTTGACGTAAGAGGAAAGAGGCTGAAGGCGGTTATTCCGCAGAAACATCTCGATACCATGGCGCCGCCGTTTGCGCGCCCGATGATTTACGGAACCGAGATCAGTCAAATGGAAATCAGTGATGAGCCGAGGGCGAAGAAGGCTCTGACCCTCATCAAAAAGGCTGAGGATAATCATCTTTGGAGACAGAAGAAATGCGTCAATCTCATTCCGTCCGAAAACACGCCGAGTAAGGCTGTGCAAATGCTGTCGGCTTCCGACCCGAGCGCGAGATATGCGGAGCATAAGAAGGTCAAATCATTCTATGACAAGGATATTTTCTACTATCAGGCTACGGGCTTTATAGACGAAGTGGAGCAGCTTGCTGTGGATGAGCTCAGAAAATACTTCGGTTGTACGGAAGTTGAGACCAGAGTCATAAGCGGACAGATGTCCAATGTCTGTGCGTTCTCAGCTCTCATGGATTGGAAGAACAGACTGAACAGGAAGCAGACTCCGCAGAGGCTCGGATATATCCTGAACAACCATATTATAAAGGGCGGACACCTCTCTGCTCAGCCTATGGGTGCTCTGCATGACTATGTGGCAGTTGACCCCAAGACGGAGAGAAGCGCCGTCGTAAACTTCCCTGTTTTGAAGGATAATATCTTCAAGATTGACGTTGAGGAAACGAAGAAGGTAATTGACGAGTACTGACCTGAATTCATCATCTTTGGAAAGTCAATGGTAATCCACAAGGAGCCTGTTGCTGAGATTAGAAAATATGTCGACGATATGGGTCTTGATACGACTATCATGTACGATATGGCTCATGTCCTCGGTATTGCGGGAGATTATTTCCAGAAACCTTTCGAGGAAGGTGCGGAGATCGTAACCGGTTCCACGCATAAGACATTCTTCGGTTCTCAGAGGGGTATCGTAGCAATGAACTACAAAGAGGATGAGCTGAAATACGGGCTCTGGGAGACTGTAGAGAGAAGAGCCTTCCCAGGAAGCGTGTCAAATCACCACCTCGGCACACAGCTCGGGCTTCTGATGGCTGCATACGAGATGAACGAGTTCAAGGACGCATATCAGAAGGCGATTATCACAAATGCCAAGAACTTCGCAAAGGCGCTCAAGGCTGAGGGGCTGAATGTATGTGGAGACCCTGCGAACGACTATACCGAGACACATCAGGTGCTCGTAAGCGTAGGATATGGTGAAGGCCCTGAAATTGCCACGAGACTCGAGAATAATAATATCGTAGTCAACTATCAGGCGACTCCTGATGAAGAGGGCTTCACGGCTTCCGGCGCGCTGCGTATGGGAGTCAGCGAGATGACGAGATTCGGATTCGGAGAGGCTGAGTTCAAGAAGCTGGCTGCTCTGATGGCGGACTGCATTCTGAGAAACAAGGACATTTCGGAGGACGTCAGCAGGCTCAGAGCCGACTACACCAAGATGCATTATTGCTTCGACGATAAGGAATTCCTCGAGGCACTCGAGAGCTTTGCCGGAAAGATTGGGTTTTAAGCAGCATTTGAAAGCAACCCTTGGCATGGGTATGCATAAGGATAACAGCGGAATCGGGGCGGCAAGACAGCCCCGATTCTTTTCTTGTAGCTTCAGCGTGACAAAAACCACCGGCTCTGCCGGTGAGAGTGGAAAGCTTTAGCTTCAAGAAGAAAACCTCCAATGCTACTATTGATGTGGCTACCAACCGCATCTTGTAACAAAGGAGGATTCAAACATGAGTAA
>JAFWFU010000002.1 GCA_017515425.1 Mogibacterium sp.
GGATCTGAGCATTGCTAAGAATGCGGCTGATGAACTCAAGGCAGGCGCAGAGCAGCAGGCGGCTGACGAAGCAGCGGCAAAGGCTGAGGAGTCAGCAAAGACCGCAGAGCAGACAAAGAGTCCTGAGGACATCAAAAAGGCTATCGCAGACGCAGAGGCGGCTAAGGCAGCGGCAGAAGCAGCAAAGGCGGCGGCTGAGAAGAGAGAAGAACAGCTTGAAAAGGCTGTTAAGTCAGCAGAGGCTACGGGAGACCCGGCAGCGATAGCAGAGGCTAAGGCTGTAAGAGACGCAGCTAAGGCGGATATTGACAAGGCTAAGGCTGACGCAGACGCGGCAATCGCAGCAGCAGATACAACTCTTGCTAAGGCAACAGATCTCGGAAAGGGTCTAGGCGACGTTACAGCACAGCAGACAGACGGCGCGCTCCAGAATGCCGACAAGCTGATTAATGACGCTAAGAGCTCAGGCGATAAGGCAGCAGCAGACGCAGCACTTAAAGCCGCAGAGGACGCACTCGCTAAGGCAAAGGCAGAGCTTGAACTGATGAAGAAGCTCTATGGAGAGAACTCACCACAGGCTCAGGCTGCACAGGCTAAGGTTGACAGGGCAAACGCTCAAGTAGCAGAGGCTACGAAGCTGGTAGCAAATGCAACAGACCTAAAGGTAGGTGAGCGTTTCGTAGTTGCTGATCAGACATACGAGGTTCTCTTAGTTCCTGCAAGCGGCAACTGCTCGGCAACACTTGTGAAGGCTAATAATGCCAAGACTGTAGTGGTACCTGATACTGTAGACTACAAGGGCAGAACCTTCGAAGTAAACGAGATTAACACCAAGGCGTTTTACAAGAATACCAAGAAGGTTACTCTCGGAGCCAATGTTGACAAAATCGACAAGCAGGCATTCAAGGGCAGCAAGGTAAAGACTGTTATCCTCAAGACTAAGGACCTGACGAAGAAGGGAGTCAAGGGCTCACTCAAGGGTTCAAAGGTTACGACTGTTAAGGTAAAAGTCGGCGCGAAGAAGGCAAATCAGAAGTATGTCAAGAAGTATAAGAAGATCTTCACGAAGAAGATTGCCGGCAAGAAAGTAACAGTTAAGTAATCAGAATGACAAAAACACAATTTACATTATTTAAGCTAACGAACGATTCTGACGAAGAATCTGAGTTATAACCGTTCTGTAACTGAACACGCAAAGGGAGAGGCGACAAACCTCTCCTTTTGTCATTCGCAAATAAGATCCTTCGACTCGCTGCGCTCGGGGTTATAGACTTTGGAGCTGCGGGAATTCTGTCTTTTTAAAAAGTCAAGAATTTCACATAATTGCAGGGAAAAAGCTTGTTCGTTGTGATATACTTCGATATACCGAAAAGGTGCGTGTTTTGCACCGCTTTCTAAGTGCTGATAACGAAAGGAAAATGTCAAAATGATTATTTTGGTAGTCAACACAGGAAGTTCGTCGCTGAAGTATCAGCTTATCGACATGAAAGATGAGTCTGTGCTTGCCAAGGGCCTATGCGAGAGAATAGGTATTGACGGACATATGAATTACAAAACCGACGAGGGTATGGTATTCGACAAGGACATCGCTCTGCCCGATCACGGTGTGGCTATGCAGCTGGTAATTGATGCTCTGACAGACAAAGAGCATGGAGTAATCTCTGATATGGATGAGATTGGCGCAGTAGGACACAGGATCGTACAGGGCGGTTATCTTTTTGATAAGTCCGAGATTATCACGGACGAGGTCGAGGCAGGCATTGAAGAGCTCTGCACGCTCGGACCTCTCCACAATCCGCCGGCACTCGTAGGTATCAGAGCCTGCAAGAAGGTTCTGCCAAATACTCCGGGCGCGGTAGTATTCGACACTACATTCCACAGGACAATGCCGGACGAGTGCAAATACTATGCAATTCCATGGGAATATGCAGAAAAGTATCACGTTCAAAGATACGGCGCACACGGCACCAGCCACAGATATGTCGCTCAGAGATGTGCCGAGCTCATGGGTAAAAATCCCGAGGATTTGAATATCATCACCTGTCACCTCGGCAACGGTTCGTCCATCACGGCTGTAAAGGGCGGAAAATGCTATGACACTTCTATGGGGCTCACGCCGCTTGAAGGTCTCGTAATGGGTACGCGCTGCGGCTCCATAGACCCGACGGTGGTAAGCTTCATATATGAGCAGACGGGAATGCCGGTTAAGGAAATCACCGATATGATGACCAAGAAATCCGGGCTTCTCGCAGTATCTGAGATTTCGGCAGATTGCAGAGACATCTGTGACGCCGCCGACAAGGGCAATAGAAAGGCTCAGATTGCGAGAGAAATGCTGCTCAGATCCGTCAAGAGATTTATCGGAGCATATGCGGCGGAGCTCGGGCATGTGGATGCCATGGTATTCACGGCAGGTATCGGCGAGAACGATATTGACCTGAGGGAAAAGGTCTGTGACTATCTCGGATTTATGGGTGTCACCATAGATAAGGAAAAGAATGACTGCCGCGGGCAGGAAGTCGACATCACGGGCGAAGGCTCCAAGGTGCGCGTGTTCATCATTCCGACTAACGAGGAGCTGATGATTGCGAAGGATACGCAGGCACTCGTAGAGTCTATGTAATGTTCAATAAGCTTTGATAGAGTCAGAGCCGAGAATACCGCAGAAAGTGCAGAAGCGCACCGGAGCAGCGAGCTGACAACGAAACGAGATCGCGGAACTGGAGCGATTGAGCCTGACGAAAGAGCGGAATTCCGTGTCGAGCATGGAAGCTCGATGAAACGGCATGTGCTTCGGACTTTTGAGGACTCGAGGCGAAGACTGCTATCAAAGCTTAAAGCAACGGATTTACATGTACGCCGAAACACAGCGAGGAGAGATGTCTCATGAAATCCGCATAAAACTAAGGGAATAATTATTTCACCATATACTTATTCTAAAAGGTACTTTTTAAACATATTTCTAAACCTCAATATCTTTTGTAAAGGGAGATGAAAAAATGAAGAGACAATTCAAAACTATGGACGGCAACAACGCCGCTGCTCATGTCTCGTATGCGTTTACGGATGTATCGGGTATTTACCCAATCACACCGTCCTCGCCTATGGCAGATTATGTAGACCAGTGGGCTGCCGCCGGACGTAAGAACATCTTCGGATCTACTGTTCAGGTAGTCGAGATGGAGTCAGAAGCAGGCGCTGCGGGTGCGGTTCACGGCTCACTCGGAGCTGGTGCGCTCACAACGACATTCACCGCTTCGCAGGGACTCCTTCTGATGATTCCTAATATGTATAAGATTGCAGGAGAACTTCTTCCGGCAGTATTCCATGTATCAGCTCGTACGGTATCAACTCACGCGCTGAACATCTTTGGAGATCACTCCGACGTATATGCCTGCCGTCAGACGGGATTTGCTATGCTCGCTGAGGGCAATGTGCAGGAGGTTATGGATCTCGCGCCTGTAGCTCACCTGGCTGCAATTGAAGGCAGAGTTCCTTTCCTGAACTTCTTTGACGGATTCAGAACTTCCCACGAGATTCAGAAAATCGCCGTATGGGATTATGATGACCTCAAGGAAATGACAAATATGGACGCCGTTAAGGAGTTCCGCGACAAGGCGCTCAACCCTGAGCACCCACATCTGAGGGGATCTCACGAAAACGGAGACATCTTCTTCCAGCACAGAGAAGCCTGCAACAAATACTATGACGCTATCCCTGAGGTAGTTGAAAAGTATATGAAGAAGATTAACGATAAGATTGGCACAGATTATCAGCTCTTCAATTACTATGGTGCTGCTGACGCTGACAGAGTCATTATCGCTATGGGTTCTATCTGCGACGTAGCAGAGGAAGTTATCGACTATATGCTGGCGCAGGGAGAGAAGGTCGGTCTCATCAAGGTAAGACTTTACAGACCTTTCAGAGCGGACAAGCTTATCGCCGCACTTCCTAAGACATGCAAGAAGGTAGCTGTTCTCGACAGAACAAAGGAGCCGGGAGCTCTTGGAGATCCGCTCTTCCTCGACGTTGTTACGGCATTTGCTGAGGCAGGCATGAACGACGTTAAGGTTATCGGCGGACGCTACGGACTCGGATCAAAGGATACACCTCCGTCATCAGTATTCGCGGTATTTGACGAACTCACAAAGGCTGAGCCTAAGAAGAGATTTACTATCGGTATCGTTGATGACGTTACAAATCTCTCTCTCGAGGAGAAGCCGGCGCCGCTTACTGCCGCCAAGGGTACGATTGAATGCAAATTCTGGGGTCTCGGCGGAGACGGTACGGTTGGAGCTAATAAGAACTCCATTAAGATTATCGGAGACCATACTGATAAATACGTTCAGGCTTATTTCCAATATGACTCCAAAAAGACGGGTGGAGTCACCATTTCCCACCTGAGATTTGGCGACAATCCGATCAAGTCCGCTTACTATATCAACAAGGCTGACTTCGTGGCTTGTCATAATCCTTCCTATATTGAGAAGGGGTTTAAGATTGTTCAGGACGTAAAGCCAGGCGGAATTTTCCTTATCAACTGTCAGTGGTGTCCTGAGGAAGTCGGCAATCACCTTGACGCTGCTTCCAAGAAATATATCGCTGATAATGATATTCAGCTTTATATCATTGACGCTATCGACCTCTGCGCGAAGATCGGAATGGGCAAGAGAACAAATACTACTCTCCAATCCGCATTCTTCTCACTCGCTGAGGTGCTGCCGAAGGCTGAGGCTATTCAGTATATGAAGGACGCCGCCACTAAGTCCTATCTCAAGAAAGGACAGGATATAGTGGATATGAACCACAAGGCTATCGACGCCGGCGCGGACGCACTCGTTAAGATTGACGTTCCTGCTGATTGGAAGAACCCACCGGCAGATCCGGCTAAGGCTAAGCTCGAAGGCCCTGCGGCCCTCGTTACTCAGGTAGAGAATATCCTCTTCCCTGTGGACAATATGGACGGAGACAGCCTACCTGTATCCGCATTCCTGCCGCATGTTGACGGCGAATGGGAGCTCGGAGCAGCTGCTTACGAGAAGAGAGGCGTTGCGGTGAACGTACCTGAGTGGGATCAGAATAAATGTATCCAATGTAATCAGTGCTCATATGTATGCCCGCATGCTACAATCAGACCATATATGCTCGACGAGAAGGAAGCTGAAAACGCACCTGAGGGCTTCAAGATGGTAGACGTCAAGGCAGGCAAGGGCAAGGGCGAATACAAATTCGGACTTCAGATTTCACCGCTCGACTGCATGGGCTGCGGAGTCTGCGTAACGGTTTGTCCGGTCAAGGCTCTTGAGATGAAGTCACAGGAAAGCCAGCTGCATGAGCAGAAGAACTTCGACTATGCTGTCAAGAACGTATCCGTTAAGGAAGAGACCACAGACAATACTCTGAAAGGCTCTCAGTTCAAGACACCGCTCCTCGAGTTCTCGGGCGCATGTGCGGGATGTGCTGAGACTGCATATGCCAGACTCATCACACAGCTTTGCGGAGACCATACATATATCTCGAATGCTACGGGTTGTTCCTCAATCTGGGGAGGTCCGGGAGCTACAGCACCTTATACGGTTAATGCCAAGGGCAAGGGCCCGGCTTGGAACAACTCGCTCTTCGAGGACAATGCTGAGCACGGCATGGGTATGAGAATTGCTGTTAAGACTATCAGAGCAAGGCTGAAAGACCAGGTTGAGGCTCTCCTTGAGGGCGGAGTTTCCGCAGAGGTCAAGGAAGCGGCTGACGCATGGCTCGCAGCATTTAACGATGCCGAGGCTTCCGCTGTTACGGGAGAGGCTCTTGCGGCTGCACTTGAGAAGGCTGGAGTCGGCGCTGAAATCCTTGAGAGAAAAGACTATCTCGGAGACAAGACTGTCTGGATCTTCGGCGGTGACGGCTGGGCTTACGATATTGGTTACGGCGGACTCGACCATGTGCTTGCAAGCGGCGAGAACGTAAATGTAATGGTATTCGATACCGAGGTTTACTCCAATACGGGCGGACAGGCTTCAAAGGCTTCCAATATAGGACAGGTAGCACAGTTCGCAGCAGCGGGTAAGGCTATCGAGAAGAAGTCTCTCTCTCAGATTGCCATGGCTTACGGATATGTATATGTAGCTCAGGTTGCCATGGGTGCTAACCCGAACCAGACTATCAAGGCTCTCAACGAGGCTATCGCATATGACGGACCATCTCTGATTATCGGATATTCACCATGCGAAATGCACTCAATCAAGGGCGGCATGATGAACTGTCAGCTCGAGATGAAGAAGGCTGTAGAATGCGGTTATTGGAATCTGTTCAGATACAATCCTGCGCTCAAGGCTGAGGGCAAGAATCCGTTCACTCTCGACAGCAAGATGCCGGCGGGCGGCTATCAGGAATTCCTGATGAACGAAGCGCGCTACAACAGACTGACAAGAGAACATCCTGAAAGAGCGGAGAAGCTCTTCAAGGAGAACGAAGAAGCTGCAATGGCACGCTATGACAAGCTCACAAGATTCGTAGACTTCTACGCACCAAAGGAGTAAGTGCATAGACATATTTACAACAATAGGGGTCGCAAGACCCCTATTTGTATGCGTTGACATTTGGCGCGTAATTGGCATGCATCGAAGGTTTAATTGACACTATACCGCTCTAGCGGTATAATTCCTGATACAATCAAAAGCAAAATGACGAGTTGAAAAGACACTCAATGTTAAAAGCCTAATAACGAGTTGCAAAGGTATTCAATGCTAAAAGACTACCTGCGGAAAAAAGGAATAACGACCTATGCGCTTTCTCAGTCGAGCGAGGTGGCATATAGCACGCTCAACGACTTGGTTAATGGGAAGGTAGATATAGATAATTGCATGATTTCTCTTTTGAGAGCTCTTTGCAATTCTCTTGATATATCCATGGAGGACTTCTGCGACATCTGCAAGGGAGAGAAAATAAATATCAGAAATTCATATGATACAGAGGTTAGCTTGAAAGTTCGGAACAAGGCTTATTATGCTGAATTCGAATACAGGGATAAGCCTGTAGAGCTAAAGCTATGCAAGGTCAAAAAGGATACGACATTCTATATAGACAGCATAGCTGAATGGAGAGTGAATGACTATATACGCAGCCGCAGAATGGAAGAATTCAAATAGTATTCGAAGATGATATGGGGTGATTTATGGAATACTTTTTGATGAGAAAGAACGATATAGTTACGATATGCGATTTAGATGAGGCAGGCAATATGCTTGCCTTTTCGCGTAATTACAGAAACCCCGAGCTGGCTCCGCTCGCATACAAGGGCTATGAGGACTCTATACAACGCTGGTGGAGAAACAGACAGATACCTCTAAGGCAGGGCAGGGTAGAGCAGATGTTGAGGAAAAAGGGCTTTGATGAACCGTCCGAATACCTGCTCAAAAACCTGGGGCTGAGCCTTGTCGATTATTATTGGATCAGACCGATTGATACCTCTCTGAAATGGGAAGATGTCAATTTGTTTGAGAATGACTTCAAAGAAAACATAATGGAACCAATATCCGTCAAGAGCTCCTCTCGGGCTGAAAGCTATACGCCAAACAGTTCGCTCAAAGGTGAACTTGAGAAAACCTGGCTTATCAGGAAAGGAAGGCGCGTTTTGATAAAGGGCAATCATGGCAGGCTGTCGACCGAAAGTATAAACGAGGCATTTGCGTCGGAGTTTCACAGGGCTCAGGGGTATGATAATTTCACCGAGTACAGGCTAATACATATCAAAGAAAAGGCGTATGACTACGCCTGCTGCTGCGAGGCGTTTACAAGCAGTGAAGTCGAGCTGGTATCCGCGCACGACCTTCTTACGTCCGAGAAGGCGAAGGGCGATATTTCCGAATATGAGAGACTCATACAAATAGCCTGTAGGCATGGCATAGATGAGGACGAGCTGAGAGGGGATTTGGAATATCAGATTTTGAGCGACTATCTTCTCAGCAATATTGACAGGCATATGGACAATATAGGATTTATAAGGGATGCCGAAACTCTGAGGCTCAAACGCATGGCGCCGATTTTTGACACGGGCAAGGCTTTTGGCGGAAGCTCTGTAGTGCCGTATACGGAAGAAGAGATAGACAATATGGAAGTCAATAGCTTTGAACGCAGCGAGAAGGCTTTGCTGAGCCTGGTAAATGATAAGAAAAGAATTAAAGCTGACAGACTTCCGTCTGAGGAAAAGCTGCGAAAACTATACGCAAGGGATTCACAGATGAGCACCTCACAGATAGATATGATTGCAAGGCTGTATGAAAAGAAAAAAGAAAGATTGGAACAGCTGTGAGCCGGTGCAGACAGAGACTAGAGATGACAATATGATTGCTCCGAAGGAGTTGCCCGACGGCTTTTTAATATTGAATTTAAGCGGTTTTGCGGGTATAATCACTGTGTTTAGAAACGAATACTGATTTGAGCATAAAGGGAGGCATTGATATGGCATTAGTTACAACAAAGGAAATGTTTGCAAAGGCTTATGACGGCGGATATGCTATCGGAGCTTTCAACGTAAATAATATGGAAATCGTCCAGGGGATTACCGAGGCTGCGGGAGAGCTGAAAAGCCCCGTAATATTGCAGGTGTCCAAGGGCGCAAGAGCCTATGCTAATCACAATTATCTGGTGAAAATGGTGCAGGCTGCTGTAGAGGAAAACCCGGAAATTCCTATTGCGCTTCATCTCGACCACGGCGATTCCTTCGAGCTTTGCAAGAGCTGTATTGACGGTGGATTCACGTCCGTAATGATTGATATGTCCTCAAAGTCCTTCGAGGAGAATATCGAGGTTACAAAGCAGGTTGTCGAATATGCTCATGACCACGGCGTAGTCGTAGAGGCTGAGCTCGGAACGCTCGCGGGCGTAGAAGATGAAGTCGTCGTAGAGTCCGGACAGGAAAGCTATACGAAGCCGGAAGAGGTGGAAGAATTCGTTTCGCGCACGGGCTGCGACTCGCTGGCTATCGCGATCGGAACATCACATGGTGCGTATAAATTCACTCCGGCTCAGTGCACGAGAAATGAAGAGGGAATACTCGTACCGCCACCGCTGAGATTTGACGTGCTTGAGGAAGTGGTAAAGAGACTGCCGGGATTTCCTATCGTTCTCCACGGCTCCTCTTCGGTTCCGCAGGAATTCGTAGCCATAGTAAATCAGTACGGCGGGAATATGCCTGACGCTATCGGCATTCCCGAGGAGCAACTCAGAAAGGCGGCGGAGTCGGCAGTCTGCAAGATAAATATCGACTCGGACATCAGGCTCGCCATGACGGCAAATATCAGAAAGTATATGGCGGAACATCCGGATCACTTCGACCCGCGTCAATATCTGAAACCTGCACGCCAAGCCGTAAAGGATATGGTTGCGCATAAAATCGTGAACGTCCTCGGAAGTGACGGGAAGATTTAAGGAGTAATAATTGGCACATACGATAGAGCTTAAAAAAGTATCGAAATACTATGCCGGCGAAGATACCGTCAGCATGGGATTTTCAAGAATCGACCTCAACCTCGACATAGGTGAGTTCGTGGCGATAACAGGAGAGAGTGGATCCGGTAAATCCACTCTCCTTAATGTTATCAGCGGACTTGACACCTACGAAGAGGGGGAGATGTTCGTATGCGGCGAAGACACCACGGCATACGGAACCGAGGACTATGAGAATTATCGTAAGACCTTTATCGGAAATATCTTCCAGGATTTCAACCTCATAAACAGCTATAATGTCTACCAAAATATAGAGGCTGTCATGCTCCTCTCAGGGCGCAAAAAGCGCGAATGCAGGGAGCGAATACTAGAGCTCATAGATTTGGTGGGGCTTACCGAATACAAGAGGACGAAGGCGTCCAAGCTTTCCGGCGGGCAAAAACAGAGGGTAGCCATTGCGAGGGCTCTCGCTAAGGACGCGCCTATTATCGTGGCGGACGAACCTACGGGAAATCTCGACAGCGCTTCCGCTGATATAGTAATGTCGACGCTTAGCAAGGTTTCCGCCGAAAAGCTCGTCGTAATAGTGACGCATAACTATGAGCAGGCGGAGCCCTATGTGACCCGAAAGCTCACAATGCACGACGGGAGAATCATAGAGGACAAATATATTGAGAGCGAAAACTCAATTCAGGCGTCTGCGACTCAAAACTACGAAGAGCAGGCAGAGAGTGCTGAGCGAGGCGCAGTCGGTGCGAATGTGGAACAAGGCGCGGAAGGTGCTGTGACAGGGCGCGGCACAGTCGGCACAGACGCGGAGCCTGCCGCGGACGGCGCGGGCACTAAGCGCAGCCGCAAGGGCAATAGAATCGTAAGGACGGAAACTCAGGCTCCTCGAAAAATGAGCCGAATGGCTGAGCTCAGGCTCGGGCTCAGAAATACCTTCAACCTGCCGACAAAATTCATTCTACTATTTATAGTATATTTCTTCGTCTCGACGGCGGTGCTCGGTCAGTATGCGACTATCGTCAACAGCTTGCACGAAGGCGAGCTCTTGGGCAGCAATCAATATTTTCTCAACTCAAGCTCTGACAGGCTCGTCATAAAAAAGAAGGACGAGAGCAGTTTTAACGACGCGGATTTCAAGAAGATTCTTTCCACAGAGAATATCAGAAGTATCGTAAAAAATGACATAGCCGTAGACAATGGGGTCAGCTTCATTTTAAATGATTACTATTTAGAGGGCCCTGTAATGCCTCTCTCCGATTTGGAAGGAGAGGAAATCCCCTACGGCAAACTCCCGACGGACGACTATGAGATAGTGGTAAAGCTAGATTCGGGCAGCGACTATATCGTCGAGGACGGCGAGTCCGCTTTGATTGGACAGAAGGTCGAATTTCAGGATATGTCGAACTACACCACGCTGGAGCTCAGCAATCCTATTAAGGTGGGAGGAATCATGCCTTCCGACGACGAACAGGGGGAAACTCTGTTCTCCCTCTACGGATATTCGACGATTTATGCTAGCGAGAAGCTATGCAATGAACTGCTTATATCCCAGATGGCAAATGCATCAAAGACCGAGATGAACTTCGGCGGTACCAGGGTGCCGAGCGAAGGCGAGCGCGCGGTCTATTTCTCCTCGAAGGTGCCGGAGGGCAAGGTCTATATCTTTGAGGATCAGTCATATTATTATGACGATGACGAGAGCGAGCCGGAGCAGTCAGACGAACAATCCGATAATCAGTCAGATGAGCAATCTGATGAACAGTCAAACGAACAGCCTGGCAGTCAGGCTAATAATAAGATTAAGGGCAAGGATTTCAGCCTCAAGGTGAGCAATAGATTTTTCGAGTCAACGGCTAATTTCAAGGTGGCTGATGTAATAACCGAAAGAAATATTACCTCCCTGATTGGGGTGGACAAGGAAGAATACGATATGTTTTATAACTGCGTATTCATCAATGACAAGGATTATAACAAGCTCTTCGACAAGGGCTATTTTCAGATAAGCGCATATATGGAAAACGAAGCGAATTCTGGCGAGACCGTCAAGACCCTTCAGGAGCAAGGCTTTACGGTGCTGGCTCTCAAGGATACGCTCTCCGATATGACGGAAGGAAACAGCGTAGTGATACAGCTCATCATGTACGGGCTTCTCATAATAGAGCTCATAGTGCTCTTCTGGATAGCCTATGCGGTGATAAGGCTGATTATGAGATCCAGAAATCAATACTATTCCACCTTGAGAATTCTCGGAGCTACAAAGAAGAACACCGATACGATTTTGAGGGTGGAGCTCATCCTTATGATGATTATCGCGTATTCGCTCGACCTGCTGTTTGTGGTCTTGGTTAAACGCGGCATTATTGAGGTGGCTGCTGTCAATAAGCTGCTGTTCTTCCTTACGCCTATAGACTATGCGGCATTGGCGATAGTCCTGCTGCTGATGTCTCTTCTTATTGCCAATAGGTACTCTAAGAGCATATTCACCAAGAGTGCCATGAAAGCGTTTAGAGAGGAGGCATAGGGCGTGATTACTTTAGAGAGGGTAAACAAATACTTTAATAAAGGAAAGTCCAACGAGATCCACGTCATTGACAATACGACGATGACCCTGCCCGACAGAGGTATCGTCTGCCTTCTCGGGCCTTCGGGCTGCGGCAAGACGACGCTCCTCAACGCGATAGGCGGTCTCGACAGCGTAGACAGCGGCAAGATAAAGATAGACAATCAGACTATCACGAGGTTTTCGACGTCGAAGATAGACACGATAAGAAATGCCCGCATTGGCTATATTTTCCAGAACTTCAATCTCCTTGACGATAAGACGGTTTTCGAAAACGTAGCCATAGCGCTCAGAATGATAGGCATTAAAAACAGCAAGGTGATTAACGACAGGGTCAGATATTGCCTTGATAAAGTCGGCATAGACCAATACAGGAACAGGCTGGCGAGCGCGCTATCGGGCGGGCAGAGACAGAGGGTAGCGATTGCAAGAGCCATAGTCAAAAACCCGCGCATAATAATCGCGGACGAGCCTACGGGAAATCTCGACAGCGCGAATACCCTCGAGATTATGAATATCATCAAGACCATATCCCGTGGCAGGCTTGTCATTCTCATCACGCATGAGAGGCATATCGCAGAGTTCTATTCGGACTACGTCGCCGAGATGAAGGACGGGAAGATAATCAAGGCTTATGGGAACGATTCCTCGAGACATCTCGACTATCAGCTTGAGAACAAAATCTACCTCAAGGATATGGCGGTCAAAAAGAACTTCAAACAGGACGATGTCATGGTCAATGTTTATAGTGATGAAGAGCGCCAGGCGGATATAAAAATGGTAATCAGGGGCGGCAATCTGTATATAAATACGGGCGGCAGGCTTAATGTTGTCGATGAAAACTCGAATATCGAGATGATTGACGACCATTATACGGCTATGGACGAGAGCTTCTTCGAGGAGAATAATTTTGACTATGCAGCCTATCTGCCGGCGAAATACAAGGCGCGATATACTTCCGTTTACAAGCTCACCAATATGATTAGCAACGGCTGGAGGACAGTCAGCAATTTCAAGAAGGTAAAGAAATTCCTGATGATTGGCTTTGTCTTTGCCGCAATGTTCTCCTTCTATGCGGTCAGCAATGTAATGGGGCTTTTGGACGTCAAGCCTCAGGACTATAGGACGACAAACGGCAATTATGTCACCATTTCAAACCCCGAGAAGGCTGAGGGGCTTATGGAAGTGGTGGAAAAGATCAGCAGTGTCAGCTATGTCCTGCCGGGAGACACGAAGAAGAGCGTCACCCTTCCCATGGACGACTATTTGCAGACGAGCTATGCGTCGGAGATTATGAATGTCTCAGTTGCGCTCACGAGCGTCATTGATGAAAAGAATATCGTCTACGGGCAAATGCCTAAGGCGAAGCGCGAGGTCGTAATCGACAAGGCGATTATCGACAATTTCATCAGAGAGGGAATGGGCAAATTTATAGGTCTCGACAAGCCTGAGAAATTCGTCGGACGAAAGATTTCGATTCCGAATCTTGATGACTATATCATCAGCGGAATATCCGATACGCAGTCGCCTTCGCTCTATGTGGACGAGAGCGAGGTCATGCATATCCTGACGAATGCGAACGCGGAGGACGAGGACTATTATTATATGGACTATGAGGACGGCGAGGGAGACTCTATCAGATCCGGTCGTGTGAAGGATGTTGAGCTGGCGAAGTCCACTCTGAAAATCACCAAGGGGAATATGCCTAAGAAGAAATACGAGGTGATTGTGAGCAGCGACCATGAAGAGGAGTACGCCATTGGAAAGCCTATCAATGTGAAGGCTGCGGGGCGCAAGCTGACGGTGGTCGGCTACTACAAATCCGACAGCGCGGCAGACGATACATATTATGTTCACGGGGACACGATTAAGCTCGACTATATAAAGAAGCAGAAGAGTTTTACCGCGTATACCAGCAATACCAAACAGCTCAAGGCTATCTTGGATAAGGAGAAGCTCTCCGCCAAGATAAATGACCTCAGCGACAGAAAGGCTTATATATATCAAAGGAAGGAACAGTTCACCTCGGCGATGGTCGTCGCGGGAATCGTAATGCTCATATCTCTGATTGAGATGTTCCTCATGCTCCGCTCGTCCTTCCTCTCGAGGATAAAGGAAGTGGGAACCATGCGCGCTATCGGGCTCAAGAAAAAGGACATCTATAGAATGTTCACGGGTGAGATTCTCGTTATTACGATAATCACTTCTATTCCGGGCATTCTGATAATGTACTATATACTCTCGCAGATAGTGAAGATTACATATTATATAGAGGGGCAGTATATGATAAGCCCTCTCGTGGCGGCGATTTCGCTGGCTATAGTCGTGGCGTTCAATCTCTTCGCAGGGCTTATCCCCGTATTCGGAACAATGAGAAAGACGCCGGCGCAGATACTCTCGCGAACGGATATTTAGCGAAAAATCGTCAGAAATATATGGCTTATCTGACAGAAATCTGACGGACATTCAAAAATATGCAAATATGCTGTCATATATTGGTTAATATGTTAGAATAACCTGCGTAAATTGATGAATATGGGCAATCTTCCTTCGAAAAAGGACAGAAAAGAAGTAAAAGCCTGCGGGCGGGAGGTTTGAAGAGAATGAAAAAGAGGTGGACTTATTGGGTAAATATTTATTGAAGCGAGTGATCCTTGCTGCGGTTACCATTTGGGCTGTGGCAACAATCACATTTGTTCTGATGAACATGGTTCCGGGCGGACCCTTCCTCTCCGAGAAGGCGATAAGCCCTGCGGCGACTGCCGCGCTCGAAGCAAAATACGGACTCGATAAGCCATTCGGAGAGAGGTATCTTACATATTTGAAGGATGCCCTTCATGGCGACTTCGGACTGAGCCTCAAGCAAAGAGGGCGCACGGTATCGGGTATCATAGCGGCTAAATTCCCCGTTTCCGCAAAGGTGGGTGGAATTGCCGTACTCGTATCGCTCCTGCTTGGCATTCCGCTCGGCGTCATAGCGGCGTATAAGCGGGGGACGACCATTGACAGCGTATTCAGCGTGGTGGCGACCTTGGGAATCGCTGTGCCGAGCTTCGTAGTATGCACGGTGCTGATGTATTTCCTGGGCGTAAAACTCGGAATACTTCCGACGCTGGGGCTTACGTCATGGAAGAACTATATCATGCCTGTATTCGCCCTGTCGGCATATCCGACATCATATATTATGAGGCTGATGAGATCCTCAATGCTCGACGTTCTCGGGCAGGACTATATGAGGACTGCAAAGGCTAAGGGGCTCTCTCAAAAGGTATCGCTCTTCAAACACGCTCTGCGTAATGCGATACTTCCTGTCATCACCTATCTCGGACCTATGGTTGCCTATACATTGATGGGAAGCTTCATAGTAGAGAAGATATTTACGATTCCAGGCTTGGGCGGCGAGTTCATCAAAGCCATAAACGGACGTGACTATACCATGATAATGGGGACTACCATATTCCTCGGAACCTTCATGGTATTTATGCTCCTCATCGTGGACATCGTCTACACCATAGTTGACCCAAGGATCAAACTTAAATAAAGGAGGACTCAGAAATGACAAAGAAAAATCCGCTGAGTCTTCAGCTTAATATCAATCCTGAGGATTTCCTACCCGCTTCAAATGACGAGAAGGAAAGCCTCGTAGTCATGCGCGAGAGCGTGGGCTTTTGGCGAGACGGTTTCAGAAGGCTTCGCAAGAACAAAGTCGCCATGACATGCCTATTCGTGATTATCGTAATCATGATATTCGCATTTATCGTCCCCTCATTTTATCCTTATACATACAGCCAGCAGGTGCAGGGCGCAAACAATCTCGCGCCGTTTGAATACTCTGCCGGCGAGATAGCTAGAATGGAAGCGGGGGAAAAGATATTCCCGCATGTATTCGGAACGGATAAGCTCGGGCGAGACTATGCAATCCGCGTAATGATGGGCAGCAGAATATCTCTTCTCGTCGGAATGGTAGCGGCTGTCATCATTCTTCTAATCGGTTCTATCTACGGTTCTATTGCCGCCTTTGCGGGTGGCTGGGTCGACCTCGCTATGATGCGTATAGTCGACATCATATATACGATACCGGACATTCTTTTGATAGTTCTGCTCTCCTTCGCTTTGAAGCAGCCTCTCAAAACCCTCGCAGCTATGCCGGGCTTTGGCTGGCTCTCAGTAATGGGAGAGAACCTCGTAAGCATATTCGTAGTATTTGCCCTGCTCTATTGGGTAGGAATGGGACGTATGGTCAGATCGCAGATACTACAGCTAAAGGAAAACGAATATGTAACCGCGTCGAAGGCTCTCGGAGCGTCGAGCGGTCGCATTATCAAAAAACACCTTCTAACAAACTGCATAGGAACTCTTATCGTTATCACGACGCTTCAAATCCCGTCATCTATATTTACGGAAAGCTTCCTGTCCTTCCTCGGACTCGGAGTTGCTGTTCCTATGCCTTCTCTCGGAAGTCTTGCGAGTGACGCCATCAACGGTATCAATACATATCCGCATTTGCTCTTCATTCCGGCGACGGTCATCTCTCTGATTATCCTGAGCTTCAACCTGCTCGGTGACGGACTCAGAGACGCCTTCGACCCTAAGCTTAAGAACTAGAAAGGAGGCGCGTTGCAATGGAAAACAAATATCTTGTAAACATTGAAAATGAACGCCTTTCGTTCTTCACGCCGGCAGGTGAGGTAAAGGCATTAAACGACGTATCGTTTAAGATGAAGGAAGGCGAAGTCCTCGGCATAGTAGGAGAGTCGGGTTCGGGCAAATCCGTCACGGCTTACAGCATTATGGGGCTCACCGCATATCCGGGCAGGCTCGTTGGAGGAACCATAGAGTTCAACGGTCACCATATCAACGATATGTCGGAGAAGGAGTTCCGCGAGATACGCGGAAACGAAGTTTCGATAATCTTCCAGGACCCTATGACTTCGCTGAACCCCGTATATACGGTGGGAAATCAGATAGAGGAAGTCATCAGGCTTCATACGAACAAGAATAAACATGAGGCGAAGGAGAGGGCCAAGGATCTGCTGGCGCTCGTAGGTATCAATGAGCCCGAAAAGAGGCTCAAACAATATCCGCATGAGCTCTCGGGAGGAATGCGTCAGAGGGTTATGATTGCCATAGCTCTAGCTTGCGAGCCCAAGCTGCTCATTGCCGACGAGCCGACGACGGCGCTCGACGTTACCATTCAGGCGCAGATATTGGAGCTGATGATGGATCTCCGCGAGAAGCTCGGCATGGCGATTATTATGATTACGCACGACCTCGGTATAGTGGCGAGCATGTGCGAGAAAATCGCCGTAATGTATGCTGGCAAGATAGTAGAATACGGCACGACGGACGATATTTTCTACAATCCTAAGCACGAATACACCAAGGGGCTCATCAAGAGCATTCCGAGGCTCGACGCGAAGGAGCATGAGAGGCTGGTCCCAATCGAAGGAACGCCCGTGGATATGCTCAACCCGCCGGCAGGCTGTCCCTTTGCGCCGAGGTGCGACAGCTGCATGAAGATCTGTCTGAGAGAGATGCCGCCTGTGACCTTCTTCGGTGATGTTCACTATACACAGTGCTGGCTCAATCAAAAGGAAGAATTCGAAGGGAAAGCGCCGGAGGAAAGCGCTGTAGAGAAGGGAAAGGAGGCGTCGAATGAGTAATTATCTTTTGGAAGTTGAACGCCTGCAAAAACATTTCCCGGTGAGAGGCAGCGTTCTCGGTAAGAGCAAGCATATGGTGCAGGCTCTTGATGATCTGACATTCGGGATTAAAAAGGGTGAGACTCTTGGAATGGTAGGAGAGTCGGGCTGCGGAAAGACCACAGCTGGCAGGACTATCCTCCGTCTGCATGAGCCCACCGGAGGAAGGATTGTCTATGACGGCGAGACTATCTTCGACAAGGAGAAGAAGATTGCCGCGAAAATGCTTCCCTATCGCAAGAAAATGCAGATAGTTTTCCAAGACCCTTATGCGAGTCTTGACCCACGAATGACGGTCGGCGACATCGTAGGAGAGCCCATAGATATTCACAAACTCTGCGAAAGCAAACAGGATAGATATGACAAGATAATCGGGCTGCTTGAACGCGTCGGGCTCAATTCAGAGCACGCCAACAGATACCCGCATGAATTCTCAGGTGGGCAGAGGCAGAGGGTAGGAATTGCAAGGGCGCTCGCGGTAGACCCGGAGTTTATCGTCTGCGACGAGCCTATCTCGGCTCTCGACGTATCAATTCAGGCGCAGGTTATCAATATGTTCGAGGACTTGCAGGAACAGATGAATCTGACATATCTGTTTATCGCGCACGACCTTTCCGTCGTAAAGCATATCTCGGACAGGATAGTCGTAATGTATTTGGGAAGAATGGTAGAGCTTGCGGACAGCTACGAGCTGACAATGCACAGCCTGCACCCTTATACGAGGAGTCTGGTCTCCGCGATACCGATTGCGGATCCGATAGAGGCGAGAAAGAGCAAGAGGATTATCCTTGAGGGAGATGTTCCAAGCCCGATAAATCCGCCCAGCGGATGCAGATTCCGCACAAGATGTCCATACGCTGATGAACAGTGTGCACAAGAGGTGCCGGAATTTAAAGAAGTTTCAAGTGGACATTTTGTTGCTTGTCACCACCTTGATAGGGTAAAATAACAGGCGTGACAGTTATTTCCACAGTTTGCTCTATGCTTGGCATATTGCATATAGATAGTTCATTTTAAAACCAGGCTATTAATTTGGAGGGTAAAAATTATGAAGAAAAGATTATTAGTCCTGCTGCTCGCAATGTCAATGCTTGTTGCGATGCTCGCATCCTGCGGTGGCGGCGGCACGTCCAGCGGCGGAGAGACGCCTGTAGCTGAGAAACAGCTCGTAGTTCAGGTAGGCCCTAACCCGGAGACACTCGATCCTGCTCTCAACAGTGCTGTTGACGGAGCTAACACAATCCTTCATCTCTTTGAAGGGCTCCTCACTGTAGGCGAGGACGGACAGCTTGCACCCGGACAGGCGGAGAGCTGGGAGTCATCAGAGGACGGTCTCACATGGACATTCCATCTGAGAGACGGTCTCAAATGGTCTGACGATTCAGATCTGACCGCTAACGATTTCGTATATGCTTGGAAGCGTATTTGCGATCCTGAGGTTGCAGCTCCTTATGCTGACACCGTACTCAGCCCGATTGCAGGCTTCAACGCTGAGAGTCTCAACCCGGACGCTCTTCAGGTAAGCGCACCTGACGACAAGACTTTCGAGGTTAAGCTTTCCGGTCCGTGCACATATTTCGGAAGCCTCGCTGCTTTCGCTACAATGATGCCGGTTCAGCAGGCTACGATCGACGCCAACGGCGACGCATGGGCGACAGCTCCTGAGACATATGTATCCAATGGGCCGTTCGTAATGAGCGAGTGGGTACAGGGTTCTCACATCACTATGGTTAAGAATCCTAACTATTGGAATGCTGACGCAGTCAAGCTCGACTCCATTAAGTTCATGCTGATTGAGGACGCTAACGCGGCATACAGCGCTTATCAGAACAAAGAGGTCGACATGATTAAGGACGTTCCTACAGAGGAAATCCCGAGTCTGACAGGCAATCCTGAGTTCAACGTAGATACGATTCTGGGTACTTACTATCTGAACCTCAACTGCGAAAGAGATATGTTCAAAGACGCTAAGGTTCGTAAGGCACTCTCGCTCGCTATCGACCGTAAGTATGTAGCTGAGACAATCATGCAGGGCACATACACGGCTGCCGGCAACTTCATGGGGCCTGGCTGGGCAGATCCTGAAGGCGGACAGTTCATGGACAAGTCCAATGGCGGCAAGACCTATATTGATATTGACAATTTCGAGGCTAATCTCGAAGAGGCTAAGAAGCTCATGGCTGAGGCTGGTTATCCGAATGGAGAAGGCTTCCCTGAGATTACTTATACGACCAACGAAGCAGGCTATCATATCCCTGTAGCTGAGTATCTCCAGCAGGCTTGGAAAGAGCTCGGTATCACAATGAAGGTCGAGACGGTTGAATGGGGTAGCTTCACTCCGATGAGACGTGACGGCGAATACGAGGCAGCTCGTAACGGTTGGGTAGGAGACTATGACGATCCTTCCAATATGATTGAGCTCCTCTACTCCACAAACGGCAACAACGACGGCAAGTTCAAGAATGCGGAATTCGATGCTCAGATCGACATCTCCAGAAATACTGCAGATCCGGCAGAGAGATCAGCAGCTCTTCACAAGGCTGAGGACATTCTCATGGAAGAGGCAGGCTGCGTACCTGTTGCTTACTACAATGACTTCTGGCTCCAGAGCCCGAAGATTCAGGGCAGCTGGCACTCACCTTACGGATATTGGCACTTCATGTTTGCTGACATTGCAGAGTAGTATCTGAAATGTCTGAGGCATAATTCGTAAGGAATATAGCTGATTAGAAGGGTGGTTTCCGATTGCAAAGTCGAAAACCACCTTTTTCTGTTATATCTGTGAAATTGGTGGTATAATCTGTTGTAATTATGTGAACAATCAAATACGGAGGAAAAGCATGGCATTTGCAACAGCAGAAGAATATAAAGATATGAGCAGCAACTTCATTCACGACATCATTGATGAAGACCTTGCGAGCGGAAAGCATAAGGAAATCGTGACGAGATTTCCACCCGAGCCGAACGGCTATCTCCATATCGGACACGCCAAGTCGCTCTGCCTCAATTTCGGAACGGCGCTCAAATACGGCGGCAGATGTAATCTGAGATATGACGACACAAATCCTGTCAAAGAGGATATGGAATTCGTTAAGTCCATAGAGGCTGACGTGAATTGGCTGGGATTTCAGTGGAACGAACAACTCTGGGCTTCGGACTATTTCGATACCATGTGCGAGGCGGCTGTAGAGCTTATTAAAAAGGGAAAGGCTTTTGTCTGCGAGCTCACGCCGGATCAGATAAGAGAATACAGGGGGACTCTCACGAGCCCAGGCAAGGAGAGCCCATATAGAGACAGACCTGTTGAAGAGAATATGGAGCTCTTCGAGAAGATGAGAGCGGGAGAGTTCAAGGACGGCGAGGTATGCCTGCGCGCCAAGATCGATATGGCGTCTCCTAATATCAATATGAGAGACCCTGTCATCTACAGGGTGGTGCACGAATCCCACCATAATACAGGGGATAAATGGTGTATCTATCCAATGTACGACTTCGCGCACCCCATAGAGGACGCTATCGAAGGCATAACGCATTCAATCTGCACGCTGGAATTCGAGGATCACAGACCGCTTTACGATTGGGTGCTCCAGGAAGTCGGCTTTTGGGCTAATCCTCCGAGGCAGATTGAGTTTGCCCCGCTGAATATCACCACCATGCTGATGAGCAAGCGCTATATCAAGAGGCTCGTCGACGAAGGAAGTGTGGACGGTTGGGACGATCCGAGGCTCTGCACCCTGGCGGGAGTGAGAAGGAGAGGCTATACTCCCGAGGCTATCCGTAAATTCTGTGACGACATCGGAGTCACAAAGGCGGATACCATGATAGATATTGCTCAGCTCGAGCAGTGCGTCAGAGAAGATTTGCAGAATAAGGTAGCTGCTATCAATGTAGTCAAAAATCCTATCAAGGTAATTATCGACAATTATCCAGAGGGACAGACTGAGATGTGCAGCGTGGAGAATAATTCCAAGGCGCCCGAGCTCGGAACGCGCGAGATCCCATTTGGGCGCGAGCTCTGGGTGGACGGAGATGACTTCATGGAAGTCCCCGCGAAGAAGTATTTCAGGCTCTTCCCGGGCAATGAGGTGAGATTTAAGGGTGCGTACTTTATCACCTGCAATGAAGTGGAGAAGGACGCAGACGGCAATATAGTTGCACTTCACTGCACATACGACCCCGAGACTCACAGCGGCTCCGGCTTTGAGGGACGCAAGGTCAAGGGCACTATCCATTTCGTGGAAGCGTCGACGGCAGTAAAGATAAAGATCAGAGAGTATGGCTATCTGATGAAGGAGAACGAGGAGACAGGGGAACAGGAGTTTGACCCCGAATCACTCGTGGAGACTTGGGGATATGCGGAGCCTTCCGTAAAGAATGTGAAGGCGGGCGAGAGATTTCAGTTCTTCCGCAAGGGATATTATATCGCGGACTCCGAGCTGACGACAGATGACGAGAAGGTGTTCAACAGTATTGTCGGACTCAAGAGCAGCTGGAAACCGCAGTAAAGGAGTAAATATATAAATACTATAGTAGAAGTCATTCTGAATTTCTCACAAAACCACCCTGAACTCGCCGTAGGCATGACTACCGTATTCAGGTGGCTTTTTGTGGTGCTCGCCGCATATATCCTTCTTATCGCCATAGTGTCGCTGCTGACGAGCAGAGCGACACCTGAGATTTGGGGCTATTTCATGGTCGAGGACGGCGGCAATTTCCCGATAACCCATTGGGAGAACGTCATAGGACGCTCTAAGTCCACGGATTTAAATATCCCACTCGTTACGGTCTCAAACAACCAGGCGATTTTGAGCAGATATGACGCAGAGCATTGGGTGCTCAAGGACATCGGTTCCGAAAACGGCACCTTCGTAAACGGACAGCAGCTCGACGCTAACAAGAGATATATGATAGGCTCGGGCGACGAGATAGTCATGGGCGGTGTCTATTCCACGGTGGCGCCTCCGAGCATAGAGGAGAGCAAGAACAATGAGGTAATGAGGCGAATGGACAAAGAGCCCGTCGCGCCTTGGAAGATTCTCCTCGCAATCACGGCTTTTCAAGCCATGACGGTAGTTCAGCTGTTGCTTAGCATGGGCGAGGAAATCACCGTGGGCGTCGTGGCTTCATTTATGATACTGACCGCCGTGATGTGGGCGTATGTCTCATTCTTCAAGGCGAGGGGAAGGAAGGGCTTTGAAATGGAGATGATAGCATTCTTCATGTCGACGATAAACCTCGCAGTCACCACGTCCTTCAACCCCACAGATACGGTGAAGGAATTGATCGCCTTGCTCATAGGTGTTGCACTGATGATATTCATGTGCGTTTATCTCAGGGACTTAGACAGAACGAGAAAACTGAGACCTGCGCTTTTAGTGCTCGCTATAGCGGCGCTCTTCGTCAATTTGGCATTCGGACGCGCGGAGTTCGGAGCTACAAATTGGATAAGGATAGGCAGTATGCAAATGCAGCCCTCGGAGATTGTAAAGGTAGCGTTTATAGTTCTGGGCGCGGGAACGCTCGAAGAGCTCTACGACAGGAGAAACACCATAATGTATGCGCTGTTCTCGCTCTACTGTCTCGGCTGTTTGGCGCTTATGAACGACTTTGGAACGGCGCTCATATTCTTCACGACGTATTTGGTCGTGTCGTTTTTGAGGAGCGGCGACTTCTCCAAAATGGTGCTTACGGGCGTCGGAGCAGCAGCCATGGGCTTAATGGCGCTTAAATTCAGACCGCATATAGCTTCCCGATTTGCCGCTTGGGGGCATGTATGGGACGCGGGCATTGTAGACGACGCCGGCTATCAGCAGACGAGAGCCATGTCCATGGGGGCAGGCGGCGGGCTGCTCGGACTCGGAGCCGGAAACGGCTCTTTGAAAGATGTAGTCGCGTCAAATACCGACCTGGTATTCGGATTCGTCACAGAGGACTGGGGATATATTATAGCGGTGCTTCTCGTGCTCTGCATTATCACGCTCTCGCTCTTCGCCGTTATGAGTATAGTGGCGGGGCGTTCCACCTTCTATACGATTTGCGCCTGCGGCGCGGCGACCATGTTCATGGTGCAGACCATGCTCAATGTATTCGGTTCGATAGATCTATTCCCGCTCACGGGAGTTACATTCCCATTCGTTTCGACGGGCGGAACGAGCATGGTGGCGTCTTGGGCTATGCTCGCATATTTCAAAGCCGCGGATATGCGGCGCAATGCCAGCCTCGCTGTGAACAGAGAGGAGGTGTGGTATGCGTAAACAGGAAAGACGCGCACTGATATGCCTCGCCTTGGCTATGGTGCTCTTTGCCGGACTATGCGTATTTACATATAGGTTCGTAAAGGATGGATCCAGGTGGGCAGGGCATTACGGCAATACTCAGATATATGTCGACGGAAGCATAAACAGGGGCACGGTCACCGACAGGCATGATGAAATGCTCCTAAACTGCACCTCGGACGGACTCGAATACAGCGACGATTGGACGACGCGAGTCTCCACCGTTCATGCGGTAGGCGACGGCAAGGGCAATATCGCGGCGGGTGCCATAAATATGTTTGCCGGGCAGCTCATAGGCTATGATATATTGAACGGCACATATGATACCTCTGCGCATGGCAAGACCATTCAGCTCACCATTGACGCCAAGGCGAACAGGACGGCATACAATGCCCTAGACGGACGGACGGGCACGGTCGGAATATATAATTGGAAAACAGGCGAGATAATGTGCATGGTAAGCACGCCGAGCTTCGACCCCGCCGAGGGCGCACCGGAGGACAGCGAGGAGTCCATATATTTTAATAATTTCCTCTCGGGCGCTATGACGCCCGGCTCTATCTTTAAGCTCGTGACGGCTGCGGCGGTCATAGACAATATGCCGGATAGAGATAAGTTCAGCTTTGAATGCGACGGGGTGAATCAGTACGGCGACAATGAAGGAACGGAGTTCAGAGATATTGACGAGCACGGAGAGGTGGATTTCAGACAGGCTTTGGCGGTTTCCTGCAACGGTGCGTTCGGAGAGCTCTCGAGAGAGCTCGGCGGCAGGACGCTGAAAAAGACCACCGATAAAGTGGGGCTTTCCAAATCCCTCGAATTCGACGGCATAGAGACCGCGGCAGGCAGCTTTAAGTTTCCGACAGATGACGATATAAGGCTGAGCTGGGCGGGAATCGGACAGGGACAGGATTTGGTAAATCCCTGCACCATGATGGTATATATGGGAGCCATAGCAAACGGCGGAGAAGCCGTAAAGCCGACCCTTATCAAAAGCACGTCTTTCATTGACGAGATAAGAGGGCCTAAGACCCTCGGCGAATACCTCGAAGTCTCTACCGCGGCGGAGCTCAAAGATATGATGAAGAATAATGTCGTGGAAAACTACGGAGAAGACAACTTCCCAGGGCTTGATATATACGCGAAATCTGGAACAGCGGAGACGGGCGGAGAGGATTCCGACGCATGGTTCGTCGGCTTTACAGATGATGAAGAGGCGCCTTATGCATTCGTCGTCTGGGTTAAGGAAGGCGGCAGCGGCGCGTCCGTTGCAGCCCCAATCGCCAGCCGCGTCCTCCAAGCCCTGCAAGCAAATAATTATTACGAGTGATAAACGAAGGCATAGCCGAACCTCACCGGTGCAATCCGAGAGCTCAGCCCTAAAGGCTTTCACTGAGCACACGGCGCTGTCGAAATGAAGAATGCCTTGATTTCCGCCGGCTTCGCCCCTTCGATAAATGCGAGTGGCAAGTGGACTTTGCAGACAGAATTAGAAATTTATTTGACATTGGGGGCGAATATCATTATTATAGGGAGAACTAAGTGAATAACACCTGACCGATAGAGGTCGCGGAGATTAAGAGTAGCAGTTCTTAAAGACGGGATATTGGACTGCGAAAGGATGATCCGCCGAAGTCAATCAGATACCCAAGTCCGATTGGCTGGGACGATGTAATAAGATGCATCGTACTGTCACGCAAGTGGAGAGCTATCATGGTATTAAGGTAAAGACCTCATCCATGGTACGTTTCAGCGTTATTCATGGATTTTTTATCGCTGTCATTCTGAGACTTATGCCGAATATTATTATCAAGATTCCTCATTGCTTTCAGGATGATAAAAAAGGAGGTAACTTTATGGAATTCACACCTGATCTTTATGCAACAGCATGGGCGGTACTGCCGCCGCTAATCGCCATAGCATTGGCGCTTATCACAAAAGAAGTTTACAGCTCGTTATTTCTCGGCGTTGTGACCGGCGCTATTCTCTACGCCGGAGCTGACTTCGACGGAATTATCAATCACATACTGTATGATGAGGCTGGGGAGTCAACCTACGGACTTATCAGTGCGCTTTCCGACGGCTGGAATGTCGGCATTCTGATATTCCTCGTAATCCTCGGAATCATCGTAGCATTGATGAACCTCTCGGGAGGTTCCAAAGCCTTCGGCGGCTGGGCGCTAAGGCGCGTCAGATCCCGCGTGGCTGCGGAGATTGCGACTCTGCTTCTCGGTGTTGTTATTTTCGTTGATGACTATTTCAACTGCTTGACCGTCGGCAGCGTTATGAAGCCCGTAACCGACAACTACAGAGTATCGAGGGCAAAGCTCGCCTATATCATTGACGCCACGGCAGCTCCCGTCTGCATTATCGCGCCTGTGTCATCATGGGCGGCAGCGGTGTCTAGCTTCGCAGACGAAGGTCAGGGCATTTCGCTCTTCATCAAATGCATTCCTTATAATTTCTACGCTATTTTCACGCTCGCAATGATGATTGCTCTCATCTTAATGAAGTTTGACTATGCGACTATGGCTAAATTCGAGATGAATGCCGTTGAGAATGGTGATTTGTTCACGGTTGTAGACGAAAATGCTGCCACGGTGGACGCAGCGGATGCGGGAAGCGATAATGGAATCGTAGCAGACCTCGTATTCCCCGTTGTCGTGCTCGTAGTCAGCTGCGTGCTCGGCATGGTATATACGGGCGGATTCTTTGACGGTGCGAGATTTATAGATGCGTTCTCGGATTCCAACGCTTCAATCGGACTTTCAATGGGCGGTCTCGTGGCGCTCGTAATCATAATTGCATACTATATGATAAGACGTACTATCAGCTTCAAGGACTGCATGGGCTGCATTCCTGAGGGCATGAAGGCTATGGTTTCGCCGATACTCGTGCTGACTCTGGCGTGGACTCTCAAATCCATGACAGACAGCCTCGGACTTGCCGATTTCGTAAGCGGACTTGTAGAGAATATGGGCGGAGGAGTTTTCCGCATAATTCCGGCGGTGCTCTTCTTAATCGCCTGCGTACTCGCATTCGCTTCGGGCACATCATGGGGCACATTCGGAATACTGATCCCGCTTGGGCTTGCCATTACGGAAGCTCACCCTGAGCTGTCGACGACTATCATTGCGGCATGTATGGCAGGTGCCGTATACGGAGACCACTGTTCGCCGATTTCAGACACGACAATCATGGCGTCAGCGGGTGCAAGCTGCAACCATGTTTCTCATGTATCGACACAGTTGCCATATGCGACAACCGTGGCTGCGGTATCCGTCGTTTCATACCTGCTGGCAGGTTTTACAGGCGGCTGGGTAATTCCGTTGATTGTGGGAATCGTGCTTCTGATTGCCGTACTCTTCTTCTTCAAGAGCAGAGAGGGATCATATAAGATTCCCGAAAGTGCCAACGCAAGCGAAGCAGCTGCCAAATAAAAGACTTTACATAATTTGCATCAAATACCTCGGAACAAAACCGAGGTATTTGATTTTCGCCGCCATCAGCGTCCTGCGCTGCGTCGGCAAATCGCACAGCAGACTCCACCGCGCCTGCGATTTACTTCCCTGCTGTGATTTGCTTCTCTGCATATGATTCTGACAACAGCAAATCTATTACGCAGATATGTTACAGAGTGCAGGGAAAATAAGTTATAATAAGGCTATGAATTTTACATCGTCGGAGAGAGATTATATAGAAGAGAATGAAGCGTATGTGCCAATATCGGAGAGCGAAAAGAGGCGAGTGAGGTCGACGGAGACTTTGTTTGCGCTGATGAAGAGCGCAGGGACTGAGGCAGTAGGAACCGAGGAGACTAAATCCGACACGGCGACGGTGGGGATCGAGACGGCTAAATCCAACGCGTTGGCTGTGGCGGCAACGACGGTAGAAAGCGGCCTGCCTGACATGAGGCACTGCATTTTTTCGGATTTGGATTTAAGAGGCAGAGATATGAGAGGCCTTGACCTTTCGCGTTCCACGTTTGAAAATTGCGATCTGAGGGGAACGGATTTCAGCGGATCTAAGATGGATAATGTCGCTTTCTACAATAATAAACTGATGGGTATGAAGCTTTGCGGATGCAAGGCCAGGGGATGCAGTTTCAGATTTCAGGACATGACAGATATTGATTTAAGGGGAGCGAATATTTACGCGTCCGTATTGGAAGATGCGATCAATCAGGACAAGGTCATAGTGGATGATGAGACCGAGTGGTATAGGATGCGCTGTCCGGAAGAGGGAGAGGCATTCGTGGCGTGGAAGTGCTGCACTGATCTCCGAGTCGTTATGATGCTGGTGCCTCGCGATGCGAAGCGATGCATGGCTACGATGGAGACAGGCAGAGCCGAGAGGGTAAAGGTTCTTAAAATCACCAATATAGATGAGACCGAGAACTTCACATGGGCGCAGTCCACCGTAGATCCGGATTTTTACTACGAGGTCGGGAAGTGGCTGGAACCCGCCAACGGCTTTCAGGAAGATCGCTGGAAGGACTCGTCCCCCGGAATTCATTTCTTTTTGGATCGCCAACAGTGTGTGGATTATCAGTCGAAGTAAAGGCATTCATCACTTACGCCCGGACAGGCTTGCTTGAAACAAAATCGTATGCGTGGTAGTATTACACGCGTAATTCAAGGAGATGAAAAATGAGAACAGTAATGCTCATCGCCAGCATAGCGATGGTTGCTTCGGGGATATTCTGTGTTGCAAATTCAAGCGCGGCATTCTTGTCGGTGGCTTTTATCGTCGGGCTTGCGCTTCTATGTCTCGGCATATGCGAAGTCGTAATAGGGCATAGAGCGGATTTCGAAAGAGCGGAAGCAGCGGTAAGACTTACGAAGGACGGCGTGAGAGCCTTCGTTGTCGGCTTGGTGGTAATCAGCGGACAGATTACAGATGATATTGTAGCGCAGATGATCTTCGGGCTCTATTTGGTATTTGAGGGAGTCTATACTTTCAGGTCGGAATGGCTGAATGTGACGCATATTCCGAGAGGGCAGAGAATAAATATGACTATCAGCGTCTCCATGCTGGTTGTCGGGATTTATACGATGTTCAATATATCGGCATTCAGATTTCCTGTAATAATGTTGGTAGGGATAGGGCTTATCATAATCGGGCTGAAAGGATTTGCACAGTCCTTTGCGATTGAATACATCAGACCGAGCTTTATAACGGGAAACGAGGAAAAGCTCCGCGAGGCGCAGGAGGAAGAAAAGCGCGCGCTCGCTAAGGCGAAGGAAGGAATTCGCGAGCAGAAGATTGCACAGAGACGAATTAAAAAAATAGAAGAGGATATAGAGGCTGAGCGGGAATTTATGAGGGACGCTCAGATGAGAAAGCAGGAAAGGGAAAGCTTGAGATAGGCTTATTCCACAACTAGAATTGTTCCATAACCGTTTGAGAGGCATGACTCAAGCGGTTATTTTATTGCGTTTTCATGCTTGTAAAATTGGTGGATTTTGCGTTTAAATTGTTGCTATCTTTCATATAAAATAATTCGGTGAATTGCAAAAGTTAATTCACGATGTAAAAGTTAAATCAAAGTGAACGGTTTAGTTCGCAAACACAAGGGCTTCAGGGCAGTACCTGAGGCCCATTTTCTTGAAAAAGACAATTCAATTTTTGCAAAAACTCCGCGAC
>JAFWFU010000012.1 GCA_017515425.1 Mogibacterium sp.
ATAATGTAGCGGCAATACACTCCTATCAAGTAGTCAAAGCTACAAAGAAAAATCAAAAGTCCACAGTATCTGAATGCATTATGACACAAACAGCAAAAATGGAAAGGAGAGTATGATTTAGCCTCAGACTAATCATACAAGCGCTAAAATGCCGAGTATAATGCCAATACGGGATTTACGCAAGACCAGCGAAGTATCAGAACTTGCACATAAGAAACAGGAGCCTATATTCATTACGAAGAACGGGTATAGCGACCTCGTAGTTATGAGCGCCGAACTCTATGATAAGTATATCAGCATAATGAGGATTGATAAGGCTATCTTTGAGGCTGAAGAAGAAATGCGAAATGGCGGCAAGGCTATAGACGTTGATGAAGCTTTTGCAAAGCTCGATGAAAAATACTATGGATAAGTATAAAGTGAAAATGCTGCCCCATGCGTTTCGCGATGTTGAGGGCATTTATGAGTACATAGCTACAGAGAAGCTGTCACCCCAGAATGCAAAAGGACAAACAGACAGAATAAAAAGGGCGATAAAAAGTCTTGCCACAATGCCTGAATCTCATCAGGAGAGATTTGAGGGAAGATATGCAGGCAAAGGTTATCGCCAGCTTGTAGTCGATAACTATATCGTCATTTTCAGAATAAATGAGATAGAGAAGATAGTATTTGTAGTTACTGTTCAGTATCAGGGTCGTAATATTTGATGAGATAGTATTGCTGCAAACCCATTCACCCTTCCTTAATGCGGGGCTGAGGGCTCTCAGCTTCTAGGGAATTTGCCGGTTCTATTGCAGGTAAAATGCGCGGAGCTCTTCCATATTTGTAATTCCATAGTCCGAGAGAAGAAGCTGGTCGTTTATTACGGCGATTTCCTCATACCAATCTAGCAAGCCCTCGATATTCGGCATATCCACTCCCGCAATCTTTCCTATCTGATATATGACGGTCAGACCGTAAGGGAAATCTGCAACGAAATAGCGCGAATGAAGATCCGGTATGAGGGCTGTCTGGTTTAGGACTGCGCTGCCCTCGGATTGCCTATGCTCTTTTTCCTCTCTCTTATCCCTCCAGCGATTGCGCCTTTTCATATGCTCGTCTATACGCGGGCTGCTCTGAGTTCTTCCCGATAGATGACCGTAAAGCCCTCTGCCCTTTACGGCGGCGTCCGCATGAACCGAAGGCGTGGTGAGCCCAAGAAGAGACTCCTCTGTGCTTATGGCGCGGGTCAATTCCTCCGGGGTATTTGCCTGATAGAATTCCCTCTCGGAGACAACATATTCGAGACCGAAGTCCGGCAGAGCGCGGCAAATCGCCTGAATCTCATCATCACAGGCGAGCAGTAGCTCCGAGGATTCATCATTCCATTCTTCGTAAAAGAGCGGGAGAGAATCATAGGTCTTGCCCGGCGCATAGTCTTTAAATATGGTTTTCAGCCTTGCCGTATGCAGGATAGGATTTGAAGGCGTAAGCGTCAGAGCCATGAAGCCCGGCAGTCTTACGCAGTTTATATCGTAAATGCTTTCGATAAGCGCGGCACAGGTCTCCGTATGCTCGGTTGGAAGCGCGCCTATATAGAGATTTTTCTTATATCCCGAGCATGAGACCGTTTTGCCTCTTTCCGTCAGCCTTGCTATCGCAGGTACGCGGTCGATTCCGAAAAGGATATTCCCTCTCTCAATGCACTCTTTAAAGACGAGCTCAAATCCGCCGTTTCCCGGGACGAAGCCTATCATGGTGTGGGCGTCGGTATTGTCGTAGATAATCTCAGCGAGAGGAATCATCATGGTCGGAGGCATTGTAATCATAATCATATCGGCATCGCGGAATGCCTCTTTGGGATTGTTCGTAGCCTTGCAAATATCTCCCTCGTGAATCAGCCTGCCTTCGCGGTCGACTATCGAAAGATGATGTGAAAAATGCTCGGGACTTGATGTGAACATGATGACATCATGTCCCTTCTCGGCACTATGTACTGCGAACTGCGTTCCGATATTTCCTCCACCCACAACGGTAATTTTCATAATTTCTTCCCCTTTTAAAACATAATAATCCCGAATTATACACAAAAATGGGAGAAATAGCAAAAAGAGGCGTGGAAACGGGGCTTTTCTGCTTTATCCGCGTGCAGTTTTGCACTTTTATGCCTTGATAAAGCATAATTTTGCGCCGCTATGCTTTTTTGAGGTAAAAAATTAGATTTTTGCATTTTAGATTAGAGATGTGGTTCTTGCGGCTTTGTGTTTTTGAGTTTTGTAGTTTGTTGAAGTGCAAATTTTGCGTTTTTAAGTTTTTCGCTTTGAAGTTTGTTGAGGCGTATTTTTTGCAGTTATATGTATAAGGAAGGGAAAAGATGTTAAAATTCACATATGTAGTAAAAGAGGGATAAATGGGTAAAACTATGTATCAGAGAATTCAGATAACAGAGAAGGAAGTGAGAAAATGTCTGCCCGATAGACCTAAGGACTGTCAGAAGGGTGACTTCGGATATGTCGCGTTGATAGGCGGCTCCATGGAGTACAGCGGAGCTATAAGGCTGGCGGCTATGGCAAACGCGGCTATGAGATCCGGCGCAGGCGTCGCCAGCGTTGCCGCAGCTGAAAGCATTTGCCCGATAATTGCGGGGCAGATACTTGAGGCGACACTCATACCCATGCCTGATAGGAGCGGAAATCTCGTTTTTACGGAAGAGGCGTTCTCAAAGATCTGCCGCCGCTATAGTGCGATAGCCTTCGGCATGGGGATAGGGCTTTCAGATGAGACGGTCAAGGCGATTGAATATCTGCTGATGACCTATGACAAGACCCTGATAATAGACGCCGATGGTCTTAATGCAATGTCTAAGCTGAGCAGGGAGACTGTCAGACAGACGAAGGCGCGCCTTGTGCTGACGCCGCATTTAAAGGAGTTCTCCAGGCTTTCGGGCATGGGCATTGACGAGATAAAAGATGAGCCCGAGGCAGCCGCGGCGGCACTGGCTGAGGAGCTCGGCGCTATAGTTCTTCTCAAAGGCAGCACTACCTATGTGACGGAGCCGAGAGGCTATGCGGAAAGCCTCTGGCTTTCCGAGCGCAGAATGATGATTATTGACAGGGGCTGCCCCGGCATGGCTACGGCGGGCAGCGGTGATGTTCTCTCGGGAATACTCTCCGCACTTTGCGTAAATGCGGACGACCTCACTCTCTCAGTCTCGGCAGGCGCATTTATCAATGGCTATGCGGGGGAGATAGCGGAGAGCAGGCGATCGGATATAACCATGACATCAGGAGATACGGCTTTATCAATAGCCGAGGCGATAGAGGAAATAAGAGTTGAGGACAGCGCAAATGGCAAGCGATAAAACAATATATGATTTTTTAAGAGGAAACACGAAGCAGGAGCATATATCATTTCATATGCCGGGGCATAAAAGCCGCGGGGATTTATTCGCCCGCTTCGGATATGACGATTTTCTGAACAGGGCGATAAAATATGATATTACCGAGATTCCGGGTGCGGACGCTCTATACCGCCCGCAGTCGACTCTGCGCTCGGTGATGAACAACTATGCGGAGCTCTACGGCGTGCGCCATACGGAGCTTCTCGTAAACGGTTCGAGTGCCGGCATTATAGCCGCCATTCTCGCTACTGTTCCTGTGGGCGGCAAGCTCATGCTCGGGAGGAATTCTCATCACAGCGCTTTCAGCGCCCTCAGATTGGGCGGGATAAATCCCGTCTATATCAGACCTGAGACGGATTCGCGCCATAATCTTTCGGCGGAGATTTCCCCTTATTCTCTCGAAGAGGCGTGCATGGCAAATCCGGAGGCTTCGGCTGTCCTCATAACAAGCCCGAACTACTGCGGTATGCTCTCGGATATTGCGCTTCTTTCGGATGTGGCGCATGAATACGGCATGACATTGATAGTAGACCAAGCGCATGGCGCACATCTTAGGTTTTTCGACTACGACGCGAAGGCTCTCAGAAACGAGGGTGCCTATGTGCCGCATATCTCTCATTCCGCGGAGGCTCTCGGGGCGGATGTTGTAATAAACAGCACACATAAGACTCTGCTGAGTTTTACAGGAAGCGGAATTCTCAATATTTGCGGAAGGGCTGTGGACATAGACGCGGTATCTGACGCGCTTCGCATGGTGCAGACGACGAGCCCTTCATATCTGCTGATGACGAGCTTGGATATAAATGAGAGGATAATGAGGGAGCATTGGAGGGAGATTGTCTCGGATTGGAAGAGCGACCTCGAGTATTTCTATAGAGAAGCCTCGCGGATAGACGGCTTGACGCTGGTGCAGGGCGGCGGAGCGCGAGGCACAGGTGCGGCAGACGAGGATTGTTTTCCTTTATACAGATACCGCGAGGGGATAGATATAAGCAAGATAAATATCAGCATGGCGGAGCTTGGGCTGTCTGGGGAGCGGCTCGAGCATGAGCTCAGATACAAGGGCATTGTGGGTGAGCTGGTGCATGGTGAGTATCTGCTGCTCATGTCAGGCGCCGGCAATACCCGCGGCGACTACGAGAGGCTGCTCGCAGCTTTAAGGGATATAGCCGCGAGCTACGGCATTAGCACTGCGGGCGCAGAGCCGCCGCGTTCCTTCGAGGCGCCTGTGCCTGAGGTCTCAGACGTGCCAGCCTCAGGCGAGCTCGTGCCGCTCTATAAATCAGAAGGGCGAATAGTATACGAGCCTATCATCACATATCCGCCTGGAACGCCTATCGTCTGCCCTGGGGAAATCATGTCCATGGAGGTCATCAGCTATATCCAAAATCTTCTCGAAGAGGATTATCGCATAAGCGGCGTGGACGACGAAGGCATGATTAAGGTCGGGTCTGAAAGAGTCAAAAAATTAACGCGATTGCTCTGAAAAACGGACAGCTCAAGCCTGTGTTTTTTGTATCAATCAATGTTTTTTCAAAGCAAATAATATATAATGAAGGCGTTAGTTAGGGAGATTATTTTTTGTGCCCCAAGTAGATATTGCAGCTATACGAAAGGAGTTTTCCAAAGGGATGATCCAGAGAAAACATTTGCCCAGCATCCACGTACCGCATCATAAAAATACGGCAAATTCAGAGACCGTTACGATGCCTATACCGGATGAGGTCAGTATAAGCATGTCTCAGAGCATTGGTGCGCCCTGCTCTCCGCTCGTGGCAGTCGGAGACTATGTAAAGGTGGGGCAGAGAATCGGTGATACTGAGGCATTTGTAAGTGCGCCTGTTTTTTCGAGCGTGAGCGGAACCGTCAAAGCCATTGAGCAGGTTCGCGGCTCCATGGGCGGCTTCGAGACGCATATAGTAATCGAAACCGACAAGAAACAGGATGTCAGCGAGGAAGTCAGAATTCCTGATATAGACAGCTTCGAGGACTTCGTCAAGGCAGCCAGAGACAGCGGCATGGTAGGACTCGGCGGAGCGTCCTTCCCGACGCATATTAAGCTGAACCCCAAGAACCTCGACGAATGCGAATACCTCGTGGTCAACGCCGCGGAATGCGAGCCCTTCCTCACGACTGACGACAGAGAGATGATTGAGAACGGACAGGACGTGCTCGACGGAATGAGGCTGATTATGAATTTCCTCAATCTGAAAAAGGGCTTTATCGGGATTGAGAAAAACAAACCCGCGGCTGCAGCCAATATGAGAAGGCTTATTGAGCAGAACGAGATAGACGATATAGAAATCGTCATGCTACCCTCGAGCTACCCCAAGGGTGCTGAAAGAGTCCTCGTCTACGAGGTTACGGGCAAGGTCATGGACGCAGGCGTGCTGCCCGCGCAGCTCGGAGTCATTCTCGACAATGTCTCCACGGTGGGAGTTTTGGCAGAATTCTTCAAGACGGGAATGCCTATCATCAGAAGGCGCATAACAGTGGACGGCGACGCCGTGGCGAAGCCTCAGAACGTATATGTTCCTATCGGCGCTAGGATCTCGGATATAATTAAGTTCTGCGGCGGTTATCGGAAGGATCCTAAGAAGATTGTCCTGGGCGGTCCCATGATGGGGCGCGCCACCAAGGGTGATGATTCCCCGATTACGAAAAATACGTCCGGTGTGCTCTGCTTCGGCGCTGAGGAGGCTGAGGTGAAGGAAGAGACGGCTTGCCTCAACTGTCAGCGCTGCCATACAGCCTGCCCCTTCGGGCTCATGCCGAGCATTTTCGCAGACGCATACGAGGCTAAGGACGTTGAGAAGCTAAATAGATTTAAAATCATGCAGTGCATGGAATGCGGGAGCTGTTCGTACACATGTCCGGCTCGCCGCCCGCTGGCACTCACCAACAAACTCGGAAAGATGATGGTAAAGGAGGCGTCGAGTTAATATGGATAAGCAATATTATACCAATCTTATCGTATCCTCCTCGCCGCATATAGTAACCGAGTCGGATACAACCCGCCTGATGGGAAGCGTTATGGTGGCGCTCTTTCCCGCGTGGCTGGCAAGCATATATATATTCGGATACAAAGCTGCAGTTCTCGCCGCCATTTGCATAATAGCCAGCGTGGGATTCGAATATTTCTACAACAAAATCACGCATAAGAAACAGACCATAAAGGATTTGTCGGCTGCCCTCACGGGGCTTCTTATAGCCTTCAACCTGCCTTCGAATTTCCCGATTTGGCAGGCGATAATCGGGTGCTTCTTCGCCATAGTTGTGGTGAAGCAGCTCTTCGGCGGACTCGGGAGGAATTTCAGCAATCCGGCTATCACAGCCAGAATATTTCTCTTCATTTCCTTTGCGTCCAATATGTCAACATGGCCTCCAACGAGGCTTGAATCGACTTCGGACGCGGTTACGGGAGCCACGCCATTGGCACTTCTTGCGGAGGGAAGCGGAGAGCAGGTGCCCGACCTAATGAGAATGTTCCTCGGATTTCACGGGGGTTCCACCGGAGAAGTCTGCGCGCTCGCGCTTCTCATGGGTGGTATCTATCTGATGATTCGAAAGGTAATCAGCCCGATCATTCCATGCGCATTTATCGGCACGGTATTCATGTTCGGATTTATCGCGACGGGATCGCTCTACGCGGGAGTTTTCCACGTCCTCGCGGGCGGTGTAATGCTTGGAGCTTTCTTCATGGCAACCGACTACGTCACAAGTCCGAAGCTTCCTCTCGGACAGCTTCTCTTCGGAATAGGCTGCGGCATAGTCACCATGAGTATCAGGCTCTACGGCTCATATCCCGAAGGCGTATCGTTTTCGATTTTGCTGATGAACCTCTGCGTGCCGCTGTTTAACAATCTTTCATATAAATTCTATCTGAAGGAAGGAGGTGCCAGGAATGGAAACTAAGAACAGTGCTTTCAAGGATTTCATTTCACCTATACTCGTGCTGGTGGCGATTTGCTTTGCGGTAACTTTCCTTCTGGCATTTACCTACGGCATTACAGCGCCGATAATCGCCGACAATACAGCCAAGGCTGCCAGCGAAGCCAGGTCCGCGCTCCTCGAGGACGCCAATGGTGAATTCGAAGACGCGAATGTGGAGCTCAGGGAATACGAGCCGGGCAAGGTATATGCCGTCGACTGCTATAAGGCTAAAAACGGATCCGGCATCGTCGTGACCGTAAAATCCAATTCCTACGGCGGACTTCTGACGGCAATGGTCGGCATAAATAAAGACGGAGAGATTACGGGCGTGCAGATAACGGAGCACGCGGACACGCCGGGCGTGGGCACAAAAGCCCATGATTCCACGCATCTCTCGCAGTATATAGGAAAGACAGATCTCGGCAGCAACAATATCAAGGCTCATGCTGATGATGTCGTGGAGGCTACGGGGGCTTCCGTATCCTCGAGCGCCGTCCACAAGGCTGTCTATTGCGCTCTCGAGCAGTTCAAGGCGATGGGAGGTGTCAACTGATGGAAAACAAAAGCAAGCTTGCGATTTTGACGAACGGAATTATTAAGGAAAATCCGGTGCTGGTGCTCCTTCTCGGAACCTGCCCTTTCCTTGCTACCTCCGGCTCGCTTATAAATGCGCTCGGTATGGGGCTTTCGGCGACGGCTGTGCTGATTTGCTCCAATATCGTAATATCGCTTCTGCGCAAGGTGATCCCCGACAAGGTCAGGATTCCCTGCTATATAGTAGTCATTGCGGGATTCGTAACTCTCGTGCAGTTCGTCCTACAGGCTTATGCGCCTGACATCAACAGGGCGCTCGGAGTATTCATTCCGCTTATCGTAGTAAACTGTATCATTCTCGGCAGAGCGGAGGCTTTCGCCAATAAGAATACGGTATTCGACTCCGCACTTGACGGTATCAGCATGGGGCTCGGCTTCACGCTCGCCCTCGCTGCCATGGGAGCCATCAGAGAGTTGCTCGGAACGGGCTGTCTGCTGGGATTTACCATTATACCGGATTTCTCGATTGGATTTTTCAATCTCCCGCCGGGTGGATTTTTCGTCTATGGTCTCCTTATCGCAATCATGCAGGCGGCGACCAAGGGGCGCGCTCTAAAGGCTAAGGGCTTTAGCTGCGGACTTTGCCCTATGTATAATTCCTGCAATACCGCTGAGGCTAATGAGGAGCTCGCGGCAGAGAATGCGGCAGCGCCGTGCAATCAGTGAAAGCGCTTGGGATCTTAATTGAAAAAGAATTAAAAAGGAGACGGCGTAAATGGTAAACCTTATAGTAATCTTTATGGCGATAGTCCTGGTTAATAACTTCGTACTGTCGCAGTTCCTGGGGATCTGTTCATTCCTCGGGGTTTCGAACAAGATGAGCTCTTCCGTCGGCATGGGCGGAGCGGTGGTATTCGTAATGGTTATCGCAGAGCTGGTTACATGGCCTGTAATGCAGATTCTCAACCGCTTCGACATCGCATATCTGCAAACGGTGGTGTTCATTCTGGTAATCGCAGCCCTCGTACAGTTCGTGGAAATGTTTATGAAGAGGTATCTTCCCGCACTTCAAAAGGCGCTCGGAATATTCCTCCCGTTGATTACCACCAACTGCGCTATATTGGGTGCGACGATTAACGCGATAAGCTATGGATATTCATATCTGCAATCGGTCGTATATGCTTTCGGAGCGGGCGTGGGCTATATGGTAGCCATGGTTCTCTTCGCGGGCATTCGTGAAGAGAAGCTTAGCAATATGGACGGGATTCCCGCCCCATTCCAGGGCGTCGGGATTATCCTCGTGGCAGCGTCTATCATGGCTCTGTCGTTCATGGGCTTTGCGGGAATGTTCCAATAGGGAGGTGCGGATATGAATGGATTGATTACACCTGTACTGCTGGTAGCGGTAATTGGACTTACCTGCGCGGGACTTTTGGTTTTCGCGTCCAAGGTATTCCATGTCAGTGTTGATGAAAGAATAACTCTCGTGAGAGAGGTGCTTCCGGGTGCCAACTGCGGCGGCTGCGGATTTGCGGGCTGTGATGACTACGCCGCCAATCTCGTGGCTGACGAAGGGCTTTCCTGTACTCTTTGCTCGCCGGGCGGAGCGGGAACGGCTGAGGCGATAGCGGAAATCCTAGGCAGGGCTGCTGGCTCAGCGGAGCCTATGGTTGCGCAGGTTATGTGTAATGGCGTCTCCGGCGCAAGGCGCACGGTGCTGGAATGGCAGGGAATGAGCTCCTGCAAAGGTGCTAAGGGCTGGTTCTCTTCCCCCAATGCCTGTATGTTTGGTTGCATGGGGCTGGGCGACTGCGCCACCGCATGCCAATTCGACGCCATAGGAATTGTAGACGGGATTGCCAAGGTGAATAGGGAAAACTGCGTGGCATGCGGCGCCTGCGTAGGCGCTTGTCCGCAGAAACTAATCAAGCTCGTGCCCGTAAAATCACAGGTGCACGTCCTCTGCTCCTCTACGGACAAGGGCGCAGTCGCCAGAAAGAACTGTGACAACGCCTGCATTGGCTGCACGAAGTGTACGACAGTCTGCAATTTCGACGCCATACATATAGAGGATAACCTCGCAAGGATAGATGTGGAGAAGTGCAAATCCTGCGGACTCTGCGCCGTGGTATGCCCGACGGGAGCAATCAACAGTTTCAGAAAGCTGCCGCCAAGGGCAGCGGCAGAAAAAGCCGCAGCAGTCAAGAAAGCAGCAGCTAAAAAAGACGAGAGGCCTTTATAGCCTTATCCATTTTGCGCTCGGCGTCCCTCTTGGCGTCAGCCTCGCGCTTATCGTATAGCTTCTTGCCTCGGCATAGCCCGAGCTCTAGTTTGCAGCGCCCATTCTCGTCAAGATAGACGCTGAGAGGAATGAGCGTCAAGCCCTGCTGCGTCTTGAGCTTGCCATAGAGCTTGTTGATTTCCTTTTTATGCATCAGCAGGGTGCGGACGCGCAGGGGCTCTACATTGAAGCGGTTGCCCTGCTCATAGGGTGCGATATGCATACCTGTGATTATGAGCTCGCCCTTATTCGTAATCTTAGCGTAGCTCTCCTTAATGCTGACACCGCCGCGCCTTATGGATTTAATCTCCGTGCCGGTCAAGACTATTCCCACTTCAAAACGCTCCTCGACATGGAAATCGTGGAACGCCTTTTTGTTATTCGCAACTATTTTTCGTGATTTCTTAGCCATTTTGTCATCTTAAACGTAAACTTGTCGTTCTGAATGCCGCCTTTGTCATCTTGAGCGTAGTCGAAAGATCTTAAAACCTTTGAATTTTGTTAAACGGGAACAGCCTCAGCACAACCTTTCCCTTAATCAAATCCGGCGTCACACAGCCAACACTCAAATCTCTGGAATCCGTACTGCCCCATCTATTATCACCCATGCAGAAATAGGAGTTTTCAGGGACCTTGAACACCTCACCCTCGGCTGGGACATCAATAATCGGAGTGTCGCCGTCCTTCAAATAGTCCTCGTGATAAGCCTCACCGTTTATATAGAGCTGATTATCCCTTATCTCGAGCGCATCTCCCGGCAGACCAATGACCCTCTTAATCAGCAGCTTAGCTCCGTCACCGTTATCTTTGGGGAGCTCGCTCTGAAAGATGATAATATCTCCGCGCTCGGGTCCGTGACTCCTATATGCCTGCTTATACATTATCATATAGTCGTTATTGTGCAGAGTATTCTCCATAGAGGTCTGCTTTACTATCGTAGGTCTTATAAAATACAGCAGAACGCAGGCAAGGCAGAATGCTATGAGCACATTTACAGCCAACTCCTTAATCATGGCAGCAGCACCTCCGCTTGTCGTCTCGGGCGCGGCATGGCGCGGCTCCGAAACCATGGAAACCTTGCGGGATTTGTCATTTTTCTTGCTGTTTCCTGCCTTATTTACTTCTTTTGCTTTTTTATTCTTATTCTTATCGCCCATCATTTTTAGCCTTTCCTATAATATTTAATCCAATCTTCAATCTTTTATCTTTTGTATTTAATCTTCTATACTATTATTTATAATCTAATTGCTCATTTCAAATTTTCATTTTCTATTTCATATTACTAATTCTCTTTTTTCTATTTTTAACCTTCCGTTCCCTATCTTTATAATATCACTTTTTGTTTTTTATCTTTTACCTTACTATTATTTATTATCTAATTACTAATTTCCAACTTTCAATTTTGTATTTCATATTACTATTTTTCTATTCTCTATTCCCTCTTTATCTATTTATTTTTGCAGGCGATTGACCTAGCCCCAAAAGCAGAGCATATTTCCCCAAATCTTTTCGGCAGGCTGCATTCAAACGACTTACCCGACAGATAGTCGAGACATTCAGAGGTTTTTGCTTCCTCTGAAAACTCAATCTTATATGCATGCAGGAGCTGAGTGCTGAGACCTGCAACGTCCTTTGCGAAATCGTTTGCTTCCTTATATTTCCTGAGGGCATATTTGCTGTCACCAATCAGAGGATGCCCAATGCTCGCAAGATGTGCCCTTATCTGATGAGAGCGACCTGTCACGAGCTCGACCTCGCAGAGCGTGGCGCAAAAGCCGCTTCCAAATCTTAAAACCTCTATCGGTCGCACTATGGTCTCTATATCCTTAGCCACACCTGGTTTTGAAGATTTTTCGTTGCCTTGCAGCTTTGAAGATTTCTCTGCGCCTTCCAGCACAGAATGACAGATTTTATCATCTTGAGCAGAGCGAATGACTTTGCTCTTTGCTTTCACATTTACATTTACATTTTCACTTACCTTTTCATTTACCTTTATATTTACATTTTCACTTTCTCTTTCTCTTATCTTTTCATTTACTGCCACCTTCACCTTATTGGCTTCCTCATTCTTTACGAGGCTGCCCGTGAGATGCATAGCCTCTGCAATCTCACCGCAGGCGATTGTCAGATAGAATTTTCTGATTTCATCATCGCGTATCATTCGCGTCAGCTCTCTCATGGCATTTGAAGTCTTACCGAAGAGAACGATTCCCGTCGTATTTCTGTCCAGCCTGTTTACGGGCGCGGGTGTAAACACCTTCTCGACTCTCGGATTATACGCGCCGCTCGCTATGAGGTAATCCTTGACGCGGTTCGCCAGATGATTTTTCTTCTCATTCCTGTCGCCATGAGTCAAGAGACCATAGGGTTTGCTGGCAATGAGAATCTGACCGTCCTCATAAACGAGGTCGAAATTCCTGCGGACAGAAGCGCTTGACTTAAACGACTTTGCGGACTTCTGCACGCCCTCGAAACCTTGAAGGCTGCCCCGAGACTCAGAATTGCAAATCCCCTCTGCAATACTCTGAGACTTTCCGCTAAGCGTTCGGATAACCTCATCTGCGAGATAGAGCGAGAGCATTTCGCCTTCCTTTAATATATAGGACTCGCTGCGGCGTTTGCCGTCGACCTTCACATCTTTGCGAATGAATTTATAGATTTCCCCGAGAGAGGCTTCCTTGAGATATTTCCGAAGGAAGCGATCCAGGCGCCTTCCCGCGTCATTTGCACTAATTTTAATCTCTTTCATAAACCTCCCCGGCGGAAGCGCCACAAATACAGCTAACATTTTAGCACAGGGACGGTTATTCCTCAACAAGCGCTCTCTTATGCGATTGCAAATGCGGGGGATAGAGGGTAAAATAAAAGCGTGAAAAAAATCACGGATAAAGGCGGCTGCCGAACCAACAGCTGTCCTCATCTGTGCGGCTGTAGATTATGGGAGTCTGATTGGCGAAACGGGCTAATCAGCGACCCTTGAAGCAATAATTTGGAGCGAGATATGAGTAAAAAAGACTATGCACTTCTTAACGATTACAATCTTACCATGCTGACCGACTTCTACGAGATCACCATGGCGAACGGCTATTTCAACTCTGCCAATCGCGAGGCGGAGGCATGCTTCGACGTATTCTTTCGGCGCGTTCCCGACGGCGGTGGATTTGCGATTATGGCAGGGCTGGAGCAGATTATTGCTTATATGAAGAGGCTCAAATTCATGGACGAGGACATAGAATACCTGCGTTCCAAGGATATGTTCAGCGAGGAATTCCTCGACTATCTGAAAGGATTCGAATTTGAATGTGACGTATGGTCGGTGCCCGAGGGTTATCCGATATTCCCTCATGAGCCCGTGATGATAGTCAAGGGTCCGCTGATTCAGGCGCAGTTCGTGGAGACCTTCATGCTCATGCAGTTCAACCACCAAAGCCTTATAGCCACCAAGTCCGCGCGCATAGTCAGAGCCGCGCAGGGACGACCTGTTATGGAGTTCGGCACCAGAAGGGCACAGGGAGCGGATGCCGCGGTCTATGGAGCGAGAGCCGCATATATCGCAGGCTGCGCGGGGACTGCTTGCACGATTGCCGACAGAAATCATTTTGTTCCGGCTCTCGGCACAATGGCGCATAGCTGGATTCAGAGCTTCGAGAGCGAATACGAGGCATTCAGAGTATACACAGAGCAGTACCCGCAAAATGCGACGCTGCTTATCGACACCTACAATGTGCTGAAATCAGGGCTTCCGAATGCCATAAAGGTTTTCAAAGAGCTGAAACCTGAGAAGATGGGCGTGAGACTCGACTCAGGAGATATAACATATCTGACCCGCGAATGTCGAAAAGCGCTCGACGCAGAGGGTTTGACGGATTGCAAAATAGTCATCAGCAATTCGCTCGACGAATATATCATTCGAGACGTTATTCTGGAGGGTGCGAAGATAGATTCCTTCGGCGTCGGAGAGAGGCTCATCACCGCAAGGTCGGAGCCCGTATTCGGCGGAGTGTATAAGCTCTCCGGTATCGGTAAGGGGAATGAGCTTGAGCCGAGAATGAAGATTTCCGAGAACGTCGAGAAGATTACCAATCCTGGCTTTAAAAAGCTGGTCCGCTTTTTCAGCAAGGAGACGGGAAAAGCCATGGCAGATGTAATCATGCTGCGCGACGAACCCATACCTGACGGGACGCCCTATGAGATATTCGACCCGAATGCTGTCTGGAAGCGCAAAATGCTGGAAAACTACGAGGCTAAGGAAATGCTCGTGCCGATTTTCGAGAGAGGCAAGCTCGTCTACAAAGAGCCGGACATTGAGGAGATTAGAGAGACCTGCCGCGAGCAGATAGATACGCTGTGGGGGGAGATGCTTAGATTTGAAAATCCTCAGACATACCATGTGGATTTGTCGCATAAGCTCTGGGAACTCAAACACGAACTTCTCAAAAAACACGGTTCCGACAATCTTTAAGTGGCTTAAAGTGAGCGATATATATTTAGCGCTGGGAATGCGAAGAAAGGCGAGGGAATACAGATGGTAAGAAAAGAAACTATAGAAGTAAAGAACGAACTGAGAGGCGGTAAAGGCAGTGTCACCTTCCACCATGTTATCACCGAGGAAGAATTTGCGGGACATGGCAGAATGTATGCGCGCCTCGTGCTTGAGCCGGGAAGCTCAATAGGCTGGCATATTCACGAGGGAGAGACCGAGCCATATTATATTATCGCGGGAGAGGGCACCTTCACCGACAGCGACGGGAGCAAATATCTCGTCGAAAAAGGTGACTGCTGCATAATCGAAGCCGGCTGCGGACATTCGATAGAAAACACCGGCAGCGAGAATCTCGAATTCATGGCACTTATATATAATGTAGAAAAATGACAAGAGGCTATGGCGTATGAGAGAGTCTATTATTAAAACTCCCGCGCTTTGCCACTCATACACTATACCCTCACACGCTATATTGTTCATGTGAGTTAAGACAGGCTTTTTTATCAATATTTTTATTACCATTTTTATCGGCGCTTTTATTACTATGCTAATGGCGTATATGATGTTGACAATGTAATTATATCTTCTATAATAATTGAAGTGGCGGTAAGACTGCTGCTTTTCAGCTTAATAGTATACTTATATACATCTTGGGGGCGTAAAGGTTTCGACAGGTGTGTGGAACGAAGATAAGCGAGCCGTGGTGGTAATCCACGCTAAAAGTACCCGTTAAAAAGAAACGCTAAAACAAACAACAATTTCGCACTGGCTGCATAGTTCAGCCCCGCGCGTCGACCTCAGGTCGCCTGCAGCCTGAGAACTCGGCGTCAATCATGCAGGAACCTCATGCGTAAGCTCCCGGTAGCGCATGAGCAATCACGGGATAGCGCAGCCTTTAGCTTGCCGCTTGACGAAAGGCGCGCGAAATTTTATCAAACGGCTGCGCTCGGAAAAAGTTTTCCGGAAATGCTCTTGGACGTGGGTTCGACTCCCACCGCCTTCACCAGATGATAAGTATACGAACACCAATCAAGAGGGTTCGTATACCGGTGGATCAAATCCACCACAGAAGGTAGTAGACGAACACCATAAAATCGTCTTTTTCAGAAATGTGTTCGGTGTCACAGTGAACATAGATGACTATGACACCGAGCAACATCTACAAACGAAAAAAGCAACTTATAAAGAAATTCAGAAATGGGTCCGTGATACGTACGATGAACACGTGACTAATCTGGATATCTCAAGGACAAAGAAGTTGTGTGGTCTTGCTCAGAGTGAATACAAAGGTAGAAAGGCAGCTGAAGGATATTATATTCCGAAGGAGAGAGCGGAGAAGCAGAAATTTGTTATAGAGGCTTTAAAGCACTTTGGGTTAATTTGAAATTAGATCGAGGAGTTGAATAAGTCCGTTGATAGATAAGCAAGCGGGTAGGCGAAAACGCCTACCCGATATTTTTTTGTAGCTTCAGCGTGACAAAAACCACCGGCTCTGCCGGTGAGAGTGGAAAGCTTTAGCTTCAAGAAGAAAACCTCCAATGCTACTATTGATGTGGCTACCAACCGCATCTTGTAACAAAGGAGGATTCAAACATGAGTAA
>JAFWFU010000013.1 GCA_017515425.1 Mogibacterium sp.
AGATATTTGGGTTAAAGATCCTAAATGCTTTCACTGATTATACGGCGTTGCCGAAATGTAGAAAGCATTGATCTACGGAGGCTGAGCTCCTTCGATAGCGACTACGCAGCGCTTCGCTCAGGATGACAATCAGCGCTTAGGGTGACATTTTTTTGTGTAAAATGATGTCTTCATATGGTAGTATTTGATTGCGGTCGTGGAGCGGGAAATGCTTTTGACGGCGAGACGAAAGGAGTGCTTAAATGAATCATAATGAGTCTATAGAAAACTATCTGGAAAGCATACTGATACTGAGCGAGAAAAAGCCCGTGGTAAGAAGCGTGGACATAGCGAATGAGCTCGGCTTTAAGAAGCCGAGTATCAGCGTGGCTGTAAAGAATATGAAGGAAAAAGAGTATATCGAAGTCTCGCCTGAGGGCTATATCAGTCTGACAAGAGAAGGGAAGAGGATAGCCAAGAGCGTCTATGACAGGCATAAGTTTTTCAGAGATTGGCTGAAAGATATTGGCGTTGATGATAAGACCGCCGAGGAGGACGCATGCAGCATGGAGCATGTAATCAGCGAGAAAACATTTAAGGCGATAAGAAAATATGTAAAAGGAGAGTAGGTTTTCAACTCTGCTGCGAAACATTTAAAGGCTCCCGTGCGGGGAGCCTTTTAGAATGATATGCCCTGATGAGGAGTAGTTCATTCAGGAGCAGCTCATTCAGGAGCTGTTCATTCAGAACAAACGCGCTCTGTTATTATTGCTTTTCGAATTTGAAGCCCGTTACTCCAGCCTCATCGCTTATGGCGTAGATATAGTCGCCTATATAAACGCTTCGCTTGATTATCCTACTGTCAATCTTATGCTTATCATAGACTTCTATCTTGCCTTTCTCGTCGCCCTCGACTCCGAAAACGAGCACACCTGACTCATCTTCGATTCTTTCTCCGTCTTCGTACTCAGATTCGTCATCGTCCTCGTCATAATCATAATAATAGTAGCCTGGGACTTCGTATGGAATCGCATAATATCCGGCAGCTTTGTTTACAACCAACGCGAGATGTGTTGACTGCGCAGGACTCTCCATATTCTCGAACTCCATGCTTTCAAGCACCTTTGGCTCAGACGGATTTGAGACGTCGAAGAGCGCGAGCTTGAGCCCCTCATCATATATTCCGCCGTAGCCGTTGTCGCCTGTGGCATAGCCTATGCCGAGAAGCCTGTCCTTGCCGATTGGAACCAGCAGACTCGAGAAGCCGTCAATCTTGACCTCGCCTTCTATGCGCGGGTTCTCAGGCTCCGACAAATCCATGACGAAGAGAGGGTCTATGGACTCATATGTAATCATATATGCTTTCTTTCCCATAAAGCGTACCGCTTTAATGCTCTCATCTCTGGCAAATCCTTTAATCGCTCCGACTTCTTTCAGCTTATCATCGAGCACGAAGAGATTGTTTACATTCATGCCCTCTCTGTCTGATGTGGTGGCGATACGGAAATATCCGTCATCTTCATCCATTGAGAATTGGTTGATTATATAGCCGCTCACTGTGGCAGTTCGGTCAAATTTCACATTCAGACCGTCAAGGGCAGCTCTTACTATCCTGGTGACAGATTCGCCGCTTTCCCATTCTTCGACTGCAATATAGAGGTTTTGATTATTGCAGTATATGGTATCCGACGCTCCGAAAACCGCCTTGCTCTTTGACTTCCCAGCCTTTCCTGAGGCAATATCCACGGCGCTTAGCACGGTAAAGGAAGCTTCTTTCGGATTAGGTACGCAGGAAATATCGCAGGCGTCCATCTCCCTGTATTCGCCGTCAATCGTGCATTTTGGAATGCTGAATTCACCATGGTACATATAGGTGCTGGTTACGATATATACATAGTCGCCAATCATGCGGCTTGAGATTATGCTGTCTCCGCTCTGGCGGAATTGATTTATGAGTGTCGGCTTGCTCCTATCCGTAATATCATAGCTGACTACTGCGATATAGGACTCCTTATTCTCATATACACGCCCTATGGAGACGAGTGTATCGCCTTTGAGGAAGATATTGCTTATATAGTTTTCAATGCCGTTATTGCCTATGGTGGAAAGCCTTTTCACCTCACCCTTGGCAGCTTCATATATGGCGACTTCCCTTTTATCAGTGACGCAGTAAATATAGCGACTGTCGACCTTGACAATATCAGCTTCGTCGATTTCCGCAACCTGTAAATATGTGGTGCTATGTTCGGCTCCAAGCTCCATGTCTGCAGTCTTCTCGGTAGAATATACCCCGTAGGAAGTATCGTCTGCGTAATCCGCCTCATATTCCGTTGCGGCTTCCTCAACGCTGTCGCCGGCGCCAAAAGACGGACCGCTAGAGGAAAATCCATTTCTGCCCCGGCCGGGCGAAAGATGATCTATCTTACCTCTGACATGCTCAATTTCCTGACTGCTGGTAAATGTATACAGTTCGCCGTCTTGCACAGAGGTGTCAGGCATAAAAAGGTCTGAGTAATAAATGCTGGGGAGAGCTGCAATCGCGAGCACCATGCAGGCAGCGGCGGCGAAAAACTTAAACTTAGGGGTCTTTGCCATAGTTTTAAAATTATCCCATGACTTCTTTTGCTCTGATTCCGAAACGGGATCGGCATTTATCTCTATCTCAGCTTCGAAGGCCTCAAGCATGGACAGCATTTTATCCTCCGACAAGGATTCAGGAGCCCTGATGTCGTCATCATCAAATAGGCTTTTGATATATTCTTCATTGCTTAATTTATCAAATCGGCTTTTGGCAGATTTTGAATTGTTCGTCCTGTTTTTATTCATCTTATCTTTATTCATCTTATTATCTCCATAATCATTGAGAACCGGCGATTGACTCTCTGTCTCTAGGATAGATATTCTCTCATCTTGGCGAGGCTGCGGGACAGTTTGGACCTGACGGCGCCTGCGGTCAGATCGAAGTTCTCCGAGATTTCCCTGCTGTTCATGCCGCCTAGGACTGAGAGGAGAACAATGCTTCGCTCTTCGTCATTCAGTATGGACAGAGCCTCTGCGAGTTCGCTTGAAAGCGAGCCTGACGTATTCGAATTTCCCGATAATTCACCGAGAGTCTCCGCTGATACCTTTGCTTTTTCAAGCTTCTCCCGATTTTTAATCGTCTTTTTGATATATGAATTGCATATGCGGGCTAGTATGCTGTATATCCAGGAATTGAAAGCCTCGGTATTGCGCAGCTTACCTATGCCCTGCCATGCTGCAAGCACAGTATCAGATACGGCGTCCTCAGCGTCTTCGCTATTGCCCAGGCGGTAGAGAGCGTATCTATACAGACCGTCTTTAATCTGCCCGTACTTATTGCAGAATTCTTCTTTTGTAATATTATTCTTCACCTTTATTACCTCTTGTCATTTCACATGTGAAGAGTGCACTCATATATATAGTATCTCAAAACCCTAAAACTGTTGCACGAGATTTCAGTTTTATTTAAAATTTAGAAGGTCGCTATGAAGATAGCGCGGAAGGGATATGAAAGATATGTCGACTCGAGACAGCGAATACAGACAAGGTGTGATATATGTGCTTTTCTGCCAGATAATGTGGGGATTTCTGCCCATATATTGGCAGTCGCTAGTGCCAATAGAGTCATGGATGATTATTCTATACAGGATATTTACGATATTCATCTGTGCGTATGTTTTTGCGAGATTTAAATACAGCAGGGCGGAGATATTGGCTCCGCTAAAAGACAGAAAGACGGTATTGATTTCGCTTGCCGCAGGGCTCCTTCTGACCCTGAATTGGAATATATATATTTGGGCGATGACGACCGCGCATTTCGTTCAAAGCGCTATCGGCTATTATATAGAGCCGCTCGTTATCTGCGCTTTCGGAATCATTCTTTTCCATGAGAAGCTGACGAAGTATAATCTCACGGCAATGGCTTTCGCCGTCATGGCTATAGTGATTATTCTGATTCACTATGCGCAGCTCCCTACGGTGGCTTTGGGATTGGCTTTCACATGGGCTGTATATTCTGCGATAAAGAAGGCGTCAAATCTGCCGCCTGTCATAGCCTTGGTGTATGAGACCGCACCATTCGCCTTTATATCCCTCTTTGCGATTCTCTTTATCGAGATAAAGGGAATAGGCGCGCTCAGCGTCGGAGCGCCGAGGGAATACGCTCTGATGTGGATGAGCGGTCTGATGACCTTCATTCCGATTTCGCTCTTCGGCTATGCAGCCAAGAAAACAACCCTGCTGGTGATTGGACTTTCGCAGTATATAAGTCCCAGCATAACTCTCATGCTCGGAATCTTCCTCTACCGCGAGCCGATCGATATGGTGCAGATAATCGCATTCGGCATAATATGGATTGGGCTTGTGATATTCACCATCGGAGAATTCAAGAGGCATTACGAATAAGGCTTGCGAATGGGGATTACGAATAGTGTTTACGAATAGAGATTATCAATGGGGTTTAGGAATAGGGATTGTTGACATCAGCATATCTATTATGCACAATAAAAATGATTTCAGTATACAAAGCTCAGACTTTTGATGAAGGAGAAAAAGAATTGAAGGAGAGAGTCGGATTAAGAAAAAGGATTATTGCCGCCATTATTATGACGGTATTTTTCCTTATAGTGCTGCTCTCTTCGTTTTTCGTTGCTGCCGAGGCTGAGCACGATTGCAGCGGAGATGACTGTCCGATTTGCGACTATATCCATATATGTGAAAATCTTTTACATCAAACCTCTGCGGGCTCGCCCATGGACGCCTCATCAATAATTCCTGATGTCTTTGTATTTCTTTCGGTGCTCCTGATAGCATATGATTTGCTGAGGGAAACACCCGTCTCAAGAAAAGTCCGAATGAATAATTAAATCTCTATGGAAAGGCTGACTGCTCTTTTAAGGTTGAACGCATTTTGAAAGCGAACTGCGCTTTTATGAGCATAGGCTTTCCGAAAAAATTTTCATTAAAATATAAGGAGTTTTTAATTATGAGAAAAATACTATCGCTTTTGATTGCCACCATTTTGGTGGTGAGCGGTCTTTCCGCGTGCGGCACTGAGAAGGAGCAGGGGAAAGAAGCGGATGATAAGATACAAATCGTTACGACTATATTCCCGATATATGATTGGGTAAACAATATCCTCGGAGATAATCCCGCGAATATTGAGACGACTATGCTGCTTGACAGTGGCGTCGATCTGCATAGCTTCCAGCCTTCAGCGGATGATATTCAAAAAATAGCTAACTGCGATATATTCGTCTATGTTGGAGGTGAGTCTGACGGGTGGACAGAGGATGCATTGAAGGAGATTTCGAGTAAGAACGCTGTTGTTTTGAACCTAATGGATTTGCTCGGCGACTCGGTAAAGGAAGAGGAAATTATTGAAGGTATGCAAGAGGAAGCGCATGAGCATGGAGAGGACGGTGAGCACGAGGCTGACGAGCACGGTGAGCATGACGAGGACAGCGAGCACGAGGCTGAGACTGACGAGCATATATGGCTCTCGCTTAGAAATGCCTCTGTGCTTACAAAGAGCATTTCCGAAGCTGTGGAAGCCCTAGACCCCGAAAACGCGGAAGTTTATAAGAGCAATTCCGCGGGCTATATCGCAGAGCTGGAGGCTCTCGATAAGGAGTATCAGGCGGCGGTGTCGGAAACGCCTAAGAAAACGCTGCTCTTCGGAGACAGATTCCCGCTTCGCTATCTCACTGACGACTACGGGCTCTCCTACTATGCGGCTTTTCCCGGCTGCTCGGCGGAATGTGAGGCGAGCTTCGAGACGATAAGCTTCCTCGCACAGAAGGTTGACGAGCTGGAACTCAATGCGGTTATGACGATTGAGAAATCAGATAAGAGAATCGCTGAGACGATTATCGAAAATACAAATAGGAAGGATAGGCAGATTCTTTCAATGGACTCCATGCAGTCCGTGACGGCAAAAGATGTCCAAAACGGCGCGAGCTATCTATCCGTTATGAAGGACAATCTGACTGTTTTAAAGGAAGCATTGAAATAGGAGAAAGACATGGCATTACTTACTGCCCGAAATATATCGCTCGGATATGATTCAATCCCCGTTGCGGAGGGGTTGAATTTCCATGTGGACAGCGGAGACTATCTCGCTGTTGTGGGAGAGAATGGCTCTGGGAAAACGACCCTTATCAGGACTCTCTTGCAGCTTCAAAACCCGCTTGGCGGAGAGATAGTTCTTGATGATGGACTCAGAAAGAACGAAATAGGACACTTGCCGCAGCAGACCGCAATCCAAAAGGATTTTCCGGCTTCCGTGAGAGAAATAGTCATATCGGGCTGCCAGGGGCGTGCGGGTCTGAGACCCTTCTATACACGAGAGGAGAAGGAGCTTGCCGAGGAGAGCATGGAGCTCATGGATATATCGGAGCTTGCCGTAAAATGCTATAGGGAGCTTTCAGGCGGGCAGCAGCAAAGGGTGCTGCTCGCAAGGGCTCTATGCGCTGCGCGCAAAATCTTGCTCCTTGATGAGCCCGCGTCGGGACTTGATCCGAGCGCAGCCGCCCGCATGTATGATTTGATTGAGAAAATGAACGGGAAGGGGATCGCCATAATAATGGTTTCCCATGATATTACTGCTGCGGTCAATTATGCCAAGCATATACTCCATATCGGGGACAATATATTCTATGGTACGAAGGAAGAATATATAAAGAGCGAAATCGGCAGGGCGTTTATCAAAGAACATAGAGGGGGTGAGACTGCATAATGGATAAAATCATCATATATATGCAATATCCCTTCGTGCAGAATGCGCTCATTGTTGGAATCCTCATAGCCTTATGCTCGTCCCTCTTCGGCGCAACTCTCGTGCTGAAAAGGCTGTCCTTTATCGGTGACGGGCTCTCTCATGTGGCTTTTGGAGCGACGGCTGTCGCTGCGGTGATGAGCTTTGCGGACGATATGCTGCTGGCTCTGCCCGTCACAACGGTCTCTGCAATCCTGCTACTGAAATCAGGGCAGAATGCGAAGATTAGAGGTGATGCGGCGATAGCCATGATTTCAGCAGGGGCTCTGGCATTCGGGTATCTCATTATGAATATTTTTTCCGCTTCGTCCAACCTATCGGGGGATGTATGCAGCACCTTGTTCGGCTCGACGTCGATACTTACCTTGGACAGAAAGGATGTCTGGCTTTGCGTCCTGCTCTCGGTTTTCGTCCTGACGGTCTTTGTGCTCATGTATAACAAAATATTCGCCATTACTTTTGACGAGGACTTTGCAAAGGCAACAGGCGTGAGGGCGGACGAATACAATCTGATAATCGCGGTTGTCATAGCGATTATAATAGTGCTCGCCATGAACCTCGTGGGTGCATTGCTCGTATCTGCGCTTATCGTATTTCCGGCGCTCTCCGCTATGAGGCTGCTAAGCGGCTTCAAGCAGGTGATGATATGCTCCGCCTCGCTCTCCGTGGTTTGCGCCCTGTCGGGAATTCTTATTTCTATCTTGGCGGGCACTCCTGTCGGCGCAACGATAGTGGCTGTGGACGCAGTCGCCTTTGGAATTGCCTGCTTTATCGGAAGAGCCAGCCGAGGCGCGCGGAAGTGAGTGAAAGCGAAGGGTAGATTGCGAAGGCGAAAGCTGGCGTATGAAATGAGAAGATAGATTGCGAAGGTGAATAGAGATGAAGGGTGAATTGATTAAGGAAAAAGTTAAATCATATCAGTTAATGCTTCTGTTAATATGCCTGCTCGCCATGCTTTTGATTGCGGGCTGCGGCTTTGGCGGCAAAGGGGGAAGCGCGGGCAGCTCTCAGAGCGGCGAGGCTGGAGGAACTGAACTGCCTGCAAGTGCAGAGGCTGTGGACGTGGATTTGACAGAGCTTTCGAGCACCATGGTCTACGGAGAAGTTTATAATATGATGACCGAGCCGAAGCAGTATCTCGGAAAGAAGATAAGAATGCAGGGCGATTTTTATGTTTTCCATGATGAAGCAGATGACGAGTATTATTTTGCCTGCATAATTGAGGACGCGACCGCCTGCTGCGCGCAGGGGATTGAATTTCAAATGGGAGGGGAGTACAAATTCCCTGATGATTTCCCCGAGGAAGGCGAGGAGATTTGCGTAGTCGGGACATTCGACTATAACGGCGATGAGAACGGCTCATACTACATATTAAGGGACGCGAAGCTGCAATAGCAATGCAGCTTTTTTATTATTGAAATGCTGGAAATACTATATCTTGTGGAGTATAATAACTGTGTATGTGTATATATAGATTTACATTGAGGCTAGGGATATATATATGCAGAGAGGAAGTCATAGAAAATGATTGAATTCAGAAATGTAAGCAAGAGATATGGGCGAAATCACGCGCTTGAGGATGTCTCGGTGCATATCAATAAAGGGGATTTCGTATTCCTCGTAGGTCCGTCTGGCGCGGGAAAGACCACCTTTATAAAACTCATACTCAAGGAAATCGACCCCGACAGAGGAAGGATATTACTAGCAGGTCAGGATATAACCAAGCTGAAACGCCGCAAAATACCTGAGGTCAGACAAAAGGTTGGCATGGTATTTCAGGATTTCAGGCTTTTGGAGAAAAAGACAGTCTATGAAAATGTGGCTTTCGCCATGGAAGTTCTGCATAAGAGCAGGAAGGAAATCAGGGAGCGAGTTCCCTATGTGCTAGAGCTCGTTGACATACTCGACAAGAAGGACAGATACCCTGAGGAGCTGTCCGCCGGGGAGCAGCAGAGGGTCGGCATAGCAAGGGCGTTGGCAAATCAGCCGAGGGTGCTAATCTGCGACGAGCCCACGGGCAATCTCGACCCCGTGACTGCCATGGAAATCATGGCGCTTTTGGAGCTCATAAATATAAGGGGCACGACAGTCGTCATGGTAACTCATGCCAAGGATATAGTCGATGCCATGAATAAGAGGGTCGTTGCAATCAACGAGGGAAAGATAATCGCGGATAAGTCCGGCGGCTATGTATTTCACGATTTTGACACAGCGAGAGGCGGCGAGGACTATATTCCTGGCGCTTTTACGGCAAGCCGCGCGAGAAATCTGCCTAAGTCTGAAACGAATTCAATGACTAGGACTGAGACGAACTCCCTTACCAGGGCTGAGAAGAAGGCTTTGGCGAAGGCAGAGAAGAAGGCGGCAAAGGAAGCTGCAAAGGCGGCACGGACTGCCAAGAAAGAAGGGAATTCAGAGGCTCAAAGCTTAAGGGCTTCTGAGGCGAGGCGCACGATTACAAATCTTTCCAGGCAGACCTTGTCGGGACTCCAGACGGGAAAGAGCCTGTCCAATCTGAATCAGCCCGCAGAGGTCTCGGACGCTGAGGTCGATAAAATGCTCAGCGAATATCTGAGCGGAGGTGAGAGCGACTATGAGTAGGTTCTTCTATAATCTCAAGCAGTCCTTCATTCAGATGGGAAGAAACAAGGGTATGTATTTTACGACTATCATGGCTATTACTGCTATGATGCTCATTCTCGGGCTCTTCTTCGTTTCTCTGGTAAATGTAAATCTCCTCGCGCGTTCAATCGAAAAGGACTATAACGTATTACAGATATATATAAAGGACGGGACGAGCCAGCAGGACGTCGAAGCTGTCGGCAAAGAGCTAGAAGCCATGCAGGGCGTGGAGAAGGCGGAGTTTGTGAGCAAGGCGGATGCGCTCCTCACGCTGAGGGAGAAATGGGGAGAGAATGCTTATCTTCTCGACAGCCTTCCTGAGAACCCCTTGCCGGATTCCTATAATATCTATGTCAGCGACAAGGACGCGGCAAGCAGGGTGGCGGCTGATGCGGAGGCAATGGAGCAGATTGAGGATGTCGTCTATTATCAGGAGACGCTCGAAAAACTCGCGAAGGCTTCGAGATTTATAGAAATCGGTTCGCTCATAGCCATGGCTTTTCTCGTAGTCGTATCTACGGTTATCGTTGCCAATACGATTAAGCTCACCGTATTCAACAGAGAGAAGGAAATCGGAATAATGAAATACCTCGGTGCGACAGACAGCTTTGTAAGAGCACCATTTATATGGGGCGGAATCATAGTCGGACTGCTCTCGGCTTGCCTGGCGACGGGGCTGACCTATATCATCTATGATAAGGTCATGGAGATTATAGAAAGCGATATTACGAGAATCTTTTCCATGAATATAGTGCCGTCCGAGCAGCTCGTGCAGATACTGCTGTGCATGTTCACGGGAATCGGCGTAGTCATCGGTGCGGCGGGAAGCATGATTTCCATAAGAAGGTTTTTGAATAAATGATTGATGAAAAGTAAAAATCGCGAGAATGCAGGGAAGCGGCGAGAGAAACATCAATAGCGATATGAGTGGGAATAGAAACAGCGATATGAACAAAAACAGAAGCAGGTGCAAGGGCAGGCGAAACTTACTTTTGATCTTCATGCTGATAGTGGCTCTCCTTGTAGGCGCCTTCACGTCCGCCTATGCCGTAACCGAAGAAGAAAAGGCTGCCGCTGAGGAGAAGGCTAAGGAAGCGGCGGAGCTGGCTGAGGCGAAGGAACAGGAGGCAAAGGAGACAGGAAAGAAAAGGGCGGCTGCGGTTAAGAATGTCGAGGAAGCTGAGAAGAAGCTCGGCAGCATTCAGAATGAGCAGGCGAAAACAGAGGCTGAGATTAAGATAATTCAGGGCAATATCGAGGCTACAAAGGGCGAGATAAGTCTGACTGAGAAGAAGATTAGGAAAAAAGAAAAGGATATAGAAAAGCAGAATGAGGCGCTCGGAAAGAGGCTTACGGCAATGTATAAGACAGGCTCGGCGGGGCTTGTAGATGTGCTGCTGAGTTCGGACAGCGTGGAGAGCCTCCTTATAAATTGGGGAACCGTCCACAGGATTTTAAAGAGCGACCAGAACCTTTTAAAGAAATTGGAGAGCGATTATAAAGAGCTTGAGGAGATCAAGACTCAGTTTGAGGAGCAACAAGCGAATCTTGAATATCAGGAGATAGGACTTGAGGAAGAGCAGCTCAAGCTGGCGGGACAGCAGGCTGAGACGGAAGAATTAAAAAAGAAGTATCAGGAAGAGGCTGACAGGCTTCATGCATTGCAGGAACAGATGATTGCTGAGGCTGCGGCAATGGCTGCCGAGGCTGCGGCTTTGCAGGAAGAAGCCGAGAAGATGATTGTCGACGCCGGAGGCGATATTGAGCTTACAATCGGAGAATATGCTTGGCCCACCAATAGTAATTGGGTGCAGACTTCAAATTACGGCTGGAGGATATGTCCCTTCCACGGCAAGGAATTCCACAATGGCTTGGATATTTGCCTCAAGAGCGGAACTTACGGCTCTCCCGTATATGCTATAGCGGACGGAATGGTGACGAGGGCTTCATGGTATGGCGGCTATGGCAACTGCGTTACCTATGCGATAGGCGGCGGCTACAGCGTGCTCTGCGGTCATCTCAAAGGCTATAATTGCAGCAAAGGGCAGGTTATTAAAAAAGGAGACATCATAGGCTATATAGGAAGCACGGGGAATTCGACGGGGCCTCATCTGCATTTCAGCGTATTTAAGGACGGGGACAGCATAAATCCCTATTCGCTGTACTGATGAGCGGCGACTGATAAAGATTGATAATATAAGGAAGGCTGATAATTTAGCAGATTAAGGCTGAATGCCGGTGATGGAATTAGCGGTGACTAATGGCGGATAATATCAGAGTACCGGAAAAAATTCTGGAGATAATAAAATCAAGGGGGATAGCGGAAGAGGCTCTGGAAGAATTCCTCTCCGCAAGACCGAGGCTTGCCTACGACCCATTTCTCCTGGCGAATATGAGTGAAGGAGTCGAGCTTCTTCTCAGCGCCATAGACAGCGGAAAGCGCATATTCATCTATGGAGACTATGACGTCGACGGGATTACCTCAACCTCTCTTATGATGAAGGTTTTGTCCTGTCTGACGGATAATCTGAGATACTATATACCTTCGAGAATTGATGAGGGCTACGGGCTTCACCGCGACGCTATCGACCGCATAAAGTCTGAGGGCGGCGAGTTCATAGTGACGGTGGACTGCGGCTCGGTCTCGAGAGACGAGACTGCATATGCTCATTCGCTCGGAATCGAAACGTTGGTGACCGATCATCATAATATCTCCGAAAAAATAGCGGAGGGATTGGTAATCAATCCAAAGCTTCCAGATGACGACTATCCCTTCAAGGGGCTCGCAGGCGTCGGAGTTGCTTACAAGCTTGCGCTTGCGATAGCAAGAAAGAGGGAAATCCCCAAGGCTGTCATGGCTGAGATTATAGAGCTGGCGACCGTCGGCACTATAGCAGACATCATGCCTATGCTGGACGAAAACAGGACTCTCGTAAAATGCGGGCTCAGGAGCATTCACCTCGGTTGCAGAAACAAAGGGCTGAGAGAGCTTATTGACAGATCTTCGCTCGACTACAGGACTATAAAGGCGTCCGATATATCTTATGGAATTGCGCCAAAGATAAATGCGTCGGGCAGGCTTGGAGACGCGACCATAGGCGTGAGGCTTCTTATCTCCGAGGACGAGAACGAGATTAGGGAATGCTGCGAGGCGCTGATAAATGCGAATAAAGAAAGGCGGCGCATTCAGGACGAAGCCTTCGACAAGGGTTCGCTAATGCTGGACGAGGAAATGGAAAAGGGCGACTTTCTGATACTCGAGATTAGTGATTCGCATGAGGGCGTGCTGGGGATAGTGGCAGGAAAGCTGAGAGAAAAGGTCAATCGCCCCGTGGTGGTAATATCCAAGGGCGAGGGAATATATAAGGGCACGGGAAGGTCGATACCGGGCGTGGATTTATTCTCAATGCTCGACAAATACAGAGAGGAGTTTCTAAGCTTCGGCGGACATAGCGCTGCCTGCGGCTTTACCATTGCTGAAACCAAGATTGAAGAACTGAGAAAAGCCTTGAACGAAGATATGGCTGCCATGCTCGAGGAAGAAGAGGGGCTCTTTGAGCTTTGCTACGACTATGATGTGGAGATCTCGGCTGATGATGTGGATATAGAGCTCGCCCGCTCGCTATATCTCCTAGAGCCATGCGGCAAGGGGAACGAGCTGCCGACCTTCCTTATAAGGTCCGCAGAGGTCACAAATTGGAAATATCTGAAAAACGAGGATAAAATGGCGAGGTTTTCCATAAGGACGGAGAACGGCGGCATTGCCGATGCGATAATATTCAGCGATGCGGCGGAGGCGTTTGAGGCAGTATGCAGCGGCGCGGTGGATATATACGGAAATATCGAAATCAATACATGGAGAGATGAGGAGAGGGTGCAGTTTATCGCGAGGAGCGTAGTCCCAAGCGGAAATATGAACTGACATAGGATATGAAGGATTACGGGGAGCAGAATGATATAAGGGAAAATATCGACGATTATACGTTTGACGCAGAGGCTGTGAATAAAGATATATCTGAGATTAAAGATGTATCTGCGGATAATGATGTATCTGCGATTAAAGATGTAAATGCGATTGAAGATATGTCTTCGGATAAAGAATTTGCGCCTAAGACCAAGAAGCGTATTTTCTTCGTGCTTGGATTTTTGTGCTGTCTCTCAATTATGGGAATCATATATGTGGCTCAGGGCTTCATTAAATTCGTTCCCGAGAGCAAATATGAATACTATAAGGAGCTGGAGAAGAATTACGGAAAATACAACGAAATTCTACGCATGATAGGAGATGACCCCATTGCGACGACTCAGTCGGGTGAGATTGACGACGCCAAGCTCAAGGAGCTCGTGGCGGGAATTGGAGATCCATACGCTCAGTATTTTACGGCGGAGGAGTATAAGGAATTCGAAAAAGCCTATTCAGGGGAGTATGTCGGAATTGGGATCGGCGTCTTGGACGAGGACGGCAAAATAGTAATCAAGACCGTAATGGAAGGCGGCCCCGCTGAGGACGCGGGTATGCAGGTCGGCGATATAATAACGAATGTGGACGGCAGCAAGCCTAAGGATAGCGGCGAGGCTGTCAGCATGATTACGGGAGAGTCAGGCACTTCCGTCACTGTCAAGGTGGACAGGGCGGGGGAGGAGATTGAGTTCAAGATGAACAGGACTAAGATTGAACAGGACTCTGTAAGCTATGAGGAGCTCGAGGACGCGGAAGGCATTGGATATATCGAGATAAGGTCATTTATCAAAGATACGGCGAAGGACTTCAAACATGCGGTTAAGGATTTGAAGAATACGGGCTGCGACAGGTTTATTATCGATCTTAGAAATAACGGCGGCGGGCTTACGGCTGAGAGCATAGAGATAGCCGACTATCTCCTGCCTGCCTGCAAGATAATGACCGAGAAAACAAAGGATGGAAAGGAAACGGTCTACAACTCAAAATCCAGCTCCGCAAACCTCGATTTCGTCATGCTGACGAGCGAAAATACAGCCAGCGCGTCTGAAATTCTGGCGGGCGCGATACAGGATAATAAGGCTGGTCTGATAATAGGCGAAAAGACATATGGGAAGGGTGTCACTCAGATGACGAAGAAGTTTAAGGACGGGACTGCCGTGAAGATTACCATAACCGAATATTTCAGACCGAGCGGCAAGACTGTAAACGGCGAGGGAATCGCACCTGATATAGATGTGGCTGCGGCGGATGCCGTTGACGCAGCTATAGAGGAGCTTGGAAGGTGATTATTTACTATACGCATAAATATAAGGAGCTTGGCTGCGAGAGCCATGAGCTTTTGGAAATCGCCATAGGCGACTATCTGGGGGATTTAGAGCGGGCGAAGGAGCTTGCCTCTTCAATGAAGAGGGGAAGGCGGAGTGAATCGCTAGGCTTGCATGATGAGCTAAACCTGCAAGGTAAGTGCGACCAAGAAGCTGCGAGCGATATGCAAGGTGCGCAGGAACTGTACGGTAGGCATGGTATGCAAGATTTGCACGATCATCACAATCATAATAGTCTTGGCGGCAAGCCCTATATTGAAGGCTTCGATAAATTCTCCATATCGCATAGCGAGGGCAGTTGGGCTGTGCTGATCGACAGGAGAGAATGCGGTCTCGATATTCAGCATGAGAGGATTTGCGATTTTGCTGCAATTTCAAGGAGGTTTTTCCATGAAGAGGATGCGGCAGTTGTCAGCGGAGAGTTTTCTGAAAATGGCATATCCAAGGCTGAGGCGAGAGCTGAGTTTTTCAGGATTTGGACGAAGAGAGAGGCTTTCATCAAGGCGATAGGCTCATCAGTGGTCTACGAGGGATTTCCGCCAATGGCTAATCATAAGAGCGCGGAGCATGAGGGCAGACGCTATTATATCGGAAATATTGAATTCCCTGACGCGTTCGGGCTCTATGCGGCGATTTGCCTTGAGGCGGGCGAGCCTATAAATGAGAGACTCATATACAAGGAGATATATGTCAGCAGATAAAAAGACGGCTTTGGAGATAGCGAGCGCATATTTGGCGAATAGAATGAGAACGTCGGACGAGGTGAGGAAGCGGCTCGAGGAGAAGGGCTTTCGGGAAGACGAGAGCGAGTCTGCGATTGAGGAACTCGAAGGGCTTGGATATTTGGACGATTACGAATACGCCCTCAGATATTTTGAATACAATAGGGAAAAGAAGCGCGGCAGCGAAAGAGCTGCGAGAGAGCTGGCGGAGAAGGGCGTTGATGAGGGGATTATCAAAAATGCCCGCGAGGATTTCCTATATGAGAACAAGGTTGATGAATATCAGGACGCGCTTGAAATAGCACTCAGGGATATAGAAGGAAAAAGCATTGATGAAAGAATGAGGGCGAAGGTGGCTAGAAGGCTTGAGGGCAAAGGCTTTGCAAGCGGAGATATAATAAAGGTGCTGGAAGTAATAAAGAAGTAATAAAATAGAAGAAATAAATAATGGAAAAGGAAAACAGATACTCGAGGACGTTGAAACTTTTAGGCGCGGAGGCATTGGAGAGGCTTCAAAATGCCCGCATTATAGTGATAGGCTGCGGCGGGGTGGGCTCCTATGCGGCGGAAGCCCTGGCGAGAATTGGCATAGGACATATAAGCCTCATGGACGGTGATGTGGTGGTCGAAAGCAATATGAACAGGCAGCTCGTGGCGCTTTCATCTACGCTCGGGCGAAACAAGGCTGAGGTGATGGCTGAGAGGGTAAGGGATATAAACCCCGAGGCTGAGGTTAGGGCAATCCCGTCTTTCTATAAGAAAAAGGAAGACTTGAATCTTGGCGACTATGATTGGGTGGTGGACGCCATAGATGATGTGGACGGCAAGACAGAACTCATAAAAAATGCGGTTTCGGGCGACACTAAGATTGTGTCCTCAATGGGAGCGGCGGGAAAATTCGCAACTCATTTTCGCAGCGCGGATATTTCGGAGACTTCGGTTTGTCCCCTGGCTCGCGTTATGAGAAAGAGGCTCAGAGAGCTTGGGATAGAGCATTTACCCGTGGTCTACTCCGAGGAAAAGCCTCAGCCGAGAGATGGTGTTCTCGGAACGGTAAGCTATGTGCCGGGAAGCGCGGGGCTTGAGCTTGCGGGCTATGTTATCCGGCAGATTGCCATGAGTGAAGGTTAAATATTGGACATTGGAGCGCGGATAACTGATAGCTCTCAAGTGGCTGTTTAATCAGTGAAAGGTTTTTGAATACAAACAAGGCTAATTAAAGGTCAGGCAGATGAAGATATTTGCAATAGGGGATTTACACCTCTCATTCAATGAAAATATAGACAAGCCCATGGATAAATTCGGCATGGGCTGGGAAGGACATCCTTGGAGCCTTGAGGACGCTTGGAAGGAGGCGGTTTCGGACGAGGATATTGTTCTGCTCCCCGGGGATATTTCTTGGGCACTCAAGCTTGATGACGCCATGGACGACTTCGAGTGGATTCATAATTTGCCGGGGCGCAAGATTATTTCCAAGGGCAATCACGATTTATGGTGGAGCAGGATTAACTATCTGAATTCGCTATATGAGGATATTGTTTTCCTTCAAAATGACTGTCATGCCGTAGACGAATGCGGCATAGTGATAGCGGCGTCGAGAGGCTGGCCCTATCCGGGTTCGGACGAGTATACCGACCATGATGAGAAGATTTACTCCAGAGAGCTGCAAAGAATGAGAATGGGGCTTGACGCGGCGTGTGCTGCGAGACCTGAGTCAAAGATAATAGCCTGCCTTCACTATCCGCCGAGCGCCTCTGACGGAAGGGAGACCGAGTTTACCAAGATACTTGAGGAATACGGCGTTTGGAAGTGCATTTACGGACATCTTCACGGTATGCCTGCGTTCGAGCACGGCATAAAGGGGAATGTCAGGGGCGTGGAATATATGCTGGTATCGCTCGACTATTTGGGCTCAAGACCTAAACTTATACATGACAGCGAGGAGAATTAGAGAGGGAGTTTAATGCGTTACGCTTTTATAGTCAATCCTGCCGCCGGAACCGGCGGACATGACAAGGGCATAGTGCGTAGGATTCAAGAGCTGATTTTTGAATGCAAAGATAAGGAAATCGGGCTCTATTATACTTCCGGCGCAGAGGAGTCAACCGCTCTCGCAGCCATGCTGGCAAAAGAGGCGAAGAAGGCGAATGATGAGATTGTCGTATTCGGCTGCGGCGGAGACGGCACCGTACATGAGGTGGCAAACGGCATTTACGGATATGAGAATGCCATACTCGGGATAGTGCCTATAGGGAGCGGAAACGATTTGGTGCGCGAACTTTCAAGAGATAGGGGAAATTTTAAGGATTATCTCAATATGAATATGCAGCTTGCGGGCTCCCCTGGCTCAGTAAGAGAGCTAGATGTAATGGAACTTAGCTGGGAAGATGAGGGGCAAATCAAAAGCTGCATAAGCGTGAACAATATCAATATTGGTTTCGACGGCAATACGGCGGTGCGAGCTTCTGAACTCAAAGAAAAGCCGCTTATATCGGGTTCGTTCGCATACCTTTTGGCTGTTTTTTCCACCCTCGTAAAGAAGGAAGGCCAGAGCCTCAGAATTACTGCTGACGGCGAGGATTTTCACGACGGAGATTTACTTCTTACGACAATGGGTAACGGCGGGTACTGCGGCGGCGGCATAAGGAGCTGCCCCTTTGCCCTGATGGATGACGGTCTGATAGAGCTCATGGCGATAAATGATGTTTCGAGAATGAGGTTTATCAGGCTGTTTCCGAGGTTCAGAGCAGGGCGGATATTCGAGACCGAAAATATCGAGAAACTTATCAAATACAGGCGTGCGAAGAGAATTACCATAGAGCCGCTTTTGGCGGATAAGATGAAATTTGTGACGGACGGAGAGGTATTAGAGACGGGAAAGCTGACTATTCAGATTCAGCCGAGGAAGCTTAGGATATGGGAAATGCGGTAAAGAGGGGGAAAATGCGTGGTGTCGCTTTTAGAAGGGCGCTTTTCGGAGCGCTGCTTCTTATTATGCCTCTTCTTATTTTTATGTCGCTGATTTTTCTTTCGGGACGCATAGATACCTCGTTTGACAGGGATATTATTCGAGCATACGGAGACCTAGAAGCTCCTGCGCCTAAGCTTCATGCGGAGGCGGCAGCTTTATACTCCCTGGATTTGGACTCTTCGGTATATGAGAAGAACGGGGATAAGAAAATCGACCCATATAGCATTACAAAAATCCTAACCTGCTATCTGGCTCTGAATAATCTTGACCCGAAGCAAAAGGTTGTTATTTCAGCCAAGACGGACGAACAGGTATATGAGGACGGTGCATATCTTCTGCTCTTCGAGGGAGAGGAAATGACGGTAGACGACCTTCTGCACGGGACTATGCTCTCCTCCGCAAACGACGCAGCATATGCATTGGCAGAGCTTGTGGCTGGATCTGAGGAGGCGTTTGCCGAGATGATGAATGAGCAGGCGAGGGAATGGGGCTGCGAGAATACCAATTTCGTCAATTCTAACGGCTGGAAGCATAAGGATCACTATACGACGGCGCATGATATGGCTGTTATCGCCGCCAGATGTTTTGAGAATGAGGATTTGCGTAAGCTTTCCATGGAGGAGGAGTATAGCATTCCTGCCACCAATAAATTTGAGCAGAGGGATTTGTTCAGCGTTTTCAGAAAGAGCACAGCGAAGATTGACAATATAATTTGCGGAAAGACGGGGAGCTGGGAAGATGATGATTGCAGCATTGCTCTTAAATTCAGCGAGGACAATCTGACTGCTGTAATAGTGCTGCTGCGAGACAGCCTCGACAAGAGACCTTCTGATATAAAAAAGCTAAAGGAGTTCAGCCATAGGGTCACGCCGGGATTTATCGCAGCGGAAGAGGACGATAAAGTCTGCAAGGCGCGCGTTAAGGGCGGCAGCAAAACTGAGACGGAGCTCGCCATTGACAGCACGCTCTTCGCATATCCTAAGGATAGGAAAGCTGACAGCATAAAGGTTGAGGTCGAAAATGAGGGCATAGAGGCGCCTGTCAGGGCGGGGGATTCTGTCGGAACCTATATAGTCACCTGCGACGGGCGCGAGATAGGAAAAGGCAGCCTGATTGCGACGGAAGATATAGAAGAGGGCTGGCTGCTTTCGCAGTTCTATATATCCGATAGAGACAGCATTATGGGCGCCTCGGTAATCGCGCTGGTATTTTGTCTTTTGCTCATAATAAAAGCGGCGGCTTCTCGTTCGAAGCACCGCCGCAAGAGTTAAATATCAAGAGTTAAACAGGAGTTAAATATTTATACGGGGATCTGAGTCATAAGCTCAGGCATGGCTGAGAGGTCTCCCACGAGGATTGCTCCTACCAATATATCCGGGTCGCTCTCGTCGTAATAGCGAGCCGAATATGTCCCGGCTGCCTCGTCCAGCTCGTACTCACATCTGAATGTTCTATCGGGGTCCTTGCCGTTTGTGCCGAGCGCGAATACTGCCGTCCCGAAAGCGTGCATTACGAGCGCACTTCCTATAGGCTCGTAAACGAGGTCGTCACCGGCAGCATTGGCGCCTGCGACGTATCCCGTCGCCTCAGCCTGTGCCCAGAACGCCTGAGGCTGCCCGTTAAAGACGGCGCAGTCGCCGGCAGCGTAGACGCTGCCCGCGCTCGTCCTCATATGTTCATCTACGACAACCCATCTATCCACCTCTATACCGGCATCCTCGGCAAGCTGGATATAAGGTCTCATGCCCGTGGACATAAGCACCAATTCAGCAGGGCAAGCCCTGCCGTCCTCTAATACAACAGCGTCTCCCGTAATCTCCTTAATCTTGGCTTCTGTAATAATATTTACGCCTTTTGACTCGGCGATTTTTCTAAGCATCGACGAAGCCCTGTCGTCAAGCTGACGGTGCAGCAGCGCGCCTGAGGTCTCAAGCACCGTGACATTGAAGTCTTCGTCGTTCATGGTAGAGGCGCCTTCAAGTCCCATGACCCCGCCGCCTATGCAGACCACATTCCTGACGCCGCGTTCCTTTACAATCTCCCTTATCCTGACGGTGTCGGAGATATTTCTGACTGTCATCACATGCTCAAGCTCAGCGCCCTTGATAGGAGCGACGAAGCAGAATGCGCCCGGCGCATATACGAGCTTATCATATACGGTAAGCCCCATGCTGCCGTCCGAAAGCTCAACCTTAACCTCTTTCGCAGTAGTATCTATCGAAAGAGCCTTGGTGCCTTTCATCACAAATATGCGATTCTTCTCATACCAATCAGCAGCTTCTATCGCCAAGGCATTATCTGAATGGTCTGCCAATAGAGCCTTAGTCAGCATAGGTCTGTTGTAGGGAAGCTCGTCCTCCATGGTGATAATTGTGATTACTGCTTCCTTGTTCCTCTCTCGTATGGCAGCCGCCGCGCTCCTTCCTGCGGGGCCTCCGCCGATAATAAGAAACTTCTCGTCCGTATCTTTGGCAAAATCCGAGTCAACAGTATCTACAGGCTCGAAGTTTTCGGGTCCGACTCCGCAGACGGGACAAACGTCCACTCCTTCTTCAAATACCGCCCCGCAGACGAGGCATTTTACTTTCTTTCCCATATTCAATCCCTCCGTTTCCAGCTCATCTTATATAATCATCTGCTCAGAAATCATTTGGTGATTTAACATATATTCTGTTATATAAATTATAGCATAAGTCAGTGGTAATAATAGTGAGCGGATCACAAAGAGAATAAGAGGCGAAAGCCTTGTAAAGCTCCGCCTTATGTGTTACTATATTTTCCGCGCGTAATTAAGCATAAAAAGAGCAAATACGCCCAGCCCAATATTCTTAGTACTAAATATGTGGAGAGGTACCCAAGAGGCTGAAGGGACTGGCTTCGAATACCAGCAGGCGGTTAATAGCCGTGCGGGGGTTCAAATCCCCCTCTCTCCGCCATTTAAGAGTCGTTCGAAAGAGCGGCTCTATTTCTTTGTAAGCGTTGTAATTAGTGGGTTTGAAAGATTTGATGAATTAGATGTATTCCCGCAGATGCATCCAATTCTATGGATACACTTTGATGTTTTTTGGATACACCTGCGTAGCATTGCTTAGGTCAGGGCCTTCACGAAATTATCGTATTTTTCAGCCTCGTCACTTCTGTCGTAATAGTAGTTGTTAAGAGTAGTTTTTTCGTCCATATGACCGGCGATTTGTCTCGCTGTATTAAGATTGAGACCGCCGTCTATCATTGTAGAAATCATAGTCTTACGCACCTTATGGATGCTTTTTTCCTCGATGCCCAGTTCTCTGCAGTATTTGGTAATAGTTTTCTGCGATGCGGTATAAGTCGCTACAGGCTTGTCGTTAGGACAAAAGATATAATTGTCGACGCTTAAGCCGAGAGCTTTTCTTCTTTCCGTAATCTTATCTATAATAGATTTTGCTGCAGGAGTTAACGGAACTTTTCTTGCACCATAGGTTCCTTTGGTGTGTTCGATTATCTCTCCGGTAGGGTAGCGGACCATCCTGTTTACGGTGAGACTGTTCTCATCGATGTCGCAATACTTCAAAGCAGACACTTCACCTATGCGTAGACCGGTATAAAACAGGAATGCTATAACAAGTGGCACAAAATGTTGCACATAGTGCTCATCGCTATCGAAAGCCTCCATAGCTCTGGTAATAATCTGTTGCTCCTCTTCCTTGCTGAACACTTGAGTATGATCTTCTTTCTTCCGTGACGGTTCAAGAACTCTCTTTTTGTCAATCTTGACTTTAAGAAACTCATTGCTATCGACAATCTCACTGTCCACTGCATACTCAAGCATCTGCCTCAGTATTAGTGAGAAATTGCCGAACTTGTGACGATCCATCTTGTGCTCTCTAATCATCGTGTGGACCCACGAGTCCAGTTCCAGCTTTGTTAACTTAGCGATAGGTTTATTGATGATAGGGGAGCCTTCATAATATCTGCGCCAATCCTTTTCAACTCGCATCACTGTTGTCTCGGCAACATGCACAGCTTTGTACTCAATCCAGAGGGGATATAAATCCCTGAGCGTGCATGCTTCTTTGATTAAGTCAATGTTAATTGCTTCATAGTGCTGACATATGAGATCCACCAAGTCATCATAGGAAGTTTTTACTATTAGCTTACGTCCTTCTTTTTTAGAATCATCCGGCAAATGAGTCCGCCAGCGTCCGTCGCTACCTTGATAGATTTTATATGGATGTTTCTTTAGTATAGACTCCTTTCGTGCTTTTCTCATGTCGTCTTCGACGTCCCTCAAATTAATCTTACCATTCTTTTCGAGAAACGCCAGTGTTTCTTCAGGAGAGAACGATGCCGAAGGGGCATTGTTCAGCTCATTTGTAATAGCGGTTGCCATGCTCCGGCACCTCCTTTCTTCGCAATAAGAAAACAGGGCCGTGATTTACGGCCCCGTCATACGGATAAATTATTAAGTTCATTAATCCGAACCTTCTCGGTCAGCTCCAGGTATTCCTGAAAAGCTGCCTCACGCTCTGCCTCTGTAGATGCAGTTTTGCTCATTGTGTAGAGTCTGCTTCTCTGAAGCGCCTGCATCTTTTCAACCAATGCTTCTTTTATCTCATCATGATTTATCTCATTTTCATAAACGAAATAATCATAGAGCATAAAAAAGAGCGAGCGCTTGATCATATAACCTGTCATCTTGCACCTCGCTCTCTTTGTTTTCTATCCCTTAGAAGATTATCTTTCACATCTTCAGGAACCTTGTCCCAAAGCTTCTGAAACTTCCTTAGAATATGCTCAAGCTCATTAACCTTGCATTGCTCTTCAAATAGAGAAGCAGATACTTCATCAATCTTATGATCTCTTCCTGCTATGATACGCTCATCCTGACTTACTCTTGACTCAAGAACCTTTATATAATCTTCTGTAGATTTGAGCATCGTCTCGACGTTTGCAAGGTTATGTGCATAGCGCCCGAGCAGCTCGACAGCGTTCTCTTTTGCCTTAGCATTGCCTACCATGCCGATGTCGTTGATAGCACCTCGAATCTCTTCGTAGTGCTTCAGAAGTGATGCTGCCTGTTTGTACATCTGCGAAGAAACATGACGCCTCTTTGTAATCTTCTTCGAAATGCCACGAGTCAAATCCGGATACTTCCGTGTCATGTGATTGTGGAAATCATCCTGTAGCTTTTCCATTCCTTTCGGACCACCCATGAGAGCCTTGGAAGATAATTTCCCATCCGGAGTAATCGGTACAAAGACCAGATGCATATGCGGATGCGCCTCATCCATATGCACAACCGCGGATATAATATTCTCTTTTCCGTAGCGATCTTTGATGAAATCGAAAGCATGATTGAAGTATTCCATTTGCTCAGGATATGACATAGCATCAATCCATTCCGGCGTTGCAGTGATCAAAACGTCCTGCATAACCACGCTGTCTTTCCTTCTTTTCGCTCCGACCTCATCAATTCTCTCGAGCACTTTTGGTCTGTACATACCATCGGGTTTTACCAGATGGTAGTTAAGATGAGTTCTTTCAGGATCAATATCTTCGTTACTCTTATACTTTTCTTTAAGTCTCTCATGATGATTACATATATGAGTAACGCTCCCAAGTTTCCTTTTTTCAATTCTTAAAATTGCAAAATTTGGCATTTTATTAGTTCCTTTCCGGCTTAAGAACAACCACGCAACAATGAATAGATATACCTCTTTTGCGGAGTAATTCTCATAGCCTAATGCATAAATAACGATTTGCGAGGGAAGAAAAAATACACTGCCGGGATGCGATCCTCCTCGTGACAACAACGCAACATTTATGGTTGTCACTGCGGAAAGGCAGGCTCCGAGATAGGACGCAACACATAAAAGTGATTTGCTGCGACCTATCATCAAAGCCTGCCTGCATCCCTTGCAGTGTAACCCACTACACCTTTCTTAAAGGTGCGTGGGCCAGACGTTCCCTCTGGACTCCCTTAGGCAACACACGCATTAAAATGGTGACTCCGCAAAGGGGGTATCACCTTGTATTGTTGCGTGGTTGCCCTGGCCGTCGCTAAGTCTCCATACCGAGAGCGCACCGTCACGTACGCACTCTATCGGTAGCTTAGCTTTGGCCAGTTCGCAAGTGCGCTTGCTGATGCCAAGCTCGTCCATTCTCTTCATGATCTCCTTCTGGTGCACAGGACCACCGGAGAGCATGGCAAGAAGCTCGCGACTTGCGACAGATTGTTTCGTCTCACGAGGCTTGGCTGCCCCGACAGCCTTCACAATCTGATCAGCGGTAAGGTCGACCGTATCTATGAAGTCGACGACACCTCCGCTGAGTGAAAAGAGGATGGAGTCCCCAAGCGGTGACAGGTTAGACTTGCTGTGTGCCATGACCCTGTGGTCAGAGTTGTCATCATCAGGCGGCCTGCCTATGAGCAAGCTGCTCCTCGCTGCTGCAATGAAGTCTCCGGAACCACTAGCTCTGTTCTTTGCACTCATGCCTTCAGCCTTGTTGATGTGACCGACGACTATGATGGCGCAGCCCGTGTCTCTTGCAGCCTCGATCAGATACTCAAGTCTCGGTCTAACTTCGTTGCCGAGGTTCATCGATACATCTCCTCCGAGATATGAGACGAGTGGATCAAGTATGCAGACCTTCGCATGCGACTGAATGATTGCCTCTCTGATTCTTTTATCCGAAAAAGTGAGACGCTGCTTTTTCTCATTAATAAAAATGAGACGATTCCGAACTCCATTCGCTTTTATAAAGCGTGGCACTACGGTATCGTCTGCATCATCTTCTGCATTGATATAGATCACGTTCATCGGACCGCTTGACGCTTCCGTAAACGGAAGCGTGTCTCCTCTGGTGAGGATGGCGGCAAGGTTGAGTGCAAAGGTGCTCTTGCCGTCACCCGAGTCTCCCATCAGCATCGTTAGTTTGCCGAACGGGATATACGGGTACCAGAGCCAGTTAATCTCTTTCGGCTCCACATGCGCTGCTGTGTACATTTCAAGCGGCGCTTCTCTTAAATTGTTTTCCATAAACATTAACCTCTCTTTCTTCTTTTAGAACTGTACTCGGGACATAACAGGATAGTTGCACGAAAACTCTGCTTGCAGTCACGCTCGCATTTTCTGCACTGCTCTGCATAAGTTATCCGGCCTTTATCGTTTAGAAAGAATGCCCATTCTTGTTTATCTTTCTTCGACATCCTAGGCATATTCACATCACCTCCAATCTTCATTTGATGTCTTAGCTTTGAAATAACGTGCAATATAAATAGCGTCCGATGCCCTCGAAATAATGTATGATCTCGGGGCGAAAACGGACGCTTTTCTTCGCTGCAACGCATTCTTTTATGTGCAGTCGATAGCTGATACCTTACTGCCTTTAAAAGCAAAAATTATTATTGAAATAGTTCGGGTCGGAGGTTATAATTCTTGCATACAAGAACATGCGTTCGCATACGCATATATCATCTCCCTCTACTAATAGGAGAAATCTGAGCACAAAAACGGAACTACTTTTCAGAAAAAATGAAAAAAGATTTTTCGCGCGATAATTGGCGCAATGAATACCTATATTTAATAGACGAAGAATTCGATGATGAGGATTATCTTCCGGAAGATGACTCGGATTATTCTGATTTGGATTACATAGATTCAGATCTACTACTAGCCGAAGAAGAAGGAAGCAGTGAAGAAGGATATTGGTACAGCAATTCTCTTTCTGAACTGGATGCTATCCAAAGAGGTACACTCGTCATTGATGATGAGGATATAGAATCTCTGATTACAGGCTATGAAACAGACGAAGCACTGCTATCCTTGAGATACGGTTTTAAGGGCTATGCAGAATATGAAGCTGATGAGGATTATGAGGAAGAGTTATCTGCAGAACTTAGTGAAGACGATGATCCGGCAATTGGCTTCTTAAGACTCCGTGACATAGAGATTCCTGATGATGCTTCTGAAGTAAAGAAATTGAAAAGAGACATCCGCATGGAAGCTCTTCGGCGACTGGAGGAATCTGCAAGAACACTCAGCGACTTCAAGAACTTGGTTAAGTGGTACGACGAGCTTGATGCCAACAAATTTAGAAGATGGCGCTACCATGAGATATACAGGAGCGGAGAAGATATGCCGCTTGAATCAGGAGAAGCAGAAGACGGTGCGATCTTTCCGACCTATATGAGCGATGTAATATCCAGGCAGTTAAGAAAAGGCGACTTTCTCGATTTCATATACTGCAAGCCTGACACAATACATGAGCTTGTGACAACGGGCTATATAATTCGCTCTCTCAAGGCATTAAAGGGAAAAGATAAAGAACTGTTCTTCTTTAAAGTTTTGGAGTCGCTATCCTCGGTAGATGTAGCAGCAATGCGAGAGGTGTCAGACAGGTATATACGAAGAATATGGCGAAAGTTGATGGATGATATTCGCCGGGATAGTATGGAGGCCATCATTACTCTAAATGAATCCGAGCGTTCTTTGACCGGCCAAGAGCGCAAGTTCTTGACAACACATCACGACGAGTATGTGCTTCGGATGGAGGCATAGATTTATAGATGAGCAGAAGGACTTATGATAATATAACTGTTGGGAAAGGAGCGCCTATGAAGGATAATCAAAAGCATGAGATAGTTTTATATCAGGTCGATGACGCAAATGTTTGTGTAAGCGTCATATTTAAGGATGAGACTTTTTGGCTGACAACAAAGTCTATGTCAGAGTTATTTGGTATTAACACTCAAGGCATTACAAAACACCTTCAAAACATATATGAAGAAGAGGAACTGGTAAAAGAGGCAACTTGTTCCAAAATGGAACAAGTTCAAATCGAAGGCGATAGAAGCGTTTCGAGGATAGTCGACTATTATAATCTTGATGCTATCATTGCCGTTGGATATCGCGTCAATTCCAAAAAAGCTACAAGATTCCGTCAATGGGCAACTAAGACCTTAAAGGAATATATAACGAAAGGCTTTGTGCTTAACGATGAACTTCTAAAAAACGGAAAACCTTTCGGACGCGATTATTTTGATGAACTCCTTGAACGCATACGTGAGATAAGAGCCAGTGAGCGCAGAGCTTATCAGAAGATTGCTGATGTGTTTGAGCAGTGTAGCTATGACTATGATAAGAACAGTGAAACCACAAAAGCCTTCTACGCTTTTGTGCAGAATAAGCTTCACTATGCAGTCACCGGACAAACAGCTGCAGAGATAATATATGATCGTGCTGATGCCGAGAAGCCTACTATGGGTTTAACCACATGGAAAGGTGCTCCGGATGGCAAGATCCTAAAGCGTGACGTTACAATTGCGAAGAACTATCTGAATGAAAAAGAATTATCTAGACTAAACAGGCTTGTAACTATGTTTATAGATTACGCAGAGTTAATGGCAGAGGATGAGGTTCTTATGAGCATGCAGGACTGGCTAGATCAGACCAATCAGTTTCTGACGAACAACCGGAGGAAGGTGCTTGAGGATAGAGGAAAAGTATCTCACGAGGCAGCTACTCTAAAAGCAGAGAAGGAATACGAGACATTCCGTGTTCGCCAGGATCAAGAATATATATCAGAATTCGACAGACAAACAGAAAAGTATCTTAAGGGAGAATAATGAAGCAATTATTCGAGCATTCAAAATCATTCTGGGTAAGATATAGCGATTATGCCATTGTTGAGGATAGTAATGGCATAAAGTATCTTAAGGCGACGAAAGATGCCAAACCGGATATATATGATCCTACAGATTCGTTGGAAGAAATCGTTGTAAAGGCACTTAATGTAGGTCGAGTTTGCATGGGGATCGATAGGCCGGAGGAAGAAAAAAACGAAGCCGTTTATCAATTCGTGAAAGAATACGGACTTCTAGGTCTTATGACCGCTCTTCCTACCACGCCGAGGTTTCTATCATGTGATAATGTCTTTCTCCCGATAAATCACTTTATAAAACGCGAATCAATGGAAGTGTTTGAATATCTTCTGTACTTCTATCCATTTGAAAGACCCAGCATTAGAAAAAACGGCGTAGAATATAGTGTTGAAATTGAGGGAGACAATGATATGGTAGCTCTTGCAATGATGTCAGATGGAAGACCGGACGAAGTGCATCTGTCTTTTCAACGTGAGTACTCGGAAAGGCTTGATTGGCTCAGACAACAGTTTGTGGACTGGGCTTTTACCATGACAACAATATTCTTGTTTTATCATGACTATGACAGCATTTCTGATAAAGGAAAGGAATTCTATAGACCAAGCATGGCGGCATATGACGGAATAATGCCGACATATCATATAGAGCTGATGGATGACAGACCGATGCTTGTTTGGAACTTGAATTCACTTCTTCAAGGTATTCAGCTAATGGTATGCAAGATGCTGACCGATGATAGTAATCCTGTAAAAATGTGCCCGGGTTGTGGAAAAGCATTTATAGCGAAAACACCAACGGAACTATTCTGTAGTCCGTCTTGTAAGACTTCCGAGTAATAACAAGAGAAATATATTGACATTATCGATATACGATATTATACCCATGGTACAAATATCGCGTATCGATATTTATTTGTGCAAATAGAAAAGGGACAGAGAAGAAAGAAGGGATATCAATGGCCAAGAAATCTCTATATCCATTAACAGAGCCGATGTTTTATGTCCTCATGTGTTTCCACAGAGGAGATATGTGCGGTACTGAAATAGCGGAATATGTCAGAGGGCTTACTAACGGAAGAGTTAGCCTTGGACCCGGCACACTATATACCATTCTCAGCACATATCAGTCTGAGAAGGTAATTGAGAAAGTGTCATCCGAGGGGCGCAGAATCACATATAGCATCACAGAGAAAGGTGAAAAACTATATGCCGATGAGGTAGCAAGACTCAGAAGTTGCCTGGTAGATGCGGAGGAGAATCAGTAATGGCAAGGAATACAGTCAGAAAAAGAGTAGAGATAAATGATATAAGGGATCCATACTTTTGCGTGTGGCTTCAGGAGATGGCTGAGAAAGGATTTCTCTACAAGCATAGAGATCTATTTACCTGTGTATTTGAAAAGGCCTCACCTCAGAAGAGACGATATAGAGTGATAGAGAGAAAATGGCGCAAAATGAGCGAAGAGGAGAAGGCGCTGTATCATGATGCCGGGTGGGCTGCGGTTGCTTCCTACAACGGAGTCACTGTTTTTACAACTACGGATCCGGATGCACCGGAGCTGTTTAGCGATGAGGACAGTCACATGAGATTGGTCAAGCGCCATAAAATTTCGTCTGCATTAACGATCGTGTTCGGATTTCTATTTATCCTGTACTGGATCAAAACAAACACTTCCGGCATATATAACAAAGAGATGGTTTATGAGCATGGAAGACTCTCCGCACTGGAATATGCATTATCGCCGCAGGCATTTATCGTTCCAATGATTATCTGGAGCTTAATCATTCTTATTATTTGGGTAAGCTTGGTAACATATGAATTCAGATTTCTAAAGCTTTACAGCGGAAAGGAAGAGTTTGACTATGGTATACCTTATGACGATAGAAGATATATAAAAACAAAAAACAGAACGAAACGACTAGAGTGCCTGGTTCTTGTAGCGATACTGGCATATCCGCTGTCGTTCTTCCTATTCGCACAGACATTGAATGATGGAAGCAAGGCTCTGGCATACGATAAGAATCATCCTGTTCTATACCGGGAAATCGATCCATCCGCGTGGGAAGAAGTTGTGCCCTTAATTGAATCAGGTGGCAAACAAGGTACAAGATAAGTTGACTATTCAGCCGGAAAAAGAAGAGGAGGCTTAGTGCTAAAAGAGATATCTGAGGAGTGGCTCTGCGTGAGCGAACGTAGCGAAGATAAACCGGATGACTTCGATGTGATCCTTGACTATGATTCCGAATACATTAAAGTTCGCAAAGAAGATAATGCCGCTGAGTACCTCGGAGAGAGAGCCGCAATCCATTTATATGAAAACGTAGGTGGTGATGACACATGGGCAAAAGCTCTTGACGATGTTCGTATTGATTGTGACGGTGTAGACTACGCAGGATATTACACTTACAAGGAAACCGGTTACCCGCAGCAGGACGGAAGGACTAATCAAATCTTGTATCTCAGAAAAGGCGCAGCGCTTCAGATAATCCGTTACTATGGGACGGCGAATCTCAAAGATAAAATGGATCTCTTTGTGAAAGAATTTGAAGAAGATTAAGAGATATATTGGATATCAGTTCTCGACTCAACGATTCTGAATTTGGATACACTTATGGATACACTGGATGAGGGACGTCTCTCCTTTCCTTGAAATTTCAGCGTTTTCGGAAATGCTTATTTATTCGACTCCCACTATAAGGTTCTCTTCGGATCATACGGCGTTGCCGATAGGAAGAGAACCTTGACCTTCGTCGGCTACGCTCCTTCGGTATCAGCTCCACGAGTAATGGCTTCCGGTTATTTTGCCGGAAGCCATTGTTTATAACAGTTTGCGATTATCAGATCGGCAACTCCCTTGCTTTGATGCAGGATCCTGTGCATATCCTCGACATATTCATCTTTCATTCCGGTCGATATCCAGTCTGTCACAAGGCCAAAACAGGAGCATTTGAAATATCTTATTACCAGTTGCTTGTCATAGTCAGAAAGAGGGGCATCCGGAAAGACGGTGCTCAGATACTTTGTTACCACATATTCACATACTTTCCACAGCATATCTACATAAATGCTTCTGTTCCCTGAATTGTATATATGCATAACAGCATTTTTCTTAAGTTTCATTACCTGTATGATCGCATCAAGACATTCTTCAAGCGAATTGAGCTCAGGATACATTTCCACTATGTGATCGAAATCATTCTTGCACATCTCTTCAAGCAGCATAAGCATATCCTGGTAGTGGTAATAAAAAGTGTTGCGGTTGATCTCACATCTCTCTGAAACATCTTTGATAGTTATCTTTCCCAGAGGCTTCTCATTAAGTAGTTCAAGGAAAGCATTCTGTATGGCTCTCTTAGTTAAGTTTGAATTAGACATACCGGAACCTCTCTAGGCAATTTCCCTCTGCTGTCTGATTTATAGGCAGCAGAGCCCTTTTCCCCATTTATGAAAAAACTTAGAAGAAATACTATACAGTCAGCCTGTTAAGTGCAACGGCAGTTGCCTGACGTGACTGATATGAATATTGTAGCACTTTTTTAATGCCTAAAAAACAGACATATCTGGCAGAATGTCTGACTTTAAAAGGAGTTGATATAAGTGAGACGAAGAGTGCTGAATATAACCGTATATACGGTATTTTTCATTATTATGCTGCTCATATTCGGATATCTGGGAAGCGTATTCAGTGAGCTGAATGCAATGGATCTGTATCATTGCTCTGCAAAAGAGGTAGGAGCAGCATATGCTGTACCGAGCGAGGATGAAACGTTTGCAGATCCTCCGGAAATCGAAATCGCCCGAATGACAAAAGGCTATATCACAAAAAGCATGGCTGACAGCGGGATACTGAACGATGTTGCGGTCGATTATGAGAACAAATGCATTGTGTGCAGGATCTTTACAGACGGAATAACTCAGGCAGTACAAGATGGTAATGATGACAGATGGAGTGAAATATGTGATCTTGCATGCGACTGCAGTAAAGGATGGACAGAGGACATTCGCGAAGAAGGTCTTTCAGGCTGGAACTTCAGTATTGTGATCCTGAATGACTATTACCCGAAGAATGCGTTGGCAATATTCACTGCCGGAGAAATGGTATACAACTGCAGGATCGATTCAGAAAGTATAGCAGCGTGAACTTGCTGCTATAGCAAGGTTACAGGAGAAGGAAATGAAATTCGGAGATATTGTAGTCAAAAACAGAAGAATTATTATGATCACAGCCTTGATACTTCTGATTCCCTCTGTGCTGGGCATGATCGCTACCAGAATAAACTATGATATGCTTTATTACCTTCCTGAAGATATAGAAACTGTCCGGGGCCAGAATGTCCTCCTGGATGAATTCGGAAAGGGAGGGTTTTCTATTGTAGTTGTCGAGGACATGAAATCTGATGATGTGTCATCAATGGCCGAAAAAATCAGCGGGATCGAACATGTCGACAGTGTGATCGATCTACAGAAAATATTGGATCCCTCCATACCTCGTGACATGCTGCCTGACATAGTGAATGACAGTATCAGTAATCCTGACGCATCTATGATCGTCGTATTCTTCGATTCTTCCACTTCGTCAGAGGAGACACTGAACGCGGTCTCAGACATAAGAGAAGTTCTTACTGAGACGTCCTATATTTCCGGAATGAGTTCACTCGTTCTGGATCTTAAGAACCTGTGCGAGAGAGAGGAGGCAAAGTATGTAACGGTCGCGGTCATAATGGCGCTTGCCGCGATGATGATCCTGATGGATTCATTTGCGATACCGGTTCTCTTCCTGATCGGGATAGGAATGGCAATACTTTACAACATGGGCTCAAATTTATTATTCGGAGAGATATCGTTCATAACGATGGCTATCGCAGCTGTTCTGCAGCTTGCTGTTACCATGGATTATTCGATATTTCTGTGGCACCGGTATATAGAGAAGCTAGATGAAGCAGAGAAAATGAAAAGCGGGGGAGACGAAAAGGAGCTGGAGCGCAGGGCGATGGCAGAAGCTATCGATGATACACTGACTTCTGTTGCAGGCAGTTCGATTACCACAATCGCAGGGTTTCTGGCACTTTGCTTCATGACTTACACGATGGGGCGCGACCTTGGCCTTGTAATGGCAAAGGGTGTTGTGTTCGGAGTGCTTGCAAGCGTTACCATTCTCCCGGTCATGATACTGAAATTCTCGGGACTTCTGAGAAGAACAAGACATAGGTCCATTATTCCGGATATGGGAAGATTCGCACATTTTCTCACGGGGCGGTACTGGGTATATATCCTTGTTTTTGCCATCATGCTGGTTCCGTCTGTCATTTTCTACAATCAGAAGAATGTAGTATATGATTTTACCAAGATGTTTTCGAGCAATGCCGAGAGCATGGCGGATGAAGACAAGCAGTTCATGATAGCTAACGATAAGCTTCGTGAGGACTTTGATATAGGGACATCTCACATCATAATCGCTGATGCAGACCTTCCTGCCAGGGAGGGAAGGGCAATGTGCAAAGAGATAGAGAATCTGGACGGCATAAAAAATGTTCTCGGGATCGATGCGCTTCTCGGAACGTCTGTACCCAGAAGCATGCTGCCCGATCAGGTAAGTGAAGCACTGATAGGAGATCAGCATCAGATGATCCTCGTCAACTGCGCTTATAGAGTATCGACTGAGGAATGCAATAACCAGATCGACCGTATCAATGAGATCATGGACAAATATGATGCAAGCGCTGCTCTTATCGGAGAAGGTCCG
>JAFWFU010000014.1 GCA_017515425.1 Mogibacterium sp.
CAAATTTGAAAAAAATTATTGCAGATAGTAAGAAAGCATAAATATTGTGTCGTTTTGCAACAAGGTAAAATGCGCTAAGTCCTTCTGATTGCAAGGGCTCAGCGCATTATTCTTTTTTCAAAGTGTCAAAGATGGGATTATAACATAAGAGAGGCGATTGTGGTATACTTTGAACGTAGTTTTATTGGAATATTTGTCGGATTTTTTGACAGAGTGGATATTGGAAGAAGGCGGTAGATATGGCAGTTAGAAGATACCTCGGTGTGGATATAGGCGGAACGGCTGTTAAGGTCGGTCTTGTTGATGAGGAAGGCGTTGTAATCGTAAAAAGCGAGACGGAGATTGACAGAAGCTGCAAGAAAGAAAACGTAATGCAGACGGTCACAAGGAGTATGCGCGAGCTCGCGATTACCAATGATATAAATATCAGCAGCCTCTTTGGCATAGGGGTCTCGGCACCCGGCTCGATAGATATGGTGAGCGGTGCTGTGGCTAAGTCGGGCGGCAATGTCCCGAATTTCGGCGGCACTAAGGTATGTAAAATCCTGGAGGACGAGTTTGCTCTGCCGGTTTCTGTAGCCAATGACGGCAACTGCGTGGCTCTCGCCGAAGCATGGATAGGCGCCGCGAAGGGCAGCCGAGATGTTTTATGCGTCGTGCTCGGAACGGGAATCGGGGGCGGTATCATCTCCGGAGGAAATCTCATACAGGGCTGCAAAGGATATGCCGGAGAAATAGGGCATTTCCTTACTCATGCGGGAGGCAGAGACTGCGCCTGCGGAGGCAAGGGCTGTTTTGAAAAATACGCGGCGACATCTGCTCTGGTGCGCGAAGGAAGCGAAATAAAGGAGGAATGGACGAGCGGCAGGATTATCTTCGCTGAGGCTAACGCTGAAAACGAGGAAGCTCTGGCATTGATTGACAGGTGGACGGACGAGGTCGCCTTCGGCATAGCGGGGCTTGTTCATATTTTCAATCCCGAAGTGGTGCTAATCGGTGGCGGAGTATCGGCTCAGGAAAGTCTCGTAATACTGCCGATAAGACGCAAGGTGAACGAGCTTATCATGGAGGATTTTACTGAGAATCTCGTCGTAAAGAGAGCCAGCCTCGGAAATGACGCGGGCATGGTAGGCGCTGTGAAGCATTTGATGGATGAACAGATCGTCAGGACGGTAGAGACTCAGCCTATTCTCACGGGTGATTTATGATGAAGATTGGATGTAAATATACGAGGGCTGTGAGAATTCTCCCGAGTATGTGCGATAGAATGGAGAGGCTCAGGATTGTTGACGCTCTGGATCTGTTCGAGGATACGGCGACTCTCCATGCGGAGAATTTTGAAATAGGTCCCTCGGGCATGGATAAGAGGAATTATTTTTGGGTAATCACCAAAATTCGAATTCATGTGAACAGGCTGCCTGATATGATGGACTCCGTGGAGCTGAATACCTGGATTCAGAAGTCGGAGAGGGTTCGCTGCGAAAGGGATTTTTCCTTTGTGATAGGCGATGAGCAACTGATTTACGGAAGGAGCATTTGGGCTATCATCAGCAGAGATACCAAGAAGCTCGTTCATATGGACGAGGTCTACCCCAAGCTGGACTTCAATATTCTGCCGCCTGACGACAGACCGTTTGCGAAGATAGACAAGAATTTTGACGACGCTGAGGGGATAGGCGAATATAAGGTGAGATCCTCGGATATAGACCTCGGCGGGCATTTGAACAATGTAAACTATGTGAGAGCCATGCTGGGCTGCTTCACCTGTGATGAGCTGGAGGAGCTGAATATAAGCGAGCTGGAGCTCTCCTTCATCTCGCAGACATATGAAGGAGAGACTCTTAGATTTAAATGCCGCAGGGTGGGCGAAAAAGGCGCAGACGGGCGAGTCGCGCTCGAAATCGGCGCCGTAAATGAAGAGGGAAAGCTCGTATTCATGTCCCTGATCTCATAAAATCTCCGCTTGGTTTTTATAGGTCTTTGTGGAGAATATAGCGATCCTTGCCGCCGTACATCTTCCTGGTCTCGAGTATCTCGAAATTGAGCACGAGGAAATTCCTATAGCTGTAAGGATTGTCGGGAGAAATGGTGGTAAAGGCTTCCTTGGCTCCCATCTCTATCGCCCTTCCGAGGCGCAGCTTGTTGAATATGCGCTGTATGCCGAGCCCTCTGTATTTAGGCGCAACCATGGTTAAATCGAGGGAGCAGGTTACAGCCAGGCGCTCTCTGTCATAGTTGAAGAGTTTACCATAGTTCTCAGGATTATCAGGGTCATTCGGAATGAGGACGGAATAGCCTGCGACCTCGCCGTCGCATTCCGCCATCATGCAGATGTCATGCTCGAGCTGTGCGACCGACTCTTCTCTCGTGAAAGGCGAGTATAAATCCTTGTCGGAAAGAGCGTCCATAATCTCCTGCTGCAAAGCCATTACCTTATCTATATCTGCCGATACGGCTTCTCTGAAATCTATCTTGGTCGGAACGCCCTGTCCGTTCATCAGTTCCTGCGAAAAAGGCAGCTTCATTAGTTCCATTTTACACCTCCGTTTCCGTTGCCCAAAGCATACTGCTATGGTAAAATATCTCCGCACTAATTCAAATGATAGTTATATGATAGTTTTATTATACAGGAAGGCGTTAAAATATGGTAATCACAAATGATATAAAATATGTCGGGGTGAACGACCACGATATTGATCTTTTCGAGGGACATTATATCGTACCCGAAGGCATGGCATATAATTCGTATGTTATTTGCGACGAGAAGAGCTGCGTCATGGATTCTGTTGACGGCGGCTTCGCAGACGAGTGGATTGGGAAGGTTAAGGACGCGCTTTGCGGCAAGGCTCCCGACTATCTGATAATTCAGCATATGGAGCCGGATCATTCGGGCAGTATCAAGGCGTTCATGGACGAGTTCGGGGCGACCAAGATAGTTTCGTCTCAGAAGTCGTTTACAATGATGTCAAACTTCTTCGAAGGTGAGGATTTCGCGGATAGGAGAATCGTTGTAAAGGAAGGCGACAGCCTGGAGCTCGGTTCGCATACGCTCTCATTTATCGCCGCTCCCATGGTGCATTGGCCCGAGGTCATAATGACCTATGATTCAAAGGACAAGCTGCTGTTTTCTGCGGACGCTTTCGGCAGATTCGGAGCTCTCGATGAGGTCGGTGAGACCGTCAGGGAAGATGATGATTGGGCATGTGAAGCCAGGCGCTATTATTTCGGCATAGTCGGCAAATACGGAGCTCAGACTCAGGCGGTTCTCAAGAAAATCGCGAACCTGGAGATTGAGCAGATCTGCTCACTCCATGGTCCTGTTATAAATGAAAATCTCGATTACTATCTCGGTATCTATGATATATGGTCGTCATATAAATCCGAGTCTCAGGGAGTAGTAATCGCCTATACTTCGGTATACGGGAATACCAAGAAAGCAGTTGAGAGCCTGGCTGAAAGATTAAAGGAGCTCGGAGTGCCGAGGGTTGAGATGACCGACCTCGCCAGAGACGATATGGCTGAGGCTGTTGAGTATGCGTTCAGGCATGATACTGTCGTGTTTGCCACTACGACCTTCAACAATGATGTTTTCCCATATATGAGAGAGTTCATACACTCGCTGACGGAGAGGAATTTCCAAAACAAGAGGGTGGCGTTTATCGAGAACGGCTCGTGGGCTCCCGCGGCGGGAAAGATAATGAAGGGAATGCTCGAGAACTGCAAGGGACTCATATATGCTGAGAACGAGGTTAAAATCTTATCGGCGCTGAATGATGAGAGCCGCGCGCAGCTTGAGGCACTCGCCAAGGAGCTCGCAGAAATATATTGATATATATAGTAATGAAGAAAACTGTTTTCAGCTTAATTCAATGGACTTGGGGCTTTCCGCAGACTCTCATAGGGTCTGCGCTTTATCTTGCGAATAAAGACAGACACCATTTTGATTACCAGGGAGCATGCGCTACGATATGGGAGAGGGGTGACGCGCTCTCGCTCGGGAAGTTCATCTTCCTTCCTAGCAATGGAGCTGAGGGCGAAGAAGAGCTTGGAAAGGTGGTTTTGCCTGAGCTGATAGAACATGAATACGGGCATAGCATACAGTCGCTTATTTTAGGACCTTTGTATCTCTTGCTCGTGGGACTGCCGTCCGTCATTTGGAATCGACTGCCGTATTTTCAAAGAAAAAGAATGCGAACGGGACAGTCGTATTATGCGCCGATTTTCGAGAAAACAGCGAATATATTAGGCGCAAAAAAAGTCACCCTGAGTGAGAGGGGGAGAGACGATTAAGATCCTAAATGCTTTCAACAATTATAGCGGCGTTGCCGAAATGAAGAAAGCATTGATCTACGTCGGCGGAGCTCCTCCGATAGCGGCTCCGCTGTGCTTCGCTCAGGATGACAAAATGATACACTCAAGATGACAGAATAATGCGCTTATAATGACAGCCTCTAGTCTACAAATGCGCTGTAGATAGCGCGAGTCGCGGCTTTGAAGTCCTTGGACTCAACGCCGATTATCACATTGATTTCGCTTGTGCCCTGGTTGAGCATACGGATATTTATTCCCGCGTCCGCCAGGGCTTTTGTAATCTTCGCAGAAACGCCGACGCTGTGAGACAGCCCCATTCCTACGACTGCTATGAGTGCAATATCGGGCACAACAGTTATTTCGTCCGGATGCAGCCTGTGATTGAATGCGTCTATGACCTCATCAAGATGATCCTCTACTGCGGCGCTTTCGATTACTACCGAAAGCGAGTCTATGCCTGTCGGGATATGGTCGAAGCTTATTCCGAGATCCTCAAGCACGGCGAGGGCTCTTCTCACGAAGCCGACCTCTTTATTCATCATATTTTTATATACCGTGATTACGGTGAACGGCTGCTTGCCTGCTATTCCTGAGAGCACCTTGTCATTCTTATAATCCTTCTCGGTCGTTATGATAGTGCCCGGATCCTCAGGAGCATTGGTATTCCTTATATTGATCGGGATATTGGAAAGCCTGACGGGGAATACCGCTTCCTCGTGCAGAACGCTGGCTCCCATATATGAGAGCTCCCTAAGCTCCATATAGGAGATATTCTCAATAGGCTTGGGATCATCCACGACCCTCGGGTCCGCCATGAGAAGCCCTGATACATCTGTCCAATTCTCATATATATCCGCATTTACGGCGCGCGCGACTAAAGAACCGGTGACGTCGGAGCCGCCTCTTGAGAGAACCTTAATTTCATCGCTTTCTTTAATGCTGCCGTAGAAACCGGGGATAACCGCTCTCTCATGCTTGGAAAGTTCCTCAGAAAGAGCTTCGTTTGTCTCCTCTGCAAGAAGCCTGCCCTTGCCGTCGAAGAGAATGAGCCTCTTCGTGTCAACGAAGTCGTATCCGAGATAGGCGGCGACGAGAATTGCCGAGAGATATTCCCCGCGGCTTGCCACATAGTCCTCGGAACAGCCCGAATTCATCTGAGCCTTTATCTCTTTATAGGCATCCTCTAAATCCACGTCAATATTCAGATTGTATTTTATGGCGCTATAGCGGTCTGTGACGACCTGCAGCAGCTGCTCGTAGGGAATATTATGCTCTGCATGAGCCTTGCACATGAAGAGGAGATCCGTAATTTTGCTGTCCCCGTCAAAGCGTTTGCCTGGAGCAGATACCACCACATAGCGACGTTCAGGGTCGCTTTCAATTATTTCCTTTACCTTTGCAAGCTGGAGACCGTCCGCAACTGACGAACCGCCGAATTTTACTACTTTAACTCCCAATTAGTTCCACCTATCCCTTTCGTTTTTGTATGATTTTACAAAATGGTATAGAAAAATATACATTTTTTTACAAGAATATACAAGAGAAAAGTTGACATCAGCTCCGAATAATTATAGAATGCAGTCAATCGAGATAGAGGATGCGTTGAGTCATCAGTAGCAATCCCAAGGCGTAGTGCAGTACGGGGGAGAAGCGAAAGGGGCTGACGCCGAAGAGAGGCGGGCTGCAAGACGCCAATCTGGGAGTACGCAATAAGAGGCGTGCGACTGTCGCAAAACGCGGAGCGCTATCCATGATAATCATTAGTTTTTATTTGATTTTCCATGAGCAGCCTGACCGCGCGGGCTGCTTTTTTATAGCTGAGGAGGTATCGCAATGGCTAAAACAGAAACTATTTTTCAGGGAGTTGCAACAGCACTCATCACACCTATGACAGAGGAGGGTGTCAATTTCGAGCAGTATGGAAGGCTCATAGATTGGCAGATTGAGCAGGGAATTAACGCGCTCGTTATCGCAGGAACCACAGGAGAGGGTTCGACGCTGACCGACGAGGAGCACAAGGCTTGCATCAGCTACGCGGTTGAAAGAACTGCGAACCGCGTACCCGTAATCGCCGGTACGGGTTCTAATCACACCGATTACGGGATGCAGCTGACGAAGTATGCGGCAGATGCAGGAGCTGATGCAGCCCTTATCGTCACGCCTTATTATAATAAAGCGACGCAGAACGGACTCGTTAAACTCTTCGAGGAGTATGCGAGCGTGAGCGATATTCCAATCATAGCGTATAACGTACCGTCCAGGACAGGAGTGAATATCGAGCCTTCGACATATGTCAAGCTTGCGGAGATTGATACGGTGGTCGCCATTAAAGAAGCGAATTCGAATATATCCAAAATCGTGGACACCTTTGCCTTGGTGGGCGACAAGCTGGATTTGTATTCGGGAAATGATGACCAGATTACGCCGCTTTTGGCTATGGGCGCTAAGGGAGTCATCTCGGTGCTGTCGAATGTGGCGCCTGCCGAGACGGTAGAACTTTGCGATAGGTTCTTCGCAGGGGATATTGCGGGATCCGCCGCGCTTCAATGTAAATACAATCAGCTCGTCAAAGACCTTTTCTGCGAGGTAAATCCTATTCCTGTTAAGGAAGCCATGGCACTTATGGGCTATTGCGACCCGATTCTCAGGTCTCCGCTCTATCGCATGGAAGCCGAGAACCTCGCCGGAATGAAGGCGACGATGCAGGGACTCGGAATCATTTAGATATTATAGATAAATCAATTATAGATAAGACAGGAAAGAATTCAGGACAGAATTATGAAGGTAATAGTAAACGGAATTGACGGTGCCATGGGCTCCATACTCGCGCGAATCATAAGAGAGGCAGACGATATGGAGATCGCAGCCGGCATTACGCCGACGGGCTTCGAAGGGGCATATCTGAAACCGCAGGACTATCAGGGCGAGGCGGATATTGTGATAGATTTCAGTCATCACGAAGGGACTGAAACGCTCATGGACTACTGCGTGCAGAGACAGCTTCCCGTGGTGGTATGCACGACGGGGCAGACCGAGGCTGAAATGGAATATATAAGGAAGGCTTCTGAGCAAATCCCTGTGTTTAAATCAGCCAATATGTCGGTCGGAGTGGCATTGACCGCAAGAATCGTAAAGGAAGTGGCGGCAAAGTTTGGGGGCTGCGATATAGAGATTGTGGAGACTCACCATACCAGAAAGCTGGACGCTCCGAGCGGCACGGCAATCATGCTTGCAGACGCGGCGAGAGAGTCGCGCCCCGAGCTCCATTACAACCTCGGACGTTCGGGAAATGCGAAGAGAGAGCCTGAGGAGATAGGTATAAATGCAGTCAGAAGGGGCAATGTGGTCGGGACGCATGAGGTGATGTTCGGCACAGCCAACCAGACGATTACAATTACGCATGAAGCCCATGACAGGGCACTCTTCGCGGACGGAGCTGTCGCTGCCGCGAGATTTCTCTTCGGCAAGCCCGCGGGATTCTATAATATGGAAGATTTGCTCAGCGAATAATCAGGATTTTGGAACCTGGAGATAGAGAAAAAGATAGAGATAGGGATAGAAATAAAGACAGAGACAGAAACGAGATTAGTTAGTATTTAGTTGATATGAAGAAACAGAGCGAGGGAGAAACGGAGAACTAGGATATATGAGAATAGGAATTGCGGGATATGGAAATATTGGAAGGGGCGTGGAGGCTGCGGTGACTCAGGCAGCGGATATGGAACTCGTAGGAGTTTTCACAAGGAGAGACCCCGCCTCTTTGGAGACTGTGACGGGGGCGCCCGTCTATGGATATGATGAGATGACTGAGATGAGAGAGGATATAGATGTCGTCATCATCTGCGCGGGCTCCGCGACTGATTTGCCTTGGATGACTCCGGAGCTGGCAGGCATATTCAATACAATAGACAGCTTTGACAATCATGCCAAGATTCCGGAGCATTTCGCGAATGTGGATAAGGCGGCGAAGGCTGGCGGAAAGGTTGGAATCATTTCCTGCGGCTGGGATCCGGGATATTTTTCTCTGGCGAGGATATATGCCGAGGCGGCTCTGCCTGAGGGGAATAGCTATACCTTTTGGGGGCGCGGCGTCAGCCAGGGTCATTCTGACGCGATAAGAAGGATTGAAGGCGTGGCGGACGCGAGGCAGTATACAGTGCCCGTCGAGGCGGCGCTGGAGAGGGTAAGGTCGGGCGAGAATCCGGTATTTACAGCCCGCGATATGCACCTGAGGGACTGCTATGTGGTAGCAGAGGAAGGCGCGGACAAGGCGGCGATAGAAGAGGATATAAAGACTATGCCGAACTACTTCGAGCCCTACGACACGAAGGTGAGCTTTGTTACGCAAGAGGAATTAAACAGCGAGCACAGCGGGCTCCCGCATGGCGGAAGGGTGTTGAGGTCGGGCTGCACGGGATTGGACTATGAGTTCAACAATACGATTGAATATACGCTCAATCTCGACTCAAATCCATTCTTTACCGCCAGCATATTGGTGGCGGCGGCAAGGGCGGCATATAGAATGAACAGCGAGGGACAGAGCGGAGCCAAGACGCTTTTCGACGTACCGCCTGCCTATCTTTCAACCCAGCCGAGCGAAGAGCTGTTAGCGCATATGCTATAGAGTTGCCGCTCTGAGCGAAGTCGAAGGGTCTTTATATCGAGGATAATTAAATGCTTTATAATAATCTGACTATCAATGAAAAAGGACATCTTGCCATAGGCGGGATAGATGCGACGGAACTTGCCGCCGAATACGGCACGCCGCTTTATGTGCTGGACGAGGACGTAATCCGAAAAAATTGCAGGACATATGTGGACGCCATGCATGAGATATTCGGAGAGGACTCCACGCCTCTCTTCGCGAGCAAGGCGCTCTGCTTCAAGGGTATATATCCCATAGTGGAATCAGAGGGAATGTGCGTGGACGTGGTATCTCCGGGGGAGATTTACACGGCATTGGCTGCTGGGTTGCCCGCGTCGAAGATGTTTTTCCACGGCACCAATAAGACGGACGAGGATATAGAATATGGCGTAAAGAGCGGCGTGGGATATTTCGTTGTGGATAATCTGAACGAGCTCGCCGCCCTTGACAGAGTATGCGCCGAAGCGGGCATAAAGCAAAAGGTTTTGCTCAGGCTCACCTGCGGGCTCGACCCTCATACTCTCGAGGCGATAAATACAGGCAGGGTCGATTCACAGTTCGGAGTCCCTATCGACACGGGACAGGCTGACGACTTCGTGAGGGCGGCATTTGCCTGCGAAAATATCCAGGTGGACGGCTTCCACAGCCATGTCGGTTCGCAGATATTCGAGAGCGATTCGTTTAACAGGCAGGTGGAGATACTAGTCGCATTTGCCGCAAAATGCAGGGACGAATTCAGCTTTACAACGAGAGTGCTGAATATAGGCGGAGGTTTCGGGGTCAGGTACACGGAGGCGGACCCACTGCTCAATATCCCCGAGAGGATTAGAGAGATAAAGACGCATTTGGAAACATCATGCGACAAATACGGGCTCGACTTTCCTACATTATATATGGAGCCGGGCAGAAGCATAGTCGCTGACGCAGGCGTGACGCTATACACGGCTGGTGGCATTAAGGAAGTAAAGGGCTATCGCAATTATGTGACGGTCGACGGCGGCATGACGGACAATCCGAGATATGCTCTCTATAAAGCCCAATATACTATTCTGAACGCGAGCCGCGCGTCCGAAGCCACCGACTTTGAATGCACGATTGCCGGCAGGTGCTGCGAGAGCGGCGACAGGATTGCCGAGGATATTAAGATAGCAGAGCCAAAGCGAGGCGATATAATAGCCGTGCTAACGACGGGAGCGTATAATTATTCAATGGCTTCCAATTACAATCGCGTGCCTAGACCAGCCATGATTATGGTATCCGGCGGCAAGGCGCGCCTAGTCGTGAAGCGTGAGAGCTATGAGGATATGCTAAGAAACGAAGTGTAAGGAAAGACGTATAGATTTACACAGCCAGCCTGCAATAATCTCTCAATCATAAAAAACTCACCCTCTTAAATTTTTTATTTCAAATTACTTGACTAGGCATGATTAAAGTGTTATCATGCTTTTGTTCGTTTAACGATTTAGCGCGATAAAGCGATAAAGCGGCAGAACGACAGAGTAAAAAAGCAATAAATCGACAAGACGAATAATCCGAAAAGCGAAGAGATTATTGCAAAAAAGAAGAGAGAAAAAAGAAAAGAGGGAAATTGGAGGAACTATGTTTAAGAAAAAAGAGTGAAAAGAAATCAAGGAAATTCAGGCGATCAATCCGATTATAATATTGGCTTGTATCATACTGCTGGCAGCGATACTGACATATATAATTCCTGCCGGAGAATTTGACAGAGTTGAGATTCCGGGAACGGAATACGAGACAGTCGTTCCGGGGTCATACCACGCCGTTGAAGGAAGTCCCGTGCAGCCATTCGCATTATTTCAGTCTCTTACCATGGGGCTTCAAGAGGCAGCATATATCATCTTCTTCCTGCTGATTCTGGGAGGAGTATTCAAAATGGTCGAGGTGACAGGCGCCTTGCACGCGGGTATCAACAACCTGATAAGAGCTACTTCGGGAAAGGAAATCGTGCTTATTCCAATCTGCCTGATAGTATTCTCACTAATATCTGCGCTTGCGGCGTGCTGCGAGGAATATCTGGCGTTCATGCCCCTTATGTATATGGTATGCATGGCATGTGGATTTGACTCTATCATGGCGGTATGCCTCCTCTTCTGCGCTTCCGCGGTCGGATATGCAGGGGGAATGACTCAGGCGTTTTCGGTAGGCGTGGCACAGACTATTGCGGAACTCCCCATGTTTTCGGGAATACAGTATAGGATAGTCGTCTGGGCGGTGCTCTGCATAGCTACGATTGCTTATGCCGTCTGGTACGGAATGAAGATCAGAAAAAATCCCGAGTCAGCATATAACTACGAAGTGGATAAAAAATACAGAGAGGAGATGGATTTAGGCAGCATAACCGACGTAGAGAAAATATCGGGCAGGCAGATTGCCGTGCTGGTAATCTTCTTCGGAGCCTTCATCTTTGTACCGTTCAGCGTTATAAAATGGGGATTTTATATAGACGAAATGGCGGGTATATTCGTTATAGTCGGACTCCTCGTTGCGATAGTTGGAGGACTAAAGCCGAATACCGTGGCGGATAGCTTCGTCGACGGAGCTAAGGATATGGTATGGGCAGGGCTCATCATAGGAATGTGCTATGCGGCAACAGGCATTATGAAGGACGCGCAGATAATGGACACCATTGTAAATGCAATGGGCTCCGTGCTTGGCGGCGCTCCCGCTGCACTGTCCGCGTCAGGAATGTTCGTCTTGCAGGATTTATTCAACTTCCTCGTACCGTCGGGTTCAGGTCAGGCTGCGATTACCATGCCGTTCATGGCGCCGCTTGCGGATATTCTGGGTGTTACAAGGCAGACTGCGGTACTCGCATTCCAGCTCGGTGACGCATTCACCAATGTAGTCGCACCGACGTCGGGTGAAATCATGGCGGCTTTGGCGATTTGCCGCGTACCATATAGCAAGTGGTTAAAATTCATCGGACCGCTCTGGGGAATTTGGTGCGTGCTTGCCATAGTGCTGCTCATAGTTGCCGTAATGATAGGCTATGCGTGATTTTACAGGAGAATAAATGAGCATATTTGAATACTTCAAAGTATTTGCCAATTTTGCGGAAATAAGCAAGATACCCCGTGAGTCAGGAAGCGAAAAAGCCGTCAGCGACTTTATCGCAGATTGGGCGCGGGGTCTCAGTCTTGATGTGACGCAGGATGAGATAGGCAATCTGATTATAAAAAAGCCCGCGACTGCGGGATATGAGGATAGGGACGCGCTGATACTTCAAGCACATCTCGATATGGTCTGTGAGAAAAGGGCTGGCAGCGAACACGATTTTTCAAAAGATCCGATTTGCCTTGAGGTAAACGGTGATTGGCTGAGCGCCAAGGACACCACTCTCGGAGCGGATAACGGCATTGGAGTTGCCCTTGCAATGAGCATACTCGAGGCTGAGGATATAAAGCACCCGCCACTTGAGGCAGTATTTACCGTCTGCGAGGAGACCGATTTTTCAGGCGCAGCCGCAGTCGATATGAGCCTGCTGAAAGCAAGCCGCATGATTAACCTCGACCATGCTTGCGAGAGGGAAGTTCTGGTCGGCAGCTGCGGCGGGGTCGGCGTCGAATTTAATATGCCGATAAAGAGGATTGCCGATATTCCCAGCGGACTCAGAGCATATAGAGTGAGTCTCGGCGGGCTTGTCGGCGGTCACTCGGGAGAGGACATACACAGAGGACGAGCCAATGCAATCCTTCTTATGCTGAGACTTTTAGAGGCAACAGAACTCCCTTTAGTCAGCATAGAGGGCGGAACGAGCCGCCTTGCCATTCCGAGAGAGGCGTCGGCTGTCGTTCTGACTGATGACAGGCAGGCTCTTAAAAATGCGCTTAGAAAGTCGGAAGCAGTATTCAGGGAAGAATATCCCACGGAACTCGGGCTCGGCATAAGCGCAGAGGAGACGGACAGCCTTCTTCCTCCGCTTGACGGAGACTCGCTGCAAAGGCTGAGGCTCGTGCTCAGGACATATCCGAACGGGATAGTTCGCATGTTTGACAGCATGACAGGCGTGGTGGAGTCCTCGGATAACGTCGGCATTGTTGAGACAAAGAGCGACTGTATCAGTATGGTGTCCGAGATTAGAGGGGCTTATACTTCGACGACAGCGGATATTTTGGAAACCATAAAAGTGATTGCAAATTCCGTAGGAGCCGAAGTGGAGACCTTCGCGGCATATTCGCCCTGGACTTCGAAGAATAAATCTCCGCTCAGGGAGCTTGCCATAAGCACATATGAGAATATGTACGGGCGAAGCATGACGCCGATTGCAGTTCATGCCGGACTCGAATGCGGCTTCTTTGCGGCTGCAAATCCCGAGCTGGATATAATATCTTTGGGCGCTGACTGCGAGAATTTCCACTCACCCGAAGAGCGCGTCAGCATTTCCTCTGTTCTCAGGCTATACGACTTTCTGACAGAATTGCTGTCAAAGCTGTAGGGAAATATCATTTGAACAAACGGGTCGGATAATACCGACTCGTTTTGATGTGGTAAATTTTCCTGTCGAAGAATCGAAGAATCTTATTAAAAGTAAATCGACGCTCTTCGCAATAATTTTGCGCGCTAAAACGCAGCAATTGCAAGGTGTTTACTAGGTTTCCGGCAAAATCAAAATGGGGGGGTATTACCGTTGATAACAATGGAAACCACAGCGCAGATTGCTAGACTCAGAGATAGCATGAGCGCTGTGTTTTTTTTGGTGTGTCATTCTGAGCGTAGCGTAGCGGAGTCGAAGAATCTTACCATAAAAAACGCAGTATGCAATTGCAGTTTATCAGTAGTTACAGAAGGTTGATGTGAAAGGAGAACGGAAATTATGAAAGAGAGAACCTTCTCGAAAGGAAGCAGCAGAATAGCGATAATAGGACTGCTATTCATAATGCTGGCGGCATTCGCCATGCTTATGCCGCTAAAGGCACATGCTGCAAACGGCACCTATGACGATGTTGATTGGCGAATCACAAGTCGAGGCGTGCTTGAAATAGGTAAGTCAGGCGAAACACAGACATTCACGAATGTTTCCAGAAATGAAACATCTTGGCCGTGGATAGCGTCCGCAAGCGAAGTAAAGGAAGTTTATTTTGTCGGGAAAGTTATAGCGCAGGGCTCGCTTAGAGGAATGTTCTACGGTATGGAAAATATTGAGGATATTGACGGGCTTGACCTATTTGATACCGAGAAAGCTACTAGCATGTATGAGATGTTTAGGGATTGTAAGAGTCTTATAACCATTGATGTCTCAAACTTCAATATGAAAAACAATACTAACATCTACAGAATGTTTAGAGGTTGCAAGAACCTTACGACAATAAAGGGCTTTGGTGGAAAAGATTGGTCATCTTTAGTCAGTGCAGCGCAGTTGTTCAATGAATGTGAAAAGTTGGAGTCGGTAGATGTAAGCGATTTGGACCTCAGCAGATGTAAAACACTTCAGGCTATATTCGCCGGCTGCAAAAACTTGGAGTCAGTCGATGTTACTAATTGGAAAACCGGATCAGCGGAAGATTTTGCTTCATTATTCAGTGGCTGCGAGAAGCTGGAGCAGATAGATGTTTCGAAATGGGATACGACAAAAGCAGAAGATTTACACGGAATGTTCGTAAACTGCAGCAGTCTTAAATCAGTAGACGTAAGCGGCTTTAAGACAGGCAACGCAAAGCTCTTTTACAATATGTTCAACGGTTGCACAGCGCTTGAATCAGTGGATTTGTCCCAATTTGACACGTCAAATGCGATTAATATGTACGCAATGTTCAAGGGTTGCAGCAGTATGGAGTCGATTGATGTAAGTGGATTTAATACGAGCGCGTGTACGAATATTGGTGCAATGTTTCAAGGCTGTACAAAGCTTACGGAAGTGAAATTAGATACAACCAAGTTTGACACATCAAACGTAACCACTATGGATCAAATGTTCAGAGGCTGTGAAAACCTCGAAAAACTCGATGTTTCCGGATTTAAAACCGACAATGTAAAAGACTTCCAGAGAATGTTCCAGAATTGTAAAAAGCTGGAGCAGATAGATGTTTCGAAGTGGAATACTGAGAAGGCAGAGGATATGGGATTGATGTTCCAAGCCTGCGAAAGCATGAAAACCGTTGACGTATCTAAGTTCAAGACAGGAAACGTAACGAATATGGACAGAATGTTCGATCTCTGCAAGGGTCTTGAATCTGTAGATGTAAGCAATTTTGACACGGGCAAAAATGAAAATTTCAACTATATGTTTGGCTCATGTGAAAATCTTGAAGCGATAAATGTTTCGAACTTCAACACTTCATCTGCAACCAATATGAGGGGAATGTTCGACGGCTGCAAGAAACTTGCGACAATCGATGTAGGTAATTTTGACACAAGCAATGTTGAGAATATGGCAGTAATGTTCAGATCATGTGAAAAGCTCACAGACCTTGATGTTTCAAGCTTCGATACTGGCAATGCCACGGATATGGGCGGAATGTTCTCAAATCTGCCTGAGCTCACGAACCTGGATCTCAAAAATTTCGATACTTCTAAGGTTACGAACATGAACGGTATGTTTGAAGGAAGTAAAAGACTTGAGACCCTGAATCTTTCAAGTTTCGACACAGGCAATACAGAGACGTTCCAGGCAATGTTTAACGGCTGTGAAGCACTCACAGACCTCAGCGTCCTCGGACTTGATACAAGCAAGGCGACAGACGTAAGAAGAATGTATGACGGCTGCGACGCACTTCTTCAAGAGGCACTTGAAGTCCTCGACGGCGGAAACCTCGACGAGTATTCATCGCTCACAAAGGTAAAAGTAGAGAAGGCTATCGACCAGCTCGAAGGCGCAGTAAATGCGGGCGACAATCTTACACCGGAAATGGTGAAGGATATGGACGACAATCTTGCGGCAGCACTTATCGCAGCGGCAAAAGAGGATCTGAGCATTGCTAAGAATGCGGCTGATGAACTCAAGGCAGGCGCAGAACAGCAGGCGGCTGACGAAGCAGCAGCAAAAGCTGAGGAATCAGCAAAGACGGCAGAGC
>JAFWFU010000015.1 GCA_017515425.1 Mogibacterium sp.
AGTAAATGGATCAGCATTTACCAATCCCTTGAACTATCTATGTGAATTTCCACTAAATATTGTTCTTACAGTAGGCATAATACTATCAATAGTAAGTTTTTATATGATTATAAAAAGGGGCAGAAAAAAATGAAACAATCAATATCTTTTATCGCAAGTTTGCTAATGGCAATTACGATTCTTATCGCAACACCTTTAAGTGGTTTCGCTGCAAATGTTCCGGCTTCACCTCTTAATAATAATATTATCAATGATGTTTTTGCAGAGGGAGATTCCTCGGATGACGAATTTAATATTGCTGGAGAAACTCGATCAGATGGTCATTACTATTGGAAAATAACAAGTAAGTCAATTGTTAGTCATCCTTATGGCAGCTGGCGCAATGGACCGTCTGGTAAAGGTAGAAGTGACTTGTCATTAACGAATAGCCAAGGATACAATTATACCGTGTCTAACACTATTAGCGGCTCATATACAAGCATTGCTACTATTTCCTCATCATTAGGTGTTACAATAGGAAAATCAGAGACGCACTCTGTAGGCTATAAAGTAACTGTACCCAAAGGCAAGAGATATCAAATTATATTCAGACCCCAATTCGACCGATACAAAGTGGTAGAATCGGAATTTTACAAAATAGACGGTTATTCACGAAAGACAGGAAAAACAAAGACCTGTTATGTAAAAGTTTTCTCAAATTGGGATTACGATTGGAAACAGTTATAACCTGATATAGCCATATAAGCCATTGGAATAGAGTCGTCTAAGATGGTCGATCCTGACATCGATAGATTGAGGTATCTAATGAAACAGAGAGAATTCAACTTTCACACTTTTATGCAAGCTGAATTCTCTCTTCTATTAGTCTATAGCAAACCGTCTTTTTATGCTGCGTTGCTTGGATACATAAATGAATCTCTTCCTACCCTCCGAGGTATGCCTTTCGGACCTCGTCGGATTTTGCCAGCTCCTCGCCCGTGCCGGATAGGGCAATCTTGCCCGTCTCGATTACATAGGCGCGGTCTGCGACCGACAGAGCCATCTGCGCGTTCTGTTCCACGAGCAGAATAGTCGTGCCGGCTTTATTCAGATTCTTTATAATCTCAAAAATCTGATCTACCAATATAGGCGCCAGTCCCATGGATGGCTCGTCCAGCATGAGGAGCTCCGGGTCTGACATAAGAGCGCGTCCCATCGCAAGCATCTGCTGCTCGCCGCCGGAGAGCGTTCCCGCAATCTGCTTCGTTCTCTCTTTCAGCCTCGGGAACTGCTCATACACATAGGCGAGGTTCTCAGCTATCCTGTCCTTCTTTGTTACGAAAGCGCCCATTTGAAGGTTTTCCTCTACGGTGAGCCCCTGGAATATCCGCCTGCCCTCCGGCACATGGGAAATTCCCTTCGATACTATCTTGTGAGCCGCCGTATGAGCGATTGATTCACCGAGAAATTCTATATCGCCCGACTTGCTCCTGAGAAGCCCGGACACGGTGTGAAGCGTCGTGGATTTCCCCGCTCCGTTCGCCCCGATAAGGGTTACAATCTCACCCCTGTCTACGTCGAAGGATATGCCCTTTATGGCGTGAATAGCTCCGTAGTAGACATTGATATTATTAACAGTCAATACAGTGCCCATTACTCAGCCTCCTTCCTTTCATCAGGCTTTCCGGAAGTCTTGGACTCCAGCTTGCCCTTGGCAAGAGCCGCCTCAATATCCTCCTCCGAATTCTTCTTCTTTTTCTTCTTGTCCTTGCCCTTTCCGAGATAAGCCTCCACTACCTTCGGATTATTCTGTATATCCTCGGGATAACCCTTGGCTATTACGCGTCCGTAGTTCAGCACCACTATGCCCTCGCAGATATTCATTACGAGGTTCATATCGTGCTCAATCAGGAATATGGCAATCTGAAATCTGTCCCTTATCTCCTTTATGGTTTTCATCAGGTCAGCCGTCTCGGAGGGGTTCATGCCCGCCGCAGGCTCGTCCAGCAGGAGCAGCTTAGGCTTGGTAGCCAGCGCCCTCATTATCTCAAGTCTCCTCTGCGCGCCGTATGGAAGCGAGCCCGCTCTGTACTCGGCAGTCTTAGTCATGCCGAAAATCTTGAGATATTTCATCGCCTCTTTCCTTATGCGAAATTCCTCATGCCTGTACTTAGGCGTGTGAAGCATTCCGTCAAGCAGTCCGTAGTCGGTATTATGGTGCAGGGCGACCTTGATATTCTCCTCCACCGTGAGCTTGTCAAAGAGGCGGATATTTTGGAAAGTACGCGCCATACCCGCATTGTTTATGTCGACCGTGCTCATGCCCTTGGTGCTCTTGCCGTTGAAGAAAATCTCGCCCCTCGTCGGCTCGTAGACCTTGGTGAGCATATTGAAAATCGTGGTCTTTCCCGCGCCGTTAGGTCCGATAAGCCCGCCGATTTCCGTCCTTCCAAGCGTCAGATTGAAATTATCCACCGCTGTCAGACCGCCGAAGTCGATACCGAGCCCCTTTACCTCGAGTATCGGCTCCTTGTCCCTGTCCTTTTCCGGCAAATACACCTGTTCATTATAAGGCTCGTCAGGGTCGTAATGTTCCTTTGAGTCTACGAAAACAGCCCTTCCGCCTACATTGTCGTTATAGTAAATCTCCTGTCTGTTCTCATAGCCGTGCCCGGAGTCGGAGATGTTGATGTCGCGCCTTTCGTCACGCTTGTCTTTTATCGCTGCCATCTACGCCGCCTCCTTTCCGCTTTTCTTTCGCTTTCTGTCCTTATCCCCTTCTTTGTCCTTCGCTTTGAAAGGATTGACCTTCGTCCAGAGAGCATTCACCCTCGACTTAATGGTCGGGTTGTATGTGGCAATCATTACCACAATCAGGACTATGGAATAAGCCAGCATTCTGTAATCTGAGAACTGCCTGAGCGCCTCGGGGAGAATTGTCAGCAGAGCCGCCGCTATCATGCCGCCCCAAATATTTCCGATTCCTCCGAGAACCACGAATACCAAAATGAGTACTGACGTGTTGAAGTTGAACTTAACAGGAGCGAGTGTGCTGAAATTCTGTCCGAACATGCAGCCCGCCATGCCCGCAAGCGACGCGCTGACGACGAAAGCCATCAGTTTATACTTCTTGACGTTCAAGCCGATCGACTCTCCGGCAATCCTATTGTCCCTTATCGCCATGATAGCCCTGCCCTGCTTCGAGTTCTTGATATTGAGCACCACAAAGAGGGTGAACGCCGTTAGCAATGCCGCATAGGTGAAAGTCGCAATCTTGCTGACACCCGTTGCGCCGATCGGGCCCGTCAGAATTCTGCCCGAATTCTCTATGCCTTCTATTTCGTGGTTGAACGCGAACTTAAGATGTCCGTTCTCGTCAAGCCCAAAATAGAGAACGTTCATTATATTTCGGATAATCTCACCGAAAGCGAGCGTAACTATCGCCAAATAGTCGCCCCTGAGTCCGAGAATAGGCAGTCCTATAATGAATCCGGCAAGCGCCGCCATAGCACCCGAGATTATAAGCGCAATCAGAAGTCTTGCTGGTGCGAAGGTCATGCCGTTTTCGAGCACTCTCGTTACGATAGCGCCGGTGAATGCACCGACAGCCATAAATCCCGCATGTCCAAGAGATAGCTCGCCGGAAATTCCAACCACGAGGTTGAGCGATATGGCAAGCGAGATATATACACAGATAGGTATGAATTGCCCCTGGAGGTTTCTGCCTATCAGCCCCATCATTGCGCCCATTTGGAGCACCAAATATCCGGCGATCAGAATGCCGTATGAGATGAGGGCTTCCTTTTTGTATTCGCTGCCGCGAACGGCGTTTTTAAGCCCTCGCGTGCTGATTGATTTTAAAATTCTGTCTGCCATAATCCACCTACACTTTCTCGCTTACCTTCTTGCCGAGGAGACCCGTCGGTCTGACGAGAAGGACAAGGATTAGACATGCGAATACTATCGCGTCAGATAGTTCTGTGGAAATATATGACTTGGCAAATATTTCGATTATCCCGAGAATGAGACCTCCAATCATTGCGCCCGGTATTGAGCCTATTCCGCCGAATACGGCAGCCGTGAAGGCTTTGATTCCCGGCATGGCTCCGGTGGTCGGCATGAGCACGGGATATGCAGAGCACATGAGAACTCCCGCTACAGCCGCCAGCCCTGAACCTATCGCGAAGGTGAGCGATATGGACTGATTGACGTTAATCCCCATAAGCTGCGCCGCTCCGTTGTCCTCGGAGACCGCACGCATAGCCTTGCCCGCCTTGGTCTTGTTTACGAATAGGGTGAGCGCCACCATGATAACTACGATAGCCACTATCGTAAGGATGGATTCCTGCGAAATAATCAGTTTGCCGCCCGCGAGTCTGATAGGCTCTGAGCCCTTTAGCAGACTCGGGAAGACTCTGGGATTTGCGCCCCAGATTAGGAGAGCTGTATTTTGAAGAAAATACGAAACTCCGATAGCGGTAATCAGTACCGCCAGCGACCCCGTACCCCTCAGAGGTCTATACGCGAGCCTTTCGATAGTGATACCGAGCAGCGTGCATACCGCCATTGCAATCAGCAGAGCCAGCCAGCCGTTCATGCCCACATACATGGTCATTATGAACGACATATAGCCGCCGACCATGATGACATCACCATGCGCGAAGTTCAGCATTTTGGATATACCGTAGACCATGGTGTATCCGAGAGCTATTATCGCGTACACGCTCCCGAGGGAGAGTCCTGAAATTAAGCTGTTTAAAAGGTTCATAATAGTTTCCCGTTTAATAATTTCTCTGTAGTTTTACTTCCAAATAGTCAGTATAGCTTCGCTTCCGATACGCATATACGCGGCATGGGGGTGTCACACCCAAAATGCAACACCCCTCCGCCAACAACTATACTCACTTAGTCAGTAAGTTCCTATTTCTCAACGTATTTTCCGTCCTGAATCTCGCAAACCTTCGGAGTCTTTTCAACCTCTCCGTTTGCATTCCACTTCATGGACTCAGCAGTAACGCCGCTCACAGTGAAGTCTCCGGTAAATACGCCTATCAAAGCTTCGCAAATCTCTTCCATGCTTGCGCTCGTCTCGAGACCTGTCTTGCCAAACGCCTCGTAAATCGCATATACGCAGTCATAAGCGTCAGCAGCGAACTGAATCGGAGTCTCGTTATAAGCCGCCTGATATGCCTCAGTGAACGCCTTTGACTTCGCGTCCTCAGAGTAAGGTGTATAAGGTGTCAGGAGCATGAGTCCTTCTGCGAGGCTTGTGTCGAAGCCTTCGAGGTCGAGAATTCCGTCCATGCCGTCACAGCCGAAGAACTTAGGCGCATAATCCATCTTCTTAGCCTGATCCAAAATTATGGAAGCCTCCGTGTAGTAGATAGGCAGGAATACCAGATCTACGCCCGCGTTCTTCAATGTGCTTAGCTGTGCCGTGAAGTCTGTCGCACTATCGCTTGTGAAGGTAGTCTCTTCGATAGCATTCTTATACTCAGCCTTGAACTTGCTGAAAATGCCGGACGAGTAGTTGTCAGAGTTGTTATATATAACACCTACCTTGGCGTCAGCAAAATTGCCGAGTACATACTGAGCGCTCGCAACTCCCTGGTTCGGGTCTGAGAAGCAGAGCTGGAATACATTGTCGTGTCCCTCTGTTACGTCCGGAGCGGAAGCGGATGGTGTGAGCGCGAAAGTCCTGTTCGCGTCAGCCTCAGTTGCAACCGCCGTGCATGGTGTGGAAGTTACCGTTCCGACCAATACCTGCATACCGTCATCAACGAGCTTATTATAAGCATTTATGGCTTTTTCCGCGTCGTGCTCGTCGTCCTGCATGTCGAAGGAAAGCTGTACGCCATCAGGATTTGCTGCGTTGATTTCCTCAACCGCGAGCTTTGCTCCCTTTTCAACTGCCTGTCCGTAAAGTGCCGCAGGGCCGGTGATAGGGCCTACTCCTCCGAGTTTGAGCACATTGTCTCCGCCTTCGCTGCTGCCGCCGCCATTGGAGCCGCCGCCACATGCTGCGAGCGCAAATGCCATAACTACTGCCATGGCTGCTGCTGCAAATTTAGTAAACTTAGTTTTCATTGTTCTTTCTTCCTTTCTTTCTTCATCTAAGTAGAATCTGACTGAGTGATAGTTGATAAATAACTTGTTCACCTTAGCTCGGGCATTATTTAAGCCCGCATTGCTGCGGGCTCCCAAGTCTAAGGTGTACGTTGAAACCTTATATACTCATCTATCGCCCTACAGCATAAAATCGTCCACCACTAGTCTGCCGACCAGAAGGACTCCGATAATGCTAATGACGATTAGGCTTGCGCTAAAGTACATAATGTCTCCTTTCAAATAAGTACAGTGCGATAATAGCACCCTTGGGAAAGCTTGTCAACACTTTTTGTGTTTTTTCTCAAAATTAATAAGTTTTTTTGTGTGTGCAACATAATTGCCTCGCCAAGCAAATAAGGGTCTTTCGACCCCTATTCGCGCGTTCAGTTACAGAACGGTTATAACTCAGATTCTTCGTCAGAATCGTTCGTTAGCTTAAATAATGTAATTTTTGTTCGTTGTCGTCCTTACTTCACTGTTACCTTCTTGCCGGCAATCTTCTTCGTGAAGATTTTCTTATACTTCTTGACAAACTTCTGATTTGCCTTCTTCGCGCCGACTTTTACCTTAACAGTCGTAACCTTGGAACCCTTGAGCGAGCCCTTGACTCCCTTCTTCGTCAGGTCCTTAGTCTTGAGGATAACAGTCTTTACCTTGCTGCCCTTGAATGCCTGCTTGTCGATTGTATCAACATTAGCACCGAGAGTAACCTTCTTTGTATTCTTGTAGAATGCCTTGGTGTTAATCTCGTTTACTTCGAAGGTTCTGCCCTTGTAAGCTACTGTCTCGGGTACCACTACAGTCTTAGCATTATTAGCCTTCACAAGTGTTGCAGAGCAGTTGCCGCTTGCAGGAACTGTCAATACCTCATATGTCTGGTCAGCGACTACGAAGCGCTCGCCTACCTTTGGCTGCTCTACTAACAGCGCCTGTGCTGCTGCTACTTGAGCTTCTGCTCTATTAACCTTGTCCTGTGCAGCCTGAGCCTGTGGTGAGTTCTCTCCATAGAGAGACTTCATCAGCTCAAGCTCCGCCTTCGCCTTAGCAAGTGCGTCCTGAGCGGCTTTAAGTGCTGCTTCGGCTGCTGCCTTGTCGCCTGAGCTCTTAGCGTCATTAATCAGCTTGTCGGCATTCTGGAGCGCGTCATCTGTCTGCTTAACTACGGTATCGCTTACGCCTTTTCCGAGATCTGTTGCCTTAGCAAGAGCTGTGTCCGCTGCTGCTACTGCCGCGTCTGCGTCAGCCTTAGCTTTGTCAATATCAGCCTTAGCTGCGTCTCTTACAGCCTTAGCCTCTGCTATCGCTGCCGGGTCTCCCGTAGCCTCTGCTGACTTAACAGCCTTTTCAAGCTGCTCTTC
>JAFWFU010000016.1 GCA_017515425.1 Mogibacterium sp.
CCTTGCTGCCCTTGAATGCCTGTTTGTCGATTGTATCAACATTGGCTCCGAGAGTAACCTTCTTGGTGTTCTTATAGAACGCCTTGGTGTTGATCTCGTTTACTTCGAAGGTTCTGCTCTTGTAGGCTACCGTTTCGGGTACCACTACAGTCTTAGCATTATTAGCCTTCACAAGTGTTGCTGAGCAGTTTCCGCTTGCAGGAACTGTCAATACCTCGTATGTCTGATCAGCGACTACGAAACGCTCGCCTACCTGTAGTGCTCCAGTCGGCGGTATTGATGGATTGACAACCTCATTATACAGCTTCTGAGCGGCTGCCTGAGCGGCTGCTGCCGCTGCTGCCTTGTCCGCTGCTATTTTTGCGGCTGCCTGAAGCGTAGGATTGGTCGGGTCTTTTGCAAGTGCCGCGTCCGCTACTGACTTAGCTGCATCTGCAAGCGCCTTAGCCTTGTCCGCTGCTTCTTTAGCTGCGGCTGCTGCCGCTTTGGCTGCATCGGATGTCTTATCCTTAGCTGCCTCCGCGTCGGCTGTCGCCTTCTTATTATTGGCGTCTGTCAGTGCCGAGTCCACATTCGACGGAAGCTGCATACCTGCTGTAGAGATTGCTGCTTTAGCTGCATTTACCATAGCCTTAATCTCTGCTGGCGTTGCCTCAGAATCCTTTGCGAATACCGCTTCGATCTTAGCTAAGGCATCCTTCACCTGCTCCTTCAAAGGTGATGAGAAGGAGTCAACATAGGCTGCACCCATTTGAGTCTTGAGACTCTCCTTTAGAGCATCCGCCTGCGCATACATACCCTCAGCCTTTGTCACACTGCTCATATCGAGATTCAGCATGGCATCATCTGCAAACAGCGGTGTATTTGCAAACATCTTGCTTGTATTCTCTACTTTTGATGTATCGAATTTGTCGAGTCCTTTAACTTCCGTAAGCTTGTTATTGTTTGCAAACATACCTGCCGTGCTCAGTGCGCTTCCGGTATCGAAGCCCGTTACATCAATCTCCTTAGCTTCGGTGCCATTGAACATTCCATTGAAATACTCTACATTCGATGTATCAAATCCGCTTGCGTCTATCTTGTTCAGCGAGGTGCAGTTTAAGAACATATTCGACATATTTTTGGTATTGCTCGTATCGAAGCCCGATACGTCCACGGACTCAAGGTTCGTGCAGTTAGCGAAAAGAGAATTCATATCCTCGACATTGGAGGTGTTGAAATTCGATACGTCGAGCTCTTTTACTTTTGGGCAGCCGCTGAACATGCCATGAATATCTGTCGCATTTGATGTATCAAAGCTGTCAACGTCAAGCTCCTTTACACTCTTGCAGCCGCTGAACATATTCCAGAAGAGTTCACCGCTTCCGGTATTAAACTTCGAGACGTCAATTACCTCTACATTTTCAAGTCCTGCAAACATAGCTATAAAGTTCTCAACATTATCCGTCTTGAATCCTTTGACGTCGAGCTCTGTAAGAGCATAGCAGTATTGGAATAGGCCGTTCATGGCTGTTGCACTTGAAGTATCCCAATTCTTAACGTCAAGCTTCTCTACGCTATTGCAGCCACGGAACATATCATTCATCGGCTTTACATTCGACATATCATATTTCGATACGTCGATAGGATTGAGTTTGTTGCATTGATCGAACATATATGCGGTGTTGTCAACATTGCTTCCCACAAAATCAGCCGCCAAGCCTGTAATCGCCTCAAGATTTTTGCAGTTCTGGAACATCTTGAACGTTCCACGATTCGGATGAAGCGCGGGGTCGACAGCCTTGGTCGTAACATTAGTCAGATCAAGGCTCGTCAGAGACTCATCATTTACAAACAAGGCTTCCATCCTCTGTGCGCTTGATGTATCAAGATTATGCTTTAGCGTTTTGAGCTTAGGCATATTCGCGAAGAAATACTGTAGTGTAATCGCCTTCGATGTGTCTATATTGGAAGCGTCGAGCTCCTCTACCTCCTTGAGTCCATTATACATGTCAGCCATATATATTCCATTTGAGGTGTTCCATTTGGTCGTATTGACACTCTTAAGCGCATAGCAGCCTCTGAATACCCCGGTGAAGTTCTGTACATTGCTTACATCCCAATTCTCATATCCCGTGAGAGTCTCCAATGATCTACAGTTATCGAAAAGATAGGATATACTTGTCGCTTTGCTTCCTATATTCCATTTGCTGAGGTCTCCAACGGACGTGAGGCTATGGCAGCCATAGAAGATTTCATAGGGATGAAGCACATTTGACAAATCCCATGACGAGCAGTCCAAAGTTTCAAGTTTTTTGCAGTCTCTGAAAACTCGGCTCACAACAGTTGCATTTGACGTAATCATCTTGCTGACATTCACGCTTTTTAGGTTAATATCGCCCCAGAACAATGCGTCAAGATTTGTGACTTTGGACGTGTCCATCAATTCCCAGCCGACTATCTCCGTCAGATTTGTTTCGTTCATAAAGATTCCGCTGAATGAACCCTGTCCTACGATAGATCCCATGAGCTCTATCTTCTTGATAGATCCCCTGTGCTCATACCAAGGGAAATCCTCGGCTCTTCTGCCGCGAACTGTAAAAGTCTGAGGCTCACCGCTCTTTCCGAGTTCGAGTTTTCCATCGCTGGTGAGTCGCCAATCGACGTTGTCATAAGTGCCGCCAGCGATGTCCGCAGCATGCGCCTTTAGCGGCAACAGCATGGCGAATGCCGCCAGCATCAGAAATAGCAATGCTATGAAAGCTATTCTGCTGCTTCCTTTCGTGAAGGTTCTCTCTTTCATAATTTCCGTTCTCCTTTCACATCAACCTTCTGTAACTACTGATAGTTTGCATTAACGCTCTGCGAATTTTTGCAAGTTTTTCATAATGTCTTTTACAGTAAGATTCTTCGACTTCGCGTGCTTGGATCACGCTCCGCTCAGAGTGACATATGTTGTCACTCTCCGTTCAAAATGACATATTCAAAAACATAGCGCTCATGCTGTTCCTAAGTCTAGCGTTCTGGGCTGCATTTATTTTTGTTAATTAAGGTAATACCCCCCCCATTTTGATTTTGCCGGAAACTTGTTCAACCCCTTGCAATCAGCAGAGTCTAGGGTACGGTTTTATTGTGAAAAATATGTCATTTGCCACCTTTATCAACATTTGATCCTCGCGGTCTTAATATTTGTTATTATGAAAAACGAGACGGCTTTTAAACATTTCGAACCTCACTGATTGTATCTGTTGCATTTTTTATAGGAAAACTATGGTACAATCAGGTGGAAAAGGAGGGATTCTCGAATATGGGAAAGGTTGAAAAGAGAAGTGATTATATAAGCTGGGACGAGTATTTTATGGGCGTCGCTATCCTTGCCGCCAAAAGGAGCAAAGACCCGAGCACACAGGTCGGCGCCTGCATAGTGAATCAATACAATGTGATACTTACGACAGGCTATAACGGCTTCCCCAAGGGCTGCTCAGATGATGAATTTCCATGGGACAGAGAAGGCGAGATTACTAAATACCCCTATGTCGTTCACGCAGAGCTGAATGCGATATTGAACGCTCAGGGAAAAGACTTAAACGGTGCGAGGATATATGTGGATCTATTCCCCTGCAACGAATGTGCCAAGGCGATTATACAGTCCGGCATAAAGGAGATAGTCTATCTTTCGGATAAATATGCGGATACGCCCGGAGTGCAGGCTTCCAAGATGATGTTGAAAGCCGCCGGCGTTAAGCTCACACAGATGAGACCGCAAATCGAGGAATTAGTTCTAAACTTCAAGGTGGATAAATAATAGCCACATTGCACTACCTATATTTCGTTATGTGCATTTCGTTATAGCACTTCGCTATCTATACTTATCTATTATATGCGAGGCTGCCCGAATACCGTCGCAAGCTGCCGACGTAATTCCACCGGCATATCCCGCGCCCTCACCGGCGGGATATATACCTATAATATTGCTTTGCCCGTCCTCGTCTCTGAGTATTCTTACCGGAGACGAGCTTCTTGTTTCCACGGCGATAACTCTTGCGCCCGGGCTGTCATAGCCCTTTATCTTTCCTGCGAATACGGGAACCGCTTCTCTTATGGCGACTGCGGCAAAGCTCGGGAGCGAATCCAGCACAGCCCTGGCCTCTAAATCCTTCGATACATTCATAAATGACTGCACAGAGCATTTCGGCGGTTTAAAATTCCCCCCGCCGTTTATGAATGCAAGCCTTTCATATTTTTCCTGAAACCTGACTCCTGCCAGCACATCATCATCTCCGAAGTCGGACGTCCTCACGTCGCATAGTATGCCGGTATTGGCGACTCCGCTGTCCCTCTTGGAATTGCTCATGCCGTTTACGCAGAGCTCTCCGTCCTTGGTGCTGCATACCACGACCTCTCCGCCGGGGCACATGCAAAATGAATAAACTCCCCTGCCATTCGACGCCTTATAGCTTATCTTATAGTCCGCAGGCGGCAGCTTGCCGACATTCTCCTCTCCGTACTGCGCGGCGTCTATCAGAGATTGGGGGTGCTCCATGCGAACGCCTATGGAGAAGGCTTTTTGCTGCATATTAAGCCCAGCGTCCTTTATCATTTTAAATGTATCTCTTGCGCTATGCCCTATCGCCAAAACGAGGGCTTCCGCTTTTATCACTTCCGAGGTTTCAGCTCTTTCTAAAGTTTCCGTGGAAGCCTCTCTTTGTGCGTTCTTTTCGTAAATTGTTTTGACTTCCTCTTTATACTCTTCCGAACTCTTGCTTTCGCTCACACTCTTGCGACTTGCTTTAACGCTACTCGTCTTAATCCCTATAAGCCTGCTGTCTTCAATCAGGAATTCCTCCAGCCTAGTATCAAAACGAAATTCTCCGCCGAGCGACTCTATCCTTTTTCTGAGATTTACAATGACCCTCCTCAGCATATCGGTTCCGATATGAGGGCGAGCCATATACATTATTTCCTCTTGCGCTCCGGCGTCTCTGAGCTCTCTCAGCACCCGTCTGATATTTCCGTCCTTAATCCCTGTCGTCAGCTTGCCGTCCGAAAATGTCCCTGCTCCGCCTTCTCCGAAGAGCATATTTGTCTCGGGATTGAGTATGCGCTCACTTCTGAATCTCTCGACCTCAGCCACCCGCTCGTTCATGGCAGAGCCGCGTTCGATAATGAGAGGTCTGCCTCCGCTCTTAGCCAATTCAAGTGCAGCGAAGAGCCCTGCGGGACCGGCTCCGACGACTATTATTCTTCCGTCTAAAAGCTTGCTGTCTATTTTCGGCAGGTCTTGGCATTCTTCTTCTTCCTCAAGCCTGCTGAAATTTTTATTCTGCCCGAGCCTTAGTTCCTTAGAGCAGGCGAAATCCATGGTATATACCAGCTTTATATCCGGTTTCTTCCTGCTGTCTATGGATTTACGCCTTATTTCCCATTCCAAAATCTCCCCTCTGTCTATATGCAGCAAATCCGCCGCTATCTCGGGGAGCCTTTCTACAGGTGTATCTATATCCGTTTTAATCTGTGACAGTCTGTATTTCATTTCAAGCCTTATCATCTTTCCTTTGCGGCTATATCGTCCGCCGCCGAAATGCCCGTCAACCAAGCATTGCTGAGATTGAAGCCTCCGCATGGAAAATCCCTGTCCGCGAGTTCGCCCGTGATATACAGACCTTTTACAAGCTTCGACTCTGCGGTCTTTTTATCTATCTCATTCATGCTGACACCGCCTGATGTCACCTGGGCGTCCTTCCAGCCTCTTAGATTTATGGGGTGAAATTCAAGTCCGTGCACCGCCTCGCATACCAGCCTTATATCCTCTGCGCTGAGCCTATACAGGGATTTATCACAGAAGTCGCCCGCGCCATTATTCATAGCAGTTTTGCAGCCGGCATTTTCATTAAGCGATTCGATTATATATCTTGCAACAGACTCTTTGAACGCCGAAATGAATACCGTCTTTAGGGGATTGTCGGCAAATTTACCCTGACTGACAGAATTCAGATAATCCGCAAAGGAACCCTCGGGGAAGAGATTTAGCTTTATACAATAATCTTCAAATCTCTCTCCCTCCTCTTTATTCAGCCTCATAAGGCGGCTCATATTAAATACGCAAATGCCGGAGAGCCCGTATTTTGTAAACTGAATCTCTCCCTTTTCCGTAAAAAACGGCTCTTTATTCGGATATTCATTTGGGAAAACAGACTTCTCAGTGGTCGGATAAGTAGGAGCTTCGCCCGCCTCGCGTTTATACAGAGAGATTCTTCCCGTCGTCCTCGTCCCCGCCATAATGTGAGCGTCAGGGACTATGTTGGCATTCCACTCCGCGCATTCAATTCCTGTAAGTACCGGGACGGGAGTCACCACGCTGTGACCGAGCTCTTTAGCAAGCCTATACCCGTCGCCTGTAGTTCCGTAATTCGGCGCTGCCTTTCCTCCGCAGGCTAGGATTATATAATTCGCCTCGGTAATCATGCTGTGGCTTCCGTCTTTGTCCTTATATGCAGACTCTATTTCAAAGCCGCCGCCTTCGCATTTTTTAATCTTGATGGCTTCCTCTTCGCAGCAGAATTCGCAGCCGAGGGAAGCCGCTCTGTCAGTGATAATGCTCACCACATTCGCCGCGGACTCGGAATAGGGGTACATAAGACCATCTCTATTGGTCTTTATCATAAGCCCTATATCGGAAAAGAATTCCTTAATGCACTCTATTCCGGCGGCTTCTGCATTGGCGATATTGCAGCGGCCACTTCCTGTGGCTCTGAGCTTTCGCCCCGGCTCCTTCATCTTCTCAATGACGAGCACCGAAAGCTCAGGGGAGCTCATTCCGAGCTCCACCGCTGCAGCGAGCCCCGAAGCCCCGCCGCCGATTATTGCCACATCAGCCTTCCTATTCTTCCTCACAGCCTTCCCTTGTATATTATCTGGTGATACTACCAAAGCAAACAGACACTGTGCTCACGCAGACTCCTTATATCTATCTGCTGGTGCTGCCAAAACCCCCTGTTCGCGCCTCATCAGACCCTGCTCCCTCAGGCACTTCATACTTCACTATTATGCCCTGCACGAATGGCTTTCCGGCTTCGAGCTTCACATTCTCATCTGAGGGATTCTCAAAGCATACGAGAATATGTCCTTCGTTTTCCGCGTCGCAATAGTCCGCGTCTATGACACCTATTGTATTCGGAAGCCTGAGCCCGTATTTAAAGCCGAGACCGCTGCGGGGCAGTATGAGAAGCACCTTGTCTCGCTCTCCTTCCTCGGTTACCCAGCGCATACCCGTCGCAATCTTCATTCGCGAGCCGGCTTCGAAGTCGAGGTTAAATGGCATGAAAAAATCCATGCCGGCAGAGCCCGCCGTCGCTTGGTGCGGCGGCATTATGGCGTCAAACCATTCTCTGAGCTCATCATCAGATACGCCCTTTATGCCGCAGTCCGCCTTCCACTGTTCAAAACTTATCTTTTCAAAATATGACATTTTATCTCCAAATATCCACTATCATCACTATGCTAGAGATCTATTGCTGTTTTCGTAGACGGTCATTACTATAACAATATAATCACTGTAAAATGTTTTAATGAACCGAATTTTATTGATTCAAATCAGTCAATGCTTCCCTCAGCCTCTCCGCCATATCGGTCTTTTCCCATTTGACGCCAAGCTCCGTCCTTCCCATATGCCCATATGCAGCCAGCACTCTGTACTGCGGCTTTTGGAGCTCCAGCTTTTTGATTATGGCGGCAGGGCGCATATCAAAATTATCCACTATAAGCTTGGCTATTAGACTGTCATCTATCCTGCCGCTTCCGAATGTGTTCACTGAAACCGATACGGGCTCGGCAACGCCTATCGCATAGGCGAGCTGCACCTCGCATTCATTCGCGATTTCCGCCGCCACGATATTCTTCGCTATATATCTTGCCATGTAGGCAGCCGACCTGTCCACCTTCGTCGGATCCTTCCCCGAGAAAGCTCCCCCGCCATGGGACGAATGCCCGCCATAGGTGTCTACGATAATCTTGCGCCCCGTCAGACCGGAGTCGCCCATAGGTCCGCCGATTACAAATCTTCCCGTTGGATTTACATAGACTGTCGTATCTTCGTCCATAAGACCATTAGGCACGACAGGCGAAATAACATGCTTGATAATATCCGCCCTTATCTGCTCCAAGCCGACGTCCTCGCTATGCTGAGTGGAGACTACAATGGTGTCCACCCTCTTAATCTTTCCGTCCTCATATTCCACCGTCACCTGAGTCTTGCCGTCAGGCCCGAGATATGGCAGAGTCCCGTTCTTTCTGACCTCCGCGAGCTTCATAGCCAGGACATGAGCCAGCCTGGATGACATTGGCATGAGTTCATCAGTCTCCTTGCAGGCATAGCCAAACATCATGCCCTGGTCTCCCGCACCGATAAGAGCCGCCTCGTCCAGCTCAGAGCCACTCTTCTTCTCGAAAGACTCGTCGACGCCCATGGCTATGTCGGCAGACTGCTCTTCCATATGCACCATAATCTCGCAGGTATTTCCGTTGAAACAGACCTCATCTCTGTCATAGCCAATATCACAGATGACCTTGCGGGCGACCGCCTCATAGTCGAGGTTGAAATTACCCGACGCCTCGCCAAAAATGATGAGGAAGCCCGTCTTAGTCGCGCACTCGCAGGCGACCCTCGCATTCGGGTCTTGCGCAAGGATTGCGTCAAGCACGGCATCCGAGACCTGGTCGCATATTTTATCAGGATGACCTTCCGTAACCGATTCCGATGTAAACAATTTCTTCATATATTTATTCCTTCCCGTCATAAAACTATTGCATATCTTCAAGTCCACGAGCGATAAATCGCTGGGACGTAAATTCCCAAGCCGAAAAAAATGCCCCCTGCTATATGCAGAGAGTCATAGATAGCACCTCATCTGCCGAAGCCCCGCCGAGCTCCGTGGGATTTGGCACCTTCATCTGCTGATGAGGTTGCCGCGAGATCGCAGGGCCCATTCCCTCCCTCGCTCTTAATAAGGATGACCTAATTATACACCTTCAAGCAAAAAATAAAACCCCGAAAAATCTCTCATAATTTTCTTCCTTTTATATATGCTATAATTCCTTAGACCGTTTTACAGTCTTTTTGGTGAATTAACCATAGGCTTAAGCGGTTTTACGGAAAATATAGACAGAGTATCGGAAGGGATTTCACAAGTGGCGGTTTTTAAGATTATCGAGGGCAGGCAGTCCTCTCTCTACAATCATTTTTCTGAATACGAGCTCGCCTCCTGCCGCGCCACGAGGACGCGTCTCATGGGTGTAGTGGCTCTCAAGCTCACATGGCGTGACGCTGAGGACTTTCGCAAAAGGTTCTATCAGATTATTCATCTGGACTATTCGGAGTATGGCATTGACGAATATCTTGAATTCGACTGCATTCCGGGAAACGACGACTATGCGGAGCTTCGCGAAGAGGTCAAGCTGCGCTGGAATCACTTCATAGATATTATGGGCGGCGAAGCCGTCGGAATCACCCCCTCATGTATGCTGCGCCTGGTCGAATCCGCCCTGGCCTATGCCGGAGATGATGTTGAGCGCGAATACGATAACGAGGAAAATCAAGACTTCCGACGCTATGCTATTCGAAGGCTCGATATGATGAGAGAGGTTCTCGAAAGTCGCGATATTAAGGCTGATGACTGCGATTCTCTCAATGCCATTGCAGCGGTTTCAGCCCCTAATCTCGGGCAGTACGCCACAATCAACTATTTTATTATGAGGCTTTTAGACGGGGACTTTGAGGCAGCCGCCTTCCTCACCGATATTCCAATGAATGAACTTAAAAACCTACCTCTTGCAGCGCATGGCGCTCAGACCCTCATGCAAAACAGCATTGCGCGGGTTTCCAAAAAGGACAACCCCCTTGCGGGCGATAGGCTAAGAATGTATAACTGCCGCCTCACCTCGCTTTCGAAAGAGGGCTATTATCATACGAGCCTCAGCATATGGCTCGACGGCGGTATGACGAGCCGCGACGCCTCGATCGCAGATATTGACATAGGCAGCTCAATCCTTCTTTCAGACTTCGAGGCGGCTTTTCAGGTGTCGCAGACCGAATATATCACGGTCTTTGACTGCAAGGATGAAATGCTGGACGGCTTCGACATACGCCGCATAAATATGATGGGTCGAGCCGATCCGACTCCATGCGAAAACGGCTGGCTCTTTACCATATATAATGAAACGAATTCCCATGTCGAAAAGCCGGAGTACAGGCTGAATGATGACGTCTACGGCTTTGCTCTGCTCTCTCTGACGGGAGAATTCATAGTTATGAGCTACGACCTTATTCGCATTAGCGCGCTGGACGAAAGCATACTGTTTTCAATCTACTCCCCCTATGTTACAGTTAAGGGCAGATACAGGCTCGACAATCCGACCTTTCACACCTTCTGTCATACGGCGGGGCTGCGATTTGATGATTTGGTTGAGACGGATGACTAGTCGGAATGAGTTTTTGTTTAATGCAAAAATAATTTTCGCAGACCCTTTTGTTCTTTTTTGCAAAGGATTTTTTCAACAAAAGGGAAAAGGCGAATTTTTCAATAATCGCGAGTTTTTCCACATGGGAAAATGAAATCGTATACATTTTTATCCACTTGTACCTGTGGAAAACTCATGCTTAAAAACGTCAGCATTTTCAACGATTGAAACGATTTTGCAATCCTGTCAACAAGATTTATCCACAGATTTTCGACTTGTGAAAATCTCGATTTTTGTTCGACTTTGTGAAACCCGTGAAACAACTGAAAGGCAGGTAAAATGAGTACCATTAGAATTTACAGAGACAACCAATATGCAGCTTCCTGTGAGACGATCGTAACTTCCGTGCGTGAAAAGGACGGCTTCGACCAAATCGCCTGCGCCGAATCCGTCTTTTACCCAGAAGGCGGCGGGCAGCCCTCGGATATGGGGACGGTGAGCAGGGGCGATATGATTTTTGAGATCTCCCATGCGTCGGACGAATCCATAGAAAGTGATGTCTGGCATTTGACCGACGCCCCCTCGGGCACTTTTGAGGCCGGCGATAAAATAATTCTCGCGATTGATTATGACTATAGGTTTCGCAATATGCAGCGTCACCTCGGAGAGCATATGCTGAGCGGCGCCATATACACCCTTTTCGGCGGAGTCAACAAGGGTTTTCATATCGGTGACGGCTATGTCAGCATAGATATTGACCTCGAGGGTCGTATGCTGACGGACGAAGAGCTGGATTTGGCGGAGCACTGTGTAAATGAGGCTATATGGGCAAATCTTCCGGTCACTACCGAATGGTTTTACACTTATGAGGAATCGCTTTCGCGCCCCGTTCGAAAGAGAGTTCCGCATGATGGACGGATATCTGTGGTGAGCGTCGGCGATTTGGAAGATCCCTTTGACTGCATTGCCTGCTGCGGCGTTCACCCCGCGAATTCCGCCGAGGTGGGGCTCGTTTCGATTTACAAATGCGAATCAAACAAAGGCATGAATAGGATTTTCTTCGACTGCGGTGCCTGCGCCATTGATAAGCTGAGCGCAGATTCCCATATACTTCGTGATATAGCGGCGGGCTATTCCTGCTCATCTTCTGATGTGCCCTCTCGCATGGCAGCCGAGGCGGAGAAGGTTTCCGCGCTCAAATCCAAGCTGGCTGATATGACGGGCTATGTCAAGGAAGCCGAAAAGGCTAATATAATAAAGGAAGTAAAAAGTGCCTCAGCTTCCGTCTACTCGTACTCGTCTGCGATACTCTCGCCTGACGAGCTCCTCAAGCTGGGCTTCGATGTCGTGCATGAAGTTCCTGACCTGCTGCTCTTTATGATTAGCAAAGAGACCAATACCTGCATAATCCTCTCATCTCGCGAGGATATAAACTGCGGCGCGCTCGTCAAGGACAATGCGGGCGAATTCGGCGGAAAAGGCGGCGGCAGGGCTGACAACGCCCGAGCCATGTTCGATTCGGCAGAGGATATGGAAGCCTTTATTTCCCATATAATTGAGGCGGTAGATATTTTTGTTTAAACCCCCAATTTGCTTGAATTATACTTTGTATATTTGTATAATTCCTGTGTATGCCGCACATAATAGGTGCGCGTTAATTTTAGAAAAATATGGGAGGAATCAAAATGAAGAAAGTTTTAGTTATCATGCTTACACTTCTGCTCTCAATGTCAATGCTCGCAGGATGCGGCGGCGGCAGCAGCAGCGGCGGTGGCGACACTATCAAAATAGGTGTGTTTGAGCCGGCATCCGGAGACAACGGTGCAGGCGGAAAGCAGGAAACGCTCGGCATTCAGTATGCCAATCAGGTTCAGCCTACGGTAGAGGTTGGCGGCAAAGAGTATAATGTAGAGCTCGTAATCGTAGACAACGAGTCGGACAATGCGAAGGCTGTAACGGCTGCGCAGAGCCTCGTATCGCAGAACGTATCAGTAGTTCTCGGTTCCTACGGCTCCGGCGTATCTATCGCTGCGGCTGATGTATTCGCAGATGCAGGTATGCCTGCTATCGGTGTTACATGCACGAATCCACAGGTTACTGCGGACTGCGAGCAGTATTTCAGGATCTGCTTCCTCGATCCGTTCCAGGGTACGGTGCTCGCCAACTACGCTTGGGAAAACGGCATGAAGAAGGCTTACTGCCTCTCCAAGCTCGGCGACGACTATTCCGTAGGTCTTGTAAACTACTTCGTAGAGGCTTTCAAGAAGCTCGGCGGAGAGGTTGTAGAGGAGCAGTTCCCGGATAAGAACTCCGACTTCACATCATATGTAGCCAATGCTAAGAAGGCAGGCTGTGATGTGTTCTTCAGCCCTGTATCCACAGAGGCTGCCGCTCTCATTATCGACCAGGCTGAGGCTCAGGCTCTCGGAATGCCTATCCTCGCAGGAGATACTTGGGATTCCAACGTAATCACAGGCGCAGCTCAGGGCAAAAACGTAGAAGTAGTTGTTACGACTTTCTATCAGGAAGGCGGTAATGCAGATTTTGATAAGGGCATTAAGGAGTGGATTGAAGGCGACTCCACAGCTATGACAAACAACGGCGGCAACTCCGACGTAGCTGCTGTTACGGCAATGGGCTATGACGCATACTTCGTAGCACTCGAGGCAATGAAGGCAGCTGGCAGCACAGCTCCTGCGGACATTCTTGCAGCACTTCCTGATTTGACGGTTTCAAATCTCGTCTGCGGAGATGTATCCTTCAACGAGGTAGGAGATGCCAATAAGACAGAGGCATTCGTTAAGAAGTGCAACACAGAGACAGGCGCTTGGGATTTCCTCAAGAAGCAGTCTGCTGAATAGTTCTGTTCAACACATAATCGCTTAGGATCGCGGGAAGCTGCGGCTTCCCGCTGTTTTATACCATTTGATAAAGGAAATATAATATGGGATTTATACATACTTGGCTACCATATATACTTGCGGGAATCGCAGTAGGCGGGCAATATGCCTTGATAGCCATTGGGTATACCATGGTATACGGTATACTCAGGCTCATAAATTTTGCTCACGGTGACGTATTCATGTGGTCGGGACTTATCATGGTCTATCTGATTACAATTCTTCCGCTGTGGGCTTCGGTAATTCTGGTAATTCTCTTCGCGATAGTTCTCGGTACGACTATAGAGAAGGTGGCTTACAGACCGCTCAGGAGCGCACCGCGTATGTCCATAATGATAAGCGCGATTGGCGTATCTTATCTTCTCCAGAACTTCGCCCTATATATCACGGGCGGACTCACCAAGACCTATCCGACGATAGCTTGGCTTCAAAAGACCGTGCAGATTGGCTCCGCCACGACTAAAATGGTTACGGTTATCACGCCGATTCTCACCATAGTCTTGGTATTCCTTCTCGTAATGCTCATCAAGCATACGAAGATTGGTATGGCTATGAGGGCGGTTTCCCGCGACTTTGAAACGAGCTCCCTCATGGGAATAGATATTAACAGAGTCATCACAGTCACCTTTGTAATCGGTTGCGGACTCGCCGCGATAGGCTCAGTCCTATACTTCTCCAACTATACGGGCATTCAGCCTATGTCCGGTGCAATGCCGGGTCTCAAGGCGTTCGTAGCTGCTGTATTCGGAGGAATAGGCTCAGTTCCGGGCGCAGTAGTCGGCGCGTTTATAATCGGAGTTTGCGAGAATATCATCAAGGGTACGGGCTGGACGACTTTCTCTGACGCATTCACATTCGTGCTTCTTATCGTCATTCTAATGGTGAAGCCGACCGGACTCTTTGGCGAGAAGAATATAGACAAGGTATAGGAGGGCAGTATGGAAAAGACATTAAACAGCAAGACCAAGACAGCCCTCTCGGCAATCTGCATAGCGGCATTTCTGCTGATTGTATTCGCCCTGGACAATACCATTTCGGCGGGCTCGAGCTGGAAAATGCTCATCACGGTTATCGAAAAGGGCTCGATATTCGCGCTCGTTGCGGCTTCAATGAACCTGCTGAACGGCTTTACGGGACTTTTCTCGCTCGGGCAGGCGGGCTTCATGCTGATTGGAGCCTATACATATGCGATATTCACGATACCGGCGGCTTCGCATGACAAGGTATATCAGTATTTTGACGGCGGACTTATCCAATGGTCCATAGTCGAGATATTGGAGGATAAGCTTGGCGTATTCGGGCATTATCTCGGAATGTTTATTCCCATGATAGGCGCAGGGCTGATAGTTGCGCTGATAGCCTTCCTTATCGGAATCCCCGTGCTGAGGCTCAAATCCGACTATCTGGCGATAGCGACTCTCGGTTTTGCCGAGATTCTCCGTGCCTTCTTCCAATGGAATACGCTGGGACCTATCACGAACGGTTCCAATGTGCTTCGTAAATACACGACCTACGGCAATGCGGTTTTCCCCGTCATTATCGCAGGCATTTCGATTGCGATTATACTGCTTCTAATCAATTCGACCTATGGCAGAGCATTCAGAGCCATTCGTGATGATGAAATCGCGGCGGAGGCAATGGGCGTAAATCTCTTCAAGCATAAGGAGATGTCCTTCGTTATTTCGTCGTTCTTCGCGGGTGTCTCGGGTGCGCTCTTGGCTATGTTCCAGACCACTATCAACGCCACGCCTTTCAATACGGTTATGACCTACGAGATTCTTCTTATCGTTGTAATCGGCGGAATTGGCTCAATCACAGGCTCCATAATCGGCGCCTTCCTCTTTACAGCAGCCTCTGAATGGTGGCTGAGAGGACTTGATGCGGGTCGCTGGCTCGGTATCAGTTCGAGCCTGATGAGACCGGGATTCCGTAAGGTAGTATTTGCCGTTCTGATAATGATGATTGTTCTCTTCTATGCGCAGGGCATTATGGGCAGCAAGGAATTCAGTTGGGATAGATTTTTCGCCTGGATTAAGAGCCGCCCCGAGGCTCTCAAGACCTTGCCGGCAAGGCGCAAGGCGAAGTCTGCCGCAAAGAAGGAAGCGAGGGCGAGCAAGGCTGCTGCCAAAGCCAAGGCTAAGGCAGCCAAGGACGAAGGCGAAGCGAAGAAGGCTTCCGGTGAGAAGCTCTTCACTCCTCTTCCCGTATCTGATGAAATAATGATTTTCGGAAAGGAGGGCAAGTAAATGACTATGGCGAAAGATAATGACAAGCGAGAAGTCGTTCTGAGGCTCTCCGATATAACCATGCAGTTCGGCGGCGTCGTCGCTGTAGACAATCTCAACCTCGACGTGCATAAGAATGAAATCGTCGGGCTTATCGGGCCTAATGGCGCCGGAAAGACCACGGCTTTCAACTGCATTACGGGCGTATATGAGCCCACCAACGGAGCCGTCGAGATAAACGGCAAGGTCGTGATTGAAAACTATCCGCAGGGCAAGATGAAAGACGCATACAAGGGGCGTAATCAGGGCAAATATACCAAGGCATTGACTATGCTGCCCGACAAGGTTACAAAACTCGGCGTAGCGCGTACCTTCCAAAATATTAGGCTCTTCAAGGGCATGACGGTGCTCGAGAATGTGCTCGTTGCAATGCATATGAATCAGGGTGAATCCGTCTTTGGTGCCACTTTCAGGAGCAAGAAGGCGCGCGAAGAGGAAAAGGCTATGCGCGAGGAAGCCCTTGAGCTTCTCAAAAAGGTAGACCTATATGAGAATCGTGACGATATGTCCACTTCCCTGCCCTATGGTAAGCAGAGACATCTCGAGATAGCCAGAGCTCTAGCCACTCATCCTTCAATTCTTCTTTTGGATGAGCCTGCGGCTGGCATGAACCCTCAGGAATCTGATGATTTGATGAGATTCATCGGCAGGATTCGAGATGAATTCGACCTCTCCATACTTATGATTGAGCACCATATGCAGGTAATTATGGGAATTTGCGAACATATCTATGTGCTTAACTACGGCGGGCAGATTGCCGACGGAACCGCGGAGGAAATCCAGGCAAATCCTGCTGTTATAGAGGCTTATCTGGGAGGTGATGAATAATATGCTGGCAATAAGAGACTTAAACGTACATTACGGCGGAATTCACGCCCTCAGAGGTATCAATATAGATGTGCCTGACGGCAAGATTATATCGCTTATCGGTGCAAATGGTGCAGGCAAGTCCACGACGCTGAAATCCATCATGGGGCTGGTTCCTAAGACCGACGGGCATGTCTATTGGGATGATACTGAGATTACCTCCTTTAAGACCAAGGATATAGTCGGAGAGGGAATTATCCTCTGCCCCGAAGGTCGCAGGATATTCCCTGATTTGACGGTTGATGAAAATATAGCGGCGGGCGCCTATCTGAGGAAGGATAAGGCGGAGATAGCCAGAGACAGGGATTGGGTGTATGAGCTCTTCCCGAGGATTGCGGAGAGGACGTGGCAGCTGGGCGCGACGCTCTCCGGAGGAGAGCAGCAGATGCTCGCGGTTGCGCGAGCACTGATGTCCAAGCCCAAACTCCTCATGCTGGACGAGCCTTCGCTTGGACTCGCGCCCCTCGTCATCAAAGACATATTCGCGGTTATCCAGAAGATCAAGGCGGACGGCGTCAATATTCTCCTAATAGAGCAGAACGCCAAAGCCGCCCTCGACATTTCAGACTACGCCTATGTCCTGGAGACGGGCGTCATCACAATGGCGGGACCGGGTAAAGCGCTCCTCGGCGACGAGAGAGTCCAAGCCGCCTACCTCGGCGAATAACAATTTCGCACTCAATACCAATAAATACGAATAGGGGTCTTGCGACCCCTATTCTTGTGCGTCAATAGCACTCCGTTGTCATTCCGTTGTCATTATGCGCAAGCGCTACTTCACTGTTACTTTCTTGCCGGCGTTCGCAGGTGTGAAAAACTTCTGATACTTCTTGACGAACTTCTGATTTATCTTTCTCCTGCCTATCTTGACCTGAATAGTCTTGAGCTTCTTGGCTCCCTTTAGACTGCCCTTAACATTCTTCTTCGTAAGGTTCATAGTCTTGAGCACGATCTTTTTCACATTGCTCCCCTTAAATGCGTTATTCTCGATCTTTTCGACATTCGCACCGAGGGTAACCTTCTTTATTTTCTTCTCGCTGAACGCATTAGGTCCTATACTTATCACCCTGTATGTATTTTCGTCTGCCAGCTTAATTGTATCAGGTATTTTAACATTCTTTGCATTCTTAGACTTAATCAGTTTTACCTCTCCAGGTTCTTGGTTTTTAGCCAATATTATCACCTGATAATGACAGTCATCTACAACATATATCTCTCCAACGACAACAGGGGTCCGATAAATGCAAGTGGGCAGCTTTGGCTCACGCATTATAGTCTTTGTAGCCCCGCAAACCGTGCATTTGTAATCCTCATAATATGTTACCGCGCAAGTCGGTACCGGTGTGTTCAAGAGCACCCATTCATGATCCGCAAACTCCTCATGGCTTCCGTCATGCTTGCAGACTCTCTTATGCTGATTTTCATTCGCATTGACCCAATCGCCATACTCATGCGCGTCCTCATCTATCACTGTAGTCTCAGTCTTGGTCGCTTTGCAGTCCTTGCAGACATAGTGCTCTTCGCCTTCCGCCGAGCATGTAGCCGGTGTTGATACAGCGTTATCGTCAAGCACCCACTCATGCTCCGCCAATTCCTCATGGTTGCTGTCATGCTTGCAAACTCTCTTATGCTGGTGTTCACCCACGCTGATCCATTCGCCGTATTCGTGAGCATTCTCGTCTTTCTCCGTCGGTTCAGTCTTGATCGCATTGCAGACCGTACAGCTATGGGTCTTTTCGCCTCCCTCTAAACAGGTAGCCGGTTTTGTTTCCGTGCCGCCGTCCCAGAATGAATCGCAGAGATTTGTCCTGCCTCTGCTATACAGCTCTGCATAGTTTGCCGCCTTGGACTTAGTATGTGCAACAAAGTTTACGGAAGCCTCGATAGTCTCGGCAGAATTGTATATCTCCGTATCTATGCCGCCGAAGCTGATTTGCGTAAGACCGCTCGCGCCCTTGAATGCCTTTTCACTTATCTGCACCACGCTCTTAGGTATAGCGACCGTTTATATTCGCGTGCAGCCTCCGAAGCAGAGGCTGTCGATCACGCTCGTATTATCGAGAGTCAGTTCGGTATTAGCCGCGCCGCTGAGCCCATACCAGCCCTTGTATCCGTAGTAAAGGGAATTTATCCAAAGTACATATGTCGTAGGCTTATGCGCATTCTTGGTTCCGCTGTCTTGGAAAGCGTCAATAATATCTTGATTCAAATTTGTAATATCCCAAAGGCCCTTTCCATGACTCGCAAGAATTGTTGACAAATCTTTGCTGGTTTTTTCTGCCAAAACACATGCTCCCACATCAAGCAAGAATGCGTTGTCGCCCTCGCTGCAAGATGCCTTTGTCGGCAGCTGAGCCTTTATTGCTTCCACCTGCGCATTGGTATTCAATGCTCCGTCATATTCCTTGCCGTTTATCTCGAAGTATCTCTGTTTGAATGCCGAAAAGACCACGCCGTTTACGGGCAGGGATATATCCTCTCCGTATCTGGCAAATCCCCAATCCTCAAGAGGCAGTGCCACTATGCCATCTCCAGGATTATTGAAATTGCGTATATTGGCATAATTCTCGCTTATATTCTCCTTAACCGCGGGGCAGGCAAATGTATATCCGAAAATACGATTTTGGGAAGCAAGGCTTCCGCTCTTAGTGAGTTCGGCTGCAACTATATTGGCGACAGCCGCTCCTCTTGAATGCCCTGTTATAAGGAAGATATTATTTGTGGTGTTTACCTTTTCGTTAATCTTAGCCAGAACGCCATCCGCCGCGAGTTTGAATCCTTCGTGGTATCCGTCATCTCTGTTTCCGATACGGAAATTGCTATACCATTCGCGACTCTGAGTCCCCCTTATCGGCACTATATATGCGTTGTAGGTCGTGCCGTCTTTTGTGAAAGACTTATGACCTATTGAAAACGCCACCATGTCATTATTATCATAAGTGGATTCCACATCATAGTTATACAATGTGAAATCATATCCCATACTCGAAGCTTTGATCTTTTCTATTTGGACATTGCTATAGGCGAGAAGCGCCAGATTTGCGGAAAGCTTTGCGAGATCTCCCGATAGCTCTGTCGCATCCGTCAGCAGCATTTCGTCGCTATAGCTGAACTCTACGTTTTCTTTACCGTTAAATTCTTTATAGCTCTGCGTTATTTTCTTGTATTTGCCCGCATCATAAATCTCATTATCGTCCGCATAGGCGAATACAAAAGACAGGCTCATGCAGAGTACAATAGCCGCTGCTATCCTAAAAAAATGTCTTTTCATTAAGTCCCCCTCTCTTCTCCACTGATACTTATAAAACTCATTCATAATTTCGTCCATAATTATAGCTTCTTATGACTAGTGCCATTCTACCATATATTTTATTGCATTACATTGATTTTCAGACTTTTGATAGTGTCAACTTATTGTGGAGTTTTTGCTTGACTCCTAACGTTTGTTGTAAGGCGCTCGTTTCAGCCCGCCCCTGAGACTCTATTGTCTTAATTCATAGCCCACCCCGACTCGCGCTATCTTAACAAAATATATCGGTTCTGCATCTCCCAAGCTTCTTTATTGCTTGCTGTGTTCCACTTGTAGTATCAAAGACATAAGTATCGCTCAAATCATTTATCCAGCTAAAGTCACAATCTTTTACAAAATCTGAAATACATCTGCTGGCGTATTCCTTGTAGCTATCACTTTCTGAGTATGAAGATTTGAAATGCTCTGCCTCTATCTCTCCACCATTCTTGCAGAACACTCTTAGTTTGCTTAATTTACCAACGCCTTCCTCGCTCCAGCCCATAGGATTTCTGCTGAAACGCTCTGAAAGGACGTGGCTTACCAGTCCTTCTGTGCAGCTACCACTTATCTCTTTTCTAAAGCGATTTACCGCTGCCTCCCAATTTGAGAACAAGTATGTTCGCACTTCTTGCACCTTTTCAAAATCTCTTTTGTCTTTGCAGTGTTTTGTTAGGCTGCTCAGAATAGCCTCTACTACGTCTCTATTGTTTTCTGCCAGTCCTTCATTTATCCTGCGCTGTATATGTTGACCATGGAATTTTCGGTTTAGTGCTTTTAGTGTCTTCTGAAGGTGAAACCCATCTAATACTCTCACTACATTAGGAAAATCTTCTAACCCCTTCTTAATCCACATAGCGCCATCTCCATGAACTCTTATCTCTTTTAGTGACTCCATGTCATAGGTTTTCATAATGTAACCTTCGACTGTTTTCCATAGCGCATCTGCGTCCAGTTTCTCATCTACAAAGTGCATCGGATTGACTGTTGCGTTGCGCTTATTGCCGACAGCCACCTTTCCTTCGGTAACTGTCACGAGGGGTACAATCTTGCTCTTTTTGCCCTTTTCTTTCCGAGGCTTTTGCAGATGAATGTGATCCTCATCTGCATACACATCTAAAATCTTAACTTTTCTCTTCTCTGGACTTCTAGGCTGTCTCTCAAGCTTAGGTGCCTTGAGTATATGGTTTCGCACTGTCTGTCTGCTGATCTCGCCTTCTGTTACATCCTGCGTGCTTCTCTCGTAGGACTCTGTGGTGGCTTTTGTTGCAAGTTTTGCGCTTACTTCACCGCCTATCCTCGCTCTCGGTTCTATGCTCATCATCTGGTCGAGTGGTGTTTCATACTCTTCTGTTTTTTTATTGTAGTAATAGTCTCGGTTGAACTCAATCTCTCCAAGCTCGGTATACAGGTTTCTTGGTCGGGCTTTCTCCTTGATTACCAGCCCGAGTTCCTTTCGCAAGCGCTTGTCTTTCCTCAACGAGACATTCATTTCTTCTATGAGGATCTGCAGAATTTCTCTGCTGAGCTGATCGCTATCCTTTTTCAGGGCACTTGCTGTTGCATCGAGGTCTGTGATGCTATTTGCATGAACTGTAAAAACTTTATTCAGATATTCTTCTAC
>JAFWFU010000017.1 GCA_017515425.1 Mogibacterium sp.
CCTCAAGACTAAGGATCTGACGAAGAAGAGCGTAAAGGGCTCGCTCAAGGGTTCAAAGGTTACGACTGTTAAGGTAAAGGTCGGTGCAAAGAAGGCAAATCAGAAGTTTGTCAAGAAGTATAAAAAGATCTTCACGAAGAAGATTGCCGGCAAGAAGGTAACAGTTAAGTAAGGATGACAACGAACAAAAATTACATTATTTAAGCTAACGAACGATTCTGACGAAGAATCTGAGTTATAACCGTTCTGTAACTGAACACGCAAAAGGAGAGGCGACAAACCTCTCCTTTTGCAGTTGCGACTATGCCTTCGCTGTAGAATAGTTTACAGTGCTGGTCGCTCCGCAACACCGGCATTATATCATAAAAACCCTTGCATTTTAGTGTATAAAACTGCGGCTTCATGTGGTAGTATTTACAGTGCAGTCATAAGGCAAGCAGCAATTTGCGGCAGCGCTGCGAACGGGGAGAAAAGAGACTAAATGGCTTTTATTTCAGTCAGGGATTTGACGCTTGAATTTACCAAATATGATGAGGAAGGCAGAGCGGAATCGAGCAATAAAGCGCTTGACACCATTTCTTTGGATATAGAAAAAGGAAGCTTTACGGCTGTGGTGGGCATGAACGGTTCGGGCAAATCCACCCTCGCCAAATGCCTGAACGGGCTTCTCCTTCCAACAGAGGGCAGCGTCAATGTGGACGGAATGGACACTTCCGACGACAGCCATATATGGGATATAAGATCCAAAGTCGGCATGGTCTTTCAAAATCCCGACAATCAGATAGTCTCATCTATAGTCGAGGATGATGTGGCGTTCGGACCCGAAAACCTCGGCATAGAGCCTGCTGAAATCTGCCGCAGGGTGGACGACGCGCTGAGAAAAGTGGGAATGTATGAGAAGAAGGATAAGCCCGCGCATATGCTCTCAGGCGGTCAGAAACAGAGGATAGCCATAGCCGGAGCTGTTGCTATGAGACCGGACTGCATAATCTTTGACGAGCCGACTGCCATGCTTGACCCAAGCGGTCGCGGCAAGGTAATGGAAATCATTAAGGAGCTGAATGCAGAAGGAATCACCTGCATACTCATTACACATTTTATGGAAGAGGCAGCCGAGTCTGACAGGATAATAGCTCTGAAGGACGGAAGGATTGCCTCAGACTCTTCTCCGATAGACCTTTTCTCGGACGCAAGGCTGATAGAAGAACTCGGGCTCGAGCTCCCACCTGCAATAGAACTCAGGGAAAGACTCGGCATGGATAAGTGCGTTTCGAATATAGAGGATATGGCAGACGAAATCCGTGGCAGGGCACAGCAAGGAAGAAATAGTTTTTCAGAATGAGGATAGAGGCCAGAAATCTTAAATATACCTATAGCCCGGATATGCCGGGAAGTGCGACGGCTCTTGACGGCGTATCGTTTTGCGTGGACGGTGCGGGCATAGTCGGCATAATAGGGCATACGGGCTCAGGGAAATCCACGCTTCTTCAACATCTGAACGGTCTTATCGCTCCAACCTCCGGGGATATTTTCATAGACGGCGAATGCATAACAGGAGGAAAGAGAAATCTCACGGATATAAGACGAAAGATAGGGCTTGTTTTTCAATATCCCGAATACCAGCTATTCGAGGAGAGCGTGGCGGCAGATGTGGCGTTCGGTCCGAAAAACCTCGGCGTAAAGTCAGATGAGATTGAGGATAGGGTAAGACGCGCGATAGAGGTGGTGGGGCTCGACTACGAAGACGTGAAGGACAAGTCGCCGTTTGAACTCTCAGGCGGCATGAAGAGAAGAGCGGCAATAGCCGGAGTAATCGCCATGGAGCCCGAGGTTCTCATGCTGGACGAGCCGACTGCCGGATTAGACCCTGCGGCGCATAGGGATATCCTCGCCATGATTAAAAGAATGCAAAGAGAAATGGAAATGATTATTCTTTTCGTTTCTCATAATATGGCGGATATTGCGGAGCTTTCGGACAGGGTCATTGTGATGAGCGAAGGGAAAATCGCCATGGACGGCACGCCGAGAGAGGTTTTTGCAGAAAGGGAACGTTTGACAGAAATGGGACTTTCGCTTCCTCTGGCGGGAAAACTAGGGCTTGAAATATCCGAACGGCTCAAAGACTTCGCCACTGAGGCTCTGTCCATAGACGAGCTTGCAGGAGATATAGAAAGATATATCAAGGGATGATATACAATAAGATAATCAAAGGGAATGTGTAAAAGGCGCATATACTAATGGTTGTTTCCCGAAATCAGAAAACCAAAAGGAATAAAAAAGATAGTTATTAAAAAAGTTACTAGAGGTTGAAAACCATAGGCAGATGATAAGAGATATTACTCTGGGACAATATTATCCGGGGAACTCGGTAATCCACAGGCTGGACGCCAGAACCAAGATAATCGCCACATTGCTCTATATAGTGGTGCTCTTTATGGTTAAAAATTTCTGGGGATTTCTAATCGCCGCAGCCTTCATGTTCGCCATAATCGAATTCTCCCGCGTGCCTGTCAGATTTATTTTTCGCGGGCTTACGGCGGTATTCCTCATAATCGCATTTACATTTGTCATCAACCTCTTTATGGTGGACGGCAGGGTGCTCTGGGAGTGGAAATTCCTCTCGATTACATACGAGGGGGTGAGCAGAGCCTTCTTTATGGCGGTCAGGCTCGTCCTGCTGATAATTGGTTCGTCGCTGATGACGCTTACCACTAAGCCCATAGAGCTCACGGACGGGCTAGAGAAGCTCCTCAAACCCTTCTCGAAAATAGGACTTCCGAGCCATGAAATTGCATTGATGATGACGATTGCGCTGAGGTTTATCCCGACCCTTATGGAAGAGACGGATAAGATAATCAAGGCACAGCAGGCGAGGGGAGCCGACTTTGAGTCCGGGAACCTCCTGTATAGGGCAAAGGCGCTGATTCCGATACTCATTCCTCTGTTTATAAACTCGTTCAGAATAGCGCAGGATCTCGCGCTTGCAATGGAGGCGAGGTGCTATCATGGGGGCTCAGGGAGGACGCGCATGAATGAAATCAAATTCCACAGAGGGGACGTAATCGCTGCGCTGCTGATGGCGGTGTTCACGGGGATAATAGTATTATCGAGGAGTTTATAGGAAAGCTCGAATTCCGCTATTTTAGATATGATAATTCTGTCGTTTATCTATAGAAGCGGTCGTTCTGCACTATATATTTAAACTGCAATTTTGAGATTTATTTACGGCAGAGATCATTATGTCATTTATATAAGGAAGATGATTTTTGTTAATTATATGCAAAGGCGACAGTTCTGTAATTTTGTGGAATGGAGCGACGAAGAATTGAAATGAGACAAAGAAGGCTGAGAAACTTAGATACTAAATATGAGGCTTACAGAGACCTTATAATAGAAGAGCCGACAGCCATGAGAGGCTACTGGAATGATTTGTGCGGAGGCAGACCGCTTTGTATTGAAATCGGCTGCGGAAAGGGAAAATTCATATCCGAGCTTGCCGCGAAGGAGCCGGAGAATTTCTTCATTGCTATTGAAGGCAATAAGAGCGTAATGCTGCGCGCTATGGAAAAGGTGCGCTCGAAGGGGCTTGAAAACGTAAAATTTCTGCCGGAGCTCGCGGGAGATCTCTCGGAATGGTTTACAGATGAAGAGGTGAGACGCATTTATTTGAATTTCAGCGACCCTCTTCCCAAGAACTATTGGTATAAGAGGCGCCTGACATACCGCGACAGGCTCAAATCTTACTTCAAGGTGCTGGCTGAGGACGGGGTTCTCATCTTTAAGACGGATAATACCGAATTCTTCGCCTGGTCGCTTATGGAGATTCAGGCGGCAGATTTGAAAATCATGGAGATTACGAGAGACCTGCACGCAGACCCGGCACTCAATGCTGATAATATAGAGACCGAGTATGAGGCTAAGTACAGCGGGCTCGGCGAGAAGATAAAGAGAGTGGTGATAGGGCGCAAAACGGAAGGGATTGCGCCGGAGGGGAAGGATATAATGGAATGCAATATAAACAAAAAGACGCTGGCGGCATATAACGGCAGGGAAATACCAAAGGAGGATAAGAACTTCACGGCTACGGGCAAGGCTAATGCCGCTATAGCCGAGAAGGGTGCAGCTGCCGTGAAAAATGCGACGCTCGGCGCACTCTATGATGATGAGGGGCGTCTCGTGGTGCTTGAATCTGTGGATAAGGCTTTCAGGGATTTGAACGCGGATGACTTCGCCGCATATGCGCCTATTGAGGGCACGGCGGGTTTCAGAGAGGCTATAAGAAAGGCGGCTCTCGGAAGCTATGAGCCCAAGAGCTTCGTGAGGGTGGTCGCGACGCCAGGAGGTACGGGTGCCGTAAGCAATGCCATGGCGAATTACTCCTGCCCGGGAGACCGCGTTCTCACGCATGATTGGTATTGGGGTCCCTATAAAAGTATAGCGATGCAGCAGGGCAAGTCGCTCGAGACATTTAAGATGTTCGACGAGGAAGGTCACTTTAACAGGGACGATTTTGCATATAAGGTCAGCAAGCTGCTGAGGAACCAGGAACACCTCGTCATTATTTTGAATACGCCTGCGGGAAATCCGACCGGCTACTCAATGTCTATGGACGATTGGTATGAGGTGAAGAAGGTTCTGGACGCGGCGGACGCGGAGAAGAAAATCGCCCTCGTGGTGGATGCCGCCTATATGGATTATGCGGGGGAGTCTGACGAGATAAGGGAGTTTCTGAGCGTGATTGATAATCTGAGGGCAAACATCCTTCCGATAATCGCATACAGCGCTTCCAAGACTTTTACAATGTACGGGTTCAGATGTGGAGCCATGATTTGTCTTGCCCATAGCCCCGAGATAGCTGACGAGTTTGAAAAGCTCGCGAAATTCACAGCGAGGTCTACATGGTCGAATTCGCCAAGAGCACCGCAGGCGGTGATTGAGAAAATATATGCGGAGCCTGAACTTTTGGAGAAAACGGATGCCGAAAGAAAGGAATGGAGAGACAGGCTGCTTGCAAGAGGAAGAGCCTTTGCGGGAGAGGCGGCTGAGGCAGGGCTTGAGATAGTTCCGTTCACAGGCGGATTTTTCGTGACAGTTCCCTGCGAAAACCCCGACGCGCTCTGCGATAGACTCGCAGAACAGGACATCTACCTGATACCTGTAGAGGGCGGTGTAAGGGTTTCCGTGGCGGCGTGCTCGGAAGCGAAGCTCAGATGTATTCCGAAAATAATCAAAGAGCTAATGAATACAATATAAAAGAGCTAATTGAGACAATATAACCGATGAGAGAATACAGGTGTTTTCTTCTGTATTATATAGACGGCAATCGGGCGATTGTAACGAATATGTTTCACGAATTGGAAGATTATGAGGAAAAGATTAAATAGCCACAAATCTCATCAATCGCTAAACAATAGCCTAATTATAGAGAGATTTATTCCCGAATATATGTTACAATATATGAGCGAAGCAAAGCACCATATATGCGCGGATGTAGTTTAATGGTAAAACTTGAGCTTCCCAAGCTTACGTTGAGGGTTCGATTCCCTTCATCCGCTC
>JAFWFU010000003.1 GCA_017515425.1 Mogibacterium sp.
CTGATTGCGGCGGACAGTCTGACTTTTACAAAGTTTATGACTTCTGTAGCCGCCAGAACTGGTGAAATGCTTAATTATGCAAATATAGCAAGCGAAGTCGGAGTAAGTGAGCCAACGATCAAAACTTGGATATCTATTCTTGAACGCACTGGAATCGTATATATCCTTCAGCCATATAGTTCCAGTGCTCTTAACAGGGTTATAAGAACTCCTAAGATTTATTTCAGAGACACCGGACTTGCCTGTTACCTGACTAGGTGGCTCACTGCAGAAGCCTTAAAGAATTCTGCAGTAGCGGGGAATATGTTTGAGACCTTTGTGGTTTCAGAAATATTGAAAACCTATAGCAATGAGGGAAGGGACTACAGATTCAATATTTTCTATTACAGAGGCAAAGATAAAAAGGCATCCGGAGAAAACGAAATCGATCTGGTCATTGAGGAAAACGGCATTTTGTATCCTGTCGAGATCAAAATGACGGGCAATCCAAAATCAAATATGGCATCTGCCAATCAGATTCTTGATAAGATACCTGACAAGAAACGCGGAATGGGAGTTATTCTGTGTATGATAGACAGAAAAACATATCTTAGAGATAATCTGGTAGCCTTGCCAATAGAATATATTTAGAGCAGTTCGGGACATGTTCCCGATGACTAACAGATAGTTCTGACATCAAAATGGACGTATCGAGCCATGTGGAGATTGTGTGCCTCTTGAGCAACACCCATAAACCTAAGAAAGAATCCTATATTACGCTTGATGTGGAGATGATCCAAAGTCTGCAACTTATTTGTTTATGCCAAATGATTTAATAAGAGGACAAAAACATGGCAAAGAATAACCTAAGAGAAATTAAGGTCTGTACTCAGAGCGGATACCGACTTTTGATGAAATCAAGCACGCTTTTAATTAGACTAATTACGGATAATTAGAAAATATGCCGAAATTAATTGACATCATTTCTTATGTGAATGCTGATTCCGTAAAATCTAAGCTAAAGAGTTTTGCTATAAATAACGGTTATACATTTCAGGAAGCCCTGGCTTACTATGGATTGGAAAGAACGAGCTACCGCATTTCCGTGTTAAAATATGCGTAACATTTTGTGTTGAAAGGCGGCACGATTCAGGATAATTCAATGGTTGGAGGAGTCAGCTAATACCACGGCGCCTGCAAACAGCACATACAACGGTACGGAAACCACGGACAAGAACGGGACCAAGACCTATGCGCCAGGTGCAGAGTACAAGGTCGAAAGCGACGCAGCTGTAAAGGTACTGTGGAAGTCGACTGTCCACACCGTTACCTATGTTGTCGCGAACGGCACATGAGCGGACGGTACGCTTGCCAAGGACATTAAGAAACCGGCAAATCCGACGAAAGCCGATGATGAGAATTACACCTACACCTTTGCGGGCTGGACGCCGGAGATTGCGGAAGAAACTGTGGATGCAACCTAATTATTATAAAAATCTGTTTTTGTATCGTTTTGATTGGCTCTGATGGATTTAGACCATTTTCTGAGCCAGCGTTCTGTGAAGTAGACGGCTATGGTGCCGATAAGTGCACCTTCGTAGAAGCCGACGCCTATGGCGAGTCCTATGCAGGCGGAAGCCCAAAGCCCGGCGGCGGTGGTAAGCCCTGAGATATGATTGCTCCTTGTGATGATAATGGAGCCCGCGCCAAGAAAACCTATGCCGGATACCACCTGAGCGCCTATTCGGGTGATGTCTCCGCTGTCGAAATATAGGACGGCAAACTGACCCGTGCTCATGGCAATCATGGCTCCTAAACATACGAGTATATGAGTCCTTATGCCCGCATCTGCACCGCGCGTATTTCTGTCATATCCGATAAGTCCCGCGCATAGGATAGCGAGGATTGCACGAATGAAAATGGATAATATATTCGGATCCGCCAGAAAAGGTAGATAATCAACAATCATCTCTTAAAAAACCTCCTAATGATTTCCCATATCTATTTTACAACTCAAGTCAAATAGCTGTCAAAAGTGAATTATAATTAAAGAGCATCGAAAATAGGGGAGAGAAAAACCCGGCATGGAAGCCGGGCTTTTATATCGCTTAGTCTGCAAATATTACAGCTATATTACAGCGCGCGATTTACAACTATGCTGTAGATCTGACCGTAGACTATGAGAGCCATGAAGATAGGTCCGAGCCATTTGATACAGAAGTTGAAGATGCCTTTGGTCTTGAATGCAGAGCTTGACTCAACTTCGTCATCAATATAGTGAGGAACTACCCAACCAATCAATATAGCTATGATGAGACCCGTCAGAGGCATGAGGATACCCTCAGCCAATACATCCCAGAAGTCGAGAACTGTTGGGATTCCAAAAGGACGGAACCAGCTCAGAGTGTCTCTTGCACCAAGACCGTCGAGGGTTGTCATCATATTACCGATAAGTGCCCATGCAGCCATAATCATTGTAACGCTGAATCTATTAGCTGACTTTCCTGCTTTAATTCTGCTATCGAGAATAGCGGAAATACCACCCTCCATCATACCGATTGAAGAGGAGAGGCAGGCAAAGAATACGAGCAGCCAGAATAGGAATGCGAAGAATGCACCGCCTGCCATATCATTGAAGATAGTAGGCATGGATACGAAGAGAAGTCCGGGGCCACCGCCGAACTTAATGTCGTAAGCTGCGCAGGCAGGCATTACGGCAAGTCCTGCAAGAAGTGCCGCAGCAGTATCGCCGATAGTGATATAGATAGCGTCTTTCTCAAGGTTTTCCTTCTTATCCAGATACGAACCGTAAGCTATCAGACATCCCGAAGCAAGCGACAGTGAGAAGAACATCTGGCTGCCGGCGAGTTTAAGTGTCTCAAAGAACCCGGAAGGAGATGACATACCTTCAAATTTAGGTTTGAACAGGAAAGAAAGTCCTCCGCCTGCGCCCGGAAGAGTGCAGGATCTGATTACGATTATTACCAGCATTACGAAGAGTGCCGGCATGGCGAATTTACAGAATTTTTCAATACCGCCCGATACGCCGCCGAGTACGATAACCACCGTAAGAGCAAGGAATATCAGAACCCATATTACGGAAGAACCGCTGGCGAGTGTGGCATCGAATGTCGGACCCGGCTCAAACTGCTTCCCGCCGAACATGCTGACGGACATAAAGAGATATTTAAGTACATATCCGCCGAATGTGCAGTAGAACGCAATCAGGAAGAACGGAACTGCGGTTTGCAGAATACCGTTAAACTTGAATGCAGGGTTAATCTCTGTGAAAGCTTCGATTGCAGCCTTCTGTGATTTACGCCCGATAGCAATCTCGGAAAGAACCAATGGATAACCTACAACTATCAAAATGATAGCGTAGAGCAGGAGAAATGCAAATCCTCCGCCGAGTCCCATTTTATACGGGAATCCCCAAAGGTTACCGAGGCCGACTGCGGAACCGAGCGCAGCCATCAGAAATCCAAAATTTGAATTAAATTGGCCTTTGTTTTGTTGTTCCATAGTATTACCTCCTAGAAATAAATTTGCATACAGCCATCAAAATTATACGTTTGTTTTTTTGTGATGTCAATATGAAAAGGAGTTCACAAATTCATCACAATAGTTATTTAATTCACAATTTTCAAGGCTTTCATGCCTTTTCACAAATTGAAAACGGCACCCGCATAATGCAGCTGCCGTCATACCAAATAGGTTAGGGAAGTTTAGTCAGTATAGGTTTCGCCGTCAAATGTGTATTTGAAGTCACCCTCACGCCATCCTTTTTTGTATTCCCAATGGCCTTTTTTCTTGGTTCTCTTTCCCGTGTCGACCTCATAATAAACGCCGTTCTCATCCCTATGCAATATCTTATCTGTATGATATGGGATTTCTTCTTCGCTTATATAGACTTTATCATATATAGGTCTTGACGGTTCATCTACAACCCATTTCTTATGCTCTTCTCTTTCCTTGAGCCACTTCTTATAAGCCTCTTCACGAGCTTTCTTCTTCTCGACCTCGTAGCTCCAAGAGGAGAGACCGACCTCGGTTCCTTCGGTGTAATAGTCGCCCCATCTTTCTATAACATTGTCAGGCTGCTTTTTATATTTACCCTCGAGAGCCTTGGGGATCTGACTCATTATTTTGCTCCAAGTGGTGGTGGCTATATATGAGGTTGTGCCCATATCAATATTATTATCAGTACCTATCCAGAGGGCAGCGGCATATGAAGGGGTAAATCCGTCGAACCAAATATCGTATTCGTCATTGGTCGTACCTGTTTTGCCGCCTACCTTTATGCCGTCAATGGCAGCACCGCCGCAGATACCTCTGCTGACTACCTTTTGAAGAACGTCCGTCATAATCCATGCGACGCCTTCATTTAGCGCCTCTGACTGTTCAGATTTGCCCTCGAGTATGACTTTTCCGTCTCTGTCCAATACCTTGGTATAGCAGATAGGTGTATTCACCATACCACCGCCCGGGAAGGCGGCATAGGCGAGAGCCATTTCAAGAGGAGTAACACCATTAGTCATGGCACCGAGAGCCATGGCTGCTGAATTCACGTCATTGATCTTTGAATCCTGCTCGGCGTCTACCGCCGTGGTTATACCGAATTTTCTGACCTGTTTGAGCGCATAGTCGGCACCGAGCTGCATGAGAAGCTTTACGGCGCAGGTATTTATTGACTGCTGTATCGCCGTCCTGAAATTATTGGTACCGCTGAAATTGTTCGTGGCGTTTTTAGGCCAATATTTTCCGTTTATCTTGGTCTTCTCATCTTCGATAGAGGAGTGGACGGTAACATAGTCACCCCAGCCCTTGGTGCCTTGTTTGTCAATCTTATAATTGGTATATTTCCATTTCTTGCCGGCTTTTTCTAGCTCATAGCTCTTTTGGAGTGCCGCTCCGTATACGGCGAGAGGTTTGATTGAAGAGCCCGGCTGACGCGAACCGACAGCTCTGTTGAGAAGCTTTTCACCTGTAAATTGGCGTCCGCCGACCATTGCCTTGACTTCTCCCGTGCCAACACCGACGATTACCATAGCCGCCTGAGGCTGGAGCGTGCGACGTCCGAGGGAATATCCGGTCTCAGCGATTACGAGGTCATTTCCGTCTCTTCTGAAAGCGTCCTTGTATTTATCCTCGTTAAAGAAATCCGCGGATATTATCACATTGCCGTCATCATCTCCGCTCTTATAATTTGAAGGGATATTTACATATCCGCCCTGGGTAGAGTAGAGCGTCTCATCTTCAAAAATATAGTAGTTTTTAAACTCAATGCTATAGTCTATGGCGTCGCCTACCTCCGTCTCGTAGAGCAGGAGATTATGACCCTGATATATGGTGGCTGAGCCGTCATCATTGAACTTAATATCTCCGTCTTTTCCGCTGAGTCTGAAATTATCATCTTTGTCGAAATAATCCTCATAATCATAGAGGGCGATTTGCCCGTCGTTATTCAGGATATTTCCGTCGCCATCCTTGTTATATATCGCGGAAACGAAGGGGAAATTATCGTCTTTTCTGAATTCCTGCGCAACCGTCTTTTGAGCCACGCTGTCAACGGTCGAGTAAATCTGAAGTCCGCCGGTATAGACCTTTCTCTCCGCGTCCTCGTAGGAGAGTTCGTACTGATCCATTAGATCGGAGATAATCGTATCAATAAGGTATTCATGGAAATATGAATAATTGTTGATACCTGACTTCAAAGTGGGATTTATGAAATCATTAAGAGCCTTGCCATGGCTGCTGTCATATTCCGCCTGGCTAATAAGCCCTTGTTCCAACATCAGATCAAGAGTAAGATCTCGCCTGTATTTGGAATTGTCATTTGTAACAATCTTATCAGGGCTCTTGGAGATTATCTTTGAATCCTCGCTAACTTCTCCTCCTTCGCTGGTATTTTTCAGAAGGGCATAGATATGTGGAGACTGCGGAAGGGCGGCAAGAGAGGCTGATTCCACAAGACTCAGATCCTTTACATTCTTTGAAAAATACGTCTTGGCAGCGGAATTGACGCCATAGCAGCCATATCCAAGATATATCGTATTGAGATATGCCTCGACTATCTCTTCCTTGCTGTGGGCGTGCTCAATGCGCGCAGCATAATACATCTCCTGTAGTTTTCGCGTTATAGTCCTGTCGCTCTTAATCTCCGGGAGATATATATTACGCGCGAGCTGCTGCGTAATCGTACTCGTTCCGCTTATCTGACCGCTGCCTGTAATAGAGGAGAGGACTGCGCCAACCATACGCACCCAATTAAAGCCATGGTGTTTCCAGAAGGTTTTATCCTCGATAGCGATAAAAGATTCTATCAGATGTTCGGGCATATCCTTGTATTCCACGATACGCCTGTTCTCCGTATAGTAGATATTATCTATCTGCTTTCCCTCATCATCATAGACAACAGAAGAGGTGGCTACCGTTGCATATAGGTCGCTATAATCGAAAACGGGAGCCTTGTAGATAACATAGGATATGATACCGACGCAGATTAGAAGCATGAACAATCCGAGGAATGCAAAATCCCTTATCAGTTTAAGAAAGCTGAATTTATAGGGCTTGTTCTTTATTGTCTTTCCGCCTTGCTCATAGCTTGCCCCCTTTGAAGAATCATAATTGGGATTATCCTTCAGGAAGAGGATATATTTCAGCGGCTTCTTTACCTTTTTGGTCTTGGGCTTTCTGCGGAATATGCTGCTGAATGCCGAAGCCTTCTTTTTGTCTATGAATTCTACGCGCTTACGTTTTCCGAGATCCGTCTTGCGGTATTTACCTGTCCTGGCGTCTCTCACATAGTCTGTATTGATAGGCGTCTTATTCTCTTTGGGAGCATTGAACAAATCCAATGCCACCGAAGCTGCCGCCCTTTGTGATGAAGCTGCTGAGGCGACTGCGGTTTTAGTTTCTTCGATTTCATTATCAGTTTCCGAATCAAAATCAGAATCGAAATCAGCGAGAAAACCGAAGTCTGAATCAGAATTAGAATTAGTTTCAGAATCAGAGTCAGCGTCAAGAATAAAGTCGCTGTCAGCCTCAGAATCGGCGCCAAGAATAAAATCACTCTCAGCCGCAGAGTCTGCACTTGAGCCCTGAGTCAATACAGCCTCAAAATCAGCTTCATAATCTGAATCGAATTCCGAATCGAAATCAGAGTCGAATTCATGCAGAAAAACATCAAAGAGATTATCTTCCGAAGCCTTGCTCTCTTCGGTTGTCAGATCAGAAGAAAGAGAGAGGGTCTCATCATCATCTCTTTTTCTCTGCACCTTAATAGCGGACGGAGCGGGCTCTTTTGTTATCTTGCGCTCCGACTTATCTTTTTTGTGATTTTTCTTTCCCTTTGATTTATGAGGCTTTAGTTCCTTCCATGAAAAATTCTGCTTGTTTGAGGAAGAATCCTTGGTCTCCTCCGAACAATCTTCATATTCGGTGGCATTTTCCGGTTCATCAAATTTTGAAAGAAAATCGTCAATTTCACGCTTAGGATCAGTATTCTTTTTATTATCCGATCTCATGCGTACCTCCTAATGCAAATCATTTTCCTAATATAATGCAAAAATGCAAATTCCATATAGCTGCAATAACGACATCATTTTAACATAATTCACAAATTCTACAAATAAAATGTACTGCCCTTAGATTTTATATAATACATGATAGTATTGGTGATATTTGAAGCGGATTTCTTGCTTATTCTCAAATGCAGAATATCCGCCTTCCCGTTCTTCTCTGCGAGGTAGGAGCAGGGCGTAAACGAGCTGTCAAAGCCTGATGTGAGCCCCGGGGCGTCGGATGAACCCTCAACCTCATAATATGTGGATATTAAGGTCTCGTAGAGAGATTCTCGATTGTTCTCGAATGCGTCTGAGCTTTCCTTCTTCACGAAGCTGCAACCCAGGAGCTCCGCAGAGGCTTGATTGTCGATTATGATACGCTCTAAAAACATATTATTATATCCCTGCGAAAGAAGCCGCAGCTTTATCGCAGAACCTTTTTCTTCAAGACTTGTTATACAGTTTACACCGTATATATCTCCCTCTTTTCTGTCCTCGGGAATTGGATCGCTCTGAGAGAATTTGTAGACGCCGCTGTTGACCGTATACAGGAGCCTTGTCAGCAGGTCTCCGCTGTCGGCGTCATAGCATTCGGCAGGGAGGTTTTCGTCCGCTTCGATTATCTCATATGAATAGACGAAGTCGGGATTGGATTTCAGATACTTCTTCTCCCAGATCTTTATCTGACTGTCTATATATTTAGTAAAGCTATCGAGAGAGTATGAATTAAGCATTATGCATACATCAAGTGTAGAAGGATACATATTGCCGCCGCTCTGCACGCTTATATCCGCCACTCTGTATTCAGCCGATTTGGATTTAAGCCTCGTGAGGAGAGGGCTTAGAGCGAGAATGGGATTGGGCTGATTAGAATAATTCTCGGGGCTTATCTCTGCATTTCGAATTCCCGAGATATGTATTTTGACAGCCGTATCCAAAGAAGCCTTCTCTTTGGAAAGCGGCATTGAGATTTCAGACGCTGACATGGCAAATGAATAATTGGAAAGATAGGATTCCTTTCCCTGGTCGAGATAGATGACCTTCGCCTTGTCTGAGATATATTTCTTGCTTAATGCGCTATAGCCTTTGCCGCTTCCGTCCTCATTGTTGGCAAAGATGATGGTCTTTCTGCCGGATTCGAGGTCAGAAGAGGCGAGCATTATAGCAGAGGCGAGCAGGCTTGCCTTATCGGAAATCGTTTTATAATTAAGCCCCAAAACTATTACCGTCGGAGAGACGCTCTTCTTGCGCTCAATGGCAGGGGAGTCAAAGATGATATTACCGCCCTTGTCGACCTTATACTCCAGGGATTTATTATCCGCCCAATTCGTAATAAAATATGACAGCTCATCCTGACTTTCAAATCCTTCCTCTATGGCTTTAGAAGCCTCGGAAAGAAAGTCGGAAAAAGCGTCGCTGTCAAGGACCTTGTACCTGGTTGTCATATTATGAAGATAAAATAAAAGGAGCCCGGATAATAATGCTAAAATAATCAGCCATAGCTTCCAATTACCGATATGCTTTTTCATACGCATAATATTATACATCAGATTAGCGTTAAAATTGAGTTAAAAATGAAAAATTAGCCCTTGCAATCACTTCATAAGCTGTGATAATATTGCTTGGCGCGCATAGAGCGTGGACTAACGAAACTACAAAGGAGGTGCGGCAAATGTCCAGAAAATGTGAAGTATGCGGCAAGGGTCAGACATCAGGAAACGCAGTTTCTCACTCCAATATTCATACAAAGAGAAAATGGAACGCCAATATCCAGTCCGTAAGGATCAACGATAACGGCAGAGTAAGAAAAGCGAATGTCTGCACAAGTTGTCTCAGATCGGGCAAGGTCAACCGTGCCGTCTGATGAGCATAACATAGTTGAGTCTCTAGCTCTGGCTTGAGGCTTTTTGTTTTATCGAAAAAATAATACAATTATACTATGTCTATAATAGATAGGAATGATTACGGCGCGATAGGCGTAAATAAAAACGTAATAGAGAAGATAATAATCGAAGATGTCCTTAAAATGAAGGACAGGCTCATTCTCTGCACCAAGAAGGGCAAACCCGTAAAGGAGAACAGAACTCCATGGATAGACCCTGACTATTATGACGCGATTGATTTTTCTGACAAACGGGGTGCAGAGAAAGTTTCACTTAATATAATCGTTATGAGATATGTCGGCATCTCCGAGCTCTCCGACGCTGTTTTTGAGATAGTGGAAAACGCCTTTGAGCTTATGAGATTGAAGAAGCCCAGGACGATTAAGCTGAAAATCAGAGGCGTCATGTCGGATGTCGTAAGCAAGCGTAATATCGAGGTAGTCAGGGAAAATGACTGATTTGCATTATATAAATGACGCTGTGGCTTCCCTGAAAGGAATAGGAAGCAAGAAAAGGGAGCAGCTTTCACATATGGGAATAGAGACCGTGGGGGATCTCCTCGGCTATTATCCCGTAAAGTACAAGGACAGAAGGAATATTATAGCGGCTCTATCCGCCTCTGAGGGAAAGGACAGCCTCGTCTCCGGCAAATTGATAAAGCTCCAAACCAGACCTCTTAAATCCGGGCGCTCGCTTTTGGAATGCAGCTTTAAGGATGAAAGCTGTTATTTTTATGCGGTATTTTTCAATATGCCATATCTGAGGAATTCTCTCAGCATTGGGAAAAGATATATAATTTTCGGAAAAATGAGCCTCCGAAACGGCAGCAGGGTTTGGACCAATCCCGAGATGAGCCTCGAGGGCGGGGAAAGAGATATAAGGGGAATTATCCCCGTATACAGAAAAAGCGCCGGCATTACTGATGTGAGCCTGCGCAAATGGGTTCAGTATGCGCTTGAAACCACCTACCTCGGATATGAATGGATAGACACTGATATAGTAAGCAAGAGGAAGCTCTGCGATATTCGCTTCGCATATAATAATATACATTTTCCTGCATCTGAGCAGCATTATAAGGCGGCTAAATACAGACTAAACTACGAGGCTATGCTGATGTATCAGCTCGCCGTAAGAATCAGCAGGAGAAGGAATGAGTCGAATGATGTCGATTCATCAGTCGGCGAGGTAAGCGCGGAGGAATTTATAAATAATCTGAGCTTTGAGCTGACTGGAGATCAGAGAAAATGCATTGATGAAATCTATGGAGACCTCAGCGAGAAACGCCCCATGAACAGATTGGTGCAGGGAGATGTTGGCTGCGGAAAGACAGTCGTGGCTGAGGCTGCAATATACAGATGTGCCAAGGCGGGAATGCAGTCCGCCATGATGGCGCCCACGGAAATACTTGCAAGGCAGCATTTTGAAAGGCTTAGTGAGGACTTGTCACCATTCGGCATTAAATGCGCTCTATTGGTAAGCGCCATGAAGAGCACTGAGAAAAGAGAGATTATTGACGCGGCGGCTCGTGGCAGCATTGATGTCCTGGTAGGCACTCATGCTCTGATTCAAAATGATGTCATATTTTCAAATCTCGCCCTTGTAATCACAGACGAACAGCATAGATTCGGCGTGGATCAGAGAAAGGCTCTGATGAATAAGGGGCGAGCCGCCAATGTATGCGTAATGTCCGCAACGCCTATTCCGAGGACGCTTGCGAATACGGTATTCGGGGATATGGATTTCAGCATCATAAGAAGTATGCCTTCCGATAGGAAGAAGATAATTACGAGGGCGCTTGATAGAGCGGGACGCGAGAGAGCCTATATCGCCGTGAGAGATGAGCTCGAAAAGGGGAGGCGCGCATATATAATAGCGCCGAGCATAGATAGTGAAGAGGACGATCTCCTATCCGTGAACAGCCTGTTTGAAGAGATTAGGGAGAGATACCCAGACTACAAGGCGGCGCTCCTTCACGGAAGGCTCGGAAGCGACGAAAAAGAAGCCATAATGCGCGATTTCTCGGAAGGAAGGGTGCAGATCCTCGTTTCTACGATAGTAATTGAAGTCGGAATTGATGTGGCTGAGGCGAGCATAATAGTTATAGAAAATTCTGAGAGGTTTGGGCTCGCTCAAATGCATCAGCTTAGGGGCAGGGTCGGGAGAAGCGATATTCAGTCATACTGCTATATTATAAATTACAGCAATTCCGTGGCCGCTAAGGAAAGAGCCAAGGCTATGGCTGAGATAAGCGACGGTTTTGAGATAAGCGAAATGGACTACGAGCTGAGGGGCCCCGGTGACATCATGGGGACTATGCAGTCGGGCAATATAAATGCGAATATACTCGCTCTGTCAAGAAATACGGAGCTGCTCCAAGCTGCCATAGAGGACGCGGAATATATAATGAACAATGATAATAGAACCGATAAGAACTACGCATATGAGCGAATAATGAATGCGTCTAAAAGCGATAATTCAAAGGTCATATGATAGCAGCAGAGTGGATTAATCCTGTTAATAAAGGTTTATGGAAGTTGTTAGATTTTATTAGAGATTGTTTTAGATTGATATAGATTGTTATGAATTATCAGGAATTATTAGAGGTTGTTTGAGGAGACATATATAAATGAAGATTACATCCGGAAAATATAAATACAGAAAGCTGGATCTGCCCAATGGAATCAGACCGACGACTGAGAAGGTAAGAGAGGCGGTTTTCAGCATGATTGCACCCTGGCTTGAGGACGCTGTTGTAATGGATATGTTTGCGGGTTCTGGTGCATACGGGCTTGAAGCATTATCAAGAGGTGCGGCTCATTGCTATTTTTCCGAAACATCAAGGGCGACATCAAGGATTTTAATATCTAATATCGAAGGCTGTGAGGCGGGTGAATTTGCCACGGTCTATAATTCGGACTATCAGACCGCGATAAAAAGAGTATCGGAGCAGGGGCTCACGCTCGAAATCGTATTAGATCCCCCTTATAATGAACTTCCATATTACGACAAAGCCATGGAATTGCTGCAAATTGAGGGGCTTTTGGACGAGGGAAGCCTGGTGGTCGCCGAGCACTTATACGATAATAGATTATCCGACAAATACGGTTCTTTGAAAAAAATCAAAGAAAAAAGATATGGGAGCATAGGAGTGGATATATATATTTATGAAAAAGAGGGTCAGGATGATTTCTGAATCCTTGATAATATAGGCGGCATTTGCTAATATTTTAGTAATGAGGATAAGCATATGGAAAGAAAAGCCTTGTATGCGGGGTCGTTCGATCCCATTACGAACGGTCATCTGAATATCATTGAAAGGGCGGCAAAGGTATATGATTCGCTGACCCTTGCCATAGTTGTAAATCCGCGCAAGAAGAGTTTTTTCAGCGTAGAGGAGAGAGTCGCTTTGGCGGCTGAGGCTACTCGGCATATTCCCAATGTAAAGGTAGACAGCTTCTGCGGACTTCTGGCTGACTATGTAAACGAAGGCGGATTTGCCACGGTGATAAGGGGACTCCGCGATTCCGTGGATTTCCAAAATGAAATGCAGATGGCTAATATGAACGCGAGGCTCTACAAAGGGGATACGGAGACGGTTTTCCTCATGGGTAATCCCGAATATTCCTATATCAGTTCCAGCCTCATAAAAGAAGCAGCATCTCTGGGGGGAGACGTTTCGGGCTTGGTGCCTGAATGCGTCCTTTCCGGAATCAAGAATAAATTACAGGAGGAATCAAAATGAAAGATGACAGCATTAAATTAATGTCGCTTCTCGAAGAATTGGAAGATTTGATTACTTCTTCCAGCAAAATGCCTTTCTCGGAAAAGGGCATTATCGACCTTGACGTGGCACAGAAGATAATGGAAGATATTCGTCTTAATCTCCCGCGCGATATTCAGCAGGCAAAATGGCTGAATTCCGAGAAGGATCGCATTATAAGCGAGGCTAAGAGGGAATACAATAGAATGATTAACGAGGCGAAGGACCAGGTCGAATACCTCGTGAACAACAATAATATCACCAAGGACGCTCAGAAGAGGGCGGATGCGGTTCTCAAGGAAGCCGAAAATCACGCAAACTATATGAAGTACAGATCCTATGAATATATCGATCAGCTCCTATATGATATGCAGAACGATATAGCCAGTGTTGGTGGCTCATATATAGAGCCTATGATGGAGTATTTCAACCAAATGCTCAGCAATATCAATGCTAGGGTAAATCAGAACCGCCAGGAGATGAAGACCTTGGCAGAGAGAGTACAGGTAGGAGATTCGATATTTGACGAGCAGGCAGGAGCCGGCGGAAACGAAGGCTCTGATGATGATCTCAAATTCGTATAAGATGAATTGATGAGAGGGGGTTTGCCTGAGGGCAAGCCCCATGTTTATGAGAAATACAATTTTCAGAGGTGGGAATTTTCAAATAACGATATGAAGGCAACGGGTATAGTAGCAGAATTCAATCCTCTTCATAAGGGACATATATATATGATGAAGGAAGCGCGGCGCATTACTGGGGCGAACGCCGTCGTGATTGCCATGAGCGGAAACTTCGTGCAGAGAGGAGAGCCCGCCATACTAGACAAATGGCTCAGGACGAGGGCTGCGCTTTTAAACGGAGCTGATTTGGTATTTGAAATACCCACATTGTTTTGCATTCAAAACGCAGGGCGCTATGCTTTTTCTGGAGTAAGAATGCTCGAATCTCTCGGCTGCGTCGATAAGATTTGCTGTGGATGCAGCGCAGGGGATGCTGAAGCAGTAAGAAAAATCGCAGATACACTTATGACGCAGCGTGATGTTATAGATGCCTGCATTTCAAATGAGATTAAAAATGGACTATCATATCCTGCCGCAAGAGAAAAAATTCTGAGCGGTATTATGGATTCCGAAGAAAGTAGAGATAATATAAAAAGAGCGCTTAATAGTCCAAACGATATTCTGGCTATTGAATATATGATGTCCGCAGAGAATTCAGAGATAGTCTGTATTGACAGGGTCGGAGCGGAATATAACGACTCTTTTATTTCAGAAGCTGAATATCAGAGCGCAGGAGGTATAAGGGAGCTCGTTAAGGAGAAGGGTATTGACTCTGCAACTGAAACAATGGCTTCATTTCTTCCCTCGGAGAGCCTGGAGGACTTAAAGGAGAAGAGCTTGGTCTTTAAGGACGATATTTCAGATTATCTCAGATTTGCCCTTATAAACACTGACGCGGAATCAATAGATGAATGTCCTTCCGGCGGAGAGGGACTCGGCAATCTCTTTAAAGAGGCTGCTTTATCAAATAATACTGTCGAAGAGATAATCGCCTATGCGAAGTCCAAGAGATATACATATACAAGGCTTTCTCGGCTGTGTATGCAGATTCTCCTCGAGGTGGACAGACGAGCTTATCCATTTGACGCTCCTGAATATCTGAGACTGCTCGGATTTACGGAAAAGGGCAGGCAGCTCCTTTCGGAGATAAAGAAAAACGAAACTAACAGTCTTCCGATTATTACGAATATCAACAAGGAAAGGCTTGAGGAGAATTCATCTGCAGAAAGAATGTTAAAGCTTGATATAAAGGCGTCGGGGATATATAATCTCATATGCGGAAATGATGTATATGCGAATTCCGACTATATGAAGACGCCCATTATGACAGGGTATTAGTCAGGGATATTTCTCGAAATACTCATAGGCAGACGGTGAATTATCGAAAAAATCGAATAAATTCAGAGAAAAGTTTAGAAAAATTCAAAAAATATAAAATTCTTGTGGATTTTTTTCTTTCTTTGTGTTAAATTATCCGTGTTGTTTTTGCGGGGTGTGGCTCAGCTTGGTAGAGCGCTTCGTTCGGGACGAAGAGGTCGCGTGTTCAAATCTCGTCACCCCGACCATTTAAAAAGAATTCGATATAAGGAGGTGTCACGGTGGCAGTACCTAAAAGGAAAACGTCTAAAGCTAAGACGAGCGGCAGAAAAGCTGCTAATATGAAAAAGAGCGTTGCAGGAATTTCGACATGCCCTCAGTGCCATGAATCAAAACTACCGCACAGGGTTTGTCCTAATTGCGGATACTACGACGGTCAGAATACGAGAGCGGAGTAAACGCCGAATAGCTGATACTTTTTATCCATAGACGGTTGGTGCAAGTCATATGGCTTGCACTTTTAATTGTTAGAAAAACCGTTACAAAATCAATATATTGTAGTATAATTAAGCGATTTTATACATTATATATGAAATCAGAGAGGAGCGAGGCTTGTCTTATTTAAAAGCAATAATCTTAGGAATAGTACAGGGGCTGACGGAATTCTTACCTGTATCAAGCTCTGGGCATCTTTTAATGCTCCAGCATTTTTTCGGTATTGAATCCGATTCGGTTCTAATATTTACAATCTTACTTCATGTCGGAACCCTTATCTCGGTATTCTTCTGCTATTGGAGCGATATATGGGAACTGATAAAAGAGCTCTTTATCACAATAGCTGATTTGATCAGAGGACGTGGGCTAAGGCTCAGCGAAAGACCCGTCAGAAAGCTTGGAGTGATGATAATCGTCGCGAGCATTCCTACCGCCATAATAGGCATAGTTTTCAATGATGTCTTTGAGGGTTTTTATAAAACCTTACTTCCGACGGGCGTGGGGCTCCTGATTACGGGAACTCTCCTCTGGCTGGTTGAGAGAAAGAGGAATAACAGCGTTTCAATAGAGGAAATGACGTTTAAAAATGCGATCTTCGTCGGAATCATGCAGGGGATTGCCATATGCCCCGGCATTTCCAGATCCGGCTCGACGCTCTTCGGCGGACTCAGCGGAGGGCTTCAAAGGGATTTTGCGGTTAAATTCGCATTTTTAGTCTCAATACCCTCTATTCTCGGCTCGATTTTTTTTGAAGGCGGCTCGGACGCCATGGCGTCGATTCTGAGTGCCAATATGGGGGCTGTGATAGCGGGCTGCATAGCTGCGGCGGTCTCGGGCGTTCTCGCGATTAAGACCATGATTGCCGTCGTCAGAAGGCTGAGCCTGAGATATTTTTCAATCTATGTGTGGATAGTGGGTGCGGCGCTTATAGTCTATACGTTGATGAGCAAATGATGAGCAGCGATTTATAAGCATATATTTATATATGTATTTATTCATATTTTAGGAAGTTATCACCTGGGGAGTTTGCATAATGGCTGAAACCTCACAAAAGAAAAGAGGCCCCGGCAGACCGCCGGGCAGCAAGAATAAGGTCAATCACGCCGCTGAGCCGAGCCGAAGCGAGCAGATTGAGGAAATGCAGAGAAAATATGATAAAGACAGAAGAAATGTCGACATCATATGGAGCATTACTTTGGTTGCCATGGGACTCTTTCTTTTCTTTACGGTCGTAATGGAAAAGACCGGAAGCGTCGGAGAATATATCCGGCATTTCTGCTTCGGGCTATTCGGATCCATGGCATATGCACTTCCTTTTCTCGTATTCGTATTCGCAATACTACTTCTCGCAGACAAGCTCCAGCATATAGGCTGGCGGACTGTATTATTCAGCTTTCTCATATTCATCAATATGTGCGTCCTCAATTCCTATAGATTTATAGACGAGAACAATCTCAGATTTGGCTTCGGCGATATTGCCGATCAATATACAAATGCCGTGAACGGAATCGAAGGCGGCGTAATGGGTATGGAAATAGGAAGCCTTCTGGTTAAATTCTTCGGAAAGCCGGGGCTTCTTATAATAGCCTTTACCGTGATTATCATCTCGGTATTTCTCGTGGCGAATACCCCTATCTCAAGATTTGTGGAGAAAAACATAAAGAACCGTGAAAAAAAGAGAATGCTCGCAGAACTCCTCGAAAAAAATCCCCCTGCGAAATCAGAACCCGCATCTACGTCAGTTCCCGTGATAATCCATGCACCCGCATCATCTCAGACTTCGACGACCGAAAGGAAGAAGGGGATAAGAGCCGTTGATATGCAGGATACCATTGTGATGTCAGCGGAAGAATATCGAATGCTGCAAAATCAGTATCAGGATGAAGGCGGAGTTTTGGGAAGCATAAAATCCGTATGGAGATCGCTCGTGGGCGGACTGACGACGAGCGATTCCGATATTTACAGACTGCCTAATAAGAATACGACTATTCCTGTACCTGAGGATATAAGAGATAATTCTGAACCTGTCGGCATCCCAGAGCCATTCGGCAGGGGCGCTTCTTCGAATGCAAAGGCGCATAGCAGGGTGATAGTAAAGGAGCAGAGCCCTACAATCGCTCAGGCTGAGGAAAGAGAGCGCGATACCTTATTCGATAAATTGGCTAGAAGATTTACGGGCTATATTGGCGGACGCGAAGAGGAAAAACCTGATAAAGAAGAGGACTTTGGGTATCCGGGAGATAAAAAGAGAACGGAGAGCAGAATACCTCAGAGCAATTCGAGACCGGGTTACGGACTCGGCAATCCTGATGAAGTAATACATTCTAATTCCTTCGGGCTTGACGGGCATTCAAAGAATGTCGGAATGGGGCTTTCAGGGACTTCCATTGGCATGAATGCAGCAGGCGAAGGAGCAGCAGCGTTAGCGACTACGGCAGCTTCTCTTATTGGTGATGTAAAAGATGAGGGTGAGGGCAGAGCAGCGAGAGCTGAAAAAGCTGCGAGATCAACGCAATCAGCGAGATCTGCTAAGTCTGGCGCTTCTGAAAAGAAAGCTGAATTGAGCGAGGACAAGACAGCTAGGGACGCCGCTGCTGATGAAGAAGCTGCGAAAATCGCAGCGGGATTTGACGCAAAATCAGAAGATCTCAGATATGAACTTCCGCCGATAAGCCTTCTAAAGAGAGGGAGCGCCTCGAAGCATAGCATGAGCCAAAGCGAGGTCGGAGAAAAAGCGGCACTTCTTGAAAAGACCTTGAACGACTTCGGAGTAGAGGCGAGGGTCATCAACGTAACACAGGGCGCATCCGTCACAAGATATGAGGTGCAGCCCGCAACGGGAGTCAAGGTGTCGAGGATTACCCGTTTATCTGACGATATAGCCCTCAATATGAGAGCCAAGACGGTGAGGATAGAGGCGCCTATACCCGGAAAAGCCGCCGTCGGCATAGAGGTTGAAAACGCTAAGCCTTCGCCCGTTCTGATAAGAGAGCTCATAGATTCCGACGAATTTATGGGAGCTCCCTCCAAGATTGAATTCGTGGTCGGCAAGGATATTTCAGGAAACAATATAGTGGCGGATATGAAGGATATGCCTCATCTTTTGGTGGCAGGGGCTACGGGCTCTGGTAAATCCGTCTGCATAAATTCAATCATCACCAGCTTTTTATACAAGGCGAAGCCGTCAGAGCTTAAGCTCATAATGATAGACCCCAAAATGGTAGAGCTCGGAAACTACAACGGAATTCCTCATATGCTGACGCCTGTTGTTACCGATCCGAGAAAGGCAGCCAGAGCGCTCGCTATCGCCGTTGAGGAAATGGAAAAGAGATATGAGCTCTTCTCTAAGGAAGGGGTGAAACATCTCGGCGCATACAACGAAAAGATGAGAGGCGAGGGCAGATACCCCGACTGCAAGCCGGAGATTATAATCATCATTGATGAGCTCGCCGATTTGATGATGGCAGCGCCTAATGATGTTGAGAACGCTATCTGCCGTTTGGCACAGAAGGCGAGAGCCGCCGGAATGCATCTCATAGTGGCGACTCAAAGACCTTCGGTTGACGTCGTTACAGGGCTTATCAAGGCGAATATCCCTTCGAGAATCGCATTCACCACGACTTCATCAATAGACTCAAGGACTATTCTTGATTCAACGGGTGCGGAGAAGCTTCTCGGCAAGGGAGATATGCTCTTCTCGCCTGTGGGTTCAACTAAGCCTTTCAGGGTGCAGGGGCCCTTCATCAGCGCGGAGGAGATTGAGAAGGTCATCAAATTCGTAAAGAAAGAGGGCGGCGACCCCGAATATGACGAGGAGTTGAAAACTGCGATAGATAATTTGGAGCAAAAGGGAGGCGGAGAGCCTCAGGACGAGCTGACCGAGGACGCGATTGAATATATCTTTAAGTCTGGGCAGGCGTCAGTTTCAATGCTGCAGAGAAGATTTAGGATTGGCTATAACAGAGCTGCGAGGATTATAGACGAGATAGAGGAGAAGGGCATTATAGGCTCTCAGGACGGAGCGAGACCGAGGCAGCTATTGATGAGCGAAGAGATGTATTATGGAGGGCTCGGAGACTCTGAGGAAGTATTTGAGGACGATGTGACTGACGGGAACGATCCTGTAACTGAAACTGCAAGAGAGGCTGTGAGTGTGGCTGTAAGCGAAAATAATTATGTACAGGCAAAAGAGATTTCAGATGAGAATATAGATGAAATCTTTGATGAACCTGTAGTCGATCCTTCATATATTGATACAGCGTTTGAAGTGTCGGGGCATGAAGCAGAGGCTCAGGAGGCTCAGGAGGGTTTTCAGACGGAGGCGTTTATAGACGAAGATGACGAATTTCTGAACGAACTCGTATACGGTGAAAACTATGACGATAGAATGCCTGATTCCCATGATGAGCCGACCATAGAAAAGACTCTTCATATATCATCAAGTACGGGAGTGAATGCGTTCAATTCACTTTCCCCTGAGCAGCAGGCTTTGATATTGGACGCGGATTATGAGGACGAATATTGATGAATATATATATTGATACGCTTGGTTGCGCTAAAAATGAATATGATTCGCAAATGCTGGCGGCGTCGCTGGTGGACAGGGGCTGCCGCATTACAGAAGAAGCAGGGGAAGCCGATATTATAATCGTCAACACCTGCGGTTTTATCGAAGCTGCAAAGAGGGAGTCTATAAACAGAATTCTTGAGCTCGCGGAAGAGGCGAAGGACGTCAAGCTTGTCGTATGCGGCTGTCTTGCCGAGAAATACCATGAGGATCTGGCTAGGGAGCTTCCCGAGGTAGATATGTTCTTCGGTGTGAATGACTATGACGATTTACCTGAGAGGCTAATGAGTACGACCGATAATATAGATATAAAGAATGCTGATTTAGTCGGAGACGGGCTTGTCGATTTAAGGTATAGAAAGAGAGTATTCCAAGAGGGCGCGCATTATGGCTACCTCAAGATAGCCGAAGGCTGTGATAATTCATGCAGTTTCTGCGCAATTCCTTCCATAAGGGGTTCTTTCAGATCTAAGAAAATTGAGGACTGTATTCGCGAGGCTCGCGATATGGCGAATGCAGAGATTAAGGAGCTGATACTCATAGCTCAGGACAGCTCTCAGTACGGAAAAGACCTGTACGGTGAAGTTCGTTTGCCTGAGCTTCTGAGAAGGCTCGCTGAGATTGAGGGCATAGAATGGATAAGACTCTTGTATGTTTACGATAATGGTATTACGGATGAACTGATAGAGGTTATTAAAAACGAGCCGAAAATCTGCAAATATATAGATATGCCAATTCAGCATATTTCGGATAATGTACTAAAGAGAATGAGAAGGGCTTCAAGAGGGGATTCCATCAAGTCTACGATTAAAAAGCTCAGGTCTGAGATTCCTGATGTGCATATAAGGACGACTCTGCTTGTGGGTTTCCCCGGAGAGACCGAAGAGGATTTTAACGAGCTCCTTGATTTTATAGACGAGTATCAGATTGACAGGCTCGGAGCTTTCGCTTATTCCGATGAGGACGGCACGGCTGCCTATGATATGGATAATAAGAATTCCAAGGATATATGCGAGCTGAGGCGCGATGCCGTTATGGAACGCCAATATTCGGTCAGTGAGGGGCTCAATGAGAAAGCTGTCGGAAGAGTATTCGAGGTTATCGTCGACGAGATAGTAAACGACTCTGATGACCCAGCGGAAGAGAGCCTATTATATGTCGGCAGGACGCGCTACGACGCGCCAGAGATAGACTGCGAAGTCATATTTATGGCTTCTGAGATTCTAAGCAGAGGGGATATAGTGAATGTGCTTATAAACAATGCCTATGAATACGACCTCGAGGGAGAATTCGTGGGGAGAGGAGAAATAATATGAATTTACCAAACAAACTTACCGTCCTCAGAATGATAATGGTGCCTTTTTTTATCGCGGCATTTATGAGCGAGAACTATCTTATCGCATTAGTCATATTCGCCGCGGCATCTCTTACGGATTTATTCGACGGACAGATTGCGAGGAAATACAATCTCATTACGAATTTCGGTAAGATAATGGATCCGCTTGCGGATAAGATTTTGGTGTATTCCGCGCTCTGCCTCTTCCTTGAGGGGGGACTTATTACGGGCTGGATGTTGATTATTATATTGGCTAGAGAATTTATAGTTGCTGGAATGAGGACGGTAGCGGCTTCTGAGGGCAGGGTGCTCGCAGCGGATATGTCGGGAAAGATTAAAACCGTCTTGCAGATGGTAGGCGTTACTATTATGATTCTCGGTCTTGCATTTTCAGAGCAGTACGACTTCGCTCTGCTAATATACGATATTGGATACTATATTTTCCTCGCCTCTTTGTTGGCGACTGTATACTCGGGCTTTGAGTATGTGATTAAGAATAAAGACGTTTTTTCCGTGTAAGGGCTGGGCGGCAGCCCCTTCATCAATATTGTTTAATGAGGTGTTTGAAAAGATGATTGAAAGACGCTATAGGGCTGTCTTTTCAATACTATAGATAGAAAGGGAATTGGAATGAAGGCTTCAATAATTGCGGTAGGCACGGAGCTTCTCTTCGGTCAGACTGTAAATACCAATGCTGCATATCTATCGGATAAGCTCAATCATATGGGCTTTGATGTCATGTATCACTTCGTGGTGGGGGATAATCCAAAGAGGCTTAAAGAGAAGCTCGCGGAGGCTTTTTCTGATACGGACATCGTGCTTCTTACGGGTGGTCTTGGACCTACTCAGGACGATCTGACGAAGGAAATGGTGGCTGAATATTTTGGTGTAGAAATGTATGAGGACAAGAGGGTTCTTGAGGATTTGGTGGAATTCTTTAGGAAGCGCGGCGGCAGAATGGCTGAAAACAATTTAAAGCAAGCCTTTCTGCCAGCCGGATGCACGCCGCTTTATAATGCATCCGGCACGGCGCCGGGATTCGCACTGAGTAAGAACGGAAAGACGGCGATATGCTTTCCCGGCCCGCCGCGCGAGATGAAATGGCTCTTTGAGCACGGAGCAGAGGAATATCTCTCAGAGCTGACCGAAAAGAAGATGTATTATAGGGTCATAAGAACCATAGGCATAGGAGAGTCAGACTTGGAAATGCTGCTCATGCCTCTTATCGATGGCCAGACAGACCCCACTATAGCGACATATGCTAAGGAAGGGGAATGCACCCTCAGAGTCGCGTCTCAAAGAGACAGTGCGGAGGAAGCGGAAGCCGCAGTAAATGAGATGATTTCTAGGATAAGTGGTATCGCAGGCGAATATATTTACAGCTTGGACGACGAGGAATTGAGCGAGGTTGTGGTAAGGCTTCTAAAGGAAGGGAGCATGACGATTTCCGCCGCAGAGTCCTGCACCGGAGGTGCCTTTGCTTCTATTATAACGAGTGTTGCCGGTGCCTCAGAGGTTTTCAAATCATCATATGTGACATATTCTGACGAAGCTAAAACAGAGTTAGGCGTGGATAGGGATATTATCGCGGGTTCCGGAGCTGTAAGTGCTGAGACCGCCGAAGCTATGGCGGAGGCTCTATTTAAGAGGACAGGAGCTGAAATATGCCTTTCCGTAACAGGATATGCGGGGCCAGAGGCGGAACCGGGGCATGATGTTGGCGAAGCATATATAGGATATATGTATAAGGGCAAGATTGGACATACAAGGCTGAGCACAAGCAGAATTGACAGGGAATGGAATAGGAATTATTTTAAACTGCGAATGCTAAGAACAGCATATATGCTCCTCAGAGGGCAGGATATACAGTGATTTCAAAAAAAGTGCAGATTTTGTCGATATTCATGCGTCTATCGTTTGAATTATGCATATCAATAAAAATATAATCTTGACAGAGCTAAATCATAAGGGTATCATATACAAGAACAAGCGTTCTATATATTATCGGGAGGAAATATGAGTAATACAACTACGGATAATGCTGCGAAGGAAAAGGCGTTGCAGCAGGCATTGGATCAGATTCAAAAACAGTACGGGAAGGGCTCTATAATGAAGCTTGGAGATGCCGGCCCCGTAAGCAATATAGAAGTAGTCTCATCGGGCTCTGTCAGCCTTGATTTTGCAACGGGCGTGGGCGGCTATCCCAAGGGAAGGATAATCGAGATCTACGGGCCTGAGTCCTCAGGTAAGACGACGCTCACACTACATGCTATCGCGGAATGTCAGAAAGCGGGCGGTCAGGCAGCATTTATTGACGCGGAGCACGCTCTCGATCCCGTATACGCGAAAAATCTCGGAGTAAATGTCGATAATCTGCTAGTATCTCAGCCCGATACGGGAGAACAGGCATTAGAGATTTGCGAGATGCTTGCCAGAAGCGGAGCAGTCGATATAATCGTCATTGACTCAGTGGCTGCGCTCGTTCCAAAAGCCGAGATACAGGGCGAAATGGGGGATTCTCATGTCGGACTACAGGCGAGGCTCATGTCTCAGGCGCTCCGTAAGATAGCAGGCGCTGTAAACAAATCGAGCACCTGCGTCATTTTCATCAACCAGCTCAGAGAGAAAATCGGAATCATGTTCGGCAATCCCGAGACCACGACGGGTGGACGCGCTCTTAAATTCTACTCTTCCATGAGGCTTGATGTGAGAAGGATTGACTCTATCAAGAAGGGCGAGGAAGTATATGGAAATAGGACGCGGGTAAAGATAGTGAAGAATAAGGTGGCTCCGCCGTTCAGAAAAGCCGAGTTCGATATTATGTACGGAACGGGCATTTCTCTTTCCGGTGATATACTCGATATGGCAGCGGAGCTCGGAATTATCGACAAAGCTGGCTCCTGGTATAGCTATAAATCAGAAAGAATCGGACAGGGCAGGGAAAACGTAAAGGCATATCTCGAAGAAAATCCAAAGATAATGGAAGAGATTAAAACTGCACTCATGGCGCAGCTTTCCGCAGACAGTCCCACAATGAAGGATGATGAAATTAAGGTCGACGAAGACGGAGTCGTAATCGAGTAGAATAAACGAGGATTTCTCGCATTTTCCTGGTGAATTGCAAAAGTTAATTCACGATGTAAAAGTTAAATCAAAGTGAACGGTTTAGTTCGCAAACACAAGGGCTTCAGGGCAGTACCTGAGGCCCATTTTCTTGAAAAAGACAATTCAATTTTTGCAAAAACTCCGCGAC
>JAFWFU010000018.1 GCA_017515425.1 Mogibacterium sp.
CATGTTTGAATCCTCCTTTGTTACAAGATGCGGTTGGTAGCCACATCAATAGTAGCATTGGAGGTTTTCTTCTTGAAGCTAAAGCTTTCCACTCTCACCGGCAGAGCCGGTGGTTTTTGTCACGCTGAAGCTACAATAAAAGAACGGATGACCGAGCAGTCATCCGCATCTTTTCAATTATTGTCAAATTACTTGTTGACTGCATCCTTGAGTGACTTTCCAGCCTTGAATACAGGAGCCTTGGAAGCCGGGATTGAGATAACTGTATCCGGTTTCTGTGGATTTCTGCCTGTTCTGGCTTTTCTCTCTCTTGTCTCAAAAGTACCAAAGCCAATCAGTCTTACGCTGTCGCCAGCAACTAGAGCCTTCTCAATGCTCTCAAGAACTGCGTCCAGAGCAGCCTCTGCGTCTTTCTTCTTAAAACCGGTCTTATCTGCAACCTTTGCAACCAATTCTGCTTTATTCATAACCATTTCCTCCTTAAAGTTAAATCTCAAAACTTGCCCTAATTATATGTTCCAATATATAGCATGTCAATAATAAACTGCCCTCAACTGTTGATTTCCTCAGCCTGAATGTTGATTTTTGATGAAGTGTTTTATACCTATTAGGTATTTACTCAGCAATTTTTAGCCTGACGGCAAAACTGTAAATCAAATCTCCCTTAGGTATGAGTTCGACTTCCTCCTTCGTAATTGCGCCCGTTTTGAATACTGTGATGAAGTATACAATTATCGCTGCGAAAACAGCTGTCAAAGTCGAAATGGCATTGCTCGCCGATATTAGCATTGCAGCCTTATGAATGGCGACTGCCGCAATCCCCATGATAAGCGCCGCGAAAAGAGGTCTCACAAATACGCTCTTTACATCTATATCGACGTCCGCGTATTTTCTCAGCGCTCTGTAGTTTAGAATACCGGCTGTAATATAGGCGCAAATCGACCCCGCAGCCGCACCATTTATATTTATAGCAGGAATTCCCAAAAGTATATATGACAATACCGCCTTGACGCCGGCTCCTATGAGAAGATTGTAGACAGGAATCATCATCTTCCCTATACCCTGCAAACAGGTCGCGAAGGTTCTCATTATCGCCATGGTCGCTACCGAAAGTGAAAGAATCTGCATTAAAGATACTGCCATTTCCGCCTCGTCAGGCTTCTTATAGAAGAGCATTGTCAGGATTGGTCCTGCCAAAAACATCAGTCCTATCGTGCAGGGATATGCAATTATCATCATGGTCTTGAGTCCCGTCTTGATATGCCCATCGAGCTCAGTCTTATTTCTCAGCGTAAAAGCAGCAGTTACGGCAGGCATCATGCTTATGCAAATCGCGTCGATAAATATGCCCGGCAGCCCGAGTATCGGGTCGCAATATCCGCCCATTAGCCCGTATAGAACTTCCGCTGTATGACGATCCCAGCCCGTTGCCATGAGCCTCCTCACCACGATAAATGTATCTATATTGAACATTATGGGCATGACCGCCGCGCCAATCGAAATCGGAATGAGATATGTCAGCATTTCTTTAAATCTCTTCCTATCGCTCTCTTCCCTTATGGCAGAAGTGGCTGAGAGTTCGCCGCGCTTTCCCTTATCCCTAAGGTAAATGATGATCATTACCAAAGCCGCCGCCATTATACCGGCTGAGGCACCGAAGGTCGCCCCGCCCGCAGCTCTTTCAAGGCTTGTCGTATAGAACATATAGGCGAGATAAAGTCCAACAGCCACGCGAACCATCTGTTCAATGATTTCGGTAAATCCCGTGGGAAACATCATCTGCCTGCCTTGGTAATATCCCCTCATTGAAGCCACCATAGGCATGAACAGGAATGCCGGTGAGAGTGCTCTTATCGAAGGCTCCGCGCCCGGAATATTATAGAATTCGGAGATTGTTTTAGAGGCGAAAAACATGAGCAGAAATGAAGCAAAACCTAGCACCGCCGAAAACTTCATAGCGAGAATATACGACTTATGAGCGTTTCTGAAATCCTTCTCGGCAATTCTCGCCGATACCATTTTGGATATGGCAACGGGGAACCCGGCAGTCGCGATCACAAATAGAAGATTATAGACAGAATAAGCCGCCGTATAGTAGGACTGTCCCTTTGCCCCTATCATATTTGTGAGCGGAACTCTGAAAATCGCACCGAAAATCTTCACCACGATACCGGCTAAAGCCAATATCGCCGCTCCTTTTATTATCATCGCGGAATTTTCCGCCTGTTTTTCGCTATCCGAATACGCTATATTCGTAATATTCGTGTTTTCTTCTCTGTCGCTTCCCATATTATAATCCCGAAACAATCTTAGCCCTCGCCTTTTCCGCCTCGGCTATCGTCTCTTCAATATCTATGGTCTTATACTCACCGTCCTGATAGCAAATACGCCCGTCCACCATAGTCAGACATACGTCCTTTCCGTCCGCAGAATAGATAATATTATTTGCCATATCATGCACAGGCTGCATATTCGGAGTGCCAGCGTCAATAACAATCAGGTCAGCTTTGAAATTTTCCTTCAAAAGACCGCAGTCCTCTCTTCCCTGAGAAAGCGCGCCCGCCCTCGTCGCGCTATAGAGCACCTGCTCTGGCGTCATCACGGCGGGATCCATAGCTTTCACCTTGCCCGCTATGGCAAAGAGCTTAATCTGCTCTATGAAGTTCAGGCTGTTATTGCTCGCGACGCTATCCGTGCCGAGCGCCACATTCACGCCTTTTTCATACATCTTAGGCACATCACATATACCGCTTGCAAGTTTGAAATTACTCGTAGGATTGCTGGCGACCGTCACGCCCTTTGCCTTTAAAATATCCATATCGCTCTCGGATACCCATACGCAGTGAGCCGCCGTGCAGGGCTGATTGAATACGCCGAATTTCTCGAACACCTCAGTTGTGGACATTCCGTATTTCTCCCTGCAATTATCAGCCTCGAATTTGGTCTCATCGAGATGAACCTGTATATTTACATTAAATTCTCCAGCTGCTTCCGCTACGGCGCGCATGGTCTTTTCGTCGGTTGTGTATTCAGCATGAATGGAAGCGTCGACTTTAATTCTGCCATTTTCAATGCCGTCATACATGGTGATAGCTTCTCTCATTTCCTTTAGCCCGACCAGCTCCGAAATCTCCAATCCCTCAGGATTTGCCACAGACCTGCATATATTAGTCTTGGCGCCCGCTGCGCTATAAGCCTCTACCATATCGCCCGTAAAATAGTACATATCGCTGGTGGAAATTATTCCGAACCGAAGCGACTCCGCCATGCTGAGGAGAGTGCCCCAATACACGGCTTTGCTATATAGCTTGCTCTCGAAAGGAAAAATCTTCTTGTTCAGCCAATCGTGGAGGGTCATATTCTCGCCATAGCCCCTCATCAGACTCATGGGCGAATGCCCGTGCGCATTGTAGAACCCAGGTATGAGGACCTTATTCTTTCCATTGTATATCTCACCGAAAGCCTCGACGTTCTCCGGTGCAGTTTTTCCGATATATGTGATTCTATCCGCCTGAACGCCGACCGTCATATCAGGCTGATATTTGAAATTCTCGTCTATAATTCCGATATTCTTAAAAAGCATAGCCCACTCCTTTTCCCTTCAAAACTACTATATTATACCCGCTCCTTGCATTTATGTGAAGTCATTGGCACTAACCTATTCGGCAGTCTCGGGTGTTCTTATCAGTGCTCTCATAAGCTCTAGCAGGCGCCCCGGATCTGAGGCATTTCTCGTTTTCAGCTCTATGAAGCTCCTCTTTCCGCTTGTGAGCCTGAGGTCGTCCCCGAACTCCGCGCTCGTCATCACCACGGCATAGGGGTGGAGCTTGCTCATATCCGTAAACCTTATGCTTATAATTCTATCCTTGGCTGAGATATTTGCGGCGCCAATCTTTTCTGCATGGGCTCTTATCTCGGCTATCTTTATGAGGTCTCTCGCCTCGCTCGGAAGCTCTCCATATCTGTCTGCGAGTTCGTCCATGACGTCCTTCGCGTCAGCCTTGTCCATGATTCCCGCTATCTTTTTATAGGCTTGAAGCCTGAGGGATTCCTCTGCGATATATGAAGCCGGAATGGAAGCCCTGACGGGAAGCTCTATGCTTATATCCGACCTCGCCTCTGCAACCGCCTCTCCCTTTAGCTTTCTTACGGCTCTGTCTATCTCCTTGCAATAGAGTTCATATCCAATGCTTTCTATATGTCCGCTCTGGGCTTCGCCAAGGATATTCCCGGCGCCTCTGAGCTCGAGGTCTCTCATGGCTAGGCGGAATCCCGCACCAAATTCGGTGAATTCTCTTATCGCCGCAAGCCTCTTTCTGGCTAAGTCCGTCAGAACCTTTCCCGGCTGATACATGAGATATGCGTATGCGAGCCTATGCGAACGCCCGACTCTTCCCCTTAGCTGATAAAGCTGTGCCAGCCCGAATCTGTCGGCATTCAAAATAATCATGGTATTGGCGTTCGGTATATCTATTCCGTTCTCTATGATTGTGGTGGCAACAAGTATATCCGTCCTGCCCTCTATGAAGTCGAGCATTGTCTGTTCAAGGGCTTCCTCGCTCATTCTGCCATGTCCGACGGCAACCTTAGCCCGAGGTGCCAAGCTTTGAATGCTCTCTGCCACCTGATTTATTCCCATTACCCTATTTGATACGACGAATACCTGGCCGCCGCGCGCGAGTTCTCGCTCGAGCGCATTTGTGAGCAGCGCTTCGTCATAAGGGCTCACAAATGTGGAGACAGGAAGCCTGTCTCCCGGCGGCTCATCAATTATACTAATATCCTTAATGCCTGTAAGCGACATATTAAGAGTTCTCGGTATTGGAGTGGCAGATAATGTCAGCACATCAATATTGCTTCTAAGCTGTTTTATCTTCTCCTTATGCCTCACGCCAAATCTCTGCTCCTCATCTATTACGAGAAGTCCGAGGTCTTTGAATTTAACATCATCGGAAAGCAGCCTATGAGTTCCTATCACGAGGTCGACGCTTCCATTTTTTATCTCTCTTACTATTTTCTTTTGCTCCGTCTCAGACCGAAATCTTGAAAGCTCCTCTATCTCAAATGGGAAAGCCGAAAATCTCTCCCTTAGATTATGATAGTGCTGGTCTACGAGGAGCGTGGTCGGAGCGAGTATTGCCGCCTGCTTTCCCTCGGATATGCATTTAAATACAGCTCTTGCCGCGACCTCGGTCTTGCCGTAGCCCACATCTCCGCAGAGCAGTCTGTCCATGGGAAGAGCCTTCTGCATATCCTCTTTTATTTCCTCAGCCGCACGGAGCTGGTCGTCCGTCTCTTCATAGGGAAATGCTTCTTCAAACTCCGTCTGCCATATGCTATCCTCTCCGAATGCATATCCGCCGGCAGCCTGCCTTTCGGCATAGAGCCGCACGAGGTCCTCCGCAATCTCCTCGACGGCTCTTCGGGCGCGCTCCCTGGCGCGCGCCCAGCTGCCGCCCGACAGCTTAGACAGCGCAGGGGCATTCACCGAATTTCCTATATATTTCTGAATCACATCAAGCTGCTCCGTCGGAATATACAGAGTGTCTGAACCCGCATATCTAATCAGGAGGTAATCCCTCGTCTGCCCGTCCGCAGTCAGCGGGTGTATTCCTTCAAATCTTCCGATTCCGTGAGCCTCATGCACCACATAGTCGCCCTTCTTCAAATCCGAGAACTTAATGGAATCCGCGGACTTCTTCCTCTTTGCGCTCTTTTTAGGCTTCTTAGACGAGGAAGCGAAAATATCCGACTCCGCTATATAGCAGATTTTCTCATCTTCCATGATGAAGCCAGACGATAGCTTCCCAGCCCTATAGCTAATCCTGGCAGCCGCATTCGGTACATCAGCAATCTCTAGGTATTCTCTGACCCTCTCATTCTTCTCCTCAGAGCCCGAGGCTATTATCACATCATAGCCTCGGCTCGCAAGCCTTCCCACCTCAGAGGCGAAGAGCTCCAGCTTGCCGTTAAAGGGTGCTATCTGCCTGCTCTTAATATTTACTATCTCATCTATCTTTTCAGCGCCTTCAATCCTCTCGGGAAACGGGGTATATACATATAACGTCAACCCTGCCTTTGAAGTCGCGAAAGCCTTTGATCCCCCGCTCCCTCTATATGTATCAGCACTAGCTTCTTTGTTTGCCCCCTCATTCCCCGCGCTGTAAGCAATTTCGCTTGCCGCACTAAACCTCGCGCTAGAAGCCGCGGCATATATCTCATAAAAATCCTCAGCCTCATGCGGCTCGCCAATCGCTTTTATCACGTCAGCGGGGTCGGCAATCACTGTAGCAGTCTCCGCCGCATAGTCCCAAAGCCTGAGCCTCGGAACATCAAAATATTCCAAATAGTCCGCATATATTTGAAGATTCATATTCTCATCAAATATATCCCTTATCCTGCCCTTATATTCCTCCAGCCTCTCTATCCTGCCGTCCTCAGCCTCGGGATGCGGAAGCTCCTTCTTGATTTTCTTTATCCTGCGGTCATACTCCTTAATTATGGCGGCAAGTGCCCTCTCCTTTTCCTCTCCCGTCGGGATAAACTCCGCCGCAGGACTGATTTTCACACTGTCGAGACTTCGAATAGACCTCTGAGTTTCGCTGTCATACTCTCTTATAGACTCTATCTCATCATCAAAAAACTCTATTCTGACGGGATTCTCAGATGACATGGGAAATACATCAAGAATGCCCGCCTTTGCGGTGAATTCCCCGAGAGACTCCGTAATCGGACTTGGCTTATAGCCTATGGAAACTAGCCTGTCTCTGAGTTTTGAGGGCTCCCTCCTATCGGTGACAGAGATTTCCAAAACGGATTTTGAAAATCGTGAAGGCTCCGTAGTAAGCTTTAGAGCGGCACTTACAGGAGCTATTACCGCAGTCGGAACGCCCAGGCTCTTCGCAGGGCTTTGAAGCACCTGGAGAGCCTTTATTCTCTCGGTCATTTCCGCCCTATCCCTCGTCTCATATAGAATCTGGAGGCTCTCGCTCTCGTTTAGCACTATAATCTCGGCATTCGGCACACAAAAAGCAAGGTCTCTAGCAAGGTCTGCCGCTGCACGCCCTGTAGAGACAACCGCCAATATCTTATTTTCTTTTCTGAGCGTCTCGGATATTTTATATGCCGTCCGACTGCCGCTCACCCCTGTATAATTGATAATCATAAGCTAGACTTCACCCACGCGATTATGCCTGCTCATTGCCTTCTCAATTCCGAGCCTCACAATATCCTCTGCCGCAGCCGCCGCAGCCGCCGCAGTCTTATCAAGTATAGGCTGTTCTTCCTTGGGAACCTTTCCTATCACCCTGTCGACTAGCTCTTCGTCCCCGGAAGCCGCACCGACGCCTATCCTTATTCTGGCGAACTCCTTGGTACCAAGCTCCGACACGACCGACTTCATGCCATTATGCGTGCCTGCGCCGCCCGCCTTCCTTATCCTTATGGAACCGAGTGGCAAATCGACATCATCATATATCACTATGACATTCTCGGACGGAACGTCGAAATACATGGCAGTCTCCCTCGCGGCGATTCCGCTTTTATTCATATAGGTGAGGGGTTTTACCAAAACGACCTTCTTTCCCGCCATTTTGCCCTGACCTATCAGAGAGTGGAATTTGGACTTTCTGACATCAATGCAGACATTCTCCGCCAATATATCAAGCGCCCTATAGCCCATATTATGACGGGTTTTGACGTATTCCTCTCCGGGATTTCCGAGTCCGATAATCACGAAACTGTCCTTCGCTTCGCCTACCTTGTAAACATTTTTATTCGCATTTCTTCTTCTGAAAAATCCCATCATCTCCGCCCGCCTGAGCCCATTCTATCTCGCGTCGAACATAACCGAAATAGGCTTGTTGGAATACACTCTTGAAATCGTCTCGGCAAATATATGCCCCACCGAAAGCACCGTAATCTTTTTTATCCTTTTTTCCTCAGGAATAGGAATTGTATTGAGGAGAACCATTTCCTTGATAGGACTCGCCTCGATCCTTTCTATGGCAGGTCCCGAAAGAACGCCATGAGTCGCACATGCGTATACGCTTGTCGCGCCGAGATCCTCAAGTGCCTTCGCCGCATTGCATATGGTTCCTGCCGTATCAATCATATCGTCAAGGATAACGCAGTTTCTCCCCTCGACATCACCGATTATATTCATTATCTCGCTCTTGTTTGGCTCTGGCCTTCTCTTGTCGATTATGGCGATAGGCACATTGAAGGGCTTCGCCATATTGCGCGCCCTCGTCACGGAGCCGTGATCCGGCGAGACTATCACCAAATCCTTGAGGTCTTTCAGCTTGAAATAATCCGTCAGAAGAGGCTGCCCCAGCATATGGTCTACAGGAATGTCGAAGAAACCCTGCTCCTGTGAGGCGTGAAGATCCATGGTGATTACTCTTCCTATTCCGGCGGCAGTTATCATATTGGCTACGAGCTTAGATGTAATCGGATCCCTCGCCTTCGCCTTCCTGTCCTGCCTCGCATATCCGTAATAAGGAATTACCGCCGTAACGCTCCTACAGGAAGCCCTCCTCAGAGCGTCCGTCATTATGAGAAGCTCCATGAGATTATCATTCACCGGATCATTAGTCGATTGAATTATAAAGCAGTCCTTTCCTCTTACCGAATCCCAGATACTCACGCTCGTCTCACCGTCGCTGAACTTTGTAACCGTGGACTTCCCGAGCTCAATCCCCATATGCTCTGCGATTTCCTCGGCGAGCTCTGGGTGAGAGTTGCAGGAAAATAATCTGAGATTCGAATATGCTTCACTTGGCATGACGGAAACCTCCTAAATGTCATTCCGGTAGAAATATAATGCTTGCCGCTAGTCCCAAAAATTACTTATTATTCGTCCCTTAAAAAAATGCTTGTTGCTAGTCCCTTTGAAAAAATATAATTTGCTTTTCGTTCTTTTAAAATATTGTCTGCTGTCCGCGTTTTTGAAATATATATCGCCTGCTACTCGTCTTTGTGGAGCAGCATATCGCCTACTTTATACACATCACCCGCGCCCATGGTCATCACAATATCGTCCTCTGCGGCGAATTTCTCTATATATTTGACTATATCCTCAAAATCCTTGACGTAGTAAACGTCCTTTCCGGGGTGCTTGCTCTTTATGGCGTTCATCAGCTTATATGAAGAGATATTGTAAATATCCTTTTCCCTCGCCGCGTAAATATCCGTGAGAACGAGCACGTCCGTGTCCTCAAAGGCGTCGACGAATTCGTTGAAGAGCGCCTTAGTCCTCGTATATGTATGTGGCTGGAAAATAAGCCAGAGCTTTTTATGCTTTACATTCTTTGCGGCGGCAAGAGTAGCCTTTATCTCCGTCGGGTGGTGCGCATAGTCGTCTATGACTTTCACGCCCTTTTCGGTAGTTCCGTTGAAATCAAACCGCCTGCCCGTTCCCGTATACGCCTTTAGCGTCCTGACTATAGTATCGACATCAGCACCGAGATATGAAGTCGTAACGAATGCCGCCATGGCGTTCAGGACATTATGCTCTCCCGGCACGGAAAGCGCGATTGTCGTAATCTTTCTGCCGTTCCTGCAAAGGTCAAAATGAGGATACCCGTTCTCGTCGAAATTCATATTCTCCGCGTAGAAATCGTTCCCCTCGTTATATCCGTATGTAATCTTGTTCGGATAGTCCTTGAGAATGCTCTTGACAAAAGGATTGTCGCCGAAGGCTATCACTATGCCGTCCTCGGGAATCCTCTCCGTAAAGGTTCTGAAGGATTTGACTATATGATCCATATCCTTGAAATAGTCGAGGTGATCGGAATCAATATTGAGTATGACGCCAATGCTCGGGCGCAGCTCGAGGAAGCTGTCCATATATTCGCAAGCCTCCGTGACGAGATAGCCCGTCTCCCCAATCTCGACGTTTCCATGAATCTCGGGTAGCTCGCCGCCGACCAGAATAGTGGGCTTGAAATTCGCATTTCTGAGGATTAGCGACGTCATGGAAGTTACGGTCGTCTTTCCGTGAGTGCCGCAGATGGCTATTGAATGCTCGTAGTCGTCCATTATCATGCCGAGCACCTGAGCCCTTGAGAACATGGGAAGCCCGCGCTCTTTTGCCCTGATGACCTCAGGGTTCTCGTCGGAAACCGCCGCCGAATATACTATGGCATCCACATCGTCCACATTTTCGGGTTCATGGGAACTGAAAACCTTAATCCCCACTTCTTCTAAATGCTCCGTCACCTTGCTCGGATTTATGTCCGTGCCGCTGACTGTAAATCCTCTGTCATTAAGAATCTCGGCAACAGCCGACAATCCTATGCCGCCAATGCCGAGACAATGTATTTTCTTATATTTACTAATCTCAGTCATTAAAAATCTCCCAAATCTCGTGAGCCAAGCTCCGCTCTGATTATATGACAAGATACCTGCTCTTTCAAGGTATCGCAGAGCCTAATTGAGCTATTCTTGTACTATTTTTTGTCATAGCTTTTTTCTATAACAATCGTAAATAATATTGCTATAATTGGTGATAGGTATATGACTCTGAGAAAAGACTCGCAGACCGCCGGTACTTAACGAATGACGAGTCGCAAGACGAAGTCAGAGTTTAGTACCGCTGCAGGTCGGAGCGTGCGAGAGCCCGGTCTTTTCGAGGAGTCATATGAATATCACCCATATGAAATTGTATTTTGTTGATTTAGTTTTATCGGAGTTATAAAGATGAAAAGAATTTATCTTGATAATGGCGCAACTTCGTTTCCGAAGCCAAAGGAAGTCGCTGACGCCGTATACGAATATATGACGCAAATAGGTATGAATATAAACCGCGGGGGATATCAAGCCGCATATGACCTCGAAGGCATAGTTTTTGAAACGAGGGAAATGCTTTCGGATATATTCGGCGGATCCGACTGCAAAAATGTCGTATTTACAAAGAATATAACCGAATCCCTAAATGTGATATTAAAAGGCTTTCTTGAGCCGGGAGACCATGTTCTCTGCTCCTCAATGGAGCATAATGCCGTAATGAGACCTCTGGTGCAGCTTGAAAAAAAAGGCGTGGAGTTTGACAGAATTCCAGCCAATACAAAGGGTGAACTCGCACTTGACGCCGTCGAGTCAATGATTAAGCCGAATACAAAGGCTATAGTTATGACACATGCCAGCAATCTCGTGGGAACCCTAAATCCCATTGCGGAAGTCGGAGCTATCTGTCATAAAAACAATATTAAGTTTATCGTTGATTCCGCGCAAACAGCCGGAGTCCTGCCGATAAGTATGAGGGAGATGAATATTGACGCCCTCTGCTTTACGGGGCATAAATCCCTCCTCGGCCCGCAGGGCATAGGAGGCTTCATACTTGATGAGGATATGATAAACCGCATTGAGCCGATTATTTCGGGCGGTACGGGCTCTATTAGCCATACTGAGGAAATCCCCGATTTCATGCCCGACAGATTCGAGCCGGGCACCATGAATCTTCCCGGAATTGTCGGGCTTCATGCGGCTTTAAAATGGATAGAGCAAAAAGGTATGGACTCTATAAGGTCTCACGAACTCTCTCTTACCAAGAGATTTATTGACGGGATAACTCCGCTTGAAGAGGCGGGAAGGCTAAAGATATTCGGGCTCAGGGGAATTGAAGGTAGAGTCGGCGTGGTGTCCATGCAGACCTGCGGCGTCGACTGCGCAGACGCAGCCTTCCGGCTGGACTCCGAATACGGCATAGCCACAAGAGTGGGGCTGCACTGCGCACCCGCAGCGCACAAGTCCATAGGCACCTTCCCCACAGGGACTGTGCGCTTCAGCTTCGGCGTCTTCAATACAGACGCCGAAGTCGACGCCGCAATCCGCGCTCTCACCGACATCTGCAAATAATACAGCCCGCTCAGAATGCACCGACCGAGTTCAAATATGCCTTCTCTTATATTTCTTTTTAACTGCAAATGGAGAGGTTTGTCGCCTCTCCTTTTGCGTGTTCAGTTACAGAACGGTTATAACTCGGATTCTTCTCA
>JAFWFU010000019.1 GCA_017515425.1 Mogibacterium sp.
ATTCTTCTTCCGAGGGCGTTTCGGAATACATACGCTTAATGGAAGCCAGCTTCAATAGGGGCAGCGCCAATATCCGAGGTTGGAAAAGCGATTACGATAACCTTAAACATATACGCTGGATAAGAAATCAACTTGCTCACGAAGTCAGCTATGACAGCGATATATGCTCAGAAAGTGATTACGAGTGGCTCGATGATTTCTATAAAAGATTGTTTTCTTCAACCGATCCTCTCGGAGGATTAAGAACATTTGAAAATATAGTATCCTATAATAGGAATAGGCAAAAGCCTTCGGCTGCAAACAGACCTCAACAATCACCAAGAGTGGTATATCCTCCGCCGCAGACTATGCAGCAAAGACCGAATGCTAACCAATCTGCCGGATGTTTAAGTACATTTATGATGATGCTTATTTTATCCGTATCTATCATTGTTTCGCTTTTTATGTTTTTATAAAAGATGATCGGGAACAGCTAATTAAGCCGTTCCCGATGTTTTTATATCTCAAAATATACGGCTAAATCCATTGGATTGAACTGATCTTTGTTTACTACGCACTGCCAGCCAAGAACATAAGCCAGCTCTATCTTGTCAGCGCCTTCGATAGGTTCTATCTTCCATATTCTTTGTATACTTGCTAATTTTCTGCTCATAATAATCATTCCTTTCATAGTTTTTTGTGGTTCCCGTTGGAAGGCTCGAACTTCCATTATCGGAGTCAAAGACCGATGTCCTGCCTGTTAGACGAAACGGAATTTGTGAAAACTATCTGTAAAACATGACAGTGCCATAAGCGAAAGCAGACTGACAGGCTCATAAAAAGTGAGCGAGTAAAACGAGCGCCATCGTGGAAGGGAGCACAGGCACTGTGCTGGAGACTGTGACAGGGGTCGAACCTGCGCTCATGGAGTTGCAGTCCATTGCCTTTCCACTTGGCTACACAGTCATCGTTGTGTATATGTTGCAAATCAGATATGGCTTAATGCGCGTAAAAAAATTGCGAATCAGAAAAACTGAACCGCGAAACTGCACGACTTGCTCTGCGCTGGTTCCCGCTGAAAGAATCGAACTTACATCTTCTGCGTCAGAAGCAGATGTCCTACCATTAGACGAAGCGGAATTATCGCCGCCCGACAAGGGCGGGAGTGCCTAATTAGTTATAATTATCTCGTCAATAGGCACATCAAGTATATGTGCCAGTATGACTATGTTGTCGATAGAGGGCATAGCGTCTCCTCTCATCCACTTGAATATCGCTTGCGGCGTGTTGAAGCCGAATACTGTTTGTACATCAGCCACCTTGAGTCCTTTGCCTTTTATCAAAGCTCTGATGTTTGCGCCTGTTGCTATCATATCGATAGTCGGAGCTGCTATGGGCATAAAAATAACCACCTTTCTGAATAGAATAATAAAAACCGCCTGTGTGAGTTGATACTGCACACAGACGGCTATGTTCTATCAGAAGATGGTTTACAATGCAACACTATCTCTGCTCACCTTTTTAGGATGACCGAACAAGCACTTTTCTGCCCTGTGCGCAGCAAAACTGAGCTATTGTCCTCCTGCTGGAAGAAATAGCTTGACTGCAGGAAATCAAAAGCACAAATGTATGCAGACATAGCGTTGTTCATGATAGCTTTCATTGTTTTCACCCTTTCGTTAGTAAGAATTCCGGGAGCTTTTCCCTTGTGTTGACATCATTATATCACG
>JAFWFU010000004.1 GCA_017515425.1 Mogibacterium sp.
AATCGAACCCCCAACCTGCTGATTACAAATCAGCTGCTCTACCGTTGAGCCACATCAGCGTATTGGCGACCGGGAACGGGCTCGAACCGTCGACCTCCAGCGTGACAGGCTGGCATTCTAACCAGCTGAACTACCCGGCCCCCTTACTCGTAAATTTGCGCGCCTGCGTCGTTGCAACTCTTTCACTCGTACTCATATACATTAGTATCATTCGTACTTCGTTCAATTCGCGCGCCTCGCATTCATCGCAAATTTACTTCGTAACTTCTTTTTATTTGCGCGTCTGCGTCGTTGCTACTCTTTCACTCGTACTCATATACATTAGTATCATTCGTACTTCGTTCAATTCGCGCGCCTCGCATTCATCACAAACTTACTTCATAATTTCATTTTGTGCGCTTCGCATATACCGGCAATGAGTTCGTGCAGCTATTGCTTTGGTGGGCGCAATAGGGCTCGAACCTATGACCCCCTGCTTGTAAGGCAGGTGCTCTCCCAGCTGAGCTATGCGCCCGTCAAAATTGACGCTTGATTATAGTAACAGATTTGCATACCCGTGTCAAACCCTATTTTATTGAAATTGTTTATTTTTTGATTTCTGTTTTAATATTCTCCAAAACGCTTCCACTTTCCGCCTGCAATCTGTATTTTGCAAGCACTAATTGTTCATCATTTAGACTTGCTTTTCCGCCTGTAATGTCGGCAAGCAGCGATTTGACAGCCGCCACTTCCTCTGACATGCAGCTTAGCTTGGCGCCAATCACATCCGTATAACTTATATCTTCAATGACAAATCTTCCTTCTTCTGACATATTTTGAATTCTGCTGAGATATGTATAGTCAAAGCTGTACTCAAGACATATTCCTTCCCTGACCTCGCAGATTCCGGCTCTTTCTATCGCAAGCTTGGCTGCATGGGTGTATGCCCTCGCCACCCCCCCTGTGCCGAGTTTTATTCCTCCGAAATACCTCGTAACTACTATTGCGATATTTGTAAGCTCTAAAGCGGATATAAGCTTGAGAATCGGCATTCCCGAAGTCCCCTGAGGCTCTCCGTCATCAGAAGCCCATTGGTGCTCCATTCCCGCGCCGCAGATAAAAGCAGGTACATTATGCGTCGCGTCCTTATACTTCTCCTTAATACCGGCGATAAAAAGCTTCGCCTCTTCCGTGTTCTCCGCCGGAGATGCATGTGCTATAAAGCGCGACTTTTCAACTATATACTCGGCTTCGGCATATTCATAAATTGACTTATACAGATACATTTAAAACTCTTCGGTTCGTCCATTACACAAGTCAATCCCGGCAATGGGAATATGCTTGCGATATTATAGAATGAATTTATCCACATCTACTTCCTTAATCTTCTCTTTTAACCTATCCTGCACATAGCTTCTGTCAATTACGACCTCTTTTATATCAGGATTTGGCAGATTAAACGATATATCCTCAAGAAGTATCTCGAGAATCGTATGCAGCCTTCGCGCTCCGATATTCTCCGTCTCTTCGTTCATAAGAAATGCCAGATTTGCGATTTCATCTATAGCCTCATCCTCAAATTCTACGCTCACTCCTTCTGTCTCAAGAAGAGCCTTCTGCTGCTTCGTTGCCGCATTTTCAGGCACTGTGAGAATCTTCTTGAAATCCTCTTTGTCAAGATTTGAAAGCTCCACATTTATCGGAAATCGTCCCTGAAGCTCAGGAATGAGGTCGCTTGGCTTGGAGACATGAAATGCACCCGCACCGATAAAGAGCATATGATCCGTTTTAACGGGACCGTACTTGGTGTTTACCACGCTTCCTTCCACAATGGGAAGTATATCCCTCTGAACGCCTTCTCTTGATACATCTGCGCCTGACCTCAAGCTGCTGCCCGACGCAATCTTATCTATCTCATCTATGAAGATTATCCCGTTCTGCTCAGCATTCTCAAGCGCCTCGTCAGTCACCTGGTCCATATCTATAAGCTTTTGAGCTTCCTGTTCTTTGAGAATTCTCCTCGCATCGCTGACCTTGCATTTTTTAATTTTGGTCTTTTTAGGCATCATATTCTCGAAAATATTACCTATGGCAACCATACCCTCATTATGCTCAAGCTGATTGGTCTTAGGAATATCGTCAACTTCGATTTCTATAATCTGATCCTCAAGAATGCCGTCGCGGAGCTGCTTTCTCACCTGCTCCCTCGCCATCTGTACCTCGGAATACTCTTGGCTTGCCTCATACTCCTTCTGCTTATTCTCTTCATATTCCTGCTTCTGCGTCTTGTAGCCGAGATTTCCGAAAATATTTCCAATAGAAACGCCTCCTGTCTGGCTCAGCTCGGGACCGCCCGGAATAATCGCCTTCACTATAATATCTTCCGCAATCTGCTCAGCCATCTCAGAGTTTTCGTCTATCCGCTTTTGCTTCGACAGCCTCACGGAAGCCTCAACGAGATCTCTAATCATGGAATCCACATCACGACCGACATATCCGACCTCGGTAAACTTCGTAGCCTCGACCTTAACGAAAGGTGCGTCCATCAGCTTCGCAAGCCTTCTTGCGATTTCAGTCTTTCCAACACCGGTGGGCCCCATCATAAGAATATTCTTAGGGGAAACTTCTTCCCTCATCTCCTCGGAAAGCTGCGACCTTCTATAGCGATTACGAAGTGCTATCGCCACATATTTCTTCGCCTCATCCTGCCCGATAATATATTTGTCAAGCTCCGCGACTATTTCCTTAGGCGTCAAATTCTTTATATTCTCCGACATATCCCTCTCCTTCAATTATCTCCTCGCTAAAGCTTCTCCACGCTGATATTTCCATTGGTATAAACGCAGATATTCGACGCGATTTCAAGCGATTTTCTGACAATCGACTCGGCATCGAGATTAGTGTTCTCATAGAGCGCCACCGCAGCGGAATATGCGTAGTTTCCGCCGGAGCCTATGGCAATTACGTCCTTGTCTGGAGAAATGACTTCTCCGTTTCCCGAGATAAGCAGCAAATCTTCCTCATCAGCAACTATCATAAGCGCTTCGAGGTTCCTCATCGCCTTATCCGATCTCCAATACTGCGCGAGATCCACAGCGGCTCTTTTTAGATTGCCCGCGTGTTCGCCCAGCTTATTCTCGAATTTTTCTGTAAGAGAAAAAGCGTCAGCCACAGAGCCTGCGAACCCCGTCAGAACCCTGTCCTTATATATCTTCTTTACCTTTTTGGCTCCGTTTTTCATAATCGTGGTCTCGCCCATGGTAACCTGACCGTCACCGCCAATGGCTATATCGCCGCCCGGACGTCTCACAGCGCATATCGTAGTAGCATGGAATTTAATCATATCCCTCTCCTCGTTTAGCAAATTCCCTCTTTCGGGCTTTTCAATTGCCCGAAGTATGCCTTATTCTTATTATTATTCTCCGCTTTCTGATTTTCTTTCTTTATACTTGCAGTCCTGATTGGAGCATTTCACAGTCTTGGTCTTGCCCTTTCCCTGAACAAGCATGGCGCCGCAGTCCGGGCAAAGTCTTCCCAAAGGTTTGTCCCAATATGAAACATCACAGCTGGGGTAACCGCTGCAACCGTAAAACACTTTGCCGGTTCTCCGCCCTTTTCTTTCGATTATATCCTTGCCGCATTTAGGACAGGAGACTCCCGTCGACTTGATGATCGGCATGGTATTCTTGCATTCGGGATAGCCCGTACACGCGAGGAACTGTCCGAATCTGCCCTCTTTTACAGCCATTGGCTTCCCGCAAAACTCGCAAACTTCGTCCGAAAGAACGACTTCGCGCTCTATTCGCTCAACTTCCTTATCCGCTATTTTAAGCTCCTCGGAAAATCCTTTGTAAAAATCGGCGATTACGCTCTTCCAATCCTTATCGCCAAGCTCTATGCTGTCGAGATTATCCTCCATTTCTCCCGTGAAATCAACGTCGACTATATCGGTAAAATAATCCTGAAGAATGCCCGTAACATCAAATCCAAGCTTTGTCGGCTCGAGAGTTTTCTTCACGCGCTTTATATAACGCCTGTTCACGAGGACGGCAATAATCGCTGCGTATGTAGAGGGTCTTCCGATATTCTTTTCTTCCATCTCCTTTACGAGAGAAGCCTCTGTATATCTCGCAGGCGGCTGGGTGAATTTCTTCTCTTTAAGCAGTTTTTGCAAATCGAGAATATCTCCCTCGGCAAGCTTTGGGATTTTTACCTCGTTATCACCCTGCGAAGTCTTATACACCTTGCGCCAGCCCTCGAAGGTCATGCGCGAGCCTGTAGCCTTAAATTCATATCTCCCATTATTGATAGTTACGGCGAGTGTATCATATTTAGCCGCCGCCATCTGCGACGCCAAAAATCTGCGCCAAATAAGGTCATAGAGCTTATACTGCTCAGCTGTAAGCGAGTCTTTTATCTTCTCGGGCTCCAGGTTTATATCGGAGGGTCTGATAGCCTCATGCGCGTCCTGCATGGCTTTGTTTTTATTGGCGAAAATATTGTTTCCGGCATATTCTTCGCCAAAATTCTCCTTTATATATGACGAAGCGGAGGCTCTCGCCTGCTCGGAAATCCTCACTGAATCCGTCCTGAGATATGTGATAAGACCTCTGGCTCCGATTCCTTTAAGACTTATTCCCTCATAAAGCTGCTGAGCTATCTGCATGGTGCGCCCTGTGGTAAAACCGAGTTTGACGGAGGCATCCTGTTGCAGACTCGATGTCGTAAAAGGCGCATAAGGCTTTGTCTGACGCTTTCCTTCCTTAACAGAGCTTACGAGATACTCGCCATCTGCGAGTTCTATCTCTATCTCGTTTGCTTCCTTCTCGTTTTTAATCGCCGCCTTCTTCCCGTCTATTTTCGATAGTTCGGCAATAAATTCGTCTCCGAAATCTGCGGCAATATACCAATACTCCTCAGGAATGAAATTCTGTATCTCATTTTCTCTATCGCAAATAAGTTTAAGCGCGGCGGACTGCACTCTGCCTGCCGAAAGCCCCCTAGCCACCTTTTTCCAAAGGAGAGGACTTATCTGATACCCAACAAGCCTGTCGAGGACGCGCCTTGCCTGCTGAGCGTCTACCAGCTTGTCATCAATAATCCTCGGCTCTTTAATGGCTTCCTTCACCGTATCTTTGTTTATCTCGTTAAACATTACACGGCATTCCTGCTTTGGGTCTATATCCAAAAGATGAGCCAAATGCCATGAAATAGCCTCGCCCTCACGGTCAGGGTCGGTTGCGAGCAGGATTTTATCGGCTGCCGCAGCCTCTTTTTTAATCTCCTTGATAGTATCACCCTTGCCGCGGATATTTATATATTCAGGCTCAAAATTATTCTCCACATCAACACCGAGCCTGCTCTTAGGCAGATCTCTGACATGTCCCACCGACGCGATTACCTTGTATTTGCTCCCGAGATATTTCCCGATTACCTTCGCTTTGGACGGTGACTCCACCACCAGGAGCGTCTTGCCCTTGGCTGATACTCCCTTTGACTTTGCAGTCGTTTTTTTCTTAGCCCCGCTTTTTCCTATAGCTGTTGCCATTTACTACCTCTTTAATTAAATTATTTATACTTTAATTAAATCTTTTCTACAATTATATGCAGGTATTTTCACAATTTGAAACTTTAGCATAAACTGCGCTGTCAGCACAAGACTAATTTATAATCAAGACTGATTCATGGCTAATTTACAATATATATCCTCCCGCCGCAGGTTTCGATAATTCCTTTTATTTCCAGGATTGTCACAATCGCATTTACGAATGCGGCAGTTTTGCCTGTCTCTTTGACTATCTCATCCACGGTAGCACCGTCTAGTCTGCTGATAGCCTCAAATATTTCAAGCTCATCTTCCGAAAGCTTTGATTTTGCTGATTTTCTCTGCTCCCCTTCATCATATATATTAAGGTCATATAGCAGATCGTCAATCAAAACGAGAGGTATGGCGCCGTCTCTAATCAGCAAATTAGTGCCTATGCTGAATTGGCTGTTTATCGGTCCCGGCACGGCGTATACGGGGCGACCCTGTTGAAGTGCGTGATTTGCGGTTATGAGCGAGCCGCTCCTCATACCTGCCTCTACTACTATGAGAGCTTCCGAAAGTCCGCTTATTATTCTGTTTCTGGCGGGGAAGGTTGACGGCTTGGGTGGAAATGTCGGCTCATACTCACTGATTACGAGTCCTCCGGCGTCAAGCCCCCTCATCATCAGGTTTTTATTCTTAATCGGGCCCATCACCTCTATGCCGCCGCCGAGCACTCCTATGACCCTTCCGCCGCCCTCAAGCGCACCCTCATGTGAGAATCCATCTATACCGAGCGCCAGCCCGGACGTGACAGGGATATTCGCCTCTCCGAGTCTCCTTCCTATCATAAGAGATACGTTCTTACCATAAATAGTATGCCTCCTTGAGCCCACTATTGCTACGGATTTATCCTTCAAAAGAGAAATATCTCCCGCGCAGTAGAGCTGATCTGGTGATTCAGGTATATTCCTCAGTTTTTCGGGGTAGTCCGTCGAATCCCTGTAAATCTTTTCGATTCTATAATTTCCAATACGCCATTTAGGTTTTATTATTACGATATTTTCATAACTGTTCATAATCGCCATATCCGCCTATTCTCTGTAATATCCGTTCGTCCTTTGTAGTATCTGCCTGTCCTTTGTAGTATCTGCCTGTCCTTTGTAGTATCTGCCTGTCCTTTGTAATATCTGCTTATTCTTATAATATCAACTCATTCTATAACTCAAAGCCTCTGCCAAATGCTCTTGTTTTATCTTCTCGCTCTCGTCCAAATCCGCGATAGTCCTGGCTACTCTGAGCATACGCATATAGGCGCGGGGCGACATAGCAAAGGCATTATAAGCCTCTCTCATAAAGGCTTTCTCCTCTCTTCCGAGCTTAGAATGCCTCTCTGCCTCTGCCGTAGTCAATTCAGAATTATAGCCTTTTCTCCCCATGCTCTTCCCGAACTCCAAAGCCTTATATACCGCTTCTTTCATCTGAGAGGAATTCATACCTCGACCTTCCGACGTAAGCTGTTTATAGGTAACCCTTTCCATGGAAATCTTCATATCAATTCTGTCCATTATCGGACCGGAAAGCTTGTTTTGATACCTATCAATATCTGCCTGCGAGCATTTGCACTCTCTTTCCTTATCTCCATAATAACCGCAGGGACATGGATTGGACGCCATGACGAGCTGAAAATCGCAGGGATAAGTATATGCCTCGCCTCTTCTGAAATGCGTTATGCTTTTTTCTTCCAGCGGAATTCTGAGTCCGTCTATAACATGCCTGTTGAACTCGCATATTTCGTCAAGGAAAAGCACTCCATTATGTGCGAGTGTTATCTCTCCAGGCATGGCTATATTGCTTCCGCCGCCAAGAAGCCCCGCAGGGCCTATTGTATGGTGCGGGTGCCGAAAAGGTCTGATAGGACTAAAAAGCCTGCTTTTCATGCCGTCATTTTCGTTATCTCTCACGCTGTTTCCGTATCCGATTCCGGAAATGGAGCGTATGACGGCGGCTTGTATGAGCTCTTCCGAGCTCATGGCAGGCATTATGGAAGGTATCCTGCCTGCCAGCATGGTCTTGCCGCAGCCCGGACTTCCCACCATCAAAAGACCATGCCTACCAGCCGCCGCTACCAGCGCCGCCCTTTTTGCATTCTCCTGACCGCATATATCCCCAAAATCCATATCAGAGCTTCCATAGCAGTCCCTTCCATGCTCCTGCCATGTCTGGGCGGCGCCATTCTTCCCACTGATTTTTACAGCCCCTTCGGGCATTGAAACAGCTTCCGCAGCTTCCCTTAAACTTTCCACGGGAAATATCTCATTTATTCCTGCTATCCTCGCCTCTTCGAGATTCCCAACCGGAACAAAAGCCTTTTTAACGCCTTCCTTCTTTAAACAAAGCAGCATTGGGAGAGCTCCCTTTACTGCACTCACCCCTCCGTCCAGAGTCAGCTCACCTATCATGGCTGTATCACTTCCGAGCTCAATGCCTGAATCTCTCTGCGACGCAAGCATTCCCATGGCTATCGGAAGGTCTAGTGAGCTGCTGTTCTTTTTTAGATCGGCAGGCATTAAATTTATAGTGATTCTGGTGCGCGGATAGTCAAAGCCCGAATTGATAATCGCGCTTTTTATCCTATCCTTTGATTCCATGACGGTAGCCTGTGCAAGTCCTACCACGCTTATGCTTGGAAGTCCTTTGGATATATCCGTCTCAACAAGCACCTCTTTTCCTTCAATACCAAGACATACGGCTGATTTTATTCTGCTGTACATAAACGCCTCTACCCCGCCCGATTTCACAGGCAATTCTCAATATGGTTTATCATAACTTCATATACGTCAAACGACACATTCTGCCAATGCCCTCTTCGGCTGGAAAGATAAGTATTGGCAGCCTTCTTTATCCTTTTTTGCTTGGCAGGGGTAACAGCGTCTGAGGGAAATCCGTAATCATCTCCTTTTCTTGTCTTTACCTCTACAAAATGAAGAACCCCGTCTTTTATGGCTATAATATCTATCTCTCCGTCCCTCACAGCATAGTTTCGCATTATTATCCTATATCCTGAGTTCTTGAGCATATCCGCCGCGAGCTGCTCGCCCAAATCCCCTACATTCTTCATATATCTCATATCTGCGCCTCTCTCCTCAAATCGCCCTTTGCTTGGCTGTTACTAGACCTTTGACATTCCCGTTATCAATATCAATATCAATATCATTATCAATATCATTATCATTATTATCACTATCGCTATTATTATTGTTCTGTTGTTTCAACACTAATATCATCATATCCCTCCGGCTCGCTCAGCTTTCATATAAAATGCTAACATTTTGCTGCGGACTAAAGCGAACAATCCACGCACGAATTACTGCAAAAACTGCACTTTTTTTGAAATCACCGTTCCTTATTTGTCTCCCTGTAGGAAAAAAGCCACAATATAGTTGACTCTGTGCATAAATAGAGGTTTTACATAGTTGTCTTCATGCGAAAAAAGAGGTGTTTCATAGTTGCCTCCATGAGAAAAAAAAGGTGCTGAAACCTGTCTCCATGCGAAAAAAATACTGCATAGTTGTCTCCATATAAAAGAGAGCTCCTATTCTCAGAAGCTCTCTCTCAAAACCTGCGCTCCAAACCTTCATTCAATTATATCCGTCAATTATATCCGTTGATTATATTAGCCGCTTTCTATAATCTTCATTCAGTAAGATCCGACGATTTTATTTGTAGATTATATTTATCACTATTTATAATCCGCATTCATAAAATACAATCATAGTTTTCATAATCTACAACCATAATCTATAATTAAAATTTTCAGTCATAATATGCATTCATAGCCAACAATCATATTTTTACAATATACAGTTATCGCCTGCGTCCATAATATACGGTCGTTTCAGTACAAATCGCTCTATGGCTTTGGCGACTCCGTCCTCGTCATTAGAGTCGGTTATAAAGTCAGCATAATCCTTAGTGCCGCCCCAGGCATTTGCCACAGCGACTCCCACGGCAGCATTTCAATCATCTGTATATCGTTTGGCGCATCTCCGCAGCACATCAGCTCCGATTTATCTATGCCGAGCCTCGACATTAGCTCAATCAGAGCAGTCTTTTTGCTCGTGGTCGGGCCTCCCACCTCTAAATTATTTGGAAACGAAGAGGTAATAGTAGCATTTTCCATAGCCTCTACAGCAGGTCTTGCCATCTCCAGCATATCCAAAGTCGGATATATAAAATTGACATTCTCAATTCGCTCTTTATTCTCAAGCATGAGTCTGGTTATATCAGGCACGGGGCGTCTGCTCCAGAGCACATACTCAGCGCTTCTGTACTCACAGCCGTTAAGCCTAACTTCCTCATAATAGCTTTCGTCCGTATAAGCTATGCCGTCTATAAACACCTCTATATATGCATTCGTGCTCACCTTGAGCCTCGCAACCTCTTCCACCGCCGAGGGAGCGAGGAAATTATCATATATCGCCTCTCCCGTCTTTATATAGTTTATATGTGCACCATTTGAAGTAATCGCATATTCAATTCCCGGTGCACCCGTAACATTTTCAGGAAGCGTGCTATAAGTCCTGCCCGTGGAAACCACAATATGAACGCCTTTCCTCTTGCATTCCTCAAATGCAGCAATGGTGCGCGGCGTTATCTCTCTTTCGCTGTTAAGCGTGGTGCCGTCCAAGTCGAGGGCCACCATTTTTATTTGTCCGTCAAATTTAAATTCCTTCATATCTGTATATATAGCAAAAAACTGCCATACGCACAAGGACAGTTTAATCTATGCTCTCTCCTAATGAACATTCGGGGCGGCAAAAAGCATTTTACCCTTTCATGGAAAATCCGCTTGCTATTTTCATAAAAAGAGACTGTCATTATATGACAGCCTCGTATATCTGATATATCAACCTATATCATGCGGCTTAGAATGAATTACTCCTCATCCTTTGGCTCTTCGGCAACTTCCTCTGCCTCCTCAGAAGCTTCCTCAGCCGGAGCTTCCTTCTCAACTGCCGTCTCTTCGGCAACCTCTTCCGCGGCTTCTTCTGCTGGAGCCTCAGCCTCTTCTGCTGCAGCTTCCTCCGCAGGAGCTTCTACCGCTTCTTCTACAGGAGCCTCTGCTGCTTCCTCAGGAACAGCTTCTTGATGTTCTTCCTCTGGGAGTGTTGCCTTAATGGAAAGACTGATTCTTCTCTTGTCAGGATCAATCTCCATAATTCTGACACTTACAGTCTCGCCAATCTTGAGTTCATCAAATACGTTTTCAACTCTCTTATTGGCAATCTCTGAAATATGCACGAGTCCGTCGAGACCGGCTTCGAGCTCTACGAATGCGCCGTATTCCTTGATTTGTACTACCTTGCCTTCGAGGACATCGCCAACCTTATACTTGTCGCCGACCAAGCTCCATGGCTCAGGTTGTGTCTGCTTGAGTCCCAAACTAATCTTGCCCTTCTCCTCATTAAGTGAGAGAATCTTAACATTGATGATGTCTCCAATCTTGAGAATCTCCTCAGGATGTTTAAGTTTGCCCCAAGAAATCTCAGAGATATGCAGAAGTCCGTCTACGCCTCCGATGTCCACGAATGCGCCGTAGTCGGTAAATCTCATCACCTTACCCTCAACGACATCGCCTACGCTCAGATTGTTCCAAATCTCAGCGACAGTCTTCCTCTTCTCCTCTACCATGATTGCCTTTCTGGAGAATACGGCTCTGTTGCGCTTGGTATCTACCCTGATAACCTTCACATCAACGTCCTGTCCCAGGAAATCATCTGCATTCTCAACAAATCTGTCGGAAAGCTGAGACATAGGTACGAATCCCGTGATTTCTTTGTAAGCTGCAATAACACCGCCGTTTACGGCTCTTACCAGCTTAACATTGATAATCTCGTCATTGGACATGGCTTCTTCGAGCTCTGTGTAGTTCTCAACTGCCACAAGTCTCTTCTTCGAGAGCATGATTCCTCCCTCGCCGTCGTCTGACTTAATAACCTTTGCCTGAATCTCGTCGCCCACCTTGAACAAGTCTTGAAGTGTCTGACCCTCTTCGAGAACAACCTCATCGGATCTGAGAATTCCGTCTTTCTTGCAGCCCATATTGACAATGACAGCATCGGCCATTACCTGGTCAACCTTACCATCAACAATGTCTCCCGGCTTTGGCAGACGTAAAGACTTTTCGATGTCATCCATATAATCCATCATCGGATTCTGCTGCATCTCTTTAGTGACATTTTCGCTCATTCTGGAAATAACCTCCTTGATAATCCATTCGGGCGTCGAAGCGCCCGCTATGCACCCAATTTTATCTTTTTTTGCAATCCCTTGCAAGTCAAAGTTTTCAGCATTTTCAACAAATATCGCCCTTTTGCAGTATTTTTTGGCAATTTCGTATAGTTTTTTGGAATTTGAGCTGTTTGTATCGCCTATTACGAACATAATATCCACTTCCCGTGCAAGTCTGGCACAGCTTTCCTGCCTCTCTCTCGTGGCATTGCAAATCGTATTGCGAATATCCAGCTCGATTCCAGCCTCATCAAATACCTTTAGTATCTCCTTAAAGAGTTCGTGTTTAATCGTCGTCTGACATACGATAATTGGTTTACCGTCAATCTCTCGCTCCTTCAGACTCTCCGCAGCGCTGACGGCTTCTTCGACGCTTCCTATGACTATCGCACTATAGTCACACCAACCGTTGGTAGCCTTCACTTCCTGATGATCTTTATCCCCTATTAAAATCACGGGAATGCCTTTTTCGTGAGCATTGCTGACTATCTCGTGAATCTTCTTTACGAAGATGCATGTCGTGTCTATCAGTTCTATCCCAATGGACTCTGCCTTCTCGTAGAATTCCCGAGGTTCTCCATGAGACCTGATTATTACGGTATCGCCTGGCTCCGCCTCTGATAAGGATTCAATATAAAGCGCACCCTTTTCCTCAAGTCTTTTTACCACATCCTTATTGTGAATGAGATGACCGCAGGTTAAAAGACGCCCCTTTCTATCCTTCTTATCGGCTTCCGAAAACGCCAATTCTATCGCCTTATCCACTCCAAAGCAAAAGCCCGAGTGCTCGGCTCTGATTATTTCCAAAATACAAACCTCCGTATTTTACTTTCTCCCTATCCTTATCCGTTTCCCGACAACAGAGCCGGCGGTATTACCCACCGGCTGTTGTCTATATGCGGTTAAGATTCTTCGCTCATCATATTCGCTCAGAATTACAAAACGCTCTTCTATTATTTATTGAATGGTGAATTGCCTGCAAATACTGCGTCGCTGCCGAGATCCTCTTCGATTCTCAGAAGCTGATTATACTTCGCAACTCTCTCCGTTCTGGCAGGCGCACCCGTCTTGATCTGACCGGATGCAGTACCCACTACGAGATCAGCAATGGTTGTATCCTCAGTCTCTCCCGATCTATGCGATACGATTGCGTTCATGCCGTTTTTCTCTGCGAGGGCAATAGCCTCAAGAGTCTCGCTGATTGAACCGATTTGATTGAGCTTAATCAGAATAGCATTTGCTGCCTTGAGCTCGATACCCTTTGCAAGCCTCTCAGGATTTGTAACAAAGAGGTCGTCTCCGACGAGCTGTACTCTGTCTCCGAGCTTCTCGACAAGAAGCTGCCAGCCTTCCCAATCCTCTTCGTCCATTCCGTCCTCAATGGATACGATAGGATATTTGTCGCAGAAATCCACCCAATTCTGTACCATTTCAGCAGATGTGAATTCTCTTCCCGACTTAGGCATTTTATACTTTCCGATTTCTCCTGTTTTCCACTCTGAGGAAGCGGCGTCAATAGCGAATACGAAGTCTTTGCCCGGCTCAAATCCGCAGTCCTTTACCGCCTTCATCATATAGTCCATTACCTCGAACTCGTCCTTGAGGTCAGGGGCAAATCCGCCCTCATCACCTACGCCCGTGCTAAGGCCGGCATTCTTGAGTTCCTTCTGGAGCTGATGATAAACCTCAGCGCACCATCTATAGCATTCCTTGAAATTCGGTGCTCCAACAGGCATAATCATAAATTCCTGAACGTCTACCGTATTGGAAGCATGAGCTCCGCCGTTAAGGATATTCATCATTGGAACAGGAAGTGTTTTGCCATTCACGCCTGAAAGCTCTCCGAAGAATTTATAGAGAGGTTTTTTCTTTGAAGCGGCTGCGGCTCTAGCACATGCGAGGGAAACTGCCAAAATAGCGTTTGCGCCCAGATTGCTCTTGTCCTTCGTGCCGTCAGCATTCATCATGGCAGCCTCGATAGCAGGAACGTCCGCCGCATCCATGCCAACGATTACCTTGGCAATCGTATTATTTACATTGGAAACCGCCTTGGAAACGCCCTTGCCGCCGTATCTAGCCTTGTCTCCGTCACGAAGCTCAAGCGCCTCATAGATACCTGTTGACGCACCGCTCGGAGCGTCGCCGAATGCAACGGTTCCGTCTTTCAGATGTACCTCTGCCTCTACTGTGGGATTTCCTCTTGAATCAAGGATTTCACGTCCGATTACTTTTACTATTTTGCTTGACATAGTCTATCTCCTTTATTACTGATAGTATTTCTAATCTTGCATTTATTGCAAAGCAAGATAAATATACACTAAATCAGGAGAAATTTCCACCTTCTGACATTCTGTTTTCCAGCCGCATTATCTGTTTGTCGAGCATAAGCTTAATTCTATTTACATCTCCCGACTCAGAAGCCTGCCGAAGCTGCTCGAGCGCATCCTTTTCTTCCTTTATTCCCTTCTCAAGAATTCTGTCGGCAAAGAGAACGAGCTTGTATCTGAAACTCAGTTTTTTCACGTCGGGATAATACATTATTTTCACGTCCGCGATTGCCACATTTTCATCTTTAAGATAGATGAGCTCCGGCTCTAAGAGATAGCTCTCAGGCTTAATAAGGTGGTCTTTGCTAATCTCGCTCAGGCTTATCAGAGTTTTTATTAAAATCATCTTTTCATACAGGCTCAGCTTCATGTATTCAAGCTTCCTGTATGCGCCCGGTCTATAGCTGAATTGATAATTCTCGTTTTCTCTTATCATGCTCATACGCATAAAGCCTGGGCAGTAGTTTTGAGTGAGGATTTCCTCTATATAGGCGGGCAGTTTGTATCCCGCGAGTTCATGTCTAATACTTACCATTTCAATTCCTTATACTATTCCTTTACTATTCCTTTACTTATCCGCCGCAGGTTTCGCAGGCTCCGTAGCCGCGCTCTATAGCCACCCGCCTCTCTATCTCGATATAATTGCGCTCCAGAGAGCTGCAGCCTCCCAAATGATAATCCTCCCCCGCGGCAGGGAAATAATAAATCAGACTTCCGTTTGCAGCCTTTCCGCTCTTGCAAAGCGGGCATGATTTGTATTTTCTCTTTATCGCAGGTGATAGTGCTCCCGAGGTCGACGCTGCCTTTAAATGCCTGCATCCTTCCTTATGATATTTTTCTCCTCTCTTAGGGAATATATATACCGCATCCCCATCAGAGGCGAATTCATCAGCAGTCATGTGATTGTCGCCGCGAAATCTCCCCACATAGGCTCTTGTCACTATGGAGATCTCATATTCTGCTTTTGACAGCAGCCCTATGGGATTCTTAGAATTCATATCCACCAGCAGACTTAAAGCGATGAGTTCATCAATACCCCATCTGCTCACCCGATACCCATAATCCTTAAGCTTTGTGGATTCAACAATCGAATGCTCATCTTCAATCTCCTTTTTAATCCTATATGGCAGCAGGCTTCCTGTATCCGCTAATATCGCTTCCGCTGCACCTCTTCTCATCTCGTTTGCTGCTATAAAATTGCAGTTCTCGATACATGCATACATCAGTATGATTGAAGAAAGGCAAATGACCGAAATGAGGAAAATCGGCAGGCTTATCGCAGCCTCTACCAAATATCCTCCTTTTTTATTTATAGCTGTCCTCAAAAACATAGCTTCTCCCATTCGCCTCTATGGTAAACCTCGTGCCGACATAGTATTCCATCATATTGAAATCCCTATAATATCTGTATTTCATATTTATTTGAACTATATCCATAATTCGAAGCAGTCTTACGCGCTCGTCCATGGCAAGAATCATAATCATCAGATGTTCGTCGTAGTTCAGCCCTTCCTTCATGCTCGACAATCTGTCAGAAATCCCTCCTAATGAGTTTATTTCATCTCTGTTTTCATTCAGCAATTCCTTTGACTCCTCATCCAATTTATCCTTCATCTTATTGCTGTCAAGCACGGCGCCGAGCCCCGTCTGCCATTCCTCAGCCGATTTGATGAGAGGGACACGCTTGTTGTCGAGCAGATTTCTCATATCTGTTTCGGTTTCAAGGAGCGCCCATGCTTCTGCGATAATGAGCTGGGTTGCAAGACCCAAAGGTCCCGGGGTGATTGACTCCGCAACTTTTAAAATCAATTCCACCTTCTTCGGATCCTTATACAGAGAAAGCAGGTTGAGCGCATTTCTCATCAGAAACAAATCCCTCTTTACTTTCTTGAGGTTTTCCACATCATCCGATCCGCCTTTTATGATATATTCCCACTCGTTCCTGAAAAATGAGTCCTTCTCGCTCGCATATGTCACCGCATTGCCAAAATGTCTTTCAATGAAAACTATCTCCGTTCCCGCATTGACGATAGCATTTTTTACGCCATCTGAGCTGCCGAGAGTCTTAGCTTTGTTTACAAGGGAATCAATGCTGAAAGAACTTCCCATTCCCTCTGATGGCAGAGTGTCGAGAACCACTTTGTTTCTTATGACGCGCCCGCTGCCGCCGGAGTCGGAGGCTTCCCCTTCTCCACCTCCTGAGTCCTCACTTCCTATATCGTCTTTATCCACCTCAGTTCTTTCTTTCCTTCCTCCGCCGGAAGCTATATCGCTTGCTATCTTTCCCGCAAGCCCTTTTTTCACAGCTTCGAGGAAATTATTCGCGTCACCGAGCTCATAGCCCGTAAGGTCGGCATTTGCACCCCCTATATCTATGCTGAGCCTGCCCGCTGTCGAATAATCCAAATAATGTTCAATCTTTTCGCTGACGTCGCTGTCATTGCCGAAATATGCCATTATCTCATAGTCTTCCAAGAGCGGAAGATCATACTCAGAAAGAATCGCCTTAGTCCATGCTCTTCCGAATACCTCACATTCACTTTTAATCGTGAGCTCTCTGCATATCACTATAGAGCTGGCAACGCATATGGCGAATGTCACGAACATCATAGCCGTCAGAACAGTCGACGAGCCCTTTTTATTCCATTTTCTCAGTTTATTTAAACGTATCACTTGCCCTTACAATCAAATCCTCATTTATAAGATATGCTCTGGTATTTATCTGCTTTTTAACGTCAAACAGAAGGACACCTCCACGCAGCAGTTTCACATCACGGGTATCTTTATATTCCTGAAATCCGATCCCACTGTATGAATCCCATTTATCAAGCGCTTCCATATGCTCAGCCACACCCGTATTCAAAATCTCCAAATAAAAAATGAACATTCTTACCAAGAGCATTGCCGTTAAAATGATAAGAGGAAGCGAGATGGCAGCTTCCACCATCTCAGCCCCTCTCTTATTTTCGAGAGCCTGTATCCATTTTTTGAAGTTTATATCCGTAAATCCCATTTCCAATCCTTACCCTTTTTCGAGGTCAATACTGCCTCAACAAATCGCTGCGTCTTTCAAGGTCAATCCAGCCTCAGAAATTCGCTGAATTTAACGCCTTGAAGATCTTATTAACAAAATCTACAACAGAGCTTTTGAAAATAATGCCCACGGCAACTGCTATAGCCACAAGTATCGCAACCTGCACCATTTCCATACCCTTTTTGTTGCCGAGAGTCTGTATCATCATCAGTCTCAATCTCGCTATCATGGCTTCCTCCTTCCCGGTGCCTACATGCTCAGCATGGCAGGCGCCATAGTGATTACGATCAGCAGAATAAGCAGTATTCCCAGAGGATATGACATTTTTGTATCAATCATCTTGCCCTTCTCTCTGGCAACCGTCTTTCTCTCGTCCCATAAATATCTGCTTTCCCTGCTAAGGCTCTCTATAACATCGCTTCCCCTCTTTTCATTTTCTTTGAGAATCGTTGCTATCCTGATCATTTCCTTTACATCATTCTTTACGGCGAATTCGTTTATAATCCCTGCCGTGCTCTCCCTCTTGTCCCGATTCTTCATATTTATCATTACAAGTTCTCTCTCGAAATAATTACCGCATTTATCAGAATTTCCCTCACCTTCCGTTTCGATACCTAAGGAATATGCACTAGTTATCCTGTCGAACGCATCGCTAAGTATCATTCCCGCATTCATCATAAGAAATAGCTGATTGCAAAATCTAGGAAGTCCTCTTAATATCGACTGACGCCTGACTCTCTCCTCTGCCTCTTCTTTTTCTCCCCTGCTTCTTATTATGAGAACCAAAAGCCCTATATATATCGCAGGGATTAGTATAAGCGCGCTGTAGTCTTTCTTTATAAGCGGCGTCCATACTATCTCAGTTCCGTCGTCGAGCTCTGTCGGCAGCGAAATCTTCCTGCTCTTTGAATACTCTATATCGCTTATGGCACTGTCGAGCGCGGCATCTATCTCCGCATCGCGGCTCATCTCAGCTCCGAGCAGCGAAGAGTCCGAAGCCTCGCTGACAGCCTGCACTTTAAGCCTGATTTCCTTTACAAGCGTCTCACTTCCTTCTTTTATGGCAACCTCAAAATCATATATCTCATTTGTGCCTAGAGAATATCTCTCGATTTCGATAGCCCTGCCACCGCCGTCCGTTATCACGCTTCCCCTTTGCTCAGGTCCTTTTATCGCAAGCGCAAGTATTATAAGAGCTGTTCCGAGAGTGACGAGGTAAATCCTGCTCATCATTTCCTTATCCGCCCTTATCTTGACGATCTCGCCTTCTATTCGCTTTTTTATATTTCTTACTGTCTCCATGCTATATTCCTTGCCGTCTCCATTTTATATTCCCAGCTCTTTAAGATTTTTCATAAATCAGTTGATACTATCCTTTTCCTTTTCCCCTATATCTCCACGCTAGTTATCTTTCTTATCATCATATATACAGCCGCAGTTCCCACCGCAGTCATGCTCATTATCAGCCTGCCCGCCAAGCTCTCGTACATTGGCGCTATATAGTCAGGTGCGAATAGGTTGAGAAATATCAGCACGAGTGCCGGCATGATGAGTATTATCAGCCCTTCGCTCTCCTTTCTTCTGACGAGCTCTTCAATCTCCTTTTCTATGCTCATCTTTTCCATTATCACTCCGGCGGCTTTATTTAAAGCTGTAATCAGACTCGCTCCACTTGTCTTGCAAATCGCATATATCGTTACAAAATCATTCACATCTTCGAGCCCCGTCGCCTCAGACATCTCCTCTAAGACGGATATATCGTTTTCTCTCCCCATTTCCATTCTCTCATACGCCTTTTTGAGATCTCTCACCAAGGCAGCGTCTTTCCCGTGGATATTCTCAAGCGAGGAGATTGATTCACCTATCGCGTCCTTCATAGAGCGACCCGCGCCAATAGCTGTGGAAGCCATGAATAAGAAGTCCTTGAACTCTGCCAAATATCTCCTCCTTCTTCTGTCCGCGAGCTGCTCTTCGACAAAGGACTGAATCTTCTTTGCAAATGGCAGGACGATAAGTGAAAAAAACATATTTCTATAGAAAAGCATGGATAATGCTATTCCCGAAATACATAGACATATATAAAACAATTTCTTCTCTTTCTTATTAAGCCGGTAAATTCTTAAATCTGTCATTTTTCAGAACGCTCCCATATCCTGTCCTTATAAGCCTATCTCTATCCATAAGAGCATTTCCTGTAGCTCTTATAGCACCCGATTCATCAGCCTTATATAGATAATTGATCCTATATTCTCCGCCGTCATAGCCCGCGAGCTCCGCGACCTCTTCCACTCGGCGTCTGCCCTTATTGTCTCTTTTTAGGTGTACGAATATATCAATCGCATTGGCTATCTGATTTCTCACCGAATTTATGGATACCTGCGAATCCATCAGATACATGGTCTCGAGCCTGTTTAACATTCCCTTTATGGAATTTCCATGTCCGGTCGACATGCTTCCGTCATGCCCCGTATTCATAGCCTGAATCATATCTATAACCTCGCGCCCTCTTACCTCTCCGACAATAATTCTATCCGGCCTCATTCTCAGGCTGGTTCTAATAAGCTGCTCTATGCTGACTTCACCCTTTCCTATTGAATTAGCGCTTCTACATTCGAGCTGCACCCTATTATCTATATGACTTATCACAAGCTCTGCCGAGTCCTCTATGGTAATCACCCTCTCGTCCTTTCCAATTGAAGCCGTGAGAGCATTGAGGAAGGTGGTCTTTCCCGATGACGTCCCGCCGCTGATGAAAATATTGTATCCGGATTTGACAAGAGCCTTTAAATCCTCCGCGCATTCCGCGCTAATGCTTCCGAATTCTATGAGCTCAGACATCTCTATTTCCTGTTCTCTGAACTTTCTTATTGTAAGAATAGGGCCGTTGAGCGCTACAGTCTTGAGAACTCCGTTGACTCTATAGCCTGACGGCAGCCTCGCATCCACTATAGGATTTGCCTCGTTTATTTCCCTATGCACATCAGAGGCGAACATTCTGATTATCTCCTCAAGCTCAGCCTCGGACGTAAAAGCGTCATCAATTCTAATCAGGCGCTTATCCTTCTCCACATATATCTTGTCAGAGCCGTTTACCATGATTTCGTTTATGCTCTTATCCTTCAGAAGTGGGCTGAGAATCCCATATCTGCTTGTTATTCTGCTTTCTATGCTCTCAACGAGGATTTCAAGCTCGGCTGTGCTCAGTGAATATGAGAGCTCCGAAGAGAAGAATGTCTCCTCGCATTTGGATAATAAATCGTCCATATCAAGAGAGCTTTCGGACTCGGTAATCCATCTCCTGATTATTCTGACAAATTCCTCTATTTCGCTTGCGTATTTCTTAACTATGTCCGCTTTTAATACATCATTTTTCATCATCTATCCCGTATAATTCCCTTATATACTCATCGAGAGCAAAACCCTCCTCACTCTCGTCATTTATATTGATTGTCCTGAGCTTATCCCTATGTTCTTTCGGAATGAGCTCTTGAAAATTTATTCTCCGTCTGCCGGTCTGAAAAGAGAGTACGGAGCTCGCATTCCTTATTGCAGCAAGATTTTCTTCCCTATAGCACCCGCCTATATCGAGTATCAGAGTCTCGAATAATTTGCTCAATGCCAATATCAACATGCTCAAATCTTCACTATCAAGATATGCGATAGGATTTCTGCCTCTTGGCAGAATAAGCCTGCTTATGCCATAGCTATCCGTATATGAAAAACTCGCAGCGCCACCTATCCTACCCTTTCTTATCCTATACATAAGTCTGGCAAATCTGTTTAAATCTTGGCTATAGTTCATGCCCTCTTCGCTGATATAGCCGAGAGGCAGAATGAGAACACTTCCGCCCTGCCTGTAAACAATCTGTGAGGCAAGTCTGGTACATCTATGCTGAGTGAATGCGTCAGAATCGCTGCAACATACGATTATGCGCGAAGTCGGAGCATTGTGTTTTTTGAGACCCCTCCAGCTATGATAAACCTCAGATATATCCGCAAGCAGCCTGCTCATACTGCTGTATTTGAAGGCAGTATTGAGTTTGCTCTTCTGTGAATTATGAGATTCTTCTAAACTATCGCAAGTAAGAAAAATCGTCCTGCCCTTTATCGCATTAAGAAGGTTCGAATCAAAATAAGAAGGACTAAGATCAGTAAGTATCAGAGCGTCAGCTTCTATGCTGTCTCCCTTCGCGATAATATCCAGGAATACATCATTACCGAAATCCGATATAGCTTCCTCAAACGCTTTTCTGTATTCAATATCCTTTATTAGAAGTGCTAGTCTCATTCCTTCCTCCCTGCCGAGACTATATCAGAATAAAAATTGAAAAGTAGTACAGATTTTGCCATTCACTTTATGTCGAAAAGCCTGCGTCTTTTGCAGGATTTCAGTTTTTGCATGCGTCTTTTGCAAGTTTTGTCAATAAAAAAGAATCGGTAAACCGATTCTCATGGTGCGGACGAAAGGACTCGAACCTTCACGCCGAAGCACTAGAACCTAAATCTAGCGTGTCTGCCAATTCCACCACGTCCGCACAATATTATTTTGAAGAATACGAAGATGATTAATTTAAAGATTATTCACTTCATTTGGTGATGATAAAAGGGCTGCACTTCTGTGCAACCCTTTCTGTGGTGACCCCACCGGGAATCGAACCCGGGTTACCGCCGTGAAAGGGCGATGTCTTAACCTCTTGACCATGGGGCCTAAGAAAAAAGTGGCGAGGTCCTAATTTCCCAGGGGGTCGCCCCCCAAGTATCATCGGCGCTAAGGAGCTTAACTACTGTGTTCGGGATGGGAACAGGTGGATCCTCCTTGCTATACTCACCACATTTCTAACTTCGCATTTTCAGAGCACCTCTATATTGCTACGTCTGAAACTGCTCGTTATTAGAATACATAGTACCCTAAATTGAATAACATAATCTGTAACGCAGTTTTCAAAACATATTCTGTTTTGAAAAACTCATGCGTTTTCCAAAAAGTTAACCAGAAGGTCAAGTTATCGACCTATTAGTATCGGTCAGCTGAATGCGTTACCGCACTTACACCTCCGACCTATCAACGTGGTAGTCTCCCACGGGTCTTACCTTAATGGAGGAAATCTCATCTTGAGGGGGGCTTCGCACTTAGATGCTTTCAGCGCTTATCCCGTCCATACGTAGCTACCCAGCTATGCCCTTGGCAGAACAACTGGTGCACCAGAGGTATGTCCGTCCCGGTCCTCTCGTACTAAGGACAGCTCCTCTCAAATT
>JAFWFU010000020.1 GCA_017515425.1 Mogibacterium sp.
TCTCCGTGCATTTATTCTCTACACTCGTGCATTTTCAACTTCGTAAATGCACATTTTGAAGTCGCTAACGCACGTTTTCGACCTCCTGGCAGGTCTGTTGCGCTTACAACTGCAAATGTGCAGTTACAATTTCAAACAACCAAGCTGAGAATTAAAAAAGCAGATCTCATTATTTCTCAAGGAGCGCGGAAGGGCTGCAATTCAACGTCTGAGAGAGCATTATCAGATATTCCGAGCGAGCCTTGTTGATGTCTTTCCTGCGCTGCTCATACTGCTGAATGGTGCGAAGTGGTACACCGCTTGCCTTAGCCAAAGCACTCTGGCTGAGGCAGTTTTGTTTGCGGATTTTTTGGAGTGCGGATTGGCGAGGCGTGCCGTCCGCCGCCGCAGCGAGGAGCTCGTCAAAGGACAGCCCTTGTTCGTGCTGGCGGCGGGCGAGGTCATACCCATATCTGTATTCCTCGCTCTGAGATATGGTATGCCTCGGAGCGGTACGCTCATACGGCACGCCGCTTCTCTCCAGCACCTCATAAGCCAGCTCAATACCCGACCTGCCGAGGATAGTCCTAATATCTCCGCGCTCAAATAAGGACGCCGCTCCCGACGCTATGAAGAGTTTCAGCATTTCCTCAGTGCTGATATGAAGGCTGTGCGCGGAATAGTCGAGCATAATGCCCAGCATATCGCAGGCTCTGTTTAGCAGAATTTCATCGTAGGCGCGTATCATAAGATTTAATATCCTCTTCTATCATCTGTGTAATATACAGCCCCTTATCATCACGCGCTTCCTTGGCTTTTTTCATGCGGGCAAGCTCGGCGGAGACGCTCAGGGGATAATAGTCAGATGAGCGTATGGTCTCATAGCCCGTATACAGAATGCGCTCGAAGGCTCTATTGCTCTTTAGCACGAACTGTCTGCCTGCTGATGACTCCGCTATCAGAGAGCGGAGCAGTTCATAGGAAATCTTTCCGTTCAGGAAATCCGCCGCGAGGGCGAAATTAGAATTATCCGCCCTGTATCCGATTATGCAGTCAGACGCCTGATAGTCGAGGCTGAATTCCTTGCTTATATATTCCTTGGCTCTTCTGATACGCCCCGAGGGGTCGAATTCCCTGAACATGAGAAGGACATACAGCCAATGCAAAAGGCTGTATTGAGAGCTGCAAAGGTCGATTATCCTTAGACCGCTGCAATCGAGCATATAGGCGGAAATAAAGCCGCCCGAATCCCTGCTCGCAGCCCATTCGGCAGCGTTCTCGGGGTTCTCACAGCAATAAAAACCGAGCCCGAAATCATTATAAGCCCAGCCCGTTCCGAACTTAGGACTTCGTATTATCGTCTTGGAACCATGGTATATATTCCTATTCATATTTATACTATACTCCTGTAGGAGTATAAAATCAAAAGAATTCTTCAAAACCTGTTTACAGGGGTAAAAAAAGCGTGCTAAAATCACTCGGTTTTTATTTTGTAAGATAATAAAAAAGAAAGGGAGAAGGAAATGAGAGTTGTAATTCAAGACGATTATGAAAAAATGTGCAAATGGGCGGCTGACTATATCGCTGATAAAATCAACACGCATAAAGAGGACAGACCCTTCGTGCTGGGGCTTCCCACGGGTTCATCACCTATAGGGGTGTATAAGGAGCTGGTAAGACAGAACAAGGCGGGCGAGGTTTCGTTCGCGAATGTCGTAACATTCAATATGGACGAGTATCTTGGACTGCCGCATGAGCATGACCAAAGCTATTGGTATTTCATGCATGATAATTTCTTCGATCATCTCGTGGATATGAAGCCTGAGAATATCAATATACTGAACGGCATGACTGACGACCCTGAGGGTGAATGCGCCCGCTACGAGGAGAAGATTGCTTCCTATGGCGGCATTGATCTATTCATGGGTGGTATCGGAGTCGACGGACACCTCGCCTTCAACGAGCCCTATACATCACTTTCCTCTCGCACGGGACTTCGCGATCTGACTACAGATACGAGAATCGTGAATTCGAGATTTTTCGGCAATGACCCTGAGGCTGTTCCCACACAGGCTCTTTCTGTCGGAATCGGTACGGTTATGGACAGCAAAGAGGTGCTGGTTCTCATCAACGGACATAATAAGGCTCGCGCCATGGCTGCGGTAATCGAGGGCGGAGTCAGCCAGAAGTGGACCTGCTCGGCGCTTCAAATGCATAATGCGGCGATTATCGCCTGCGACGAGGAAGCCTGCGGGGAGCTGTTGGTAGATACATATAAGTATTTCCTGGATATAGAGAAGAGCGAAAGGCTATAAGCTGCGAAGGATCTTAACAAGGAGTTATTAGGAGAGATATATGGGTAAATATTTCGGAACGGACGGCTTCAGAGGCGAAGCCAATAAAACACTGACTTTTGAACATGCCGTAAAAATCGGAAGATTTCTGGGCTGGTATTATGGCGGCAGGCTGGATAAGAAGGCGAAGGTCGTAATCGGAAAGGACACGAGACGTTCAAGCTATATGTTCGAGTACGCGCTCTGCACGGGGCTTATGGCTTCCGGCGCCGACGCATATATCATGCATGTTACGACGACGCCTTCCGTATCGTATATCGCCAGGGTTGACGACTTCGACTGCGGCATTATGATTTCCGCTTCGCATAATCCCTATTACGATAATGGTATCAAGATTGTTAATAATAACGGAGAGAAGATGGACGAGGAGACCCTTCTCAGGATCGAAGCATATATCGATGGCGAGATGGAAGTGCCTATGGCGGAGAGAGAGAATATCGGACGCACGGTGGACTATGCCAGCGGAAGAAACCGCTATATCGGCTATCTCATTTCCATGTCGAAATACAGCTTCAAGGACATCAAGGTCGGGCTGGACGCGGCGAATGGTGCTGCATGGTCTATCGCCAAAGGAGTATTCGACGCGCTGGGTGCTAAGACCTATATAATGAATGCAGATCCGGACGGATTTAATATCAATACTAACTGCGGCTCGACGCATATTGAGCATTTGCAGAGATTTGTCGTCGAAAACGGTCTCGATATAGGCTTTGCCTATGACGGTGATGCCGACAGATGTCTCGCCGTGGACGAAAAAGGCAATGTCGTTACGGGCGACCATATCATGTATATCTACGGACTTTATATGAAGGAAAGGGGCAAGCTCCTGAACAACAAGGTCGTTACGACTATCATGTCGAATTTCGGGCTCTATAAGGCGCTCGACGCTGTGGGAATTGAGTACGAGCAGACGAAGGTTGGCGACAAATATGTATATGAGAATATGGTGCAGAACGGTCACCGCATAGGAGGAGAGCAGAGCGGACATATCATATTCACCAAATACGCGACGACGGGTGACGGAATTCTCACATCACTCAAGCTCATGGAGGCTATGCTCGCGAAGAACAAGCCTATGAGCGAGCTGGCGTCCGCCGTGGTATTCTATCCGCAGGTTCTTAAAAATGTAAGGGTTAAGAGCAAGGAAGAATGCATGAACGACGCTGATGTATTGGCGGCGGACGAGGCGGCTAAGAAGGCGCTCGGGGACAAGGGGCGCACGCTGCTGAGAGAATCGGGTACTGAGCCGGTGGTGCGCGTAATGGCTGAGGCGCAGAGCGAGGAGGAATGCGAGAAATACGTCAATCAGATAATCGACGTTATCCGCGACAAGGGACATCTCGTGGAGTAATAGTGAGTGCTGAGCATAATGCCTCGTTTCGACGGGTTCCGTCGCCGAGAGTGTCATTCTCGGTGGCTTTGCCGCTTGGAGAACTTAGCCTGACGCTTCGCTTGCGGCGACAAGTTCTTAGCCAAGCGACTACAGTCATCTCGAGACACTCTTAGCGGCTTCTCCACAGTCTCAACTCGGCAATATGCTCAGCACCTCCAAATACTATTATCAGGTGATACCTTGTATAGCAATATTAAGTGCTGAGCATAATGCCTCGTTTCGACGGGTTCCGTCGCCGAGAGTGTCATTCTCGGTGGCTTTGCCGCTTGGAGAACTTAGCCTGACGCTTCGCTTGCGGCGACAAGTTCTTAGCCAAGCGACTACAGTCTCCTCGAGACACTCTTAGCGGCTTCTCCACAGTCTCAACTCGGCAATATGCTCAGCATCTCCAAATACTATTATCAGGTGATACCTTGTATAGCAATATTGAGTACCAAGCATAATGCCTCGTTTCGACGGGTTCCGTCGAAGATAGGCACATACTGAATGCATACTGAACATGAATTAGAAAGGCAGAATATGTATACTATAAATGATTTGTTTGACTTAGAGCATACGCTCGCCAAGGACTATCTCTCGCAGTTCACCTATCCTTGGGAAGCTCTCAAGGGCATAAAGGATTTTATCCTTGAGCTCGGAGCCAGCTTGGATAAGTCCGAATATGAAGAGGTATCGGAGAACGTATGGGTTCACAAGACTGCGGAGGTATATCCCTCTGCATATCTCGGAGCGCCATGCATTATAGGACCGAATACCCAGGTAAGGCACTGCGCTTTTATCAGAGGCTCTGCGCTCGTAGGCGCTGACTGCGTTGTCGGAAACTCCGTAGAGCTTAAGAATGTCATTCTCTTCGACCATGTGCAGACGCCGCATTATAATTATGTAGGCGACTCCATTCTCGGATATTACAGCCATATGGGAGCGGGCGCGATTACATCTAATGTCAAATCTGACAAGCAGCTCGTCGTGGTTCATGGCGAAGATGAGAATATCGAGACGGGCATAAAGAAATTCGGTGCCATGCTCGGCGACTATGTAGATGTAGGCTGCAATGCGGTATGCAATCCGGGGACGATAATCGGCAGAAAAACCAGCGTATATCCGACTTCATGCGTGCGCGGAGTGGTGCCCGAAAACAGTATTTACAAGGTAAATGACGAAATCGTTCACAGGCACGAATAGAAGTGAAATCAATATAGACGAAACACAAACATATATAACGAAAGAGAGATTATAAAGATGAGTGAAAGAAGAGTTGGAACCGTATCGCGCGGCATAAGATGTCCTATTTTCCGTGAGGGTGATGACCTCGCTGAAATGGCGGTTGACAGCGTTTTGAAGGCGGGAGAGTCCGACGGATTTGAGATAAGAGACCGCGATATTCTCTGCATTACGGAGTCTGTTGTCGCAAGATGTCAGGGCAATTATGCCACGGTAGACGACATAGCGGCAGATGTTAGGGCGAAGCTCGGCGGCGAGACCATTGGTATCGTATGGCCTATATTCTCAAGGAATAGATTTTCCATTTGCCTCAAGGGAATGGCAAAGGGAGCGAAGAAGGTAGTTGTAATGCTGAGCTATCCGACTGATGAGGTCGGCAATTCCCTCGTAAGCGAAGAGCAGATTGCCGCGTCAGGTGTCAATCCTTATACAGATGTGCTCGACGAGAAAAAATACAGGGAACTTTTCGGATATAACAAGCATAGGTTCACCGGAGTAGACTATGTGGAGTTCTACGGAGAGCTTATAAGGGAGATGGGAGCTGAGGCTGAGATTATCTTTGCGAATAAGGCTGAGGCGATTTTGGACTATACTAAGAATGTCATCAACTGCGATATTCATACCAGATTCAGCACGAGGAAGAAGCTCAAAGAGCTCGGCGCCAATGTTTGGGGCATGGATGAGATTTTGAATGCGCCCGTAAACGGCAGTGGATATAACGAGGATTACGGACTGCTCGGCACAAACAAATCCACGGAAGGCGTGGTTAAGCTCTTCCCGAGAGACTGCCAGCCCTTGGTTGACGAGATCCAGAAAAAAATGCTCGAAAAGACGGGAAAGCATATAGAAGTCATGGTATATGGCGACGGTGCTTTCAAGGATCCCGTCGGAAAGATTTGGGAGCTTGCTGACCCTGTTGTCTCACCTGCATATACGTCGGGACTTGAGGGCACGCCTAATGAGCTCAAACTGAAATACCTCGCTGATGACAAGTATTCGGAGCTCAGCGGAGAGGAATTGAAGGCGGCGGTCTCCAAGGCGATTGCCGAAAAGACTTCGGAGAGCCTGGTTGGGAATATGGCTTCGGAAGGCACGACTCCAAGGCAGTTTACGGATTTGATAGGTTCGCTCTGCGACCTCACATCAGGCTCGGGCGACAAGGGAACTCCTATCGTATATATCCAAGGCTATTTCGACAACTATACCACCGGGAAATAATAATCTCAGTCGACAGTGTAAAACATTTGATAATGTAAATACAGTCAACAGCGTAAAAACAACCGATAAGGTAAATGCGGTCGATAGTAAGAACGCATATTATTCAGATAATCGGTAGGCTTTGACAAAACAAAAGACCTCGGAAGGCTCAATCATCTTTGATGAGAAGCTATATCCGAGGTCTTTTTTTACAATCGAGGTTTTGCAACCGAGGATTTAGCAGACAAGATTATATAGTCGAGGGTTTTGAACCTAGGCTTTTGCAAGCAAGATTTTATAGCCAAGGGTTTTTAATACTCAGGGCTTTCTTTAATCCCAGAGATTTTTAGGATAGACGCCTTTGTCCTTGAGCTCCTTGAACTTAGCGACAACCGCGGGCTTATCCTCTTTATATGTTACGCCGAACCATTTGTCGGAAGATGTGAGCACCTCATATGTGGCGCTTCCGTCCGCTATCTGCTCGTTGATTGGGGTCTGTATATAGTATTCGCCCTTGAGAGGGTTTGACTCCATTATGCTCGGAAGCGAAGCCTTGAAGCCTTCCTCGAGGATCTTCATATACTCATAGCCGAAGCCCCATAGGTTCATGGAGACGGGAGAGTCCGCGGGAATGACTTCCCTGCTGCCGTCCGGAAGCGTGTCGGTGACGCTGCCGTCGGGCTCCTCTTTGACTTGCAGGCGCTCCGCTATTCCCGTGAGGAGACCATTTTCAGCCTGACAAATCCCTCTTGAAACCGTCCCGTTTTCGGAGAGGGTATTCTTAATCTCGAAGCCGACCATGCAGTTGTGAGACGCGTCAGCCTTGGTGGTAAGGAATTCATATATCTTTCTGAATCCTTCTTTTCCGTAATAGTCGTCCGCATTGATTACGGCAAAGGGTGCGTCGATAATATCCCTTGCCGCCAGCACCGCCTGACCTGTGCCGAACGGTTTGGTGCGCCCTTCGGGGACGGCAAAGCCTTCGGGCAGGTCGGAAAGCTCTTGGAAGGCATAATGCACTTCAAATTTCCTTCCCGCGCCTGCCTCAATATGAGCCTTGAATATATCCTCGAATTCATGCTTTATGATAAAGCAGACCCTTTTAAATCCCGCCTCATATGCGTCATAGAGGCTGAAATCCATGATGATGTCGCCTTCGGCTGTGATACTGTCGAGTTGTTTGTTGCCGCCGTATCGGCTTCCCATGCCGGCTGCCATGATTACTAATATAGGTTCTCTATACATATCCACTTCTCCTTAAGATTCTTCGTCGTTATACTCCTCAGAATGAATGCCTTTGCAGGCGTTCGCGCACCTTATCCTCGCCCATAATCTGCTGTATCGCCCATACATCAGGGGACTGAGCGCGCCCCATCAGTGCGATTCTTATCACCGTGCTGACGTGACCGACATGGCCTTTGTAGTCGTCAGGATTCTTCTTATAATCCTTGGGCTTAGCCGCATAGCCGAGCTCGGTCGCAATATCTCTAATCTTGGAAAACCACTGTTCATTGTCGTCGCTATGATTATAGCTGTCCAAATATCTTTTGATGATGTCACCTGCGTCCGCCGCTGCCTCAGCCGGATATTCGTCCTCAATCTCGAATGACTCGTCGAAGAAATATGAGATAAAGTCCATTATCTGACGCGCATATACGAGGTCAGCCCTCGGGCGGGCGTCATGCCTGCCGAGGTCGAGAATCTCTGCGAGATGAGTTATATCCTTAAAAACATAGGCAAATTCGGGCGCGAACTCGTCTGACCATGATTTAAGCCATGCGGCAAGCTCAGCCGCTTCGATATGGAGCAAGGTATTCTTGCTCACGTCGTTTAGCTTGTCTAAGTCGAAGAGCGCGCCGCTTGCGGACATCTTTTCCGTCGTGAATTTGAAATTCTCCGCTTGTTCCTCGGGGTTCTCTATGCGCCATTCCTCATAATTGGAATTGAGCACGGTGAGAAGGTATTCCCTGACCGCCTTGGGGTGATAGCCCTCGCTCCTATAGAAATCGAGTGAAAGCTCGGGGTCTTTTCTCTTGGAGAGCTTCCTCTTATTGCCGTCCTCACCTATCTTCATAAGCTGCGCCGTATGGCAGTAAATTGGGAGCTCCCAGCCGAGATAGTCGAAAAGCTCCACATGGATAGGAAGAGAGGGAAGCCATTCCTCACCTCTGACGACATGGGTCGTCCTCATCAGATGATCGTCCACCACATGTGCGAAATGGTATGTGGGAATGCCCGTCTGCTTTATTATTACTATATCCTGAAAATTCGCAGGCATGGAGAGCTCGCCCCTCACGGCGTCTGTCACATTATGCCTGAGGCTGTCCTCGGCGGAGACATTCGGCATTCCGCTCGATTTGAGCCTGATGACGAAGGGTTCGCCACCCTTAATCCTGGACTCCACCTCTGCCGCGAGAGCCTCGTCCTTATCCCAATCTCTGTATTTTGACCAACCGACATAGATACCCGGCGTGAGCTTCTCCGCTTCCTGTTTCTCCCTAATCTCGTTTATCTCGTCCTCTGTGAGAAAGCAAGGATAGGCTTTATTCTCTGCGAGAAGCTTCTTGGCAAATGCCTGATAAATATCACCTCTTTTGCTCTGAGTATAGTCGCCATAGCTGCCGACATCTCCATTCAATGTCGCACCCTCGTCAAAACTTATCCCGAAGAATTCGAGAGAGCTGATGATAGTCTCGACGGCATTTTCGACATAGCGCTTGTCGTCGGTATCCTCTATTCTCAGAAAGAAAACGCCGCCGCTTTGGTGAGCCAGACGCTCGTCGACGAAGGCTCCGTAGAGATTGCCGAGATGAATAAATCCCGTCGGGCTGGGCCCCAGCCTCGTCACCATTGCGCCCTCAGGCAGATTTCTTTCGGGATATATCTCCTCGTATTCAGCGCATGTATGCGGGAGAGAGGGGTATATCAGTTCGCTTAATTCCTTATGATTCATATTATTTCCTTTTGTCTTTAAAAAATTTCCTGTAAAACGGCTGATTGTTCAGCTTAAAACCAACTGATTATTCAGATTGAAAAACGACTGATTGTTCAGCTTAATAATCGGCTGAAAATCGCCCAAACAATTATACTTATGAAGCCCGCAATTTGCAATTTCAATCCGCTCTGCATATAATAGAAGGGATTTTTATTCAGGGAATATCCGATTGGCTCGGCATGATGTCTTGAGGTATCGCTTAGAGCATTCGGAATTTCCTCGGGGAAGAAAAGAGAAAGAGAAGGAAGATGTAATTATGAAGGGAAATCTTATAGTAGGACAGTCGGGCGGCCCGACATCAGTTATAA
>JAFWFU010000021.1 GCA_017515425.1 Mogibacterium sp.
AATTTAACTTAGATTAGATTCCACACTCATATGTTTTTTGAGGCTTCCTTCGGAGGTCTTTTTAGGCTGCGTATTTTTCCCAAAACCGATTATTCTATTTTCTTCTGATTATTCCCTTGACTTTTCATAGTTGGTCTCCTTGGCTATATTGCTCCGTTAAGAGCCTCTGCAAATTGTTCCCTTGTAGACATGCCGCCTTTACCGCCTGCCTCACCACCGTCTTTGACATCAGGGTAACCCTTTTCATCATTGAACAGGAAAGGCTTGTTCTCTTTGAGGGCTTTGACTTGCTCATCAAGCCCTGCTACAGTTCCACTCTCCGTAAGTACAAGCTTTGTTTTGTCCAGCAAGCTGTTCACTAGCCCTGCATCACGGGCTGATGTTCCAAGAGCCGCGATAATAGCGTTTGACATTTTCATCTCAGCTATTTTTGCGGAATAGCTGCTGTCCTTGGTCTTGAGCGCTTCCTGTAACTGTTTAATCTGCCTCTGCAATTCCTCATTGTCCCCGGCAGATTCTTTAAGCTTCTCAAGCTCCTTCTGGGTGTCAGCATATAGCGTCTCGGCATTTTTCTTCGCCGTATTCACTTCGTCAAATCTCGACTTCGGAATAAAGCTTTTCAGTTCTTCGTCAGAAGCCTTCGCAGCCTTTTCTGACAATTCTTCTGATATACCAAGTGCGACAAAATCTTCTTTCTTCATTTTTCTTTCCTCCTCGATACATTTGTTCTCGTGGTTCAGTCCACGGATATCGTCTTTCCGTTTTTCGTCCGGAAATACTAAAGAGACGTAATAAAAAAGCACCTCTTGCGAAGTGCTTAATCAGCATAATAAATACTGTCATGCTATTCAATTAGTACCAAGCTACTATTCCAACGTCCTTATTTATGTCAATACCGCTAAACGCATGGCTCATGTAAACTCTTTTGAAGTCATCAGGAGAATCACTCACAATTTCTCTTGTTCCGTTATCGTGAAGCGCAACGAGACCGGGACGACCATTGCCGTCCGGCATATACTCGTATAAATTCTTTCCATTTTCTCGTTTTACTAGCCTATATTTCAACATGGTTTTATGCATCGTGATTCTTTAGATACTCCATAAGAGCTTTCTTGTAGCTCCACTTTTCCTCAGCTATATTATGCGCTTTTTCATATGAAATTTCAAGGTTTTTGCTCATTATTTTTGCCTCTTCAAGTTCATGTCGCAGCATTACAAAATCGTGTTTCTGTATGCTCTTCCCTTCACGCAACCTTAACCAAGATTGAGCCATATAATAATCCGAATCGAATTTTTTTATACTTCCGTCTTCAAATAAATGTTCTTTCTCGAAAATATGCTCAAATACGATTTCTATTTCCTTTGTGCTAAATCCTGAATTTTGAGCAACACTTTCAATTTCATATTCCCGTTTTCGGTTTCTGATTTCCGTATATATATCTTCTCCAGCCTTCTCTCTCTTAAGGAAGAAAGGATCGTTTTCATCGTTATATGCTCCCTTTAGGGCTCCGCTTCTCATCGAACCTACACGCCTCGCATATGCCGCCCTTTTCTGCGCATTTATCTGATCTTTGTTGACGGCGTATTGCTGTCGACGCAGAGCATTAAGCCTCTCCCTTGGTGAATTGCCAGCAGACATATACTCATCATAGAGCTTGTCAGGATCATATCCCTCGATTTCTAGGCTGCTATCAAAGCGAATCTGATATGTGCAATCGCAGTTATTATGAATATGCTCCGCATGACCGCCCTTGATTGCCTTCTGGGACGCCTTTTGCCAGCCATTTGAGGCAAGCATTAAACAGTATGCGCAAGTGTCTCCTGAAGGCACCCATGCCCATTCCGCACCGTCTCTGAGTGCGTTCTGCATAGTCGTATCTACGCCTGCCATTTTGACGAGCCGCCCGACAGCCCCGCCTATAGCCTTAGGGTCTGCAGTGTCGAACAGCTTACCTCTAACAGCCTTTGCCGTCTCGCCTATAGTAGCCGTCGCCGCAGGCTCCGCAGCAGGCACTCTTGCCTTGCTTGCAGTAGCGACAGCGTCATACATCTGACATGTCAGTGCCGCTGCACCTTCTCCGTATTTGGTGGCTACCGCATACGAGAAATCAATTAAGGCATTTACGCCCTCACGAGTGCTTATATCATGTGTTCGCGCATAATCAGCCACCATATCGGCTGCCTTGCTGTTAACTCTGCGGAGCTTCGCTATGTAGTTTTTCCAATCTTTCTGTGATATTTTCATGCTTCATCAGCCGGATCTGCACCCTCTTCATCTCCGTTCATATCCGGCTCATTTTCTAAGTACTCAAGAAGCTGCATTCCTCTAGTTCGTTGCTCCTGCGCCTTTATTCTCCGAATATCGGCTTGGTCGAAGCCTATCATTTCGAGGAATACATCGGTTTCCGCAAATCCCTCACGAGCCGAAGCTATCTTAATAGCCGCATCAGAGGTTGCCGCCACCGACGGCATTGACGGATTTTTAAAGTGAGCGACAATATCTCTTTGCTCGTCAGACAACCCCTCTATAGTTGTATTATTCGAGATAGCGAGCGCAATAAGCGCGATAGTCTTTAGTGCTTCTCCGTTTCCCTTGTTTAGTTCTTCGGCTGTAGCTATAAGCGTCTGCGACTGTGCGAGTATCGCGTCCGAGCTTGTCGGATTTGCGTCGTTTACAACTCCTGTATCTGTTACCGTCAGCCCCGTTGCTGCAGAGAACTGCGTCGATAGTATTCTGAGCATATCCACATGAGGAGCAATACTGCCCTGAGGAAGCTGCCCGAACTGCGGCTTTTCTCCGTTTTCTGGATTGGTTGTTGACGCCAAAACGCTGCCTACATACTGCCTGAATTTATTGCTGACAACTTGGTCATACTGTTCGTCAGATATACCGAGCAGGTATTTTTGCGGCGAAGTAGCAAATTCCAAGCCTATAGTGGCATTTGCTACAGTCCTGACATATCCCTCTATGAGCCTCCTGACAGGCTCTTTTATTCGTGATTGCCCTAGCGGCTTATCGCTCGTAGGATTCCAAATCAAAGGCTCCATGAGCGGTCTGCCAAGCCTATGTGTATATTTTTCTGCGTGCCAGCTGTACCCGCGTTCGCTCAGGACGATGATTGCATCGTCTGTATAGAGGTTTATCTTGGTCGGTTTCCACGTCCCACGCTCTGACTCATCCTTTGCCGTGTCTATGATAGCCATTCCGCAGTCAATTCTGCCCTTTTCTCCGTTCCAGCGCGCTGCAGCTGTCTGTGGTGAATGCGTCCTGACCCTTACCTTGCTTTGGAATGACGAATCTGCCGAAAATGTGTAGAAAGTGCATCCGAATTTAAGCTCGTCTTTCGTGGCTTTCTGATATCCCGCCACAAGCTGATTATCAATGACTATCTGATTTAGCTCCTCGATATCTCCGCCGCCGGTGCCCACAAATCCGTCGAACATAGAACGTCTGGCAAGCACGTCGACAGTCTTTGCGCCCCATGCGCAGCCTATTTCCAATCCGCTTAATCCGTCTGGGAGAGCAATGCCCAGATTGACCTTGTTTAGAGGAATATTCCCGTCATAGTACTTTGCCTTCTTCGCATTTTTACCTCTGTGATATGTGTATATATTCACAAGCTCGCTAAACATCTCTCGTTCAGCCGGACTTAGCCCATGAATTATCGCTGGTATTCTTGTAAGCTCCATTTATCCTATCCTCATTTTCTTTTTCGGATTGCGTCTACTCGTCTTTGCTCCAAAGTATGCAAGTGATGCCGCCTCTATAGGTAGCGAATATTCTCCGCCAAAGCCCCAGCCTCCGCCGGTGCCTATCATGCGTTTAGTCGCTGTTCGGGCACTCTCATCAAGTGGCTCATGCTTGTGATACCAAGTCAGCCCCTCTTCATTTATGGCATTCACAATAAGCCCCGCTGCGGCAATCATATCCGCCGACTTAGCTCTTATAATAGAACCCTTCACGCGCCACTTAGCAGCTATCTTGTCTATCAGTACATCCACGCCATTTTTTCCGTCTATCACGACGCACGACGCCTCTTTCGGTCTCTCGTTCAGCCAATCTGCAAGCCACTGCATGCCGTCCACTGTATTTTTTATAGCTATCAGGCTTATTCTCGCCTGCCCCTCTTCAGGAATTATGGCTCCGCATAGGCAGACTTCTGTGCTATCTGCCGAAAACTTTATGCCGTATGCTGTCTTTCCCTCCGGCTTTTTCTTTAAGGACATACAGGCTCCCCATGCCTTACTATCTATGGCTAAAGAGTGGTCGCCATTTCTTTCCGGCATCCACCAGCCTAGACGCTCTCTCGCAAAGCCTGCTCTTGTTTCGCTTTCGCATTCTTCTTCGGTATACTTTTCTGTCAGTCTCCTGCCGAGTGCAGGATTCGTCATGTACCACAGCTTCCTGTCCTTGATATCAATATCATCGATCCCGTCGCCTTCCACGCTCCATTCGTGCCATGCGCTATTTTCGCGCTGGCTGTCTATGATAGACTTCCTGATTCTTCTGAACACTTCGCCTGGGCAGCTCGGATATGGTGGTGTTCCCGTATATATGATTTGCCTTGTTCCGGTTGCCGATGCTGCGAGGGTTGCTATTATTGACTCGACTTGGTCGTCTGTCAATTCCTGCGCTTCGTCAAATACCACAAGGGATATTCCCTCTATCCCTCGAGCAGACTGTCTCGACCTAGATGAATATTCAATAGTCCCTCCGTTCCACAGCTCTATGGCTTCCTCTCCGTTGGTTCGCCTAATCTGCTTTACTAACCCTATGATTTCAGGGTGTCTTTTATCCTCGAACATAGCCGATAAACGTCTGAACGCTTTTTTGCTCGTGCGCACTTGATGCGCTGTATGTAATATCTTCTCTCCGAGTATGGTTAGCCCATAGAACTCGCGTGCTTCGAGGCATACATTCTTGCCATTCTGTCTTGGTACCGACAGTCCGGCTGATGTAGTCGTCAATTTGCCTTCTTCGTCTCTGCCTAGCCAGCAGTCCACTACAGACCCCTGCCAAGGGTCAAGCTCATTGCCATATTCTGCCATCAAAAGAGCCGCATCCGTTCCGTCCGTAGCGACTCTTCTTGGCTCTACTTTTATTCTCGGTTCCTGACTTGCTATCATCCTTGTTCATTTTTTCTATCTCTGACGTCATCGAGGACGGTTCTCGGTTTAATTTTGTCGTCAATCTTGGAGTCGATATCCCCCTCTTCATCTCGCAATGTATCAAAAATCTCGCTCATTCCAAGCGAGTAAGTTTTGAAAAACGATTCATATCGTTTAAAAATAGGGTTCTCTCTGACGCCCTTTTGACCCCCTCCGTTGTCATAAGCGACTATCGCCCTTTCGGAGATAAGCTGTTCTCTAAGTTCATCAAGCTTCGCCTTCATCAGAGCAACATTATCGATAGTCGCTTCAAGTATCTTCATTTTATGCGCAGGAATTTTTGCTTCCCTGAGCTGCTTCTTGATTTTGTTTTTCTCTTTGTTCGCAGCCTTCCTGATATCGTCTATATGCATAGGCTTTCCCTTTTGTCAAGACCACCCCCTCCTCGCGCGCGCGCGCGTGAGGGGTATTTCGGCGCTTGCCGAACGAGGTCGCCAAACGGGGCGGCGGGGGACTCTCCCCTACCACTCGCCGTCAGTTTCAATCTCTGCTCTGACAAGCGCGCCAATTTTGAAATTTATCTTATTGCTTTTAGCTTGGTTACAGTAGTAGTGTGCTGCTTGCAGATTATTCCAATCTTGCGCAGCAGCCTGAGGCGAGCTGTAGCCGAACTCTTTCCATCTGCTGACAGGGATTATCTCATCCACTACGAAGCTTAAAGGATGCTGCGCATTTGACGGTTCGTCATAGTGTATCGAACCGAGCGCGCCGTGGCATATTCCACATTCACAGCCCATAGCTTTGAGCCTTGCTCTGTATCTCCTTCTGAGGTTGCCATTGGCATACCTAGGGTTATTCTGTCCCCTGGTCATTTTAATACACCCCTCCGGTTATATCCACGTCCTTGGTAATAGCAAGAGCCGAGCGTTTTGCTCGGCTCTTGAGAATACTTGAAAGGAGGTTATATCTCTTTCTTGCATATTCCTAGTTTACACTATACACGCGAAGTAGTATGACATGGTATGACATTTTTGTATATCTAATTGATTTATGTAAAATTTTTCGAGTCGCTGCGTGTGTCTTATATCATATCCGGTTATATCCGCCACCTCTTTCCAACTGCAACACTTTAGGTATCTCAGTTTGAATATCCGGTGCGTCAGACCATCTGGAATCAGCTTTATGAATTTCTCAGCTTTATCCTGGAGAGTAAGTAGTTCTAGCTCCTTCGCCGCTATCTCCTTATTAAGGTCGACTGTTGCCTCAATATACTTGCCCGCTATATTGCTCGGCGTCTTCTGCACCTTTTCAGAGTCTATGCCAAGAGCCGAAGATATTGCCGTAGCTTTTTCTTTCAAATAGCTCAGCTGTTCTTTGTCTTTAACAATCTGTCTGTGCAAGCGAGGAATTCTCCTAAGCTCCGTTCTTGTAATCATATAACCTCCTGCAATTCAAACACCTATCACATAAAGTCCCAGCCCTCAAGTGAGTCCATATCTATCTGTATTTCTGACGCACGGCGGTAGGTCTCGTTCCTTTCCACAACCTTGCCTTTTCTCCATGTTTTAATTCTCGGAACAGGATCCGTCGAGCACATCATATACTCAAGATGTTCTATTCCCGTATAGGGGTGCTCATATCGTCTCACGGTGTCTTCGTCTATCTCATAGCCCTTGATAGCTTTAGGGTTCTCCCACATAATAGAGGCTGACACCTTCTCTCTCTTGACTATAGGTCTTATCAGGTTTCGGGATGAGCTCCACCTCTTTTTCGTTTCGTTCCCCGGCTCCCTCATAGTCTTAGATGTCTCTTTAATATAATACTCTGCGAGCTTTCGGTAGTTGCGAGTCCTGTCAAGTGAAGTGAACCTTACGTGTCCGCACTTCCATTGACGTTCTATTACTTCGGGCTCTATATATGTCAACACCATATGATGATGAATACGGTGATTGTTATACTCTGTTACTTCAATCCAGCGGAATTTGATACCCCTTTTGGCGTATTCTCTACCAAGTCTATCTTTGAAATTCTTTATCTGTCTCTTCGCTTCTGCCTGCTCTGGAGGAACATCTCTATAAGTCAGTGTGATGTGCCAATCCCCAGGATGAAAATTAGCGTTCATTAGCATAGTCAGAAGTCTTACAGCTATTCTGTCATTATTTTTGACGACAGCTTCTCTTGTGGGGTTGTTTTTTTGCGACCTATATCCGGAGGGATGCTTTGCGCTGTATTTGATTATCGTCCATATAGTGGCACCAGCGACACATGTCTCTCTTATGAAGTTGTCATGTTGACTTTTTTTCATTGTATATACGTCTTTAGATAATACTCTAATCAAGCCCTAACCCGGCACGAAGCCGGGCGTTTTCTGTAGCGTTTTCTTCCTATATATATATAGCTTTATGCTTCGAGCTTTGCGGATAAAACTTTTTTCCTCGAGACTGATGTTGCTCCCTTGATAGCTTTTAGTGTTATTGTTGAGTCGGTCAGTTTTATCGAGGCAGCTTCGATATAGCCATAGACGACAAGCTTCCCTAATTCTTGAAGCTGTTCAACAACTTTTTCTGTAACAGGTTCCATTCCTATATCCTGAGCCTCAGTTCCGGTAATAGTATGGATGTTATCCGAACACTGTCGCACTTTTTTCAGCTTGTTATCACAAGAGCAATTCTCGGTTGCCAGCTGATCTGCCTGTTTTTGGGTCTCAGCATTTACCAGCTGCGTCTGTCCGCAAAACAGACATGTCCCTGTTAATTCCTTCATCTTTATCCTTCCTCCATTTGTTTGTATTCGACCAACTTTTTGATCATGGTTCCTGCTTTCAGGCAGTTGTTCTCCGCAAGAACGATTTCCTGTATGATCTCAGCTTTGGCTGCAGCCTTCATCATGCGGAAGAGATCGCTGTACTTAATCTGCACTCTGTCTTCTCGTTCAAAAGCGTCCATCATTCCCATTAGGTTACCCCTCCTTTGTTACAACTCTTCATACTCTTTTCTCAGCTTTTCAATTATGTTGAATGCTTTGTGTTTTTCAGATAGTAGGTCTTTTGTATCTTTTGATGTCGTAAACCCTATGCTTTCCAGAAGCTGAATGATCATTTCAAATATGGTTACATTTGATTTGTAAAGCATCGTTTCCGATTCACGCAGCGCACATGCAGGGGCATTCTTGCATCGAACCATATCTTTGTTATGTTTTAGTATTAAGATCAGCATTTCATATATGTATCCGATAGGAGTTTGAGTTATCGCCTCGTTCAGAGCCTCTCGCATCGAGATAAGATATTTTGCATATTCACCAAAAGCCCAATCTGGTTCTTCAATGCCATATGTTTCTGGGTCGAATGTTCTGCTTTCGATGGTATGCAAATCGTCTGCGCAAACAGCAATTATAAACAAAGCCTCCGTAATGAATGCATTTGTTTCTTTCTGCGGCATTTTTTTCTCTTGCTTTAGTGCCTGAGCTTTAAAATCTTCTACGTCAGTAACTGTCTTGTGGAGAATTGCATCGAGCTCTTTTAGGCATTTGCCGGCGCAATCTGTTAGCTCTGCCTCTTTTTTTGTCTTTTCGTCTTGTTTAGACTCATCTGACGACTTTTCTTTGATGTTATATATGAGGAGGTTTCCATATTGGTCGATATGATAAAATTCGCAGGCAGATAGCTTCTTTCTGTCTATATCATCTATATCGTTATTCATATCTATATATGTATGAATCTTCCAATCGACATCCGAATCCCAAAAGCTGGCGCGTCTATGTTTGAGACCTGCTTCTTCAAGCTTTTCCTTAATCCTCTTGACCTTCTTTTTAGTCTCTTGCTCCCTATACGCATTTGCTATTGCTGCACCTATGGTTCTCTCATTATAATTGGCAAGTATTTGATTTCTCCTTTCGATATCGTCAATCTTCTCAAGTTCGATATAGTCGCTTAAATTGAATTGTGTGCCCTGCACTATATCCTTATCCAGCTTAGCTATATTGAGTCTGTGGTAGATGGTGGACGGCGCGAATCCTGTTTTGTCGGATAGTTCAGATACGCTGACTCCTAGGTCCAGCATCATTTGAAAGCCCTGTGCCTGTTCATAGACTGTTAGCTCCCTGCGCTGGAGATTCTCACACAGCATAGTAGCCACCTGATTTTGATGGCTCATCTCTGCAATTCTGCATGGAAATTCTTCTATACCTGCTTCTACTCCTGCGGCATAGCGCCTATGACCTATGACTATAAGATACCCTTCTCCTTCTGCGCTCATCTGCGTGTCAGGCACAACGGTTAGATTTTGCAATATTCCTTGCTGCCTGATACTGTCTGTGAGTTCTGACAGATCGCCGAGTTCCTTTCTCGGGTTGTCTGGGTGCGGTCTAAGCTTAGACGCTTTTATCATTACTAGTTCATTCATATATAACCTCCCTTCAAATGTCCTAGCAAAACTATGTTGTATTCCTTTTAGCGGAAATACTCCGCATAAAATGCACTCTTTTTCCTGATGTATTTCAGATGAGGTCTTTCGAGATCCGCATTACTTATATGCAGCACTCCCTCAATTCTGCCAGCAGACTCAAAGCCGGTATATTTCGCCTCTTTAACCGCTCTGTCAGCATCGTCGGAATTATCAAAGACAAACACCCTTAGAGTTTCGTCCCATGCGTCGAAATATCCGATATATCCGTCGAGCAACATCAGTATTGTTTGAAATTCCCTGGACTTGTTCCTAGAGTACTCGCTAAGACTTATTCCCATGCCTTGCCTGAACCTCGGCTTGAGCCTTTCTCTCACGTTCTATCTCCTGTATTCTTCCGGCGGTATGAGGTTGATACCGTCCCTGTCCTTAACTCTTTCCATTCCTTGAAGCCTTCCGGCTTATAGAATGGACATTGTGCGGTACCGCAGCCTTCTTCTTTTTTTCTCAACAGGCTGCAGCTTTCGTCAATCTCGAAGGTTGCAAAACATTTTTCTTTTATGTCCGCATAATCAATGCTATGTTCTGTCCTCACTTGAATCCTCTTCCTGATTCGCAGTTCCGAACCATTTATCTATAAGTGCCCTGTGTCTGTCATATTCGATTAGCCCTATCGGGTCATTGCCTGTAATCAATCTAGTCAATTCCCGCAGATTTTCCTCGTTGCTATTAGCGGTTACGTTGATATAGTCTCGGCTCCCGTCATTCCATACAACCCTCATAATCTCAGAATATTTATCGCTGAAGATCCGATATTCGACATCCTTAATGCCAGGCAGCATGACAAGAGCAGAATTGAGTTTCTTTACAAATTCGCTTTTTTCTTTATAGATTGCGTCCATTGACTTATCTCCTATCCGAACACGATTGACATCATGAAGCAGAGAAAGAACAAGCCTCCCCATGCAATCAGGCAGCCTATGGCTTCAATAACTCCCATTTCCTTGATAAAATCTATAATTTCTTTCATGCTTTATCTCCTAATTCCCTCTCTGCTGAAGAATCCGCTCCGCCACATCTCCGGCAAAGTATTTCTTGGCGCGTCCTGCGCTGTAATAATCAAGACCATCTACTAATCCTCTAGCGGTGTCTCTGCCGACTCCCAGATATCGTGCAATCTCTGATATGCTAGGCATGGAGCTGCCGGTCATCTGCGCTATGTCTCTTTTTAAATCTTGTTTTGTCATGTCTGATGCCTCTCCCTTTCCTGTGCCTTTTTCTTATGTGTTATAATCTCCATGAAAGGAGATTGTAGTTATGATTAGATATCGAATGAATAAACTTATCCGCCTGCTTGAGAAAAATGACTCTGAGGCGATCAATGCCGCTATTGCTTCTCCCCGATATGTCAAGGCATTAAATGAGCTTGAAAATCTCGGTTGTATTAAAACGGTCCGCAGCTGGGGCGGTGATATTGTTCGTGTTTGGCTTGATAACCGATATGTCTCTTATCAGCTAAGCCGTCGTGATGTGTGGCTAAATCGCTTATGGGGTTTCATATCCGGTGTGGCCGTTACCTTAGCAGCGGAGTTTTTGCCTAATGCAATAGGGCGATAATCACCAAGCCTACTGCCACTCCTATAAAGAAAAATGTTATAAAGTCACGCATTTTATACTCTCCTTCCTTTTATGCCCCCTCTTCATTGTCTGTGTCGTTTTCTTATGTGGTATACTCCTCTCACAGGCTATGGCTGTAGCTGAGTATTACGAAGGGAGATGGGAATATGTCTAAAAATCATTCCGCTGATTTTCAATTGAATGAATTTATTGCTATTGCTGGTGCTCTTTCGATGCAGATTGACGTGCTGAAAGAATCTCTTGCAGATACTTCATTTGGTTTTTCAGAGCGCGCACAGCTTCAGCAGAATCTATATTCGACGGAATCCGCACTGAAAAAGATTTTGTCGATTCTAAATGTTGATTCTCTTTCTGAAATTCACTGACAATTGATCTTGCAGTAATGTCTGCAATTTCTTTGTCCGTTCTTCGCTGACCTTGGAGTTCTCTTATAAGGTCAGCTATTTCTTTTACTGTAGCTTCAATTTTCACTTCTCGTTTCTCCTCTCTTACATCCCTCTTCATTGCCTATGTTAATAGGCAATGTCCTATGGTAGGCGTGGCCTATCATATCGTCTAATTTAATTAGAGTTAGTGGGTAAAAAAAATATATCGCTAATCGGGAGTCCAACAATCAATGCGAACTGCGTTGCTTGTTTAATGGTCACGTCCTCAGGGCACTTCTCCATTCTTGCATATGTTTGAACATGAATACCCATCTTATCAGCGATATCCTGTTGTGTAGCTCCTATTCCAACTCTTGCCTGTTTCATTGTTAATGACATTTCGAGTCCTCCTTGTGTTGTGTAATATACCTCTAATTTAATTAGAGGTCAAGTGTTTTTTCTAAAAAAAATAGATGTTTTTCGTTTTTTTATTGAACAATCTCTATTTTTATTATATGCTCTATAACACGAAAGAGAGGAATTTCAATGAGTATAGGTGATAATATTAAATTTTTGAGAGAATCAAAAAACCTGACACAAATCGAATTTGGAAAAATCGCCGGCGTATCTGATAAAGCAGTATCTACTTGGGAGAATGGTACTGCCGAACCACGAATGGGAGCTATTCAGAGGATTGCCGACTACTTCGGTGTGTCTAAGGGGTGGATTGTTGATGACACCCGCTCTTCATCCAGCGAATCAGACCAGACGGACAATCTCTTCATTGATAGATATGGCAAAGCAGTTTATGAAGCAGCTATGATGTATGCTTCTCTCGATGAGGTTGACAGAGGAAAAGTAACTGAACGTATGAGCATTCTACTTGAAGCCGATAAATACAAAAAAGTTTTAACGTATGGAGAGAAGGCAATCTAATATATTGCGACTATTGGGAATGATAATCAGGAGGAATTAGTATGGCAGTTTATCAGGAAAAAGCATTGGCAAGAATTAAGAGCGGTCTAACGAGGATGAGCAGCATAGTCGAGAAAGGCAAGAAGGACGCTTATAACGAGGCGGATACAAGGAAAGTTGTTACTGATTTTCTTACACGATATCTTGGTTGGGATCAATTCGATAATATCACTGCAGAACAGATGATTGGTTCTCGATACGCTGACTTTGTAATAAAAAAGGGTGGTGACCAACTTGCAGTTATTGAAGTAAAACAAATCGGTATGACTCTCAAAGACACACATCTCAATCAAGCTCGCCAGTATGCTACAGATGAAGGTATCGAATGGATTGTTTTAACCAATGGTGATACATGGAAAGTCTATAGAAATGTTTACGAGGATAAAATCCCTGTAGCGAAGCTCGTATTCACAGTTGCAATCAGCAACAAAGAAGAAAAACCAGCAGAAAAGGCTGCAAAGTTTTATCTGATATCTGAAGAAGCATCTCGTAAACATGAAATCGAAGATTACTTTGATAGAAAAATTGCTCTTTCCGGAGAGAACTTGGCAGATTACATTTTATCGGACGATGTGCTATCCAAGATTCGCATAGCATTGAAAGTTGGTACAGGGCAAAAGCTCTCCAATTATGAAGTAGCGTCCTCTCTCGTTGCTCACCTATTTGATGAGGAGCTTGTCGGAGCTGCTATCTATAAACGACTCGAGAAAATTAAGAAGTCTGTAAAATAACTTCTGGGCGATTTGACGGGTAAGGTGAAATTCTTATGAAAAATCAGAAAACAAAGGAACAGTTAATCTCACACAAGGACGATGCGCTAAAAAAGCTTGATATCCTGATTACAGAAAAGATTAACAGCGATAGTGAGCGAGAGATGAAGTCGGCAGATTTATTGTCGTATTGGATAGAGGATTATGCTCGATTTCTTAAAAAGGAGAGAACTTTTGATTCCTCTAAGATTATAAGATATAGGAAAGGCGATATAGTGAAGATGCATCTAGGCTATCGTCTGGGAAGCGAAGAAGGCGGGTTGCACTACGGCGTTGTTTTCGATGTTAATAATAGCCTTCATAGCAATACTGTAACGGTCATCCCTCTCACCTCACATAAAAAAGGGAAGCGAGTGCATTCCAATGATGTCTATCTCGGCAAAGAATTGTTTCAAACAATAATAGGTAAGCATGACGCGCTTTTTAATGAGATTCAGCAAGAATTAAAAGCTATTCTTTCTAACCCGAATTCTCGACTCTCTCAAGAGAATGTGGCAAGGGCTCAAGTTCTGCATGATAAACTATCAGAATTAGAAACACTTAGAGCGAATATCCTGAAGATGAAGGAGGGTAGCATAGCTCTAGTTAAGCAGGTCGTTACCATAAGCAAAATGCGAATATATGACCCCATGTATCAGCACCATGTGTTGTATGGAATACGACTCTCCCCCACTACAATTAGTGTGATTGATGAAAAGTTTTGCGAATTATTTATAAGCAAGAAAAACTAAATATAATTATTTTACAAATTAGGAGCTTTTTTCTGTCATTTTATGATATACTTCCTGCACAGAGTGCTATACGCACATAACTTAAAAGACACGACCGATAGGTCAAGCAAAGGAAGCTCCTCGATGAGCTTCCTTTGCTTTAGGTAATAAATATTGCTGCAATTTAGAAGCATGCGTTTTATGTAAGAAATTGTGAAATATGAAGAAATCCAAGCTATCAACTAAAACTTTTACCTTTGAGGGAAGACGGTACTATGTGCGCGCAGCAACGAAAGAAGAAGCTGCTATTAAGGCGGCTATCAAACTGCGCGACCTCGAAGAGGGCAAGAGTGCCATATCGCGCAATATGCTCGTCTCTGCGTGGTCTCGTGAATGGCTCCGTACATACAAAGAGCCTGTTGTCGGGCGTAAACAATACAAATCCATAGACAGTGTAATAAGCAAATTCATAATTCCATCAATCGGCTCTATGAGTCTGAAAAGTGTGAAGCCCGTTCATCTTCAAAAGCTTCTGAACGGACTGTCCGAATATTCGGACTCCTACATTTCTAAAATATACGATATTATCCGTCAGATATTTTGCGAAGCATACAGAAACGATTTGCTCCTGAATAATCCGGCTGAGACGATAAAGAAACCAAGCGGAAAGAAGAAGAAAAAACGCAGAGCCATCACAGCGAAAGAGCGCGAACTGACTTTGAAAGTCGCTGACACATATCGCGGCGGTACTTTCGTTCTCCTTATGCTGTATTGTGGGCTTCGCCCCAGCGAGGTCGCCGCGCTTATTTGGAAAGATGTTGATTTAGATAATAATATTATTCATGTAAGACAAGCACTAAAGTCTGACGGTAGTGTATCGATGCCGAAGACAGACGCTGGGTATAGAGATGTTCCTATCCCTGCCGTGCTATCTGAAAGATTGTCTAAAGAGAGATCAGATAATCCATTTGAGCTTGTATGCAAAAATACCCAAGGCAGGCGATATACCTCCTCTTCATTTCAAGCTATGTTTGAGGTATTCAGAAATGAAATGAATAAGGCTGCCGGATGCAGCGTATTCAGGGGGCAGGTGCAGCCCCCTTATGCCATCGGCGATGATTTAACGCTTTACTGCTATCGTCATACATATTGCACCGATTTACAGTCTGCCGGTGTTCCAATCAATGTAGCCAAAGAATTGATGGGACACTCTTCTATCTCTGTTACCGCAGAGATATACACTCATAAAAGCGAAGCTGCATTTAAGGCTGCCGCCGAAGCGATAGACGCCTATCAAAAGGCACTTTGACGGTCAATCCCCTGTTGTTTCTTTGATAGGTGGTGTTGCACCAAGTAATTATATCGTTGAAATTTCAACAAACAAAATCCGACTACGAATCAGAAGGTCGGGGGTTCGAATCCCTCAGGGCGCACCACAACAGTCATATCCGAACCATTACTTCTATCGCGGTGGATTCGCGGTAAGAGTATGGCTTAAGAGAAATGATTGATGTTAAAAACAACGGCGTTTATGCCGTTGTTTTCGTTATAAAGAAAAACTATCAAAGCCACTAACTTGTTTCTTCGTGCCTAATTCTGAATGCTAATCCCAAAATAATTCATCAAGAGTCTTATCCAAAGCTCTGCAGATATCTATGCACAGTTTAATAGTCGGGTTATAGTCACCTTTTTCTATGGCGTTTATCGTCTGCCGCGACACTCCGCACATCTCGGCAAGTTCAGCTTGTGATAAATCCTTGGCGGCACGAGCAGATTTCATTTTTAGGTTCTTCATCGCTTTCCTCCAAGCTATTTATCACCAGCATTGCTATCCATTACATCCTCATCATCACTAATGTCCTTTTCAACGCTATAGCTATGGATATAACTCGCTATAAGTAAAGTCGAAAACAGTATTAGTATAACAAGTGCAGAAAGCGCACCAATATTGGTTCTACCTTCAGAGAAGATGCCACCGCTCTTTATATTAACTATAAAGGAGAATAAATTTACAGCTATTACAACAAACCATAGAACCACCAATTTTTTACTTGGTTTAATTTGCTCCTTTGTAAAATAGGCATCGTGAAAAATGCAGTATACAACAAGTACCGTCACGCTGAGAACTATGACCGCTAGAATAGCAACAGGTACAATTTCAAATGATATTTCATCTTTAAACCCGTATAAGAAAAGTGTTAAACCCATCCCTGCCAGCGTGAACCTATACGCAATAGTGTTGGCTCTTCCTTGTTCATAAAGCTGTCGCTCATCAAATTCCGGTTTTTTACTCAAATTTGTTTTTTTAAAAACAATCAGGATTATTATTGCTATAAAGATGCCAAATCCTACTCCCATTGCATAGTCTATTGAATGCTCTATCATTGCGTTCCTCCTTTTTGTATTAGCTGCATTGATGTTAGCATTTCATTGGCATTATGTCAAGTATATCTTACATTTTGTCAAGTGGCTCTACTTTATCATATCTGTGTGATAGATAAATCCGGAAAACATGCAACTATATATCTCAATGCTTTTGCGCGAATTTCAGCAAGCACTGCATTTGACCGTTCACGCAAATCTCAGCAAGCAGAGCATTTGACCGTTCACCGGCCTGCACGCTGTCTTACCGCATGCCGCGATAAGACATATGGTGGCAAGCCCCCATACCCCCCCAGGCGAAGTGACCGCTCATTGACCTGTCATCATGATCGTTCAGCGACATGTCAGCGCGACCATTCAACGACCTGTCACCGCGACCGGTCAGCGACATGTCAGTGTGAGTGTTCACTGACATGTCAGCATGCCCGTTCATCGGTTGCGCGAAACTCATCACGGTTCTCATTATGAGCATCCTGCCTATAGTCATCTATGCAGCTTTCCGAAACAGAATCAGCCTTGCCAATGCTAGCAATGGCATCGTACCATTCGTTCCACCGCCTTTGAATCTCATACAGATCTGCCATAAGACTCTTGGCAAAAATCCTTACTGCTTTCTTGTCATTATTCATTACTCATGCACCTCTTTGATTGTTTATCTTTAGATCTGTTTTCTCTTTAGTGAGAAGAGTATAAATCTGCGAACATATGTTTGTCAATTGATAATTTTTGTGATATACTTCTGCTATCAAAATAGCAATTTGTATATTGTGATCGACAGGATGAACTGATATAATGTTTGTAAGAAATTCTTACAAGGAGGTGCAGAAATGAGTGTTGACGTATTGACAGTATCATCTAAGGGACAAATCGCTCTCCCGGTAGAGATGAGGCGAAGATTATCCATTAAGCAAGGCGACAAATACGCTGCCTTTGAGAATGGTGATGTTATCGTTCTTAAGCCTATCAAGCTCCCAACAGAAGACGAGTTTATGGTTTGGCTTGATGAAGCTTCTGCTTGGGCCAAGACCATCGATCTTCAGCAGTCCCAGGTCAGTGACATCATCTCTGAGTACAGAGCTGAAAAGAGAAGTAAAGAGGAGTAGTGCTAATGAGGATTGTTGTTGATACCAACGTAGTAATATCCGGAACATTCTTCAAGGGTAATCCACGCAGAGTAGTAGAAGCTATCATCAAGTCAGAAGTGGATGCATACGCTACGACGGATATTGTTGATGAATACCAGGGCGTTGTTAGGCGAATAATAGAGCGTGGCGTAGGCACATTTGATGGCTCAGGCTTTATTCGTTTTATTGCAGACCTTAACTTGATTGAATCATTCACAGAAGTGTCTGTATGCAGGGATCCGGATGACAACAAGTTCATATCCTGTGCCATTGATGCAGAAGCACTCTATATAGTCAGCGGAGATAAGGACTTGCTTGATTTGAAAGAGTACGAAGGAATCCAGATGATAACCGCAGCCGATTTTGTTGAGAAGTATTTGAAGTAGTAATGAACGCAGTAATATACGCAAGATACAGTTCAGATAAACAGAATGAAATGTCCATAGAAGGACAGATCCGGAAATGCAAAGAGTATGCCGAAGAGCATGACATGTTTGTCGTACAGGAATATATTGATAGAGCGCAAACAGCCACGACTGATAAGCGGCCTAATTTCCTGAGGATGATCGAAGACAGTGAGTACGGCAACTTTGAGGTTATACTTGTATATCAGCTGGATAGATTTGCACGCAACAAGAATGACTCGGGATACTACAAGAAGATACTTGCACGCAACGGTGTCAAAGTTGTCTCTGCTATGGAACATATATCTAATGACAGTTCAGGCGTTATTACCGAAGGTCTATTAGAGGTAGTCAACGAATACTTCAGTCAGCAGCTTTCTGAGAAAGTAACACGGGGCATGAATCTCCGTGCGGAGCAGTTCAAATACAATGGTGGGGCTGTCAACTTCGGATATACCATTGACAGCGAAGGCCATTATATCCCGGATAAAGTAACGGCTCCTATCGTAGTCGAAATCTTTGAACGGATAGCTGACGGAGACACAATGAAGTCCATAGTTGAGGATCTCAATAAACGAGGTATTAAGACTTCAACCGGAAGCCACTTTAAAAAGAACTCTCTTCAGAATATGGTCCGAAATGAAAAATATAGAGGGGTATACAAATATGGCGAGTTGAGATATGAGGATGCCATACCAAGACTGGTCAGCGACGAATTGTTTTATGAAGTTCAAGAAATGCTTGGTACACACAAGCACAGCCATCGTCCCGCAATCGAAGAATATCTGCTTAGCGGAAAACTATACTGTGGTAGATGTAGGAAGGAAATGGTGGGTACCTCCGGCACATCTCACACAGGAAGAACTTACAGATACTATACTTGTCTCAATTCTCCGAAGAAATGTGATAAGAAAAATGTTAAGAAGGAATACCTTGAAGACATTGTTATGGAAACATGCCGCAACGAGTTATCAGACGAAATAATAGATGCGGTGCTCACCTCTGTAAGAGAGCAAAACGAAAATGATAAGGAAACTGCGCTCGCTTCTATGCTGGCGACCGAAATAAAAGAAACAGAAAAGAAGATTAGCAGAATTATTGATCAGATTGAAGATGGCCAAGGATCTGTGATGTTGGCAGACAGGCTGAGGCAACGCGAAGATGAGCTTTCAAATCTAAGACTTCAGTTGAAGCGGGAAGAGGCAAAGCAAATATATATTGAACCAGATACAGTCAGAGCGTTCCTTGTATCTCTCAGAAACGGAGACATAGACAGTATTGATTATCGAAAGATGCTGGTCAGAGCAATAATAGACCGAATTTACCTATATGATGATCACTTCAAGCTCCTTCTCAATCATTCCGGGAGGAAAGGTAAAGCTAATAGCGATAGAGTTAAGGAGGTTGAGCGCTACTTCGACAGCAACAGTTCTACTACAACCTCCTGCGGGGCACCACGCGAAAGAGATACTCACTTGGGTATCTCTTTTGCGTTGACGTATTTCTGAGGGTGAGAACCCCCGACCTTCTGATTGGGGATTTAGGGTTCGTATTCGGGTATATAATTTATTCATACCCGAAAAACCGCAGACAAGGAGCACAGCCCGCGATAGCGGCGGTGAGGCCGTCCTTGACGGCGGGATTATCCCTCAGGGCGCACCACAGGAAATGGAGCGTGAAGACCTTGAAACAACTGCGTTTTAAGGCCTTCTTCCTTGCCCATCGACAATTGTGGCGACAACTATCGACAATATTTTTTGCTCTTTTTTTGAGAAAAACACAAGCATTTTTTATTCTTTTTCCCTCTTTAAACCATCGTTATAATCGACAAATTTTTGCATAGCATCACGATTCAAATTTGTAAATACGTCTGCATATGTATCAAGAGTGACGTGGATGTCCGTATGGCCAAGCCAATCTCTAAGAACAATAGGATCAACTCACGCCTCAATAGCTCTCATAGCGAAAGTATGTCTAAGTGCATGCTGGCCCCTATCTGAGATATTGGCCTTACTTTACTTGTGTTCATCGCTACCTTCCTTCCTGTAATATAAATGCCGGCTATGCACCGGCGCAATGTAACTCGTATACGTATATTTTTAATCAACTCTGATTTCCGACTGTCGTTTCTTATGAATCAAAGCCGCAATGATTTGACAAACAAATGCAATTATTGATACCGCTACGAGGAATGAATATGCTGTCAGTGGTTTGAAGAACCATTCCATTGGGCCGAGCCCCGATTTCATCCAAAATAGGTATGACGAAACAGCGCTTAGGATGTTACCAAATACTATGGCTGATGCGTTGTCCGTCTTCATCGCAAGCCAACATAGTATTGCGAATCCTACAATCATAACGACGTAGAATAGCATCGTGCCAGCTGTTGCATCACCACGCAATGCTAGAAAGACAAACGGTATGCAATAAGCGATTATCAATATGATTCTAGTAATAATCTTCTTGTTCAATTACGCTACTCCTATACTTAACAACACCCACCTATTCTCCATCCTTCTTCTGCTGCTGATTCAAGTTAATTGCTTCTGAGTCCAGATGTTTATTGATTCCCGTCACACTACTTGGCAAATCATTTAAGTAGCCTACCGCAGGAATATCCACTCGCTCTCCACGCCAAGTTTTTATCGCCACCCTAATAGCCGCAATAATCCCTAACAGAATAAACGATCCTTGAAAAATGTATCCAAGAATTTCTCTGATATTCACTAACCAGTTACCTTTCATCTCCTATATCAATCATAACCACCAGTTGAACTGGTGGTATGCACTGGCCCTAAAAGGGCCTTTTGCTTGCAAGCGTCTTAAGACGCGCCGAAGAGACTGCCAACCGCATCTCTTTTCTCAGGCGGGGGCTGTCGCATTTAAATAAAATGTGGCAGCCTCTTAACGTAAACAGCAGACAGCTTCAGACAGAGAGCAAGCTCTCAGTCATCAGCAGTCTGCTGTTTTGACTTTTTGCGCACAATAACACTACGACGTTATGCTTTTATCCTTTACTCATTCACTTCGTAAAGATGATGACCCAGTCTGCCCGCCTGTATTCGGCGGTACAGATTGCCTATGTTCTGTGCTATTGCCATGAGTACACTTTCAGCATAGACATTAGCCTGGCCACGGCATAGGAATTGTCTGAACTTCTGATCCTCTTTCCACAATGCGAAGGCGCCTTCAGCCTGTATGCTTCTGTTGACTCTGAGCTGAACGCCCTCCTCGCTTACGATCCTGTCCAGGCACTCCTTACGCTGTCTTTCGAATTTGCGGGAAACGTTCAGACTTTTGAATCTCTCATCTTCAGGAATCTTCCAGTTTTTGCCCTTGATGCATTCAGACTTGTGAGGACATCCGAGGCAGTCTTCACATCGATATATCGTTTCCGTTCGAATATATCCTGATCCAGTTTTGCGCTTCTTCGTTCCACAGTTTTCAAGTTTGCAGCCGTTCATGCATGTGTAGAAGTCACCTTCGGGATCATACGGCATATTCTCTTTGCGACTGATGTCCTTCCTATACTTTCTTGTCTTGGAAATCTCATAATTTGCCGGTTTGATCATAGCCGTTATTTTGTGGTCTTCAAGAAAGGTGTAATTCTCCTCGCTCTCGTAACCGGCATCGGCTACGACCACGGGATATCTGTGCCCGAGAGATGCTTCCAGTCCTTTGAGAAAAGGGATGAGGGTCATCGTATCTGTAGGCCGTGGAGATAATGTGAGCCAGGATATATAACCCGAGTCTACT
>JAFWFU010000022.1 GCA_017515425.1 Mogibacterium sp.
ATCCTCAAGACTAAGGACCTGACGAAGAAGGGAGTCAAGGGCTCGCTCAAGGGTTCCAAGGTTACGACTGTCAAGGTAAAAGTCGGCGCAAAGAAGGCAAATCAGAAGTTTGTCAAGAAGTATAAGAAGATCTTCACGAAGAAGATTGCCGGCAAGAAGGTAACAGTTAAGTAATGTCATTCTGACGACTGAAAGTCTCAGAAAGACAGAAAACAACAAATTGCTAACACAGGGTTCTGAGAAGAATCTGAGTTATAACCGTTCTGTAACTGAACACGCAAATAGGGGTCGCAAGACCCCTATTCGCATATTAAAATTGTTTTAAAAAGCCGCCAGTTCATGTAACTAGGCGGCGACCACTAGGTCGAGTTAGATGCTGACGAGCATCGCTCTTCCTGACATCATTATATGGGTAAGAGGCGTAGGGTGCAATCCTTATTTTACGAGAGGTAGGGAGGTAGGAAAATATACTTTGTCTGTCCTGCGCTCAGGAGGATGTCCCGTGCCATTATTGCTAAAGTTTTTAGAAATCTAAAAGGTGAAAATAGGAGTAGGCGCGGAAACAAAACATTAGCGGTCGGCGGATTTTGTATCGCCGTGTTTGACTTGAGACATCAGCAGGAGAGCCAGCGTGGCGGTGATTGCCGCGTAAGGGAAGAGTGCGCGATATCCGATGTGGTGTATCAGCCAGCCTGAGACTATGGGCGTTATTACCTGCCCTATCATGCTGGAGGTGTAATAATATCCGGCGTACTTGCCCGATTCGTCACTTATGCACATCTCTGCCAGCATGGGAAAGCTGTTGACATTGATAAGCGCCCAGCCTATTCCCACTAAAGCGAACAGTACATACATCGCAGGAGAGAACTGATCCGTCAATAATGAAATTGCCGACATTGCGGAAAATGTTGCAATCAGAAAAGCTATGCCGCAGAGAACACTTATCTTGCGACCTGCATGCAATGAGATAGCGCCGATGGGGATATAGGACACTATGGCGGCTACGGCACTTACACTCAGACATACCGATGAAGTACCCAGAGGCATATTCCATAGGCGATTGGCATATAGGACGAACCAGGTATCGACGCTGTTAAATGATATAAACCAAAACGTGGTTGCAAGGAGAAGAAATATTGTGCTGCGCCTGAATTCCGAATGAAGAGCCGCGGTGCTCTTTAATTCTGACTTTTCGGCAGCGTTCTTTGAACCTGCCTCTGCCGGCTGCGCTATTTTCGCGACCATGCGCGGCTCATCTACCGCAAATATCAAAATCATCAAACCTATCAACATAATCACGGACACTGCCGCAAAGACAGGCAGATAGTTAATGTGTTTCAGCCCCGCGGTTCTTTTCGAGGAATACAGGACGGCGGCAATTAACAGATAGAGAATTATACCCAGTGCACCCAGCAGATTGGTAATAGCGGTAGCCACACTCAGAAGCGCCCTGGGCGTAACATCCACAAGCAAAGCCACGAGAGGGCCTCGATAAACGCACATGGCAAATATGACTACACACAAAACAGCGAGGAACAATATACGCACGCCGGGACTTGCGGCAGAGGAGCCGTGTTTGCTGCCCAGTAGTGAACCCATCGCGTAAAGGTTGTCGAGCAGAGGCAGGGTCAGCACTGCTGCTATCGATATCAGAGTTCCGCATATAATAAAGGGCTTGCGCCTCCCCATGGGACTGCGACAGCGATCCGACATTCTGCCGAAAAGAGGCAGCAGGAAAATCGCAAGGATGTTATCAAGGGACATGATGATGCCGGAGAATGTTTCGCTTATGTGAAAGCTGGTGCTGAGCATAAGAGGCACCACGTTGTTGTACATTTGCCAAAAGGCCTGAATGGCTAAGAAGCTAAGCCCGATATTGATGGTAAGCCTGTAATTGAGTTTCATCGTCCGATTATAGCACAAGCGGAGGAGCCCGCCTATTACGAATCGCACTCTTGCAAGGACAGATATGTCGTGGTACATTTATTTCTTACAAGAAGGAGAGAGGTATATGGGCGAACAGTTACAGACGCGTCCGAGGAGAATGCTGAAGCCGCTGGTCAGCAGGGAGTTTCTTCCCGGACAGATAAAGGCGTGCATAAAATCTATAGAAGACGCCGATGAAAGAGCGATGGCGTGGTAGGACTATTATCAATATACGGGCAATGCTGAAAAGGCATTTGCTATAGCGAGCAAATATGTTGATCACGATGATCCGACAATGCGCATGTCCGCATATATCAACTGCTTTATCTCAGGGCAGGGAAAGGGTGATTGGCTTGCCGCAAAAAAGGCGCTGGCAGAGCTTGAAGGCATGGTCGTGAAAGGCGGGGAATGCGTAGATAACACTTATCTCGCGAAAATTCTCAAAAACATGATTAGCCTGCATGAGGAGAATGATGTTTTCGATAAAATGGGGGGGTTGCGCGCGAGCTTCCCGATGGGGCACGCTTTTTCGCTACTTACTTTTATGCTCTCAGATGCTATGGCCTCGGAGAATATGAACGAGCCGCGGGCATATCGAAGGCTGCTGCGACCTTGTGCGGATCTCAATTTCCCATACCTGCAATCTATTTGAATATTGCGGCAGCTTGCTCATCGTTGATGCTGCATAATATGTCTGACGCGGAGGTGCATTTTGTGCGTGCGTGGGAACTGGCAGAGCCCGACGGCTTGCTTGCAGCTTTTGGGCAAAACTATGTGCTTCTCGGCGGCTTAGTGAAGAAGGCACTGGCTGAGAGTCATCCCGAGCAGCATAGAGCGATTGTCGCTTATTCGGAAAGGTTCATACCGTCATGGGTCAGGCTGGTTGCCGATTATGAGGATAAGAGTGTCGATGCTGATTTGACAAGGATGGAAGGGATAGTTTCGCTTTTGTTCAGAGAGGGATTTAGCGAAAAAGAGATTAGTGAAACTGCGGGCATCTCGATCAACACCGTAAAGACACATCTCTCGAGCGTATATGCAAAACAAAACATACACAAGCGATCTGAAATATCCAGGCGAATAAAGAATCACCCCAAATAGCAGATTATAGGGTGACGCTCTTTTGCGGACAAACAGCTATAATGGACAGAAGCGATGAGAGGTCACGAGGAGACGAGAACATGAAGTACAGTAAGCAGGAGAGACTTGACATAGGCAGGAGCATTTTTCAAAAGGAACTCACCGTAGCGGAGGCTGCCGTCAAATACGATGTCCACTTTTATACCGCACGGGAGTATCTGAGAATGTACAAGGCGCATATAGATGTAAAAGCTCATCAGGAGGCGGATGGCTTCCAAGGAATATAGTTGAATGCGGAACAAAGCCGATACAAGTGAGGGCGCAAGCCCTTTTTTTGATGCTCGTAATGAAGTGACGGGACTAACTCACCCAAAATAGTCAAGTTTTAGGTGAAACACCTCTGCTCCCGCTGCGAATAGAATAGTTCACAAACGTTACAAACTTAGTTACAAGCGGATCAGAGAAACGAAGGAGGGCTTTGAAATGAATCTGCAATTAAGTGTGAAAGGAGAATACGGAGAATTGAATAATCAAAAAATAAGAATTGTTAATCGTGCGCCGCTTATGCTGGCGTTAACGATAGTGATGTTGGTCGCCACCATGTGGTTTGCCACATTAAGCGCACATGCTGCGGATATAGGTAGCGGCACTTATGACGGCGTCGATTGGCGTCTAACCAGCGACGGCAAACTTGAACTCGGCAAGAGTGGTGAAACGCAGACCATGATTAAGAATAATAGCAGAATTAAAAACTCATGGCCATGGAATGATAACAGAGGCGACATCAAGCAGATTAAAGTGCTTGGATCGATCACAGCAAACGGAGTACTCGCAGGAATGTTCCAGGATTGTAACCGCCTGACAACGGTAGATGGATGGGATAAGGTCAACACAGACAGTGTAATAGGGATGCAAGAACTGTTTAAAGGCGACAAGGATCTTAAGAGCATAGATGTATCGAAGATGAATGTATCGTCGGTAATGAAAGCATATTCGATGTTCCACGACTGCGAAAGTCTGGAGACACTTGATGTAAGCGGGTGGAGATTTACAAACTGCCAGGGCCCAGCGAGTATCTTCCAAGGCTGCAAAAAACTGAAAAGCGTAGATGTATCACAGTGGGGAATTTCCAACAAGTGTGTATCTCTCAAGCAGATGTTTATGGGTTGCAGTGAGCTTGGAAATGTTGATGTAAGAGCCTGGGATACAAGCAATGTTCAAGACTTCTCATCAATTTTCTATGGTTGTGAAAGCATGACGGATGTGGATATCAGCACCTGGGATACGAACAATGGAACCGCATTTGCATCCATGTTTAGGGACTTGAAAGGTATTACCAGACTTAATATTTCAAATATGAGAACGCCAAAAGGCATTTATTTCCAACACATGTTCTTAGGCTGCAGTGGACTCACAAACATCGATGTTTCAAAATTTGATTTTAGTAATGCTGAAAGAGTTGACTATATGTTTTGTGGCTGTGAAGGACTTAAGACAATAGACATCAAGTCTCTTGTTCCAAATGGAGCGCAGGATATGTCTGGTATATTTAAAGGTTGTACCAATCTTGAAACAATAAAAAACCTAGATCAGGATGGGTTGGTTACAGACAGGTGCATTAGTGTTGCACAGCTTTTTAACGGTTGCGAGAACTTGAAGAGTGTGGACGTCTCAAAGTTCGATACTAAGAATTGCACCAATTTTAACAGCATGTTCAACGGTTGCAGAGCATTGACACAACTCGACATTTCCGCCCTTGACACATCAAAAGCACAGTACATGAACGGAATGTTTGCAAATATGGATATAGATTCACTGGATGTTTCAACTCTGAAGACTGACAACGCTTTGAGACTCGATTCTATTTTCAGTGGTTGTCGCAATCTCACCAGTCTGGATATATCCAACTTCAATACCGGCAACTGTGAGAACATGGGTGCCCTCTTCTATGGTTGTCAGCTTCTTGAAGAGGTAAAGACCGGAGACGGATTCGATACCGCAAATGCTATCAATATGGGCAGTATGTTCAGTCAGTGCCAGAAACTCACGGATTTCGATTTTTCAAAGCTGGATACACAGAACGTTAAGTATTTCGATCACATGTTCTATGGGTGTAAGGCGTTGACAGATCTGGGTGCTCTGGAACTCGGTACGACAAGGGCAACAAATGTAAGGAACATGTATGCCGGATGCGATGCCCTCATCGAAAAAGCTAAGAGCGGACTTGAAGGCAATGTCAGCGATTATACTTACAGTACGAGAACAGCCGTGGAGAAAGCCCTTGAACAGCTCGAGAGAGCAGCGACCGGTGGGGTGGATCTTACACCGGATGATGTGAGGGGACTTGACAAAAACTTGGAGACCGCCTACACCAAGGCAGCCAGTGAAGAAGTCGCCATCGCGCAGAAGGCGAAGGATGCTATCGAGAACGGAGCAGAGCAGAAGGCAGCTGCTGACGCCAAAGCAAAGGCTGATGCGTCAAAGAAGACCGCAGATGACCTCGCAAAGAGCAAGCCCGGATCCCAGGAGGCAGTGGATGCAGCCAAGAGAGCTATGGCAGATGCGGATGCAGCAAAAGTCGCAGCAGACGCAGCCAAGGCTGCAGCTGATAAGAATGCTGCCAAGATAGAGAAATCGGTAGCAGTCGTAGAGGCATCCGGTGATACCGCTCTGATAGATCAGACGAAGGCGATCCGGAATGAGGCACAGCCTAAGGTGGATGCTGCCGATTCTCAGGCGGCAGAAGCCGGCAATGCGGCAGCAGCGGCGGCTACAGCTGTTTCAGATCAGACACAGAAGAGAGCGGAGACGCTCGCCAATGAAAATGCAGCATCGGCGGACGCCCTCGCAGCAGCACAGGCGGCAGTTAAGGCCGCAGAGGATGCGCTGAAGGCTGCACAGGCAGAGCAGAAGGCAAAGGCAGATGCGCTCGCAGTGGCAGAGAAGGCTCTCGCCGACGCTCTGGCCGAGGTTCCACAGGATCCTGCTAAGATCGCAGCAGCCCAGGCTGAGGTAGAAAAAGCGAAAAAAGAAAAGGCAGATGCCGATGCCAGAGTAGCAGCAGCTCAGAAGGCACTAGCCGAAGCACAGGCCACGCTTCAGAAGGTGCAGAAAGCACATACAGAACCACCTGTACCGCCGGTTGTAGTACCGCAGGTAGGCGAGCGCTTCGTTGTTGCTGACCTGACATATGAGGTATTGACAGTTCCTGCAAGCGGAAACTGCTCGGCAACACTTGTAAAGGGTAATAATGCTAAGACTGTAGTGGTACCTGAGACGGTAGCCTACAAGAGCAGAACCTTTGAAGTAAACGAGATCAACACCAAGGCGTTCTATAAGAACACCAAGAAGGTTACTCTCGGAGCCAATGTTGATACTATCGACAAGCAGGCATTCAAGGGCAGCAAGGTAAAGACTGTTATCCTCAAGACTAAAGACCTGACGAAGAAGGGAGTCAAGAACTCACTCAAGGGTTCCAAGGTTACGACTGTTAAGGTAAAGGTCGGCGCAAAGAAGGCAAATCAGAAGTTTGTCAAGAAGTATAAGAAGATCTTCACACAGAAGATTGCCGGCAAGAAGGTGACAGTGAAATAAGGATGACAACGAACACAACTTACATTATTTAAGCTAACGAACGATTCTGACGAAGAATCCGAGTTATAACCGTTCTGTAACTGAGCACGCGAATAGGGGTCGCAAGACTCCTATTTGCATATGTAAATTGTTTTAAAAAATATTCAAAAAAGGACTAAAACAATTATTTAATGAAATCCTACATAAAAGTCACGATATTCGACAAAATAACCACGAAAGATGGAAAAGGCGATAAATCATAGAATTTCAATGGCTTGACATCAATTATTCTATGTGTAGAATGAGGGTGTCAGGAGAGACATGACTCGCGGCTGGCTCGACCCAATATGTTTTTACTACATCCCTACCGTCTGAGGAGGTGATGCGCATGGTAGAGACTTATAGAGGGGAGGGACCGGAGATGGTAAGAATTACCATAACGTTCAGTCGAAAGACTTTACGGGTAACCATTAGCATTAAAAAAGCCGCCAGTTCATGTAACTAGGCGGCGCCGAAACAATCGGTCGAGTTAGATGCTGACGAGCATCGCTCTTCCTGACATCATTATATGGATAATAGGGATAGGGTGCAAGCCCTATTTTTTCGAGGGGAAGATCCTTCGACAGTATATGCTCAAACAATTTGCTCAAGGCGACACAATCTGTAATTTTAAATGAGCGAAGAGATTTGCCATTATGAGGGAACATAGAGACCGAAGAATCTTACTTTGGTTCTGAATGACAAAACAAGGAGAAGGCATAGTTGAATATTAAATCTTCTCTTGGGGAATTATTTAATGTAAAATGAACACATATACTAATATGAAAAGAAATTGGAAAAGGGATAAGAATTAGCATATTGAAAGCAGGTGCTTAGAGAAAACTGCGAAGAGGAGAATGAGATGAGCGATTCGAATAATAAGGAGATTCACCAAAACCAAAATGGTCAAAACAATAATGAAGGCGGCTGTGGAAATGCGGCGGAGAAGAAGTCCGTGCATACGGAGCCTATAATCGACAGGCACTACCAGCTAAGGGAGACCGGCAAGGCGAAGGAGATAATCCAAAAGGCTATGGACTTGGCGAGGGAAGAAATCCCGAAGGGAGCTGTTGCGACCTATATTCCCGAACTCAGCAAGATGGATCCTCATCAGCTTGGGATATGCCTATATCCTTTGAAGGGAGACAAAATCGCACTCGGCGACTACGACGCAAGATTTACAATGCAGTCCGTGTCCAAGGTCATCATGCTCATAGTTGCCTTGGAGGTCTGCGGGCTGAAAGAAGTATTTGAAAAGGTCGGCATGGAGCCTTCGGGAGAAGCATTCGACTCGCTGGTTGAGCTTGATGTGAATGATTCCAAGCCGTATAATCCGCTGATAAATTCGGGTGCTCTCGCTGTCTGCGGGCTGCTGCTGCCGGAAGTGTCATTTCAGGATATGCTGAGATATACGAGGAATGTCTGCTCGGACGCGGGGATTGAGCTCAACGAAGATGTATTCGACTCGGAGATGAAAACCTGCTCGCGCAATAGGTCTATCGCATATCTCCTACAGAGCAAGGGCATTATTACAACTGATGTCGAAGATACTCTGAGATTTTATACCAAGATGTGTTCCATGAACGTAACTGCGGAGTCGCTGGCAAATCTCGGCAAGAAGCTGGCGAATGACGGTGTTTGCGTAAAGGACGGAAAGAGATATATGTCCTCCCGCACGGCGCGTATCGTAAAGACTCTCATGCTCACCTGCGGCATGTATGACGGTTCGGGCTCATTTGCCATCAGGGTTGGAATTCCGACCAAATCCGGCGTCGGCGGAGGGCTGCTCTCCGTATCGGATAAGCGTGCCGGCATTGGGGTATTCGGACCCGCACTTGACGCCCAGGGGAATTCGATTGCAGGCTGCAAGCTGCTCAGAGAAATATCAAACGAGCTCAGGCTCAATCTCTTTTACGATCCTGAGTGGAATAAGGAAGAGGCGGACGATACGGTGCTCCGCGAGATGAAGGCGAATTCCGTCATCTAGGGAAGTCTCGATTGCTGCAAAAACAGTAAGAACATTCTTGATGAAATGGCGGCATTGACGAGAGCTTGAGACGAACAAATCCGAAGTTCCAATAAATCAGAGGCTCCATATAATAATAAAAAAGACGAGCAGTCTAAAACGAAAAGACAAAAGACGATAGACTAAACTCTAAACACTAAACTCTAAACACCGAAAACCAGAGGAATTATAGAAAGAAAAGGGAATAACAAATAATAAGTAATAAATAATGAATAATGAATAATACTATGAATATAACTGTGTACTGCGGTGCCCTTGCGGGCGCCAATCCTGAATATGCGAGAAGAGCGAAGGAGCTCGGGGAATGGATTGCGGAGAACGGTCACACCCTCGTCTACGGCGCGGGAGATGCAGGCATGATGGGCGCTGTATCCGAAGGAGTCATTGAAAAGGGCGGAAAGACCATAGGCATAACTCCGAATTTCTTTGTGCTGGCGGAGGTTACCAGGAAGGATTTGACGGAGATTATCATATCCGAAGGAATGTCTGACAGAAGGGAGAAGATGATAGAGCTCGGGGATGCCTTTATCGCGCTTCCCGGCGGCACGGGCACGCTTGATGAGATTTCTGAGGTCGCCGCACTCAAGAGGATTGGCAAGCTCGGAGAAATTGACAAGCCCGTCATGCTGTATAATATAGACGGATTCTACGACAATCTCCTCTCTTTCTTTGATGCAGTTCTCGCTGAGGGATTTTTCGAAGAAGAGGATAGGGCGAGTATCATTGAGGTTAGGAATATTCAGGATATATCCGAGGTGATAGAAAACGCCGGAGGGATTCACCATAACAGAAATACGCAGTTTGACTTTTTATAGTCCGCGCGAAATTCGGGGTGTGAGGCAAGAATGAAAAACCTGTTTAAGACTCTGATGAACTATAAGGCAATCGCATTGCTTGTCCTGCTGCTTATGGCAGGGCAGGCTTTTTGCGAGATGAATTTGCCGCAGTACACTCAGGCTCTCATAGATACGGGCATACAGAATAAGGGTATAGAGCATATATTGCCAGAGGCGATAAGGGGAAGTGAATACGAGGCTTTGTCAGAGGGAATGACGGACGGAGAGCGGTCATATCTGAATTACGCCTATGATGAAGCGGACGGATATGTGGACGGAGAAGCCCTATATTATAGGAAGAAAACTCTATCCGAGGACGAGCTTGATGAGCTTGACGTCATACTCTTGGAGCCTATTGCGAGGCGTTTTGCTGAGCAGATTGGTGAGATTCTGCCTGCGGTGATAGACAAAGAGGACAGAAATATAAAGGCAATGGGGATAGCCTATGCAGCCGACTGCAACGAAAACGCGGGGCTTGACGTGCTGTCTATTCAGAACAGATTTATGCTTCGCTGCGGCGGCATGATGTTACTCATGTCATTTGCCGTGGTGGCTCTGACGACGGGGGTGTCTTTCCTCGCTGCCAGAGTCGGTGCGGATATAGGACGCGATTTGCGGCGCAGACTCTTCACCAATGTTATGTCATTTTCCCATGCGGAGATGAATGAGTTTAAGACATCATCTCTCATCACAAGAGCGACGAACGATATTCAGCAGGTGCAGACGACATCTACCATGATGCTCAGAATGATGTTATACGCGCCCTGCATTTGCATATGGTCGATTATCAAAGTCTATCAGACTCATGCGCATATGAATTTCACCATTGTGACGGGCGTAATCGCGATACTGCTGCTAGTGGGAAGCCTCTTTGCAATCGCCATGCCTAAGTTCAAGATAATGCAGACTCTTGTGGACGCCATGAATGCGGTTTCGAGGGAGATACTCACGGGGCTTCAAGTCATCAGAGCCTTCGGGCGGGAGAAATCCGAGGAGAAGAGATTTGACAGAGCCAACGACAATCTCTATAGAAACCAGCTCTTTGTCAACAGAGCCATGATTTCCATGACGCCGCTTCTGATGATTATCATGTACGGCGTAACCATTTGGATTACCTGGATTTCGGCGGGCAGGATTGACAGCGGGACTTTGCAGGTGGGTACGATGACCGCCTTTATCGCATATGCAATGGAGATAGTCTTTTCCTTCCTTATGATAGCGGGAATGGCGATTTTCCTGCCGAGAGCGGGCATAGCGGCTGACCGTATTTATGAGGTTCTTGAGACGGAGACTTCAATCAGGGACGCGGAGAATGCGGCAGAGCTTGAGATTGGTGGAAATGCGAGCGTCAGATTTGAGCATGTTTCGTTCAAATACCCCGACGCGGAAGAAAATGTATTGACGGATATAGACTTCGAGGCAAAGCCGGGTGAGACGACGGCGATTGTCGGTGCGACGGGTTCGGGAAAATCCACGCTGATAAAGCTCATTCCGAGGTTCTTCGACGTAAGCGAGGGAAGGATTACCATAGGCGGCTGCGACGTGAGAGCTGTGACTTTGAAATCGCTCAGAGACTCCATAGGATATGTGCCGCAGAAGGGCATTCTGTTTTCGGGTACGATTGAGGAGAATATCCGCTGGGGAGACGAGAATGCCGCGGATAGTGAAATAAGAGAGGCGGCGGAGATAGCTCAGGCTGCGGAATTTATAGATAAGAAGAAGGAAGGATATAAGAGTGCGGTGTCGCAGGGCGGCTCAAATGTCTCGGGCGGACAGAAGCAGAGGCTGGCTATTGCGAGGGCGATTGCCAAGAAGCCGGAGATATTCATATTTGACGATTCCTTCTCGGCTTTGGATATGAAGACGGATTTTCAGCTCAGACAGGCATTGGCGGATAAGACCAGTGGCAAGACGAGGATAATCGTCGCTCAGAGGGTCGGCACTATCATGCACGCGGAGCAGATTATCGTGCTGGACGAAGGGCGAATAGTCGGAAAAGGCAGGCATGAGGAGCTGATGAGAGACTGCGAGATATACAGAGAGACAGCGATTTCGCAAATGGGCGAAGCGATAGTGTAAGTGGATGTCATACTGAGAGTAGTCGAAGGATCTTAATTATATATAATGAAGAAAGATGTTGAGAAGGCAAAAGTGAATAAGGAGCTTGAGGCTGAAACTGCGCCCGACGCTGAGATGCCTGTGGTGCAAACTGTGGCAGAGATTTCGGAGGAGCCGAGGGAAGCGGGCAGCGAAACCAGGCGGAGGAAACAACGCCGCATGGGAGGTCCCTCAGGCGCATTGGCTCCCGGCGAGAAGCCTAAGAATTTCAGGAAGGCTGTAAAAGATACGCTGAGATATATGGGGGCGTATAGATTTGCCGTGCTCGCGGTAGCCGTTATCGCGGCATTCGCCACCATTTTCGAGACGCTTGGCCCTAAGGTGATGGGGAAAGCCACGACGCTAATTGCCGAAGGCGTGATGAATAAGATTCACGGCACGGGCGGCATAGACTTCCCCGCGGTCGGAAGAGTCCTTATGATGACGGCTATCCTCTATGCCGTCGGCGCGTTTGCACAGTATGTGCAGGCACTCATCATGACGAATATCACTCAGCGGACAGTTTACAATATGAGAAGGGATATTTCCGAGAAGATTGACCGTATGCCTATAGGCTATTTTGAGAAAGTCCCGACGGGTGAAATCCTCTCCCGAATTACGAACGACGTAGACACGCTGGGGCAGGCGCTTTCGCAGAGCATCTCCAATTTTATCTGGGCGATTATCAGCATAGTCGGAATAGTGGTCGTCATGCTGACGATAAATATTACCATGACCTTGGTGGCGCTTCTCGTGATTCCGCTCTCGGCTGTCGTAATGGGAATCCTCATTAAGATCTCTCAGAAGCATTTTGCCGCACAGCAGGAATATTTGGGAATTATCGACGGACAGATAGAGGAGAATTTCTCGGGACACCTCGTAATCAAGGCGTTCAACAGGGAAGGGCGCGTTACCGACGAATTCAATATATCAAACGAGAAGCTCTATGAATCCGCCTGGAAGTCGCAGTTCCTCTCGGGGCTGATGAGACCGCTGATGAGGATAGTGAGCAATCTCGGCTATGCGGCTGTGGTGGTCGTGGGCGGCGGACTTTGCGTAAAGGGCGCCATTGGCGTCGGGGATATTCAGGCCTTCGTACAATATGTGAAAAATATAGGACACCCCATTCAGGAAACCGCCACCGTGATGAATCAGCTTCAATCAATGGCTGCCGCGGCGGAGAGGGTATTTGAGTTCCTTGAAGAAGATGAGGAGATAGACACCACGCAGCAGAATTATGCGAGAGGAGATGATGAGGTCGAGGTGGAATTCGACCATGTCAGTTTCGGCTACGACAAAGATCACCCGATTATCAGGGATTTCAGCGCGAAGGTATGGCAGGGACAGAAGATTGCCATAGTAGGCCCGACGGGTGCGGGCAAGACGACTATGGTAAAACTTCTGATGAGGTTTTACGACGTGGACGAGGGCGCGATAAGGATAGACGGCTGCGATATTCGGGAGATGAGCAGGCAGGAACATAGAGAGAGATTCGCCATGGTTTTACAGGATACATGGTTGTTTAGCGGGACGATTAGAGATAACATTAGATATGGAAGAGAGGACGCTACAGATGAAGAGGTGATAGAGGCGGCGAAGGCTGCCAAGGCGCACCATTTTATCACCACTCTGCCGGGCGGATATGATATGGTGCTCAGCGAGGACGCGACCAATATTTCCGAGGGGCAGAGGCAGCTCCTGACGATTGCAAGGGCGGTGCTCGCCGATAAGAAGCTGCTCATTCTCGACGAGGCGACTTCGTCCGTAGATACGAGGACGGAGGAGGAGATTCAGAGGGCTATGGACGCGCTGACAGAGAATAGGACGAGCTTCATAATTGCGCATAGGCTATCGACTATAAGGAATGCAAATTATATACTTGTAATGCAGGACGGAGATATAGTTGAGCAGGGCAATCACGAGGAGCTTATGGCGAAGAGCGGCGCATATGCGGAGCTCTATAATTCGCAGTTTGAGCAGGCGAGCTAAAGTTTTGTTATCTTGAGCGTAGTCGTTATTGAAGGAGCGAAGCCGACGGAAATCAATGCTTTCTACTCTGCGGCAACGCTGTATGTTTAGTGAAAGCATTTAGATTTTTTAGGAAGAGAGGGGAAAATATGAGAAGTTATAGGGAAGAATTTGAATATTGGCTGAATTCCGACGTGGTGGACGAAGAGACGAAGGCGGAGCTTCGAGCCATTGAGGGAAACGAAAAAGAGATAGAAGGTCGTTTTAAGGCTATGATGACCTTCGGCACGGCGGGGCTCCGCAGCACCATGGGAGCCGGAATCGCCCTTATGAACGTCTATACCGTGAGGTATGCGACTCAGGGCTTTGCCAACCTCATCATCAAAGAGGGCGGTCAGATAGGCGGAGACTCCAAAGAGGGAAGCGGCGTGGCGATTGCGTATGACTGTCGAAACAACGCGAGGCTCTTCGCTGAGGAAGCTGCGGCGGTGCTCGCAGCAAACGGTATCAAATCATATATCTTCGATGACCTCAGACCAACGCCGGAGCTTTCATATGCGGTGAGGGAATGCGGCGCTATTGCAGGTATCAATATAACTGCCAGCCACAATCCAAAGGAATACAACGGCTACAAGGCTTATTGGGCGGACGGCGCACAGCTCGGCCCCGAACATGCGGATATAGTATCTGCGGAGATAGCCAAGGTCGACATCTTCAAAGACGTAAAGAGAATGGATTATCAGGAAGCAATCGACAAAGGGCTCATTGAAATCCTCGGCACGGAGATGGACGAAAAATATCTTAAAGAGGTGATGACTGTCTCGATTACGGACAAATATATAAAAGAAGTGGGCGCAGACCTCAGAATAGTCTACACGCCATTCCACGGCGCGGGATATAAGCTGGTTCCTGAAATCCTGAAAAGGCAGGGCTATGGCGCGATAATCACCGTGGACGAGCAAATGGTGGTGGACGGGAATTTCACGACGCTGAAATCTCCAAATCCTGAGAATACGGAAGGATTTGAGCTTGCCGTAGAGTATGCGAAGAAAAACGACGCGGATTTCGTAATCGGAACCGATCCTGACAGCGACAGATGTGGAGCTGTGGTGAGAGCGGGCAACGAGTACAAGGTGCTCAGCGGAAATCAGATAGCCTGTCTCATGCTCGACTATATAATCCGCTTGAGAAATGATATGGGAAGCATGCCAGAAAATCCATTCGCCTGCAAGTCGATAGTGTCGACCGTAATGGCGGACAGGATATGCGAGGCGGGCGGCGTGAAGATGATAGACGTCCTGACGGGATTTAAGTTTATCGGAGAGAAGATAAAGGAGATGGACGAGGGCGGCGACGGCAATTTCATCTTCGGATTCGAGGAGAGTATCGGATTCCTCGGCGGCACATATTGCAGGGATAAGGACGCGGTGTTTGCGTCTATGATCCTTGCGGAAATCGCCTGCTATTACAAGGCTCAGGGCATGAGCATGTATGACGCGCTCGTTGGAATGTATGAAAGATACGGATATTATATCGAAAATACCGAGTCGACCGTATTCGAGGGATTTGACTCGGCGGAGAGGAGAGAGGCTGTGATGAGCCGCATTCGGGAGAACGCGCCGGAACAGGTCGGGCTTACCGTCAAGGGCATTAAGGATTATCTTGCTGGCGTGCCGGGCTTTACGAAGAGCAATGTGCTGTTCTACGAGCTTTCGGACGGCTGCGCTGTGGCTATAAGGCCGTCCGGCACTGAGCCAAAGATTAAGACCTATGTTATGGCTCAGGGCGCCTCGGAGACCGAGGCGGAAGCTCGCAGGAAGGCAATCCGCGAGGCAGTTGATGAGCTGCTGAGATAATAGAAAGTTGATGAACTGTTGATATAGCAGGCTAATATGGCAGGCGGCTGGTGAAATGCTTAATAAGGCGAATTGCGAGAGCCTGCCATATTGGCAACTATGAGAGCCAGCTATTATCGGGAGAAGTATGAAAGCTGACAGACTAACCACATTATTAGGAATACTGACCGCGCTTACGGGCTTGATGGCTATGTCCACGGGCAAATGGATAATGGGAGCCATTATCCTTCTGCTTTCCTTCGGTATCTTTTGGAACAGGGGCGGCAGCAGCATAAACGACCGCAGCATATATGAGAACGAAGTCAGGACAGAATTGGATATAGAGGGGCTCTTTGAGCGCCTGAAAGAAATGGATACGCCGCTCGGAAGGGCTTGGATTGCGGAACATAAGGGATTTCAGGGGAAGAGCATAGTCTTTGGTCCGAGCCGCTTTAAAGACTGCATAGTCATATCCAGGAAATCAGGCAGGCTCAATATAAAGCATATCACGCTTATAGATAATATCATCAGAGCGGCTGAGGACGAATACAGATTTGACAATCTGATAAATACCTCAGAGGCGGCGGTTACGCCTAAGAACTATTCGATCTTCGCCGAGTTTAAGCTGGTGTCCGTGATGATGGTAAGACATCTTCGCGAGCTTATAGAGGCTATGTCAGGCTCGCCCGATACCGAAGCGCCAAGCAGTATGGATATATTCACCTTCTATTATCATAATTCGTCCGAGGGCTGGTTTAAGAATGCGGATGATGATGAGGTGCTCAGGGTCGAGAACAGCTATAATCCGTTCACCGCAAAGCTCTTTAATGACGAGGGCGAGGAAATGGTTTCTGTTAAGGCGAGGAAGTTTGACGCCAAGGGTCATGTTATAAGCAAGGCGGGCTTCGACATCTATGCGAACGGGGAGCAGTATGGAGAGATTTATCCGATAAAGGAAGGCAGGGCTGAGGGCTATAAGGCTGAGACTGAGGACGGAGTGTTCATATTGAAACTATTCCCAGCGTGCAGAAGAGCCAATATATCCTGCAACTATACGGTAGAGCGAAATGGAGAGCTAAAGGCTGTAATTGGCGGCTCTCCCAAGCTCATATTCGAGGACGGCAATCAATGCCAAAACGACCTCTTGCTGTCATTCGACGACGACTATCTGGTGCTATATGCTGCATTTGAGATTTTTGTAATGACATTCAACAGCAGTTTCCTGAAATAACGCCGCAAGTTTCGAAGTTTAAAATGGGAACCCCCGTGGAAGGCTGAGCCTATTCCGCAACAAGCTGACACTATCACGCGATAGTGAAGTAATATTTGCATATAATCGACATATTGTGATAGAGTTGAGGCACAGTAAAGATGTAACAGGTAGGTAGTGCATTAGGGAAAATAGAAACTCAAATAAGTTGGAAAAGATTTAAAAAGCAGCGAAAAGGGCTTGACAGACATGAAGAGAGAGCTTAAAATCAGTCATCAGTCATCAGTCATCGGTCATCGGTCATCGGTCATCGGTCATCGGTCATCGGTCATCGGTCATCGGTCATCGGTCATCGGTCATCGGTCATCTGGAAATACGTCCAAACTTTGAAAGCATATCCGCAGCTAAGGGATAAAACCTTTAGCTGCGGTTTTTAAATGCTGAAACTATCAGTTGATACTTGTCTAAAAAGGTTAATTCCATGTAAAATCAAGGAGGAGGAAATGCAATCAGGAAAAACTAAGCATAAAGGACTGTCCCTGTTCGTAGTGATGAGCTTCATGGCGATAATGTTCATCCTATGTACGGATATATCCATGGCGGCTAAGGCTGTCAGGATATGGGACTCTGAGGGGGATTCCCACCGTATCAACAAGGTTCTGGTTCTGGGAGTCACTAAGGAAGCGACGATAAGCTATAAGCTGGACGATATTACGGAAGTAAGCCACGCATGGAGCATAGATGATTCCGCAGTATGCAGCATACAGGAAGATGATGAGGGTTATATATCCCTTACGGGAGCCGGAGAGGGACTGACAAGGCTCAGGCTAAGCGTAGTTGCAGACGACGAAGAGACATATACCGACTATACGGTAATTTCGGTATTCACACCGATAGAGACGGTAAATGGCGTTACGAATAAGAGTACGCTTGCGACGAGGTCGGCACACTCAGAAGATGAGAATAAGAATAAAAGAGATACGCTGCCAAAGGGAACAAAGGTAAGCATTTATGGGAAATGCGGAGCTTATTATAGAGCGACGGTAAGCTTTGACTTTACTGATGAAAATGACTCGAAGGATGCGTTCATCTTGGCAAGTGATATTGACATCCCCGTAACGAGCATTAAGCTAAGTGCAAGCTCGCTGACAATGCAGCCTAAGGAGACAGCCCAGCTAAGCGCGACGATAGAGCCAGCTCTCGCTACAGATAAGAAACTGAAATGGGAGAGCAGCAAGGAAAAAGTGGCTTCTGTAAATAAAAACGGAGTCATAACAGCAAAGATAAAAGGAAAGACAACGATAACCGCCAAATCATCGGACGGGAAAGTGAGCGCAAGCTGCACAGTTAATGTATCTGTAGTTAAACCTGAGACAGCAGCCCCGGTGGAAAAATCGAAAAAACCAAAGCTTACAGGAAATGCAATGTCTCTCACCGGCGTCGAGCTTAAAGTTGAAAACGGCTCAAAAACATCGTCGGACTACTATGTCGCTATAAACGGAAAGAAAATATCTGCAAGCTCTTATTCAATAACCGTAGGCGGAAAGAAACTTAAGAACAATCGCTTTAAAATGAAGAAGGGCAAGACATATAAAATCAAGATAAGCAACCTTGGAAAGAATAAGACATATAAATTTGATGTAGAAACGAGTGGACATAAGAGTAACACTGTTAAAATTACGACAGGGGTGCCGGAGCTTACAGTCACTCAGAGGAACAAAAATCTCGTCCTAGAGTGGAATAAGATAAAAGGTGCTAGTGGTTACTATATATACCGAGGAACTACCGCAAAGAAAGCTCTTAGCAGCAATAAACCATATAAGACAATCAATTCAGAGTCAAAATTGAAGTTCGCTGATAAGAATTGCAAAAAGGGCAAAGAATACTATTATGTCGTTAAAGCAGTGAAAAGCACGAAAAAAACACCGGTGGTAAAGGGAACGGTAACAGATGATACATATAATTGGAACTATGCGAAAAACAGTCCCCTGTTTAAGAATGTGGCGCTCGACAACAGCAAAAAATGGGACGCAAACAAATACACCCTTCCAAACGGATCCTACCCACCCATTAAATACAGATTTACGGGGACAGTTCTTGAAATACATCTGTATATAGACTTTGTACAATACAATATGGTGAGTGGTGAGTTGGTACGAAAAAATGACCCTGATGAAAAATTAGACGGAGAACTGTGTACGACTTTATTTATTAAAGGTCTGAAGAAAGGATATAACAAAATCGAAGTAACCTCAGGAGAGGGCAATTTCGGGGGCGAAGGGTTCAACTTCAAAACAAAACTGATTGTTCATAATGCAAGAAAAGAAACTTTCGCTTCTGCACAGAGATTTATACAGGTCAGGATAGGCGGACTTGCACCTCGTTTTCTGCCTGCGATGTATCCGAGTGATTTTAACGATTATGATGGTGACTTGTGGTTTCATGCATCGCTGTATTATACGAGTGACAGTGAAATAGGTTTACCATATATACATATGCCCACAAATGCGCAGTTAAAAGAAAACAAGGGGGAATATGCGGACACGTCAAGAACTGCTGATGGGTACAAGGGAACCGCTGCACATGAGATGGGGCATATACTCGGGCTTTATGATGCGTACACACTTGAAGAAAACGGGAAAAAGATTGATCGCTGTGCGGATAATTCGGAGACATGCAAAAAAGTTGATATTAATGGAAAATACGCCTATTACTGCCTTATGAAAGGCGGACATCAGCTTGAAAAAACAGCGATGCGAGCGAACGACTTTGAGATGATGCTTCACGCTTATAGCTTAGGAAAAGACGGAATTCCATTTTGGGATATGCAAAATTATAGGACATACTACGATGAAGGAACCTACTATATTTCAGATGTTATTGAGAATACAAATGATGAAAAAATAGAAGAATAATAGGATAGGAAGGGCAGATTATATGAAAATCATCAATTATAAATACAAAATAGTTAGCATGCTATCAATAGTGCTATTATCTCTTACCGTACTCGGATTTGATACTTATCATATTCATGCGGCAAGTCAGGAAGGAGTTTTAAGCGTTCCAGACTATCCTCTTGTAAAGCAGGCAGGCACAGAGGGGCTTGAGCTGACATGGAAGAAGGTGGAGGGAGCTAAAGGCTATGAAGTATATAAGGCTAAGAGCAATATAGGCGGTTACAA
>JAFWFU010000023.1 GCA_017515425.1 Mogibacterium sp.
ATCTAGTGCTATACATGTTGGAATTATACCATATTGTGCTGTATTGTGTCAATAACAAAACAAGAATATTGACGCAAAAAAATAAGGTTTTTCAACCTTTGCAGCGTTTTTCTTATTAACAAAGTGTCAAATTACCGAGCTTTAGTTATCAAATGAGGAAGGTTTTTCGCCCTCATTCTCTTAAAGGCGGTGGATTGTCAATCTGCCGCTTTTGATAAGCCGCCGGAGCAGACGAGAGCAGAGCAGAGGAGTCAGGCTGATTGGAGCGCGCTTTGCTGGGTAAAAATAAAATAGAGAGGCTAACGCGACTTAAAGCAAGTTCGAGATAAGCAAATACAGCTAAAGTGGCAGAAATAAGCGCTGTTGGACTTATATGACAGTTGTGATAAAAAATGCACCATGCTGCAATAATATAGATTAAGGCTGTGGAAAGGGCTCGAAATGCGTTAAAAAAATATCAAAGAAATATAGCTTTAACTATTTGTAAAAGCGGCTTATCTGCTGAAATTTAGCTGTTTACGGGTGTGAGAGGAGCGATAAAAGAGGCGAAAACAGCATGCTTATTGTTAATTAAATATCAAAGTTTATTTGACTTATAGTCAAAAAAAGGGAATAATATAGGAGGTAAAATAATACTGTCTACAATAATATATGTAACGAAAGAATGACAGCATAGGAATAAGGGCAGCGTTAGAAAAGGAGTTTTATATGAATCCTGAAATGATTACTTTTATATTGTACTTTGTGGCTTTGATGGGAGTAGTCGTCTATTTCTACGTCAAGGAAAAGCAAAGAAGCCAAGAGGACTATTTCCTCGGCGGACGTGCAATGGGGCCATGGGTAGCGGCTCTTTCGGCACAGGCATCAGATATGTCGGCATGGCTCTTAATGGGACTGCCGGGATCCATACTCGCATTCGGTTTCGGTCAGATTTGGATCGGTATCGGACTTGCTCTCGGTACGGCAGCGAATTGGATACTCTGCGCCAAAAGGCTCAGAGTTTTCTCAGAGGAAGCCGACGATTCAATCACAATACCGCAGTTCCTCGCCAATAGATTTGACGCAGACACCAAAACCTTGCAGGTCATCTGCGCGCTAATCTTCCTCTTCGCATACACTATCTATGTAGCGTCTGCATTCGTGGCAGGAACGACCGTATTCACGACATTGTTCCAGGGCATGTCAACAAAGACCGCAATGATAGTTTTCGCTCTGATGATCGTATTCTATACAATCTTCGGCGGATTCACCGCAGTATGCTGGACGGATTTCTTCCAGGGAATGCTGATGATGATAGCGCTTATGGCAGTTCCTATTGCTGTAATCGTGTCGGGGCAGGAGCTCGACACCACGCTTCTCTCCAAGGTATACGAGTATACTGACGCGAGCGGAGCGTCGGTAATATGCGATTTCGGCGGCGGACTCCTCAGCGCGAGCTGGCAGGATATTGCAACGGGAATGGCTTGGGGACTCGGATATTTCGGAATGCCTCATATCATCATAAGATTTATGTCCATCGAGAAGCCGTCAGAAATCAAGAAGTCCTCGACTATCGCCATTATTTGGGTAGTCGTCTCACTCGCAAGTGCATGTCTTATCGCCTATATGGGCAGAATGCTCATTGCTGAACAGCTTCTTCCGGAAGGAATGCAGAAGATTGTATTCATCACAATGGCAAGGAAGTTCTTCCCGCCTGCGCTTTCGGGACTGCTGCTCGCGGCTATAATCGCGGCGTCGGTATCGACCGCAGACTCACAGCTTTTGGTAGCGTCCAGCTCGTTCACGGCAGACCTTTATACAAACTTCAAGAAGAATGTAAGCGAGAAGGAAGCCGTATTGGTAGGACGTATCGTGGTAGTGGTGATCGCAGTTATCGCTTACCTTATCGCGTCATCAAAGGGTTCGGGAGCACAGGCTATTATGAACCTGGTAGAGAACGCATGGGGCGCATTCGGCGCGTCCTTCGGACCTGTAATTATCCTCTCGCTCTTCTGGAGAGAGTTTAACTATAAGGGAGCTATCGCGGGAATCATAGCGGGATTTGCGGTAGACCTCGGCTGGCTCTTTGGCGGACTTTCCGCTTCGACGGGTGTATATGAGCTTCTTCCGGGATTTATCTGCGGCGGACTCGTGGCATTCATAGTGGCTAAGCTGACTCCGACTCTCGACAAGGAAAGAGCGGTATACGACAAGTCAAGAGAAAGAGACGCAGCCGCCGCATAGTTTGCAGGGCAAAGGCTGACATTCAAGGCAAAATATGACCTGCTGAATACAGGGCAGTTTTGACAGATTATAAATTTTGACGGATTATAAAAGAGAGGCAAGAAGGCGAAAATATTCACCGACTTGACCTCTCTTCTCATATTCATATTTTTGGCTATTCTTGGCTTTTCATATAGTGTGAGTACCATAGCAGTGCCATAGAAATCCTTAGAGCCCAAGCCTGTTTCAGAAGCCTAGGCGTATGCTTTCAAAGCACTGATATATGCTTTATTCATTTCTTATTCAATACTTGTGTGGTAGAATAATCTGCGGTGAATATTTAGCAGGACAAAAGGGGAATATGCTGAGTGCTTAATGGCATTCTCGCGGATTTAAACAGTTTGAAAAGGATAATTATTGATGAGCTATTTGGATAATATAAGGAATTTCAGCATTATTGCGCATATAGACCACGGGAAATCGACCTTGGCGGATCGCCTGATTGAAAAGACGGGGCTTGTTGACGCGCGCGATATGAAGGAGCAATATCTCGATAATATGGACATCGAGCGCGAGCGCGGCATTACGATTAAATTGCAGACGACCCGGCTTTTGTATAAGGCGAAGGACGGGCATGAGTATATTCTGAATTTGATTGACACGCCGGGTCATGTGGATTTCAACTATGAGGTGTCGCGCTCACTCGCTGCGTGCGACGGGGCTGTTTTAGTGGTCGACGCCACGCAGGGAGTAGAGGCACAGACCTTGGGGAATGTGTATCTGGCGCTCGATCAGGACCTTGAAATACTCCCCGTGCTCAATAAGATGGACTTAGATTCAGCGCGCCCGGAAGATGCGCGCGCGGAGATTGAAGATATAATCGGACTTGACGCATCCGAAGCTCCGGAGATTTCCGCTAAGACAGGGCAGGGCATAGATGAAATGCTCGAAAAATTGGTGGAGGTCATACCGCCGCCAAAGGGTGACTTAGACGGGAAGCTCAAAGCTCTTATATTCGATTCATATTATGATAGCTATAAAGGCGTAGTCATCTATACAAGAGTATTCGACGGCAGCGTCAAGCGCGGAGATATAATCCGCATGATGAATACGGGCAAGAACTACGAGGTGACAGAGGTTGGCTATTGTATTCCGGGTATGCTGCCTGCGGATGAACTCAAAGCCGGAGAGGTAGGCTATATATGCGGATCCATTAAGCAGGTTGCAGACGCCAGAGTCGGAGATACGATTACTCTCGCGGCGAAGCCTGCGGACGAGGCTCTAAAGGGATATAAAAAGGCACAGTCAATGGTCTACTGTGGCATTTTCCCAGCAGAAGGTGAGAAGTACGAGAACGTAAAGGACGCCCTCGAAAAGCTCCAGGTAAACGACGCGGCATTTAATTTCGAGCCTGAAAACTCCGCGGCTCTAGGCTATGGCTATAGATGTGGTTTCCTCGGACTCCTTCATATGGACGTGATTACGGAAAGACTCTCAAGGGAGTTCGACCTCGACGTTATCACAACGCTCCCTTCGGTAGTATATAAGGTAGTGTTAAAGGACGGCTCGGTGCTTGACATTCAAAATCCTTCCAATCTTCCCGATCCGACGGAGATTGCCCATATCGAAGAACCGATAGTAAAGGCTGAGATTATGACTCCGAATGACTATGTCGGCAGCATTATGACTCTCTGTCAGGGCAGGAGGGGTAAAATGCTCGATATGGAATATCTGACAAAGACGAGGGTGCAGCTTAGATACGAGCTCCCGCTGAACGAGGTTATATATGATTTCTTTGACGCGCTTAAATCCCGCACCCGAGGCTATGCTTCGCTCGACTATGAGTTCATCAGGTATCAGCCTGCCAAGCTGGTAAAGCTCGATATACTCCTGAACCGAGAGCTCATAGACGCCCTTTCCACCATAGTTCCGGAGGAGTCGGCGCAGGCGAAGGGACGCGGAATCTGCGAGAAGCTAAAGGATATTATCCCTCGTCATCAGTTCGAGGTGCCTATCCAGGCGGCAATCGGGCAGAAGATAATAGCTCGAGAGACCGTAAGAGCTTACCGCAAGGACGTACTCGCAAAATGCTATGGCGGCGACGTGTCGCGTAAGAAGAAGCTGCTTGAGAAGCAGAAGGCGGGCAAGAAGAGAATGCGCCAATTCGGAACCGTGACCGTGCCGCAGGAAGCATTCACCGAAGTCCTCAAGCTCGACGATGCGAAATAAAATATAGTTAAAATAAGGCTAAAATAAAGTTGACTTTAGATTAGCCTTATTTTTTAAACTGATATACAGAAGGGCTAAATAATAATGGCTAATAAGACAGGGCTATATATCCACATACCTTTTTGTATAAGAAAGTGCAATTACTGCGCTTTTTTGTCGTTCTGTTCAGAGGGTGCGCCTCTTAGAGACTATACGAATGCGCTTGTGAATGAGATAAAGCTGAGGGCAAGTCTAATGCGAGCGGAAGCTGGACTGAGAGAGGATACCAGCTCGGACGGGGAAAGGACAGTCAGCTTAGACACCGTTTATATCGGGGGCGGTACGCCGTCCGTGCTTGATGTATCACATATGAGAGATATAGTATATGCTGTTCAGGCTTCGTTTGACATAAAGAAAAATGCAGAAATAACGATAGAAGCCAATCCGGGGACTCTGGGAGATAATGAAAGGGCAATTCGAGATAGATTGCAGGCTTATAGGTCAATGGGCATTAACAGGTTTTCTATGGGCGTGCAGTCAATGAACGACAACAGACTTCGTTTTCTCGGTCGCATTCACACAGCAGAGGACGTTGAGCTGGATATGAAGATTGCCAGAGAGGTGGGATTTGACAATATAAATTTGGATCTCATATTTTCAGTGCCGGGAGAAAGCATGGACGATGCGCTCTCAGATGCGCAAAGTATTGTTGAATTCCGCCCAGAACATATCTCCTGCTATAGTCTCCAGATAGAAGAGGGTACAGCCTTTGCAAATCAGATAGAGCGCGGAGTGCTGACGGAAGTTTCAGATGAAGAGGATAGAGAGACTTATCACAGACTGTGTTCTATTTTAAAGAGCGCAGGCTACGAGCATTACGAGATAAGCAATTTCGCACGCACGGGCAGAGAGGACGGGGCTGCTTTAGGTTTTGGGGATTGTGATACTGATAGTTTGGGAAAAAGCATTTACAGGTCAAAACATAATTCGCTGTATTGGGATATGTCGGATTATATCGGATGTGGTTTGGGCGCGAGTGGATTCGTTCATGGGACAAGATATAGGAACACTGCTGATATAGACAAATATATTGAGAGGTATACGGCTGCATATATTGATACAATGACAGCGGCGACACACACAATTAAATCAGATGATGAGGAACGCCCCTCGACTAAGGAGCATTTACTGCTGCATGAAGAGGAATGGAGAAATTCACCATTTGATAATATAAGCGAAGCGGTTTTCACAGGTCTTAGGCGAAGAGAGGGCATTACATATAAAGACGCGGTCGCTGCATATACCGCGCTCGAATGTGGCGAAGAGGTGACAGGGAATGCCGAAGCATTCTTTTGGAAGGTGTTTGGTGAAGCGAGGACAGGGGCGGAGGAATTTGTCGAGAGCGGACATCTCATAATAGATGACAAAGGACTCAGACTTACTGAAAAAGGTATTGATATAAGCAATCAAATAATGGCACTTTTTGTATAATAGGATATGAGTGGGTCAGCTTCTGTCATTCCGAAGGAGCGTAGCGAATGAAGAACCTTATTTAAAATGGAAAGGATTCGAAATGGAGAAATATATCATGGCGCTGGATCAGGGCACTACGAGCTCGCGAACTATCATCTACGACAAATCGGGGAATACCATATCCGCGGCACAGAAGGAGTTCACGCAGATATTCCCCCGAGAGGGCTGGGTGGAGCATGACGCAATGGAGATATGGGCAACGCAGATGGGAACTGCTCAGGAGGCGCTGTTAAATGCCGGATTGACATATCAGAATATTGCGGCGATTGGAATTACCAATCAGCGCGAGACCACCGTCGTATGGGATACGAATACGGGCGTGCCGATTTACAATGCGATAGTATGGCAGTGCCGCAGAACGGCGGATTACGCCGTGCGCCTTAAACCCCATGAGGAGATGATCAGGCGCAATACGGGACTGCTCGCAGACCCGTATTTCAGCGGCACCAAGCTCGCGTGGATACTTGACAACGTAGAGGGTGCAAGGGAGAAAGCCGAGCAGGGAGAATTGCTTTTTGGCACTATCGAATCATGGCTCATATGGAAGATGACGGGCGGCAAAGTTCATGTATCGGACTATTCAAATGCCTGCCGCACCATGCTTTTCGATATAAACACGCTAAGCTGGAATGAGGAGCTATGCAAGCTTCTGAACATACCTATGTGTATGCTGCCAAGACCGGTGGAATGTTCTGCACATTACGGTGATACCATAGATGAGCTATTCGGCGGTGCAATCGCCATCACGGGCGCAGCGGGCGATCAGCAGGCGGCACTGTTCGGAGAAGCCTGCTTCAACGAGGGAGATGTAAAAAGCACCTTCGGAACAGGGAATTTCCTTCTGTTCAACACGGGAGACAGGACTGTGCCGTCCGAAAATGGGCTGCTCACAACGATTGCATGGGGATTAAACGGGGAAATTACATATGCGCTTGAAGGCTCGGTATTTGTATGCGGAGCTGCCGTGCAATGGCTCAGAGACAAACTCAGATTCTTTGACAATGCGACTGATTCGGAAAAGCTCGCGCTCGAGGCTAAGGATAGCGGCGGTGTATATGTAGTTCCCGCATTTGTAGGGCTTGGCGCACCGTATTGGGATCCGGCTGCCAGAGGAGCCATATTCGGAATTACGCGCGGCACTTCACGCAAGCATATAGCAATAGCGACTCTCGAAGCCATTGCATATCAGAATGAGGATTTGCTTTCTGCCATGAGAGCGGATACGGGAATTAAAATAAATAGGCTGAAAGTGGACGGCGGAGCTGCACTAAATAATCTCCTTATGCAAATTCAGTCGAATATATCGAATGTGGAGATAGTCAGATATGCTTCTATAGAGTCCACTTCGCTTGGCGCAGCATATCTTGCGGGTCTTGCGGTCGGATATTATGACAGCCTGGATGATATAGTCGCGAGCAAAGAGATTGCCGAAACCTTCAAGCCTGCTGTAAGCGACGAGGAAAGAGAAACTAAAATGGAAGGCTGGCATAGAGCCGTAAAAGCTACCATGCACTTTCATTCATAATCCATTTTCACAAACTCAGACAGAGGGATTGCGGGGCTCTCAGACAAATATTGATAGGTTTTGCCAAGTTTTTGTTGAGTTTTTTCAATAAGATATAGACAAGGCGACTCCTTTTGGTTATAATACCACTTGCGCAATGAAATATGCTGCCATGGTCAAGTGGTCAAGACGCTAGCCTCTCACGCTGGAATCAGGGGTTCGACTCCCCTTGGCAGTACCACTGCAACGATTTAAGAACCTTGTACTATACAGGGGAGGGTGCGCCACAATAGTGTGGCTTGAATAAATCGCGAATTCACGGCTCTAAACAGAGCCGTTTTTTCGTTCTCTTAAAAGAATCGGCATGAAAGAGGTGAGAGTGATAGAACGCGGGTATATACCCTAAAAATTGCAAAGATCGCGTTTTTTGAGCCTTGAAATTTCAAGGCTTCCAGGACGCGATTTTTTGAGTTTTCAGATAATCTTCGATTTAAGCCATTTAAGCCACTTTTTTTAATTCTTCGAGAAAAACATCATTACATGCAGAAATTGGCTGAAAACGCAAGTTTTTGTAAGCAACGCTTGTCTGTTTTTATCTCTGAAAATGTGAAGTTGTCAATCTAGCCAATAGTTTTTCTCATATATGCAAATGACAGATCTCTGTCCCCCTGCTCTTCCTTGTATATTCGGTAACCGAGCTTCTCATACAGGTTTATATTGATATAGCTTTTAGTGCAGGTGTACAGTTCGAATGTTTTTGCCTGCGTAAGTTCTTCGACTGCAGTCATCAGACCGATCGCAACACCGCGGTTCCTGTATTCCTGTGCAACCATGACGCGGCCGATCTCGATATGATCGCTTTCTTCTCTGAACCTCACGGCCCCGATGATCCTGCCCTCATCATTGCGCTTTACAAGCACCGTCCAGTTCCTGAAATCCTCCCGGTTTTCTTCGAGGGACTCCATCAGAGCGGGCACATTCCTGCTGCCTATCATTTCAGCTTCACTCTCGAATGCTCTCAGCTGCAGATCAAACAATTCCCTTATATCTTTTTCTTTTGCTATTTCATAACCACTACTCATTATTTC
>JAFWFU010000024.1 GCA_017515425.1 Mogibacterium sp.
CCGTTTCGGCAGGATACAGAGGCAATTGTAGCTGAAAAAGGACAACCTAAAAACGTGAAGTTGTAACTGCACAGTTGCAAACTTCACGTATCTGCGGTTTCGATATGCACGTTAATGTAACATTTACTTATTCAAAAAACCTTAATTCTCAGCTTATTCCTTAATCGCTGTTTTTTCTAATTTACTACTTCTACCTTAATTTGCTGTTTTTTTAATTTTACTACTTTTCCCTTAATTCGCTACCTCTCCCCTAATTCATTCCTTCTTCCTTAATTCGCCGTCTCTTCCTCTGTCCCTGCTTCGCCCTCAGAGCCTTCTTCAACTGCTTCCTTCTCTATCTTGGTGACAGTCAGCTTGAGAACGAGCTTGTCCTCATCTGCACTGTTTGACAGATAGACTCCCTCAGGCAGTATGCATTCAAGCTTAAGCTCCTCATTCTCATAATAGCGGCTCAAATCTATCTCTTCGGTTCTAATCGAATCAATCTTGGAAACGATTTCCTTAGAGCCCTTTATCGTAATCTTATCGGGAGCACTATACTTCCTCTCATAGTCCTCGCTCTTCTCGTTTCTGATATTAGGAACTAAGTCTACAGTCTTTATAACTCCCCTGCTCGCGTCAAGCGAGATCTCGTCGGGATATATTACGGCATGGGGAACTTCATCGCCATTATTATCCAAAGCCACCAGCCTCGCCGTATAGCTCTTGGTCTTTTCGCCCACCTCATCGTAGTCGAGCACGGCGGCTATCTTTCTGACGCTTTTTAGCTTGCTCGCCGCACATACGACCCGCGCCTGCGTCTGACCTATATCACTTACCAAAGGCGCCGCGTCCTCGGGCGCGTCCTCAGAATAGACCACCTCGACATCAAGATATTTGCTGTCAGTCCTCTCAACGATAATGTCGACAGCCTTATTATCATAGCTTTCCACGCTTGCCTCTTTAGGCGCAAATACATTCGGAGTTATCTTGTTCTCCCCTGCCACGCAGCCGCTGACATCAAGCTCCGCCCTTATATCCGCCTCCGTAATTCTGCCTACGTCAACTCTCTTCTGATTGAGCGTCACCGATATACCTTCAGCCCCAGCCTCGGAAACCGCCAACCCTCTTTCTGCAAGGGCGCGCTCTCCCGAGAAGGTCAGGGAAACATCTCCGTATTTGACATCAGTCATGGGATAATAGTTATACACGACAAATATCCACGCGCCGAGCGAGACAACAAACGCCATTATAATATTGATTAGTTTTCTCGTGCTATTCTTCATGGCGCTTGCCCCCATTCAAAAACTTGGAGAAGATGTCACCATTTTCTCCCGACGGGATATATATATCCAAAAGATTTTTCTCAATACTCTTGAGATCCAAATATCTGCGGAGCTCTCCGTTCTTGGCGACCGAAATAGCACCGGTCTCCTCGGAAACGATAATCACCAGAGCGTCGCAGACCTCGCTGAGCCCGACTCCCGCTCTATGCCTCGTTCCCAAATTCTTTCCTATGCTGCTCCTATCCGTCAGAGGGAGAACGCAGCTCGCCGCGTAAATCCTGTTTCCTCTGATGATAACAGCTCCGTCATGCAGGGGCGAGCCCTCGTAGAAGAGATTGCCGAGCAGCCTCACCGAAATCTCCGAATCGAGCACGACGCCCGTTTCTATGATGTCCGTCAGCATGGTCTCGCCCTCAATGGCTATGAGAGCGCCCGTCCTGGTGGACGAAAAATCATCAACCGCGTCCACCAGCATATGTACCGCGGCATAGGCGGATTCCTTATTCATATCTCTGAACTGATTGCGAAAAACGCCGCGCCTTCCTATCTGTTCAAGCGCCCTTCTGATCTCGGGCTGGAAGAGTATTACAACCGCGATGAGCCCGACAGTAGCCAGCCTGGTGAGGAGCCAATTCAGAAGACTCAAATCAAAGACCTCCGAAATGATGAATGCCGCAACAATCAAAAGAATGCTCCTGAAAAGCTGCTGGGCTCTCGTCTCTCTTATAAAGCCGAACATCTTATACAGGAGGAATGCCACGATAAGAATATCCATGACATCCGTTATCTTTATGCTGATTAGCAATCCGCTTAAACTCTCAAGCATTCCTTTTTATAAAATCTCCTTTATAAAATCTCCTCTTTGAGTTTTAGTTTGTTTCTTTATTAGTATCCGTCTCGGCAGCTGCTATTCGCCTTCGCCTTCGTTCTCGCCGTCCTCGCCTTCGCCCTCGGACTCAGCGCCCTGAACCTGGACAACGCCCTCGCTGTCCTTCGTCAGCGGAGTTCCCTCAAGAACCGCCTGTATAAGTTCCCTGGCATGATTTATGCTTTCCTCGTCCTGAGTCATCACATATGCGTATTCACCGCCCGTTCCATAAAGCGGCTGAGTATCGTCTCCGCCTACCAATGTGTTCTTATATATCGACCATTTGAGGTTTTTGGATATTTGCATTTTCACGAGAGATCTGACTTCCCTCGAACTGAAACTCATCTCCACATAGTCCTTGAGCTCCGACAGAACTCGATTGTAGTTCAGCAGCATGGTCTTGCTGCTTGTGGCTTTCTTAAACATTGCTTCGAAAACAGCCTGCTGATTCTTTATCCTCTGATTGTCTCCGCTGTCAAAAGCCTTCCTCTCCCTGGCAAATGCGAGAGCCTGCTTGCCGTCCATATGGTTCATGCCCTCTTTGACGGTCCAGCCCTTGTATTTGACGGGCTCAAATTCATACTCGGAATAGACGTCCACTCCGCCCACGGCATCTATGAACTTCTCCACCGTCGAGAAGTTTACCTTTATATAGTAGTTGGCAGTCATGTCAAGGAGAGCCTCCTCCGCACCAGTGGTGGACTGCACTCCGTAAAATCCCGTATGCGTCAGCTTGTCCATGGCGCCGTCCTTATCCGACAGGAATACCTGATAGTCCCTCGGTATGGAAGTCATCAGAAGCTGTCCCGTATTCGGATTGACCGTCAGCACCATATTTACGTCGGATCTGCCCTCTTCATCTATATTGCCGTCCACGTCCATTCCCGTTATCACGACATTAAATGGATTTTTTGTGATCCTGGCGACATGCTTGTCATTGTCTACCGAGGTGGAACTCAAAAATGATAAAGTCCCGAGCGCATAAGCCGTCCCCGTAACATATACGAGCATAAGAAGCAGGCAAGCCAAAGTAGCCAAAGGCTTTGTGGCTCGTTTCTTCCCGCCCCTTCTCATCTTAGGCAGCACAAGCGCGCTGATAAAGAGTAGAAAGACAATTAAAACCATCAGCCACACTAAGGGAAGCACGTCCATGACAGCCATGGAGCCCACGAATACGGCAAGAATGCCGAGGTAAATCCTCGTAAGAAATACAGACGGCTTCCTAACCTTCGTTTTCTTGGCTTTGTTTACCTTCTTATCATAGTTGCTCGTATATCGGCTATAAGCTTCCTGCTGCGCCTGCTTCAGAGCGGCTCTCTCCTCAGGGCTATGCGTAGTATGAGGCTTTGAAGAGAATTTCTTCTTCTTCTTCTTCGCAGGCTTCTCCCTTTTTATCTGCGGGGAATCCTGCACCTTCTCCGCCTTGCGGCTCGCCAGATACTCGCTGTATTCATCATTGTATTTATCTTTGCTTTGACTTTGGGAACCCCCGTCTCCATAGTCAAAATCTAGGAAATCATCTGGGTTCCAATCATCATAAGACATATTGAGTTACCTCTTCCCTCCTTGTTTCGGCGAATCTATCTGCCTGTTTCGATCAGTCCGTAGTCGTCGCCCTTACGCTTATACACAATGCTCACCGCATTAGTGTCCATGTCGAGGAATACGAAGAAATCATGTCCGAGCATTTCCATTTGCAGAATGGCTTCCTCCGCCACCATAGGAGTGAGCTCGATGCGCTTTCTCCTTACAATGCTCATTTCCTCTTCGTATTCGTCATCGTCCGGCTCCGGAACGAATTCGAGTTTGAGCGCCTTGTTTTCCTTATATCTCGCCTCAAGCTTGCCCTTGAGCTTTGTCATCTGATTGGCAAGCTTGTCCGTAGCCATATCCACCGCATCATATATGCTGTCATTAGCCATTTCAGCCCTGAACACAGCCTGTTTAGCGTTTATTGTCGCCTCAAATTTCGGCGTCTCTCTCAGCTTGGAAACCACTACATTGGCAGTAACGTCCTCGTTGAAATATTTATCAAGTTTACCGAGCTTCTTCTCGATATAGTCACTGAGCTTATCGCTCATCGGATAATTCTTGGATGAAATCTGTATTTTCATATTGATTAGCCTCCTCTAACGTCGCTGTTTCCTAAAGCAATTTTACCACATAAATGTGTGCTCCGTGTTAAGAAGCACACATTTTTTTGAATGCTTTTATGGATAATCACATGCACGCGGTCACTCGACCTAGTCTTTGACCCCACACTCGCCTTTATCCGGTTTCCGGAGGACTTACATCTAAGATACGCCATGATCACAGCGGATAACTACGCGCTGCTTACGTGGGTCCCTTCGCCCGTATCTGGCATGGACTTTCAACTACGAACATGACCGCGCTCTGCTCCCCTATTGTAGCATACTCCGCGCCGTTTTAATACGAAAATCACGCAGTTTATCAACATCCGATAATTATTAATATAGGTTTCACCGATGCCCAATTTCGGGTCAAACGGCATGCCCTTGAGCGTGACCACGATTGTTGCCTTACCCGCATTCACATTATTTTCATACTTGCATGTATACATTTCATCATAAACCACTAAATCCGTGCCATTCAGCTCTATCCTTCCTTCTGAGGATGTAATAGCATTGCCCGTATAAACCTGATCTTCTATAGAGGTTTTGAATATTATCCTTTCGTAGTTCGCATTTATCTCAACATCACTTTCAGGCATTGTGAACGTGGTCTTTAAATCATCCTCTCTCCTACCCCTTTCTGTATCAAAAAAGGAAACATCACCAGAAGTCCACCGGAAAAAATAATACCTAATAATACCTAACTCCACAAATCTGCATTTTCGTCCATTTGTCCTCGTTTTTGGACGAAACCCAAATCAGTTGGACGAAAAAATCTCCCTTTTAAAAACACCCCGCCGCTGTGGCGAGGTGTCCGTATCAGTTCACGCTTTATCTTATTGAATGCCGGCTTCCTCTGCGATGTCTTTCAGCTTGTATTCAACGGTCTTATCTTTGAATTTGACTATTAGAGTCTCATTTTCCGTGAACGGAACTTCTCTACTAAATCCCAATTTGAACTCATTCGGATGTTCCCCTCTATCGTCAAACGGCATCTTATAACTGTCATAAGGAACTACCACATTCTCTCCTTGGAACTCCTCGCTTCCTTCTTTATAATCTCGGACGTCGAGGCATTTTCCGCTCTTCAATTTCCAATGGAAGTCCACACGATATTCGGGACCTTGGCTTACCCCGTCCACCACATAATTTTCTATGTAGGTGGCGTTCGTCGTAATCTCCACTTCGCTGCTTTCGACCGGAACAATTCCCCAATATAGCCAGAAGAATAACCCCGCACAAATAATTATTACACCTATAGCTATCGGTAAGACTGTTTTAAGTCGCTTGCCCCAGCTAATATCTCTATTCAGTTTTTCCGTCATCTTCCTATCTCCCTTCAGCATAGTGTCCAGCGATATATCGAATTTATCGCTGATTTCAATTAAAGTAATCAGATCGGGATAACTCTTCTCGTTCTCCCAGCTTGAAACCGTCTGGCGGGTTATATGGAACAGTTCGGCAAAATCTTCCTGAGTCATCTCATTCTTATTCCGAATATCCCGAATCGTCTTCCCAAGATTCATCACCCCCCTCCTTTCCGATTACTTCATACCATGCTATGCGAAGAGACACCAGCAATCATAATTTGACAGTGTATATATTTTACGCAAAGAATCTTTGCATTTCGATCGTTTCAATATGTATTCCTCTGCTACACCTTGAAATGCTGCCTCACAGCCTCGGGATTACGTCATACTCAATAATACTTCTAATCATAGGAGTATTGATTATTCCATTTACGTCGTAAGTCACGATGAGATTGTCCCAAGGTGCGATACCTGCGTCTTCGTATTGGGACATCTTCCTATTATGCGCCACTCGGTATTCCTCGTTGTCCATCATTCCCGCATGCTCCCAGAAGAACAGCTTACCGTTGTAATCCTGAAAAGTGAAATCCGGCGTAAGCCTTCTGCGTCCCACAAAGATAACTTGTTCATATCTAAATGGCACCCCGAATCTATCAAGTGTTTCAACGATTAGCAGCTCCGATTTGGAACGCACCTTCACGCCCGCAGAAGATAAAAACTTGAGGTTATCCATTTTGTAGCTACTTCTCTCATAACTCTCTTCAGCCCACGCCCTATGACGAGCGCAGCGCTCAGCCGTCTCATCACTCAAATGAAGCAGCGTAGCCTCTTTCCCACGGTTGAAAAAGAAATCTTGAGGCAAATCCCTATAGGTTTTAGGCATAGATTGCAAAATATCATTCGGGTCAATATCATGTATTTTTAGCAGCGATGACTCTAACACCCCTAGATTGTCCTCAATCTCTTTAAGGCTTCTGCGTATATATTCTTTCCTAGCAAGCTGCCTCAGGCGCACATCATCTTCTTTCAGCGTTTTTCGCACCTTCTTCTCTCCCCTCTTACTAGTTATATAGTATCGGTACTTTCCGCTGTTCATGCATTTATGCAGTCGTCCTGGGGGTAGCCCCTCTAGCTCTATTGTGTATATTTCCTGCAAGTTCTTCAGTTCATACACAGATTCTTCGATTTTTTCTCTAATTTGTCCCATATAGTCTCCAATTTGTGTAAATTCTTACGCCAAAAACTAATATGTACACATATTCATCGATAGTCTGTGTATATTTTTCTAAAAATCATCTTTTATACACAGATACCCATTGTCGGCGCGAAAACTCGTTTTGGTGCGAAGGGTGATTCACGCAGGGAGTATATCCGCGCCGGAGGCGAAGGCTATAAAGTCCACCTTTGACGCGCCGGCAGCCTTGAGCACAGATGCCGCCTCGTCCAGCGTAGCGCCCGTGGTATAAATATCATCTACAAGGAGTATCTTAGCACCTTTTATCAAGGGGAGCTTTCGGGCGCGGATTTCAAATGCGCCGCTGATATTCGCGCGCCTCTCTGCCGCGTCGAGTCCTTTCATAGCGGCGGTGGCTTTCGTTCTTATGATGATTTCCCTCTCGAGGTTAAGCCCCGCCCTTTTAGCAAAGGATTTCGCTATGAGCTCCGCCTGATTAAAGCCTCTTCTCTGCTCCCTGAGCTTATATATCGGCACGGGAATGACCATATCATATGAGGCGGCAAGAGTCTCCTCACCGAGCTCCGCCGCCATTCTGTCATAAGCGATTTCCCCTAAAGTCTCCCCGATATACCCCTCCGAAGCGTATTTGAGTTCATACAGCAGCGTCTTTTCATGCACACCATATTCGCTGCATATAAAGCCCCGGTCAAAAGAGTGAGCCTGCCCGCTGCAATCAAAACAAATATCCTTCGGGTTGTTTTCGTTCAAGCCCTTTCCGCATTTGGTGCAGTTTCTGCCGCCGACCCACCTGATAGAGCCAATGCAGTCATTACACATGCTGTATGTCCTGCTGCTGTCTATTATCTTGCCGCAGCAAATACAATAAATATTTGGCGGGTATAATAATTCCAATATTCCGTTAAGCGCTTTGTATGCCGCGCCATTCATCAAAACCACTCCCCGTCCATGGCTGTAAGCCTATGCCTGAGACCCGTATATCGCTCGTCTCCCCGATTGTTGGCTATCATCTGATTGACCCTTCGCGGATCACCGACGATTATCACGAGGCGTTTGCCCCTAGTCACCGCCGTATAAAGCAGATTTCTGGTCATCAGCATAGGCGGGAAACTATAGGCAGGTATTATGACCGCAGGGAACTCCGAGCCTTGGCTTTTGTGCACGGTAACAGCATAGGCAAGGTCTATTTCGTCGAGCATTTCACCCTCGTATGTGATGAGCCTCTCGTCCATTCTTACCGTCATACTGCGCTCGCCCGCGTCAATGCTCTCGACTATTCCCATATCTCCGTTGAATATCCCCTCGCCCTCGGTCCTGAAATAATCAGTCCGCCATTCAGCACTATAATTATTTCTAAGCTGCATGACCTTGTCGCCGATTCTGAACGATCTCGCACCGATTTTCAGCTCGGGCTCTCCGTCGCCGAGTGGGTTTATTACGTCTTGAAGAATGGTATTGAGATTTGGCGCGCCCAGAATGCCCCTTTTCGTTGGCGTGAGAATTTGAATATCTCCGGCGTCTCCTATGAAATCAAAGGCTTCCTCGAGCCTGCCCCCGCAGCAACTTTTAATGGTCTCGATTATCTCGTCCTCGCCGTTCTTTCCGATTATATAAAAGCCGTTGCCACTGACGTTCTCGGGATATTCCCCCCTGTTTATCATATGCGAATTGACGACAATGCCGCTGTCCTCAGCCTGTCTGAAAATCTCCTTCAAGCGTATGGTGCTGATACATTCGGACGAAATCATATCCCTGAGAACATTGCCCGCACCCACAGACGGAAGCTGGTCGGCATCTCCCGTAAAGATAAGCCTCGTTCCGTCGCTGACCGCATTCAGCAGCCCGTCCATGAGCATGAGGTCAATCATTGAAGCCTCGTCGATAATAATTACGTCCTGCTCCAAGGGATTCTCCTCATTTCTTCCGAAATTAAGCGTCTCCTCGTCCTCAGACCACACGAATTCGAGCAGACGGTGTATCGTCATGGCGGGATTTCCCGTCGCCTCCTCCATTCGCTTTGCAGCCCTGCCCGTAGGCGCCGCCAATGCCACCGACATATTCAGAAATTTGAATATCCGAACAAGGGTATTGATAATTGTCGTCTTTCCCGTTCCGGGACCGCCCGTAATAATCGTTATATTGTTCTCGAGGCATTTCTTGACGGCATTCCTTTGTTCGGCAGACAGCGCTATCCCTTCGCCAAGGCTGCGCGGCTCGGCAGACAGTTTTATTCCTTCACCAAGGCTGCCCGGTTCGTGTTGAACCCCTTCGATAAGATTTTCGACATTCCCCCTAATATCCGGCAACTCCGCCTCTTTTATTCTGCGAATCGAATGCGCCACCCTCTGCTCCGCATGGTAGTAGCCATATAGATAAATCACGGAAATCCCCTCGATATTGTCCTCTTCGACTTCTCCCGCAAACACCATATCCCTCAGCGATTCCCTGACTTTTTCAATGGATGCGTCCAGCACCTCCGCGACTTCCTCTATCAATCTATTCTCCGGCATGAGTGTACTGCCCGACGCAGCCCACGCCCTTAGTCTGAATCTGATACCGCTTTCTATCCTGATTGGGCTTTCTGGCTCTATGCCGAGACGAGCCGCTATCTTATCCGCCTTATCGAAGTTAATGCCGCGCACATCTTCAGCCAATATATATGGATTGTCTCTGACTACGCCAACCGAGTCGCAGCCATATATCTTGTAGACCCTGACCGCCTCGCTCATTTCTATGCCAAGCTCCCTGAGCTCTATGGAAACCGCGGCAAACTCCCTCGACTCTCCAAACGACTCGCTGATCTTATCAAGCGTCTTTGTGCCTATACCGCTTATCATAAGAAGCTTTTCCGGCGTTTCTTCTATTACAGACAGCGTTTCCTCCCCGAAGGTCTCTACCAAAAGCCTTGCTGTCTTAGGTCCAATTCCCTTTATATTTCCGGCTGAGAGGAATTCGAGAATCGCGTCCTCTCCCTCCGGCATAATCTCCTCGTAGTTTTTGAAGCTGAACTGCTCTCCGTATCTGGGGTGAATGGTGAACTCCCCCTCTAGTCTGTATGCGGCGCCTGTTTTGGGTTCGGCAAAAGAACCGGCTATGCGAAACGACCCTTCGTCTGTGTCGAGAATCGCCACGGTATAGCCGTTCTCGGGATTATTGAAAATTATCTTTCCAAGTTTGCCTTCTTTCTGCATAATCTAGTCGATAGTGAGCTTCTTTCTTCTGTATTGATACTGTAACGTCTGTAGACTTTCTGTTTCTATGATTAAGGTTTCGATGTCTTGATGTCTCATTGTTCCAGCGCCTACTAAAAGGTGCTCTTATACAGCTTGCGGTTATCGAGCGTATAAACCTTATCGCTGAATTCTCCCGCCGCAACATCTTTCAACGCCTGCTCGACATCAAACATCTTTGCGTCCGTCATATCAAGGTAATGCAGCATTTCCGCTTCGGGGAACATGGGCTTCTTGGGGCTTCCGAATTCAGGCTCATAGTGATGAGACAGAGACATATGTTGGAGCATAATGCATTTTTCCTCGCTAATCCCGAGTTCCCTGCATTTATCGCCTATCGCGGCAACACCCATTACGAGATGCCCAAGCATTTTCCCTTCAAGGCTGTAATCCTCTACCACACCGTTCTCGTCGGAATTGAGTTCATTCAGCTTCTCAATATCATGGAGAGCCACGCCCGCCAGCAACAAGTCCTTATTCAGATTTGTATATACCTCGCAGGCTCTCTCGCCCATCATCATCATTCTCTTCACATGATAGAGAAATCCCCCGAGCTCCGCATGATGATTGCTCATGGCAGCCGGATAGTACATCATTTTTTCTTTGTTTTCCTCGTAGAAGCTCAGGCAAATCCTTTTGAAATCCTCGTCCTTGAAAGCCTCTATGCGCGAGATTATGAAATCATACATTGACGTGCTGCTCTCTGGAGCCGCCTTGAAAATATCCGCCTTGTCGTAGCTGCCTTCCTTCGCCTGCCCTCTTATCGTATCGAGGACGAGCTGCTTCTTGCCCATATATTCGTTGCACCTGCCGCCGACGGTGATTACCATTCCCGTTTTGATTTTGCTGAAAGCCGTGATTTCGTCCGGCGTGAGCGACCATTTCACCGCCTGAATTTCGCCCGTCGCGTCGGCGAGCGTCATATAGAGGTGCTTCTTCGCATTGTTGCCGTCCCTTATGTCGGCATTTCGCACCAAAAACCTATCCTCAAGGTGATGACTGTCGTCCGGTTTTAAATCCTTTACATAGTATTGCTTCATCTGTGCACACTCCTGATTTAAATTGGTTTATTTTGTCTTTATGCGAAGTAAGTATAGCATATTCAGCTATTGTGGTATAATGATTTCACGCATTGAACACATTATATTTTCAGCCAAAAACCGCCAAAATTCGAGCTTTATTCGGAGGTGTATACAATGAGTTTTGACATAGGATTTGACGCAGCAAAAGCGACGGAAGCTGCCGTAAAATGGATTAGAGATTGGTTTGAGCAAAACGGACCCGGCTGCAATGCCATAGTCGGCATAAGCGGCGGCAAGGACAGTTCCATTGCGGCTGCTCTATGTGCCGAGGCTCTCGGCAAAGACCGTGTAATAGGAGTCATGATGCCTAATGGAGACCAGACCGATATAGATATGGCTGAGCTCCTCGTTAATCACCTCAGCATAAAGCATTATATAATAAATATCAAAGGTGCTTTCGACTCGATTTTTGGCGAACTATGCGAAGCGGGAATTGAGGTTAGCAAGGACACGATTATCAATCTGCCGCCGCGCCTCAGAATGTCCACACTATATGCTGTGGGTCAAAGTCATAACGGCAGGGTTGTAAATACCTGCAATCTGTCCGAGGATTGGGTCGGCTATTCCACTCGTTATGGCGACTCCGTGGGAGATTTCAGCCCCATGTCCTGTTTTACCACGGCGGAAATTCGTGCCATGGGGCGTGTGCTCGGGCTTCCGACCGTGCTGATAGATAAGGTTCCTACGGACGGGCTGTCGGGTATGAGTGATGAGGAGAAGCTCGGTTTTACCTATGAGGTGCTGGATAGATATATCCGCACGGGCGAGATTGATGATGCCGCCACGAAAGAGCGGATAGATTATCTTCATAAAAAGAACCTCTTTAAGCTGAGGTTCATGGACTGCTTCGTATACGACGGCGTCGAGGTGAAGGCTTAGGCTTTCTTCAGTCTGTCGAGTACCGTCTTGTAGCCGCCCTCACCGTATGTTAGGCATTTGTTTACGCGGCTTATCGTTGCGGAGCTGGCGCCCGTCGCCTTGCTTATTTCGCTGAAAACCGCTCCCTCGCTAAGCATACGCGCCACCTCAAGCCTCGATGATAAATCAAGGATTTCTTTTATGGTTGCGACGTCATCAAAAAACATACGGGCTTCATCTTCTGTTTTTAATGCCAGCACAGCCTTGTAAAGCTGCTGCATATTCTTTTTATCTTTATCCGTAATCATAAGGCTCTCCTCTCTGTAAGACTGTCTGCAAAGCTGTCTTAAAGTCTGACTTGAAGTCTACCTATAGTCACCTAAATTCTGTCGGGGCTTTCATAGGTCATCTGAGACTATCGACAACCGCACTGCTTCGACATGCCCCCTCATTATACTCTATAGTGGTCGCACATTAAAGTGTTGAAGTGGAAAGAGTTTTACATAATAATAATTATTTTGATTATAGTTTTATAAAAAAATAAAAAGACAAAAATACCAAGTGAGCACTCGCTAAAAAATATAATTCTCTATTTTGGTAATATGCTAAAGTGTTAAATCTAAAATAATATATCGACATATCTATAAGATGTAAATACCGATAAAAGCTATATTTGTTATTAGTAAGCTGTTATCAGTAAAGCAAAAGCTTTTGCATTATTACATTGTAGATATTATTATTTGTATATGCTTTTAGATAAAATCGCGAAACTAAGCAATAGTAAATCAAGTGAAATTGAAATGTCAGAGCAGTCTGAGCCACCTGCGCATTTGGATCCGAGTCTTATCATGCGAGCAGCTTCCCTTGCGGTAGGGATTCTGATGATTTTTATTATCCTTCTCACCTCAGTTCAGGCAGTATGCTTTTGGGTGCCGAATTGGTGGCGAAACGAATATGCCAAGTACGATACACCTTCAAACGTCAGAGGCGAAATGTCACTTGATGACGCGGTGCATGTTACGGAGGATATGCTGGATTATTGTATCGGCAAACTTGATACGCTTGACGATAGCGAAGCGACTATTGATGGCGTCAAGGCTCCCTTTTTCACGGAGCGTGAAAAGAGTCATCTTTCAGATTGCAGAGAACTGTTTATGAAGGGAATGCGGGCTCGTGTGATTTGCCTGCTCCTTGTGATAGGGCTGTCCATATATCTGTATGTGCACCTGGGCAAACGCGGAGCCGCCCTCGCCTTATCCGTCGGGTATCTCCGAGCACTTTCGGTTGCCGCAGCATTTTTGCTTATAGTCTCTATTGCTTCCCTAATTGATTTCACAGCGGTATTTACCCTATTTCATAAGATTTTCTTTGATAATGACCTGTGGATACTCTATCCCAACGAGGACAATCTGATAAATATAATGCAGGAGAATGTATTTGCGGATGCCGCAATATGGATAGGCGGGATTTGGGCTGCCGTCTGCGCCATGCTGTCAGCATCCTCGATTTTAGTGCTTAAAAGGGGTTCTGAGCCGCCGTCGGTCTGAACCCCTTTTAACTATATCCTATTCTAGTCCACCTTTTCTATATAGCAGCCCCTTTCATCTGACATATGGCAGATCAGAGCTGTTATAAACTTGGCAATCCCTACTTCACTTTTACCTTTACCGTAACTGTCTGACTTGCCTCGTTATAATTGCCGTCCCCGGCTGCGCTTATCTGCACTTGAACCTTGTATATGCCTTTTTTAAGACCTTTCTTTACTGCCAGTTTTCCGGTTTTGGCATTGATGCTTATCTTTTTGCCGTATTTCTTATTCACTTTCTTAGAGCCTATGCTGAGTTTTTTATAGCTCACGCCGCCCTGCGCAGCACCTACGAAAGAAATCATCTTTGACGCTGCTACCTTCTGATTCTTTTTCTTTAGCTTCTTAAACTTTATCTTGACGGTCGCAGCCTTGGCATTCATCGTATTAGCAGCCTTGTTTATAATATATGAAGTCTTCGTAATGCCTTTATAATCGCCTTTGCCGGTAATGGTAATAGTGTATGTGCCGGCATCAGTCGACGCTGAATTTGACCATGCGGCTGTATAGTCTTTACCTTCTATAAGTGTCTTTCCGGCAATTGTCTTGATAGTAGGCTTCTGAATATTGCCGTTGTATGTGAATTCTGTGGCAGACAAATCAACTTTAGCATCTGCGATACTGATAGGATCTTCAGTACTGATAGGATCTTCGGTGTAGTTGTATTCTATCTTTATATTAGAATTGCTTATTATCTCTCCCAGAGAGCTACCCGAGCTGACGCCACTCGTCAGCTGCTTCCACTGCTTCTGCGTCCCACGGAAACAAATTCCCTCCAGATTGTTACATCCACTGAATTCATGCTCCGATATAAACGTCAGCGTTGACGGAAGAACTATGCGCTTCAGATTTTCACATGCCGGGAAAGCTGGCATTGTATAAGTTGTTCCATATTCATCAGTCTGCGCTCCACCAATAGATGTGACGCCCTCCGGAATAATTATTTCCGTGATACCTGTGTGGGTAAAGGCTTCTACTCCTATCACTTTAAGCGTCTTTGGCAGAGTGACTGAATGTAGGCTCTCACAATACTCAAATGTATACTCACCTAGCTCTTCTACTTCACCAAGATCTATCGCTTCTAAAGGCGTTCTGGGGAATGCCCTATCCAGATTTTTGACTCCCTTGGGTATGCTTATGCTCTTCATTGCGGCACCGTAGAAAGCCTCTTTGCCGATAAACCTCAGATTTTCCGGAAGCGTAACAGTAAACTCCACTATGAATGTTTTGTTGCCCCAATCATAAGTGCCGACTTCCATAAAAGCGGAGTCCCCTATTTTTACGAGTGTTTTGGGAAGCTCAGCTACAGACAGGTTCTTGTATCCAAAGAAAGCACTGTCTCCGATGCCGGCAACGCCCTCTTCGACGACGACTTTCTCTATCTCATCTTTGAATTGATGCCAAGGCGGGCGGTTAGTGTCTTCCCAACCATAATCAGCCATATCTCCCGTTCCAGAAATGGTCAGGATCTTTGTCTGATTATCATAGGACCATATAAGGCTATCGCCGCAGGTGCCGGTGTAAGAATTATCCGCATGTGCCGTCTGCGACATTGATATCAGCATGACAAGGATTGATATCAGCACTATCAGACATAGCCTAGCGTTTTTCCTGATTATTTTAGTCATCTTTTCCTCCCTATATAATACGTTCAGTCAATATATTGTTGCCCTCTTTATACATGGTATTCAGATCTAAGTCCATAAAACTTGCACGAAAGTTGTCTAAACTGCACGAAAATGGATTATGCTCTGTTTTTTTGGTAAAATTGCATTCTAAAGAAACAATAAAAAAATATTTCAGGAGACTGTATGAAAATACGAATCGCGATAGTAGATGATTTAATAGAGGATCGCAGCAGCCTGTCAGAGCTTATTCGCCAAATATCCGAGGAATCTGTCATTGATACTTTTCCGTCTGCGGATGATTTCCTAAAGACATATATGCCTGATAAATACGATTTGGTATTCCTCGATATTTGCATGGACGAGATAAACGGCGTGCAGCTTGCGACAAAGCTTCGCAAAACCGACCCTCACCTTCTGATTGTTTTTCAGACTACGTCCAGGGAATACGCCTTTGACACCTTCCCATTGCACCCCTTTGACTATCTGATGAAGCCATGTCGAATGGACGAGGTCGAGGGCGTTATCGAGGAAGCCATACGCGTGCTTTCCGCGGGCGACCCCGAAATCCGAATCACCGCCGTTCGCGCGACATATAATGTGCCGCTCAGATCCATAATCGCCATAGTTTCCCAAGGGCATAATGTGGATATTTTCCTTAACAACAATCAAAGCCTGACGAGCACGGAGACATTCAAGAGCGTCAGTGAAAAGCTGGGGGACGATATTCGCTTCCTGCAAATCAACCGCGGAGTCATCATCAATATGGACTATGCGCTTTCGCCCGCTCAAGACGAGATGAAGATGAAGGACGGCAGTTCATATCCAATCCGCATAAACGGCAGAACCGCTGTGCTCAGCGCCTTTTCGCAGTATATGATTTCCCGCCTGGATCACAGATAAGAATACAGCGGATTAAAAACAGCAAGGATATAACAGATGAGAATATTATAGAGAGGTCTCAATGCTTTCGCCTTTAATTATCAGATATATGGCAGTTTTGCTGCTCCTAGTGCCGACAACGGTATTTGCGATACTTCCAATCAGGGAAAATCGCCTTCGATATAATAGAGTCAAGACTATCGCCCTCCTTACGGCGGTGGTTGCTCTTACCATTCCGATAGTCGGTACGCTGGGCTATTTTATGAATTTGTCGCCCAATAATCTCCTTCTTTTGGCGCTCATTCCGCTGTTGTTTGTGTTTCTGCATATCGTCAAGGCTGAGCTGTTTATGAAGCTCTTCTGCTTTTTCGATTCCACAATGATTGTCTACAATGCGCTGGTTTACGGCATACTGCTTGCCGCGCCATTCGAGATAAATGATAACCACCAATTCATAACAGTTGTTACCGCGCTGATATGCTTTGCCGTATCAGCAGCCCTCGGAGCTTTATATTTCAAAACACTCACAGTAAAAATCCCCTTCCTTCTAAACGAGGATAGGCTCAATATAGTATGGGAAAACTATATGGTGGTAACCTTCGTCGTCACCGCGCTGTTCTATTGGGTCACGCCCCGTTCACCCGACGTGGTGATGACAGGTCGCGTGCGCATTACCATTCTGATATTTCTCCTGCTTGGTCCCGTTACCTATATGCTGGTTTTCCAAGCATTGTATAAGCTGTCCCTAAACGTAATTACAAACGTCACGCTCAGCGAGGAAAACGAACTGATGAGCATGGAGCGGAAGCGTTATAAGGAGCTTCGCGCATATATGGACGAGACCCGCAGTCAAAGGCATGATTTTCGCCAGCACCTCCTCGTCATGGACGGCTATGCCAAGGCGGGCGAGATACAAAAGCTGATTGACTATATAGAGCAGTTTACATCTTCGCTCGCAGACCACCGCAGCAATCTTGCCGCGAATCCTGCGGTTGACGCCGTCGCCTCTCATTATGACGGGATAGCGAAGTCTGCGGGCATTCATATTAAATGGTATATTGAGCTCCCCGCGAAGCTGCCTGTCAAGGAATCCGACTTTATCACCATTTTCGGAAATCTGCTGGAGAATGCGCTGAATGCTGTTAAAAATCTGCCGGAGGACAAGCGAAGCGTCAATCTAACGGCGCGTATGCTCTCCGACGCAATGCTGGGTATCACCGTGAGGAATCCCTATGAGGGCGAGATTAAGAAAGGTAAGGACGGTCTGCCGCGCACGTCTAAGGCTGGGCATGGCATAGGGCTTACTTCTGTGCGAACGGTGGTGAACAGGTATCACGGGGTTTTAGACATCAATACTGATGACGGCATTTTCACCGCCGGTGTGCTGCTGTATCTCTGATGTCCTCTCCCTCACCGTGGAGCTGAGAGCAGAAATGACTTCTCCTCAGTTTTTCATTCAGAACATAATAAGATTCTTCGGTCACTTTGTTCCATCAGAATGAAAAGGAGGGGCTCATCACCTCTCCTTTTTCACGCTCGTTTCTAAACGATTTTAATATCTGTTCATTTTCGGCGAGCCTTTTCTGTGCTCGCTCTGAACCGCCTATTTCACCTTCACGGTAATCTTCACAGTCTGGGTTCCTGCTTCATACAGGTTGTTTCCTGCCGCATTCACAGTAATAGTCAATACATATTTGCCCTTCTTCGTTCCCTTCTTGACCGTAATCTTACCGTTCTTCTTGTTGAACTTGAGAGCCTTTAGAGCCTTCTTGTTTCCTTTTACCGTATATGTGACATCACCCTCTGCGCCCTTGACCGTAAGAGCCTTGAGTACCACCTTTTTCTTCTTGAGCTTCGCAGCCTTAAAGGTCTTATTCTTTGCACTCACCTGCATGGGCTGAGGCTTCTTAACTACAGGCGGCTGATATACCTTTTGCAGAGCGGCGATTGCCCCGTTAAGGGTTGCAACTCCCGCGTTTATTGCTCCGCTGTCAGCAGTAGAATCACCAATCACCGCCTCGAGCGCCGTCAGGGCAGTCGTAACTGCGCCAAAGCTATCCGCAGTATACTCGCTTGCGTTGAGAGCCTTCGCTTTAGCTATGGCTTCATTCGCAGAGGCTATAGCCTCTGCCCTCTTCTGCGCCTCATCCTCCTCTACAGTTTTCAGGGCGTCTATAGCGTCATATACCGCCTGGGTCGCAGTCTTTATATCCTCGGCAGTAGATGTGCTATCCGAAATCAGTGCCTCAAGCTCAGCCACAGCGTCTGATAAGGCTTTGTAGCTATCCTCCGAATAGTCTGCGGCGTCAAGTCTATCGGTTTGTCTGATAGCCCTATTCGCTTTATTCACAGCCCTATATCTTTCCTGCTCGTCCTTTGTAACAAGCATTTTCACGGCTATGCTGAGGTTAATCCTGGCATTTCTTATATTATTGGCAGTTTTTGTGCTGTCGCTAATATATTCATTTAATATATTTTTACGTCCCATGAAATAGTCAAAGCTCTCCTGCGTATAGTCATCCGAATTAAGATTCTTTACCGCATCGAGCAGCTCTTTGGCTATATTCACCTCAGCTAGGCGCACATCTGACTCCGCCTTTATCTTAACAGGTACTTTACATTTCTGATTCATATATTCAAGAGTAAACTCGTTTTCGCCGTCCACAATCCATGGCTTATGATGCTGGTCATCCGTCTTAGTGATATTGTATGCATATATATAGTCAGTATCATCATCGACATTCACAAAGCAGTCTGAGTATGAATTATATTTATATACCTTCTCATCAGTGCCACGGAAAACGCTAAGCTCATCTCCATTCACATATCCAGGCAGATTATAGCCCCATGGTTGTTTTTCATTTTCGGACAATACATAGTCATATGCAGGTTTGAAGGAAATCGCAGTAACCGTATTCGGCACTATATATACTCTGACGCTGCACGACATTCCCCGATATTTAATAGTGACACTATTATTTTGGTTTATCTTCCACTTGGATGAATCGTCTGCAGATATATAGACTTCGTATTCACGAATAGGACTTCCCGCCTGCGAAGTGAACTCCCCGATCGACTGGTCAAAGAAATAGTCCTTATTACCATTCGCCGTTTTAAGGGTAAGCTTATCGCCGTGGCGGGCATGCGGATCGTGGTACCAAAATACGTCGCTTGAATCATAGTATCCGTCAACTTCCTCAATCAGCTCTATTGGCTCAGCAGGCGTGTATTCAATGCCTGTAACGGGATCATCCATAACGCTCACCGGAAGCTCATAGCTTACCCCCTTATAGGTGAAGAGAAGCTTATTATCCGCGCCTTTTACCCAAGGCTTAGCCTTCTGACAGTCGGAATCGCGATTGAGAGCGCTGGAAGAGATTGCATCAGAGGGATCCTTTTGGTTATAGAAACGCCAATCCCTCGTGTCTAAAACATAGGTCTTTTTCACGCCATCTTCCGTAACGATCAGCTTGTCACCAGTTTCAAATGCGGGGAGGAGGAACCTTTCAAATGTATTGCCGTCTATGTCTGTATCATCAATCCCTGTACCGAAATAAAACTCATATGAATTCTTCGGCTCAAATACTATATCAGAAATTGGATTTTCGATAATCTCTACAGGAACCATGCACATTCCGCCTTGATAACGAACGCGGAAGAAATTATCCTTGCCTTTTTCCCAATGATTGATTACTTGATCATCGTCCACATACACATCATGCGAATAGATAGAGCCGTTTTCTCCGACATAAGCATTCTCATCACTGTCATAGACATAGTCATCATCACCGCTGTCGGTGCTAACAGTCAGCTTGTCGCCGTCTCTGCGTACATCATAGTACCAAGGGTCATAATGGAAATAGTTTTGGACATCATCATACCATCCATCTTCATCCTTTATCAGCTTTACGGGCTTGGCGGGAGTATAGGATATGCCATTAAAAAGCTTAGTCAGACTTACTTCAAATGTGGACGTTGTTCCGTACATTTTAATCTTAAACCAATAGGTTCTTCCTGCCTCGGCTTGACATTTCAAGTTGAACATTCCGGCGCGGATATCCTGACTTATGACATCGTATCTGCTTTCTTTGTCATTCCACTCTTCGAAATTTACATCCGGATCTCCCGAGTCTCCTTTGCTGACTAAATTGTATACTCCGTCCTCCGAGGGCGTAAATTTATAATAATACTCGTTTCCATTACTCAATGTAAGGGTCTTGGTATCGCCTGCGCTTATTAAGTCCGCACTGTCATAAGTGTTCAACGCATACACCTTGGTCCCGAGCCCTGTGATTGTGAGTAAAGCCACCATCAGCAAGGCTGACAGGATTATAAATATGCCGCCCCTAATCTGTTTGAGAGTCCTAACCATCATTTCTCCTTTCTGCTACTGTAATTACCGTTTTAACAACTGCCGCAGCCAATCGCTGCTCAGGGCATTGCGCTATGTGTATTTTATATGAAAAATCCCGGATTAGCTATATATTTCGTGCAAAACTTGCCAAAACACGGGGATGCTGTCAGTGGTGCGTTAACGGGGATTGGTTATTCGGGGATTGAATGCCTGGGGATCATAAGTTTTCGATTACCGTATTCATCCATTTCTTGGAGAGATATCTTTTCAGGAGAATCGCCCCTCTGATGAGCGTCTCGAGTCTGGTCATCAGCACCGCAAGATGTATTGGCAAATTCCAGACGAGGACTGATATAAATGCCAGAGGTACGGCTATGAGCCATATGCACAGACCTTCCGATATCATGGCAAACCTCGTGTCGCCGCCGCCTCTGAGTATGCCTGCGATTAAGGTTCCGTTAAAGATATCGAAGGGCATTGTAATGCTGAATACCAATAGGACATAAAAAGTATACACCTTGCCCTCATCACTCAGATTGAACAGGGATGCAAAGCTTTTATCCAAAGCGACGGTTATCAGCCCGATGGTTATTCCGACGAACATGAGCACCTTGATGATCTGATTGGACATCTTCCATGTGTATTCCTTGTCTCCTTCTCCGAGCTTTTCTCCTACGAGAATGAGCGCGGCATCCCCTATGCTGAATGTAGCGAACATAAATATATTAAATACCGCATTCGCCGCTTGATAAGCAGCATATGCCATAGTCCCTATGCGGTTATATGCAGCGACGAACATGGTCTGCCCGAACGACCAGAGGAACTCATTTATTGTTGTAGGCATGGCGTTTTTAATTATCCTTCTCACCAGCTCCCTGTCCCATCCGAAATAGCTGCGGACAGAGCCGCGGAATACATTGGCTTTTCGCGTCACGAGTATGGCATTAAGGATGACCTCCAGCACTCTCGCGGACAGTGTTCCTATAGCCGCTCCGGCTACTCCGAGCGCGGGCATCCCGAATTTGCCGAAAATGAGGATATAGTTTATGAGAGTATTGCTGCTGAAAACGACGGCGCTTATCGCCATGGGTATCCGCACCTGCTGGGTCGCCTTGAACGCCATTTCCATGGGTGCGCAGAATGCGAGCAGCAAGAATGAGAAGCTGTTTATCCTGACGTACTGAGCGGCAAGCTCTAGTACAGCCGGGTCTTTTGTATATAAGGATAGGATTTCCTCTGTGAAGAGATTTGCCAAGAAAAATACCAGACCGCCGAAGGCGATAAGTATGCTGAATCCGAAGCCGACCACCTTTCTGATATTAGCCATATCCTTGGCGCCGTAGAACTGAGCCATAAAGGTGGCGCAGCCGCTGAGTATGCCGAATAGCACCAGATAATGAATCATAAAAAGCTGACCGCCTACACCTACGGCAGCCAGCTCCGTTTCGCCGAGGAAGCCCACCATAAGATTGTCCACCATGGAAAGAGTGGCGGTTACCACACCCTGAATGGCTATCGGAGTGGCGATCCTCGCAAGTTTTCTGTTTACCTCTTTTTTGTCAAAATCCACGAGACAGATTGTACTATCACATCCGCAGTAATACAAGCCTTTAGAGTTTTATTAGATTTAACCTCAGCGCGTTCATACAGACGCAAAAACTCGACAGGCTCATTGCCGCCGCGCCTATCATGGGGCTCAGCGTCCAGCCGTGGAATAGCGCCGTATACGCACCGGCCGCGAGCGGTATCAGAAGTATATTATAGATGAAAGCCCAGAAGAGATTTTCATGGATATTCCTCAGCGTTGCGCGTCCAAGCCTTACCGCCCTGACCGCCTCGCTCAGACTGCTGCCCGTCAGCACCACATCGGCGGCATCCATAGCCACATCTGTGCCTGCACCGATAGCTATTCCTACGTCGGCGCGTGTCAGCGCCGGAGCATCGTTTATGCCGTCGCCGACCATTGCCGTTACGCCCTGCTCCATAAGCTTTCTGATCGCTTCTTCCTTTCCGTCGGGCATGACCTCGGCAATGACATCATCAACGCCTACCTCTTTGGCTATGGCTTCCGCCGTCTGCCTTTTATCTCCCGTAATCATCACGGTTCTTATGCCGAGTTCCTTCAATTTGGCGATAGCCTCCCTGCTGTCCTCTCTTACGGAATCAGCCAATGCTATCATGCCTAGAAGCCTGCCGCCCTTGCAGAACATCACGGAAGTATTTCCCCTGCCTGCGAGCTCGGCGGTCTCATTTGAGAGCTGATCTATCTCCTCTTCTCTGACCTTGTTTTGCCTCATAAATTCGGCATTTCCGCCCGCTATTCCGACAGCCTTATTGCCGTCCCAAGTGAAGGCTCTGACGCCGCCGCCCGCGATCTCTTCATAGTCGCTTATGCGCCTTGTGGTACTTCCTATATATTCGCAGACAGCCTTTGCGAGAGGATGTCCTGACCTCGACTCCACAGCGGCGGCGATGTCGAGGAGCTCGTCTTCGGACACGCCTTTACAGGTAAATATATCCGTCACCTTGGGGTTTCCGCCCGTTATGGTGCCTGTCTTGTCGAGCGCCATTATCTCTATGCGTCCGGTCTGCTCGAGGGCTGCTGCTGTTTTGAACAGCGCACCATTTTTGGCGCCGACTCCGGAGCCGACCATGATTGCGACCGGAGTCGCCAGCCCGAGAGCGCAGGGACAGCTGATTACGAGCACCGCTATGGCGCGGCTGAGCGCAAAGGAGATGTCTTTTCCGAGGAACAGCCATACAGTAAACACCACTATCGCTATTGCGATTACGGCGGGCACGAAAATGCCGGAGATTTTATCCGCCGTGCGCGCGATAGGCGCCTTTGTAGCCGCGGCGTCTGATACGAGGTCTATTATCTTGGCGAGGGTGGTGTCCTCGCCGACCTTCGTGGCTCTGGCTCTTATGAAGCCTGATTTATTAATCGTAGCTGCCGATATATGGTCGCCCACGCTCTTATCCACGGGGAGGCTCTCGCCCGTGAGCGCGGCTTCATCGACGGCAGTACTGCCTTCGATGATTTCGGCATCGACCGGAATGCGCTCTCCAGGTCTTATCTGCACAATCTCGCCCGCGCGCACGAAGTCGATGCCGACGGTGAGCACCTCACCGCCGCGCTCCACCTCCGCGGTCTCGGGCACCATTTTAATAAGCTCTTTCAGAGCATTCGTCGTCCGCCCCTTCGACCGCGCTTCCAGCATTTTCCCAATCGTAATCAGCGTAACTATCATAGCCGCCGATTCAAAATACAGCCCGTGGAGCGAATGCATTTGCAAATCATCGTGTATCGACGCAGAAACTGCCCCGTTTCCATATAGAATTATTTCACATATCAGGATATACAGGCTCCAAAGGAAAGCCACACCTGATCCCATGGCGACCAGGCTGTCCATATTAGGTGCGCCGCGAAGCAAGCTCCTGAAACCGCTCGTAAAGAATTCCCTGTTTATATACAAAATGGCAGCAGCCAGCGCCATTTCTATAATGCCTATCCAAGCGGCTGACAGCCCGACGACTCCGCCTGCTTCGCCGCCGCCCGGCAGTCCCCACATCACTATGCCCATGGAGAAATACATGAGAACCAAAAGCAGTCCAACAGAAAGCAGCAGGCGCTTTTTAAGCCTCGGGGTCTCCCAATCTGCGAGCGCCTGCTCCTGTTTTTTCACCTTTTCAAGATAGCCGGCTGAGTCAAAAGGGGGACAGATCCTCCTCATATGCCGCACCATAGCCCGCGTCCTCGACAGCCTTAATGACTGCCTCAGGACTGACGCTTCCCTCTACATTCATGGAATTAGTCAGCAGGCTTACAGCCACCTCGTTTACACCTTCAAGCCCTGCCACCGCCTTCTCGATTCTCGCCTGACACGCGGCACATCCCATGCCGCTTACCAAAAACTTCATTTCTGTATTTCCTTTCAGTTTAAGATTAGCTATTCTGCAATAAATCCTACCATTTAGGTAGGATTTTGTCAACAAATACTCAATACAACCTTTAGAGATAAATCATCAAGATAAAACTCCGCTGATGACTGCTCACACCCTCTTCAGTTCATCTATATCCGCCTCGCTCGTCGACCAGCTCGACGCAAGCCTGACAATCGTATGCTCCTCATCATAGACTCCCCAACGGTCAAATCTCACCTTCTCGCCGAGCCTCTTCATCTCATCTTCATTCATTATTATAAGCTGTTGGTTGGTCGGCGAATCCATATAGACACGCCAGCCCTTTTCCCTGATTATCTCCTTTATCCTCTCCGCCATTTCTATGGCATGGCGGCTGATTTCGAAATAGAGATTGTCCGTAAAGAGCGTATCAAACTGCACGCCGAGCAACCTGCCCTTCGCCAAGAGACCGCCGCGCTTCTTTAAAGATGTGAGGAAATGCTTCGGCTTATTGCCCTTGGTAAAGAACGCCGCCTCACCGCAGAGCGCGCCGACCTTGGTGCCGCCTATATAGAATACGTCTGTAAGCTCCGCTATTTCAGCCAAGGTCAAATCGCAAGCCTTGCTCATCAGACCATAGCCGAGCCTCGCACCGTCCAGATACAGCACCATGCCATACTCGCGGCAGACCTCTGAAAGAGTCCTCAGCTCCGCCTTGCTATAGAGCGTGCCCGGCTCTGTCGGGAATGATAGATAGACCATTCCGGGAATTACCATATGTTCATGCGTAACATCGCTATAGAAAGTCTGCAAATAGTTTCTCACCGACTCGGCGCTGAGCTTTCCGTCCACGGCAGGTAGTTCAATCACCTTATGCCCCGTGTATTCGATTGCACCCGCCTCATGCACGCTGACATGTCCGCTGTCTGCGGCTATTACGCCTTCCCAATCATTCAGCATGGTCGAAATCACTATAGCGTTTGTCTGCGTGCCGCCCACCATAAGCTCCACCTCAGCCTCAGGGCAGCCGCAAGCCTTCTTAATCTTTTCCTTCGCGTGCTCCGTATAAGGATCAAATCCATAGCCCGACATTGGCTCCAAATTCGTCTCCGCCAGCCTCTTCAAAATCTCCGGATGCGCCCCCGCTATATAATCACATTCAAACGAAACCATACTTCCCTCCTAAGTGTATTTACAGCGTCAAATCTCCATCTTTGACCCAGCCAAGCCTGCGGCAGACCGAATTTATAAGTGGTGCGAGAACCGCGGGCAGCACGAAGCATATGAGAATAAGCCCGAGCCAATCCATGCCCGTTATTCCAGATTTCACACCGGAAGCCACATCAGCCACCCAGCCTGAATAAACACCTATCTGCCCAACGAACCCGCATGTACCCATGCCGCTTGATACGGCGGCACCGTTCATTTGCAGCTTAAATATGCAGGTGGCTATAGGCCCCGTAATGGCAGCCGTCAATGTTGGGGCTATCCATATTCGCGGGTTTTTTACGATATTTCCCATTTGGAGCATGGACGTTCCTATTCCTTGAGAAATGAGCCCGCCCCATTTGTTTTCAGGAAACGACATGACGGCAAAGCCAATCATCTGCGCGCAGCAGCCCGCGACAGCAGCCCCGCCCGCAAGTCCTGTAAGGGCGAGCGCAGCGCATATCGCCGCAGAGGAGATCGGAAGCGTAAGCGCCATTCCGACTATCACAGATACGATTATCCCCATCATAAAAGGTCTGAGCTCGGTAGCCCACATGACGAGGCTGCCCACCTTCATAGCCGCAGCGCCGAGTGCCGGCGCCCACCAAGCGGAGAGTGCCACCCCTACGCCTATGGTTACAAGTGGAGTGACAAGAATATCCACTCTAGTCTCACCGAATACCGCCTTGCCGCATTCCGCCGCAATTATCGCAATAATCAGCACGGCGAGGGGGCCGCCCGCTCCTCCGAGCCCGTTGGCAGCAAAGCCTACCGTCGCCAACGAAAATAGGACGAGCGGAGGCGCTTTCAGCGCATACCCGATGGCTATCGCCATCGCCGGCCCCGTCATGGCGACCGCCAGCCCCCCTACTGTATAGCTCGTCACCTCATTCACCGTCCAAACAGGGGTGGTTAAAAATCCTATCTTAAATTGCGTGCCTATGGTATTTATTATCGTCCCGATAAGCAGCGAACAGAAGAGCCCCTGCGCCATTGCTGAGAGCGCGTCTATCCCGTATCGCTTGGCACTTATCTCTATATTCTTCCTCTCGAGGAAGGCTCCAAACCCTCCTCTTTTTCCTTTTCCCTTTGCTTCCTTTGTCATTTCGTCTCCTATGGTCTATAATGTTCATTACGGTATTGCCGCATATTATATAATTCTGATTTGCGTCAATATTCGCCAAGTTCAGTATATCATATTATGGAAGGAAATATATATGAAACACTCTGCTGCAAATAACAAAAGAAGAAAAAAGGGAGCTCCAAAAGTGCTCCTCTTAATCATACTCGTCCTCGCCGTCCTCGTCGGCGGAGGCGGCGCATATACAATGGGGCTTCGCCCTGTGGAAAGCGGAAACGAAGAGCCTATCGTAGTGGAAATTCCAAACGGCTCCGGCGCTTCCCTCATTGTAGAGATACTTGACGAGGCGGGGCTTGTCAGAAATAAGTTCTGGGCTAAGGTCAATACCAAGCTGGGCGGCTATAACAGCCTCCAAGCTAATACCTATATCTTCAACAAGGGCATGGCTTTCAATACCATTATGAAGATTATAAATGAAGGCGACTTCGACTATGTCTCCAAGGAGTCCGTCGAGGTCAGAGACGGCGCGCGTCTTGAACAGGTGGCGGCAGACATCGCAGAGCAGCTTGCTTTCAGCAAGGAGGAAATCCTCGACAAATGGTCGGATAAGGATTATCTTAGCACGCTCATTGATAAATATTGGTTTCTGACTGATGACATTCTCGGCAGGGACGTCATGTATCCGCTCGAGGGCTATCTTTACGCCGACACATATTTCGTAACCACGGATAATTCCACGATTGAGGGCTTCACCGAGATGTGTCTTGACAGAATGCAGGAAGAGCTTGACGCAAGGCGTGACGAAATCGAGGACAGCAATTTCTCCGTCCATGAGATTCTCACCCTTACATCTATAGTCACGAAAGAAGCCTTGGCGGAAGATCAGGCAGGCGTCGCAGGCGTCTTTATGAACAGGCTTGCCAATGGAATGTCGCTCGGCTCCGACGTAACGGTCTGCTATATATTCCAGGAGGACAGGGTTGACCTCAAGCAGAGTCAGCTCGACAGCGACAATCCATATAATACCCGCAGATTTGCAGGACTTCCTCCCGGACCGATTTGCCAAGTCGTCGGAAGTGCGATTGACGCCACGCTGAACTACGAAAACCACGACTACCTCTTCTTCATAGCTGATGAAAACGGTATTGTAAGATATAGCGCGGACGAATCCGGTCATGTTCAGAATATCGACGACTACGGTCTCGTAAAAGATGAAGAAGAATCCGAATAACCGGTTCGGATTCTTCCTTCATTTATATATTATTCACATTGCATTATCACTATAAACTAATCCGAGCGACCCCCAATTTAGCGTCGTCAGCCCCTCAGCAGCTCGTTTCTCACATACTGCGGCACCATGCTGCCGCCCGTCGCCCATGCCACATGCACGGCGTCCGCCATTTTATCCTCGAGCTCGTTCTGCCTTAGGTATCTCTTTGCGTCCTCATCTATGCTTATTGTCGCAGGCCCTATGAACGCAGCGCAGGCGCTCGGCTCTATATAGAGATTTTCACTCTTATACAGCTTCCTCAGATATTCGTTCAGCCTGCTGTCGTCCACGGTAAATTCCCCCGCCATAAGGAGATTCATCATCTGACAAATCAGCCCCGAAGGTCTCCCCACGGCAAGCCCGTCAGCCTCCGTCCTGCCGGAAAGCCCTATATCCTGTACGCAGATATTATTCATCTCGCCCGTCTCGAGTCCGACCAACATGCACGGACAGTTCACCGGCTCCACGAAGAAACAATGCACATTGTCGCCGAACAAAAGCTTTAGCCCGAATGTGACGCCGCCCGGCGCGCCGCCAACCCCGCATGGCAGATATACGAAGAGCGGGTGATTTTGATCTATCTCAATGCCCTGAGCCTTAAACTGTCTCTTCATTCTGCCTGCCGCGACGGCATATCCGAGAAAAAGAGCCGCAGAGTTTTCGTCATCAACGAAATAGCTCATCGGGTCAGCATCTGACTCCGCTCTTCCCTGCTCCACGGCAGCTCCATAGTCTCCTTCATATTCCACTACGATCGCACCTCGCGCCCTCAGGAGATCCTTCTTCCACTGTTTCGCGTCCATGGACATATGCACTATGGCTTCATACCCGAGCGCAGCCGACATGATACCTATGCTCATGCCCAGATTGCCCGTCGATCCGACCTGCACCTTATGCCTCGAGAAAACCTTGCGCGCTTCCTCGCTTGCGAGCTTCAAATAGTCATCACCAATGCCTGTCAGTATGCCGTTTTCTATAGCCAAATCCTCAGTATGCTTGAGAACCTCATAGACTCCGCCTCTTGCCTTGACCGAGCCCGAGACCTTTAGGTCGCTGTCCCTTTTCAGAAAGAGCCTGCCCGTAAGGCGCGCCCCCTCTTCATTCAGAACCGCCTTCATATCCTCTAATTCGGTAAGCGGCGACTCGATAATCCCTCCGTCGCCCCTCGTCTCAGGAAAGTAATGCATGATGAGCGGGGCAAATCTTTCCAGCCTCGCCTCGGCGTCCGCGACATCATCTGCACTAAAATCAATCTGCGACAGCCCCTCAGCCGCAGGCACCCTGCAAGGATTTATCCAGCACAGCTCTTCGGCATTCTTAATCCTATCTAAATACTCTTTCATGCTCCTCTCCCTTTCTCATATATAAAAAGTGCATCCCCTCGGACACACTTCGTAGATGGTTGTTTCAATTCGCAGCCATATACTGCAACAAGAAAACCGTTCTGCAACCACCTATAATATACAATTTTTGACTCCCATAATCAACACTTTTTTTCTATGCGAACTTTGCTGGAAACCTCCGCTGAATAATCTCTGAAAATTGTTGAAATTCCGCTCTTTTTCCAATGCGGATTACGAGCTCGGGCAGCCTCAATCCCCCTACCAGCCGCAGTTCAGCCATAATTATTGAAAATACCTTAGCACAGGAATATAATATAGCGTCAGAATAAGGAAATTGTAAACACCCGAATTCGACATTCGGATATTATCAAATCATAATATTTTGAGATTATCGGAGACTGTTTAGATATGAAAATCGCTATACTCGGCGCCGGAAAACTCGGACTTCGCATTGTCGAGGCTCTGATAGACGGCGACTATGACATAACGCTTGTCGACAGCAATGACGAAAAGCTGAATAGGATTGCGCAGCAGTATGATGTTATGACTGTATGCGGCGACGCCAAGACCATTGAGCTCCTGAAGGAAATCGACGTGTCTGATACCGACTTCCTTTTCAGCGTAACGGCTTCCGACGACACCAATATACTTGCGGCTTCCTTTGCCAAGGCGCTCGGCGCCAAATATGTGGGGGCAAGGGTCAGAGAGCCTGAGCATATGCACCAGCTCGGCTTCATTCGCGACCATTGCAAGATTGACATGCTGATAAATCCCGACCTTCTCATCAGCGGGGAGATTTACCGTTACCTCATTGAGAAGTACACTCTCGGAAACGGCGTATATACATTCGATCAGATTGCTCTGATAGAATTCGAGGCTAATAAGCTGCCCGAGATAATAGGCGGAGATCTCACTCAGTTCAGAGCCAGGATGTCGGACTTCCTGATTATAGGAATTTCCCGAAGCGGCAAGATGATTATCCCGCACGGCTCGGACAAGATTGCAGAGGGCGACGTCCTCTACCTCATCGGCGGCAAGGAAAACATTCTAAAGCTCAGCAAAAAAGTTCATTCCAAACAGCGTCACAGCGACGCACGCAGGGTGATGATTATTGGCGGCGGCAAGACAGGTTATTATCTTGCTGAACGCCTCGCGGACTACGGCTCCGAGGTCAAGATAATCGAGCGCGACAGACAGCATTGCCACTATCTGACGAATAATCTCAGGAAGGTAATGGTGATTCACGGCGACGGCACGAATGTGCAGCTCTTGGTGGACGAGGATCTCGACCGCATGGACGCCTTCGTCACCTGCACGGGATATGATGAGGAAAACCTCTTGCTTGCGCTCATTGCCAAAAATCACGGCGTAGAAGATGTAATATCCAAGGTCAGCCGCGAGAGCTATAAAGACCTCATCTCCAAACTCGGAATAGATATGGTGCTCAACCCTCTCGATATTACGGCGAGCTTCCTGCTCAGAGCAATCAGAGGCTCCCATAGGGTGCTGTCCTCGGTGCTGCTGCAGGGGCAGGCTGAGCTGATGGAGATTTTTGCCTCCGACAGAATCAGTATGCTTGGCAAGCCCGTCAAGGAACTAAAGCTGCCCGAATATGTCATCATAGCAGCAATCAGAAGGGGCTCTACCACGATTATCCCCGACGGAAACACCGTGATACAGGACGGCGATCGCGTTATCGTAGTCTGCCTTGTGTCTGAAATCGGATATATTGAAAAGCTGATGAAACCTGCCTCAAGGCTCGGAATCAGCAGATAGGCGCATTCACTGAATATCAGCAGCTAGACGCATTCGCTGAGTATCAGCAGATAGGCGCATTCACGAAGAAATGAAGCGAATCGCATATTTCTATGGAATATTTTTGAATCTGATGGGGGCATGTTTCAGCCTCCCGCTTATAACCGCTCTGATCTATATGGAGACCTCTTCAATCAGAGCTTTTTCTCTTGTCATTCTGTTTTGCCTTGCGGCGGGCTCTCTTCTTCGCAGGCTGTGCAGAAGCAGTATTGACTCGCTCAGGATTAAACCGAGGGAGACCTATCTCCTCGTTGCCACGGTATGGCTTATAGCCTCAGCGATAGGAGCTCTTCCCTATATGCTCACGGGGGCTCTTCCGAATTTCTTCGACGCCTTCTTTGAGACCGCCTCCGGCTTTACGACTACGGGCGCTACCGTAATTGACGGCGTTGAGGCTCTTCCGCGTGCAGTGCTGATATGGCGTTCGCTTTCTCAGTGGCTCGGCGGCATGGGGATAATAGTCCTCTTCGTGGCTTTCCTTCCCAGCTTCGGGATAAAGGCGAGGAATATAGCGGCAGCCGAAACGCCGGGGCCTACAGTCACCAAGCTATCGTCCACCTTTACGGGCACAGCCCAGAGGCTTTATATCGCATATATCATACTCACTGCGGCAATGCTGCTCCTCTTAATGGCTGGAAATGTGAGCTTTTACGATTCCCTAAACCATTCGTTTACCACAATGGCGACGGGCGGCTTTTCCACATACAGCAACAGCATAGCGCATTTCGGGAGCAATTACGTCACTTGGGTCATCACGATATTCATGTTCCTTGCCGGAACCAATTTCGAACTCTTCTTCGTCCTGTTCTCCGGCAGCATTAAAAAGGTGATGAAAAATGAGGAGTTTCGGCTCTATGCTTCCATAGTATTTGCAGCCACGCTTCTAATCAGCATATCGCTTATGACTCAGGGCGGATATACGGACGCATTTCAGTCCCTGACGGATTCGGCATTTCAGGTGATGACGATCCTCTCCACCACGGGCTATGCGACGGTCGATTTCAACCTATGGCCCACTCTCTGCCTCATGCTGATTGTAATTCTTATGATAATCGGCGGCTCGAGCTCATCTACAGCAGGCGGTATCAAGGTCATCAGACTTTTGGTTCTCTCCAAGCTGCTGAGAAGAGAGGTCTCGCTCAAGCTGCATGAACGCTCCGTCAACGACATACGCGTGAACCGTCATAAGCTTCTCCCCGAGACGCTGAGCTTTATCATAAGCTTTTTAACCATGTATATCTTTACCATTTTGCTGGGAACCCTCGCAGTTTCTATCGCTGACCCCGCGGGAATCATCACCAATTTTACAGCCGTGCTCTCATGTATCAGCAATGTGGGGCCGGGGCTCGACAAGGTGGGGCCGACCTGCACCTTTAGCTTTTACAGCAATTTCAGCAAATTCATACTTTCATTTATAATGATTGCGGGCAGATTGGAGCTGTCCACGCTGTTTATAATATTCACCCCGTATTATTGGAAGCCTGGCAGGGTATAGAGCATAGAATATAGATAAAGCATAGAGTATAGAGTATAGAGTATAGAGTATAGAGTATAGAGTTTAGAGTTTAGAGTTTCGAGTTTCGAGCGAAGAGCATAGAGCGCATAATAGTACAGAACATAGCGAGGAAAGAAAATGAATCTACTCCGTCATAAAAAAGGCGGCATTCAAATCGGGCACGCTGCATTGTATAAAATAACAGTCGCCGCATGGCTGCTGCTCATATCGGCGTCCTCTTTGGTTTACTATTTTATAATGCCCGAATACGGCTTTTCGTCCGCTCTGCTCGAGGCGACTGCGGGCTGGACTGCTACGGGGATCGGCGCATATGACGCGGCGTCCGTTCCGCTTGGATTGCAGATTTTCAGATCCATATCTAATTGGATTGGCGGCGTGGGTATTATAATGCTGGCGCTGACTCTGCTTCCTTCCCGTCAGTTCATGGGCTGGACGCTTGCCGCAACGGAATTTCCGGGTCCTGATTTTCTGAAAAGCGAGACGGATTTTCGCAGACACTACAGAAAGATAGTGGCGATATATGCCTGTCTTTCGCTTCTGCAATTCATACTTCTTTTGCTCGCTGGCATGGCTCCGCTCGAGGCTTTTATGAGCGCGCTTTCGAATACCTCGACCGCCGGACTTAATCATATAAACAACGGGGTTGTCACCTCTCTAAGCCCGCAGATTAAAATAATACTGACATTTTTCGCCTTCATCTGCTCCGTAAATTCAGCAGTCTTTATCCATATTCTCAGGAGAAAATGGAAGGATTTAAAAAAGAGCAGCGAATTAAAGATTTATATTTTACGCATAGCCGCCACTGTCATTCTCATCAGCGGGATTCTCATTCTGAGAGGGCATGACGGAAATCCTGTTCAGACTATCTGCTCTGTTCTAATGCAGGTCATATCCTTCTTTTCCACCTCCGGCTTTATCATAAGCGATATAGCCGCGTGGCATGATGTATGCATTATCATTCTTATGATTATGGGCTTTGCCGGAGCCTGCTCTCTTTCCACGGGCGGCGGCTTTAAGATATGCAGGCTGGTAATCGCGGTAAAGACCATGTCCTACGGTCTTTACAGACATGTGCACCCTAGCAGCGTGCGTAGCCTCACCTTTGACAAAAAACCGATAAAGAGCGAGACGGTCGTATCTGCCAACCTCTTCATCGCTCTTTTTATGATGACATATCTGCTTGGAGCCCTGCTCCTCTCATTTGATAATATGAGCCTCGCCAGCGCCCTTGGCTATTCTCAGGCAATGATTACGAATACGGGTCTTTCCCTCGCTTCGCCAGGCTCAGCCGGACTTGCAACAGGAGTAAGCGCTTATGGCAAATTCGTGCTCTCATTTATAATGATAGCCGGACGCCTCGAGGTCTATCCTCTCCTCATGCTGCTCTTCCGAAATTTCTGGAAGTCTGAGTAATCCCTTCTAAATCGTAAACGCCTTATTGTATTTGCTGATATTTTCCTTCGTGAACACCAGCAGCTTGTCGTTCTCCTCCAGCACGAGCTCTCCATGAGGTCTAAGCATTTTGCCGCCTCGGTCGACCAAGACTATATATGTCTGCCTCGATATATCCAAATCTCTTATCTTCTGCCCGTTCCAGCTATGGTTTTGCCTCAGGACTATCTCCTTTACGTCCTCAAGCATTCCCTCTGCGGCGGACTCCGCGCAGACAATCAGCTTGTCCCCCAGGAGAATTTGCACATCTCCGCGCGGCACTATTGTATCTTTTCCGCGCAGCACCAGCGCGATAATGGAGCCGCTCGGCATGGATATTTCGCTTATGGTCTTTCCCGCCCAGGTATCGCCCTCGTCAATCGAGATCTCTATAAAGCGCACGTCCTTTTCCTGCTGAATATCCGCAAATCTCGTAGCCTTCTGATATTCCTCTATGAAACCCGCGGAAATAATACCCGTGGGAATCGCGACGAGTCCGACTCCGAGGAAGGTGATTATAATTCCCAGAAGCTGTCCGACAAAGGTAATCGGATATATATCTCCATAGCCCACGGTCAGCAGCGTCGAGGTCGCCCACCATATAGCCGAGAAGGCGTTTTTGAATACCTCGGGCTGAGCCTCATGCTCCACGCTATACATGCAGAGGCTCGACGCGAGTATGAGCATGACGACTATGAATACAGAGGCGAGTATCTGCGTCTTTTTATTCTTAAGTACATTTCCGATAAGCGTCAGCGAGTCCGAATAAGCATTTATCCTGAACAGTCTGAAAATCCTTACCACTCGGAACATTCTGAACACCGCAGCGCCGGCAGGGAAAAATGCGGGCAGATAGAAGGGCAGAAACGACAGAAGGTCTATTATGCCGTAGCCTGAGAGCGCATATTTTCTGACTGCTGCCGCCTGAGTGCTTTCGGGGTATTGCTGCGCCGCGCTGATAATCCTCAGCACATAGTCTATCGCAAAGAAGAGCACGGTTATCAGCTCTATCCAATGAAGTAATGCGCCATGCTGATCTCTCAGCTCCTCAAAAGTGCTCGCAAAGGCAGCCACAAGATTGACAACAAGCGCGAGGGTGCTGATAATATCATAGCTCCTGTTCAGTCTGCTGTCGGTCACTCCTATGGACACCATGGAATATATTTTTTTCTGCAAGCTCTCAAAGCCGTTTTCCCGCTCCGTATTTTGCTTCGTATTCTGCCTTTTATTCTGCTTCATATTCCTATTTGCATTCTTCGTCTTTATCGCCGTTATAGTCTTTACAGCCTCCCTTTATCACGCCGCTCATAATGCCCGGGCGGCACCTCGCAATGAGAGCCTTCCTTGCCCACCGAATGCGCGGCAATCCGGCTCAGATTATCAACCGTGCCGATTATCCATAGTATATCACCCTCCGCAATAAGCATATTCGCATCCGGCATGGTCGTGACATAGCCCTCACGCTCTATGCCGAGAATCATGCAATGCACCTTCGCGTTGATTCCGCTCCTTCTGATAGGCTTGCCGACATAGCTTTTGCTCCCCCTCACCTCTATCGCGGCACAGGCGAGCTCGTGATTATTGTCGAGATAGCCCTCCGAAAGAAAATCTCTGAGCGTCCTAATCGGCTTCACATTCTCCGTCGGAATCGTTCTCAGGAAAGTCCCGAGCGACTGCCTATCCCCTATGGCATAGACCCTGTCGCCCTCTTGTATCGTCGTCCTCGCAGGCGGCATGGTAATATTCTTGCCCTCGCGCCTCATCTTAACGACATAGACATTCGCATATCTGCCCCAATCGAGCTCGCGAATTGAAAGACCCGCATATGGGGCATTCAGCGGCACGACCCAGCTCGTTATATGATAGTCCTCGTCAAGCCACCTCTGACTGCTCCCATCTCTGCTCCTCTCCTCTATAATCTTCTGATTGAGGTTAGCGAGAAACCTCGCCTCGAGCTGCAAATAATATGTCGAAACGAAGTCCATTCTACCTATTATATACAATACTATAGGTATCAGGAGAAGGAGCAGCGGATTGTCAAGATTAAATAATACGATAAGAGGTATAAGCGCCAAGGCTACGAGAGCGGCTATCTTTAACATCATCATAGCCACCAAAGGCGTGCGGTTTGAGAGGCTCTCAATCCACAGCTTGGTAAAGGCTGTATTCCTCTTGCCGAGGAAGGGTCTGGCAAATATTATGAGAACCGCATATATCAAAGCAGTGGTGATTACAGCCCCCGCAAGAGAGCTCGTCCCCCTTGAAATCAGCGGATAGAGAAGGCTGCACCCCGCTATATCCGCGACGAACATAATGCTGCCGTATATCGCGAGCTTCCTTAGATATGCTCCAAGAACTATCTTCCATTCTGATGTATGCTCCTGCGCGTCCTGTTCGCTGGAGGTATAGCTTTGGATCCTCCTCTTGAGGCGCTCCGGCAACGTCTTTCTCGCAATCTCCACCACGCCGTCGGTTTGCCTGATAAGTATGGGAGTCATCATTATCGTCATAATGGACGAAGCGACAATTACGGGATATAGATAGTCGTCCATCACCCCGAGAGAAATCCCGAGGTTCGCTATGATGAACGAGAATTCACCAATAGGCGCAAGCGAGGTGCCCGCTCTTATCGCTGTCTCCGCGTCCTGTCCCGAGAGCAGCACTCCTATGGCGGCGAAGATGAGCTTTGCAATGACAGCGACTATCGCAATCGGCACTATCGAAGTCCACCTGCTGCTTATTATAGCCGGATCCACCATCATGCCGACCGATAGGAAGAAAACCGCCCCGAACATATCCTTAATGCCCGAGGTGACCTCTTCGATTTTATGAACATGCACCGTGCCGGCAAAGAATGAGCCTGCAAGGAAAGCCCCTAGCTCCATGGAAAAGCCTATCTTCTTCGCCAATAGCGCCATGAGAAAACAAAAGCCTATGCTCAAAAGAGTCAGAGTCTCCCTGTTCATAAAGTTCATAGCCCTGCTCAGAAATGTCGGGACGAAGAAAATTCCCAGAACCAGCCAGATTATCATATAGCATATCATCATAAATAGCTGCATGGCAGTACCCGTGCCGCCGCCCTTGCTGACCGCGATAGTTGTCAGAATTACCATCATAAATACCGCGATAACATCTTCCATTACGAGAGAGCCCATGACGAGCTTGGAGAATTTCCTCTCGCTCAGCCCCATCTCTTCGAAGCATTTCTGAATTACTACGGTGGAGCTGATAGAAAGCATAGCGCCGAGGAATACGCAGTTCATCGTGGACATGCCGAGAAGCCTGCCGAATACATAGCCTACGGACATGACCCCGCTCATCTTGACCGCTGCGGAGACTATGGCAGTGCTGCCTATATCCGCGAGCTTGTGAAAATCGAATTCGAGACCGATATGGAAGAGGATAATCACAACGCCTATCTCGCTCCATGTCTCTATCGAGGACGTGCTCTCTATATCGAGGAAGAGCGGGAAATTCGGGCCAATCAAAAACCCTGCGACGATATATCCCAGAATGGTCGGTATCCTGAGCTTCTTAAACGTAATCGTTACCACGGCAGCCGTGGTAAGCATGATCGCAAGGTCTGTTATAAGCTGTGGTACATTCATCTACTCTGCTTTTCTCTTTTTGTTATCTCTTTTCCGATTTTATATTTCTACCTATTTCTACCTCTTTAGTTTGGCTCTTATACTCTTCCAATTCGGCATAAATCTGTCCATAACAGCATAGAAATCCGCCCCATGCCCCGGCACTATGGTATGGACGAGCTCATGCAAAATGATATAGTCGAGCTCCTCATCTGAACGGGTCGCAAGTTTCAGGCTGAAATTGATATGATGAGTTGCTGTATTGCAGCTCCCCCACCTCGTATGCATATCCCTGACCGTCCAGCCATTTGCCCTGAGCCCCGTCACTTCCTCTATATATGGGAGCCTCTCGGAAATCCTTCGTTTCAGATCTCTTCGATATGCTTCCTTCTCAGCCCTCGTCTCAGGCTCTGGGTGAGCCGCCGCCCTCTCGATAATGCGTGCGACATTTCTGTCTATCCACCCGCGCCTACTCCTGACGAATTCGACTATCTCGGTGTCGAGCGTACCGCAAGGCGCGCTGATGACAATTCTGCCGTCAGGCTCCTTGATTCTCATATTCATTCTCTTAATGCGTTTCTTGCTGAGCTCTATCACCAAGCCGTCAACGCTGATCTTTTCAGTCATTCGCGTTCATCTCGGCGGTGAATTCGTCTACCTTATGGTGTATCTCATCCGCGCCGATCTCCGCTACTCTGCCTGAGGCGTACTCGGCATCCACCCAATCCTTGATATATGCGACTATTGCGCTCTGCTTATCCACCTTCTTGCTGCCCTTGAGTCCATAGCTCGCGTTGAGCCAATGGGCGATACCTGCCGCACCCGATGCCTGATTGATATTGACGAGCGGCGGTCTGTTCAGGAATTTGTCGGTGTCGAATATATTGTATATCTCTTCGTTCTTGAGAAGTCCGTCGGCGTGAATTCCCGCGCGAGTAACATTGAAATTAGCGCCGGCAAAAGGCGTCTGTGCAGGCAGGGTGTATCCGACCTGCTGGTCATAATACCTCGCAAGATCTGTGATGACCGTCGTATCCATATCGTCCAAGGTGCCCTTTAGCTGTGCATATTCGAATACCATTGCTTCGAGAGGCACATTCCCCGTCCTCTCGCCTATGCCGAAGAGCGTGCAGTTGACCGCTCCGCAGCCATAGAGCCACGCCGTAGCAGCATTGGACACAGCCTTGTAGAAATCATTATGCCCATGCCATTCGAGGCATTCGCTTGGGACTCCCGCATACTGATGAAGTCCGTATATTATGCCCGGCACTGATCTCGGAAGAGCCACGCCGCTGTATGGAACTCCATATCCCATGGTATCGCAGAGCCTTATCTTGGCAGGCATACCCGCCTTCTCCGACATCTCCTGTATGGCTGAGACGAAGGGAACGACAAAGCCGTAGAAATCCGCCCTCGTTATATCCTCGAGGTGGCAGCGCGGAACTATCCCCGCCTCGAAAGCCTCCGCCACTATCGAAAGATAATGCTCCATGGCTTGAGGACGAGACATTCCGAGCTTATAGAATATATGGTAGTCGGAGCAGCTCGTCAGTATGCCCGTCTCCCTGACTCCCATCTCCTTTACAATCTTAAAATCCTCTTTCTTGGCTCTTATCCAAGTTGTAATCTCCGGAAATTCGAAGCCGAGCTCCTGACAGGCTCTGATAGCTTCCTTATCCCTATCGCTGTATGTAAAGAACTCAGTCTGCCTGATGATTCCCTTGGGGCCCGAAAGTTTGGACATCATCTTATATATATCCACTATCTGCTTGGTGGTATATGGCTCCCTTGACTGCTGTCCGTCTCTAAAGGTCGAATCCGTAATCACGACCTCTTCGGGCATTCCATATGGGCTGGTTCTGAAATTAAATCCAATCTTTGGAATTTCCACATATTCAAAAAACTCCCTGAGCAGATTTGGCTCCTGAACGTCCTGCACCTGATAATGATATGCTTCCATCTCCAGCAGATTCGTCCTGTCGCTGAGTTTCGTCCTCATGGCGCGGCTGCTTCCCGCGCTGTTCACGCTCTTTCTGCTCTCTTTGTTTTCAGAAATATTTTCACTATTTATTGAAGCGTTTTCCTTCTTATCCGAAATCTTTTCCTTATTCATTTCCATGCTCTCTTTCACTATCAAAAATAATTTATAGCAAAATTGTATACATGTATTCTAAATCTCTCCCTGCTCTCCGTCAAGTAGTAAGCCTATAAAAACCACTCCGACTTCTTTCTACCTAATGGTATGCTGCCAATGAGCCCCTGCGCTATGGCGGCGGATGCCGGCACTACCCTGCTCAGCCTATGTATTGGAAGCCTTCCGTCCACTTCGAGCGGCGCAGCCTTCACCCTGAGCCCTTCTATATCGCAGCCGCCGAGCCTCTTTATCTTAGCAGACGAAGCGTCGGCATATTCCGCGAGGGCGTCCATATCCATGGCAGCACGCTCCCTCACTATTCCTCGTCTCGCTCTCTTTTCTTCGGCTCCTGTTTCTGCTGCTTCCCCTCTTCCGATTCCGTTTCCGAGGCTCTTGTATCTTATAGCTATCGCACCGGCTCCTATCAGTTCAAATCCGTAGTGCGTCGCTAAATGCCCGAGCTCATAGAGCGCATTCCCATAGCTCCTTCCGCTATAAGAGAGCAGAGCGAGGGTCATGGCGCCCTTGCCGTCAAGCCTCTTCAATGCTCTTGCGGCTTTGACGGGGATCTTGCCGATATAGGTAGGCATACCCAGCACCACAATCGTCTCCCTGCTTATCTCAGGAATCTCATTGCATTTAAGGCTTATGCATTCGCATTCTATCTCATGGGGGCAGCTTTCGTTCAGTCTATCCCTCAGCCCATGAGCCATCAGCTCCGTCATTCTTGCCGTTCCCCCTGCGGGGCTGTAATACAGTCCGATGACCTTTCTTATCATAGTAAGGAAATTGTAGCACCTCTTCGCCTTCCTAATTCGTTGATATTGTGAATTTTTAGCCAAAAAATCGCCGCAATTCGTCGGTATGTCGAGTTAAAAGAAACGTAACAATGAAAAGAACCGCTCCTCTCGGAGCGGCTCCATAGTTGAAATCCTAGTATTAGGCTGTCTCAATATGACTATGCCTTCTTGGCAAGTCCGTCGTCGTATTCGCCGGATGATCTTCTCTTCCAGAAGTCGAAAGTTTCCTTTGCAACAACTCCGGAAAGTGCGAAGAGAGCCAAGAGGTTCGGAAATGCCATGAGACCGTTCATGAGGTCTGCAAAATCCCATACTACTGCGAGCGGCAGGAAAGGTCCGATAGCTACAGCAGCGATATAGAGCCATCTGTAAGCCTTGATAGCAGCCTGGTTGCCGTTTGTCAGATAGTCGAAGCATCTCTCAGCATAGTAGTCCCAACCGAGAATTGTCGAGAATGCGAAGAGTGCGAGACATGTAGCAAGGATGATATATCCTACGATCGTTGGCCATGGGAATCCATAACCGAATGCGTGCATTGTTACTTCTACACCCTCGAGACCCTGCTCGTGAGCGCCTGTCATAACTACGCAGAGACCTGTCATCGTACAAATTACGATAGTATCGAGGAATGTACCTGTCGAGGAAACCATTCCCTGACGAACACATTCTCTTGTCTGTGCGGCAGCAGCAGCGATAGGTGCGGAACCGAGACCGGCTTCGTTCGAGAAGATACCTCTCGCAACACCCTTCTGGAGTGCCAGGAGGAATGCTCCAAGTGCACCACCAGCGGCAGCTCTCATTCCGAATGCACCTGCAACTATTTCTACAAGAGCATGTGGGAGATTTCCGATATTATAGAAGAATACCAGAAGCGCTGATACTACATAGAGAACCATCATTGAAGGAACGATCCTCTCTGTTACCTGAGCGATTCTCTGGATACCACCAACGATTACAGCGATAGTAGCTGCTGTGATGATGATTGTAGCGATTACCTTGACATATGTAGCTTCTTCTCCGAATGCCGTGAAAGCAACGCCTGTTGCACCAACTTCTGTGGCAACCTTGTTGATAGCGTTTACGATACCGTTTACCTGTGTCGATGTACCGATACCGAGAGCTCCCGCAAGAGCACCAAAGAGTGCGAACATCTTAGCGAGCCATTTCCAGCCGCTTCCCATTCCCTTCTCAATATAGTAGAAAGGTCCGCCGAGGATCGAGCCGTCTTCTTTTACATGTCTGTATTTAACAGCGAGAACTCCCTCAGCATACTTGGTAGCGATTCCGAAGAATGCGGCAAACTCCATCCAAAAAAGCGCTCCCGGGCCACCTGCCATGATAGCAGTAGATACACCTACGATATTTCCCGTACCTACTGTAGCAGCGAGTGCCGTAGTCAAAGCGCCGAAACTTGAGACGTCGCCTTCCGCGCCTTCCTCATTGGTAACTGCGTACCTGAGCGAAAGCCCGATCTTCCCCTGTGGGAAAAACTTAGTGCGAACTGATAGAAGTACACCTACAACGATGATGAGCACCATCATTACGGTACCCCATACAAGACTGTCTAACCAGCTTATAAATTCGCCAATGCTCATAAAATACCTCCTTACAAAAATGTTTTCCTTACATATTTCTTATCTTGCGAACGGAAGATAAAAATAAGTAATAAAGAATGATGTATCGCTCGGATTTTCAGAGAACTATCCGCCAATCCGAATCTATACAATCTAATAGTAAAGGTTCGCAAAATCTAAGTCAAACAAAAAATCTGCTCCATTCTTTGTGTTTCTTCACAAAATCTTCGCAAACCCTTTGATTTCAAGCCTTTTTGACGAGGTGCTGTTTTTGTATTTTTAAAGAAAAACAATGCAATACAAATTGACATTGACGCCGCCATGCGTATATGATTGCAAAGGTATCAGGGAGTAGCGGGCGCGAAGAGCGTTACACATTCCGTCAATACGGGCTTTGCCCCGGGATATGTACGAAGCAGCGAGACTTTTACCGCATTTGTGAATTGCGGCGGAGGTCTCTTTATTTATGGAAATCGAAGCCCAATAGTGCTAGAATTATTAGGCTTATTTTTACGGAGGAATATTTATGAAAGAGGGATACAGACCCTATTTGGAATCAACCGAAAACGTCCTTGACGAACTTGAATCGACCGCGCTCGGAATGTCCGACGAAGAAGCGGCGTCAAGGCTCGCCTCATTTGGACCGAACAAGCTCGTAGAGGCGAAGCGGAGGAGCAATTTCCTGAGATTTTTGGATCAGATGAAGGATCCAATGATTATCATACTGCTGGCTGCCGCCTTGCTTTCACTTGTAACTTCTTTGTATCAGCATGAATCGCCCACTGATGTCTTTATCATATTATTCGTGGTAATCCTTAATTCCGTCCTCGGAGTCGTTCAGGAGAACAAAGCGGAAGAAGCGATAGAGGCGTTGAAGCAGATGACCGCGGCGAAGTCTAAGGTGCTCAGGAGTGGAACCATTCAGACTGTCGAAAGCGGAAACCTCGTGCCGGGGGATATAGTCATACTCGAAGCCGGCGACAGCATACCTGCGGACGGAAGGATTATAGAAGAGGCTTCCCTGAAGGTCGAAGAAGCAGCGCTTACGGGTGAATCCGTCCCTGTCACAAAGACAGCCGCGCCGCTCTCGCTCGGAACAGACGCCAAGGACATTCCGCTCGCCGACAGGAAGAATATGCTTTATATGGGCAGCACCGTCGTATACGGGCGCGGACGCATGGTGGTAAGCGGAACGGGAATGCTGACTGAAATGGGTAAGATTGCCGACGCCATATCTCAGGCTAAGGAAGAGCTTACGCCGCTTCAGATTAAGCTGGCTCAGCTTTCCCGCATTCTGACGAGGCTTGTGCTCGGGATTTGCGTATTCATCTTTATTCTCGGAGTCATCAAGGCGGGTCATATCAGCATGGACGTTATGATAGATACCTTCATGCTTGCGATTTCGCTGGCTGTTGCCGCCATACCTGAGGGTTTGGTCGCCGTGGTCACCATAGTGCTTTCCATGGGCGTCACGAAAATGTCTCATAGAAATGCGGTCATCAGAAGGCTCACCGCCGTCGAGACGCTCGGCTGCGCGCAGATAATCTGCTCGGACAAGACGGGAACTCTCACTCAGAATAAGATGACGGTCGTAGACTATGCGGGGCACGATCAGGATATTCTCGCCGCAGGCATGGCGCTTTGCTGTGACGCCGAGATGAAGAAAGATGAGAACGGCGTGGAGGAGGTCGTCGGCGAGCCTACGGAAGCGGCGCTCGTCACCTATGCCTCGATTCAAAATCTGCCAAAATCAGATCTTGTAAAGCTCTTCCCGAGGGTCGGGGAAGCTCCATTTGATTCTGGTCGTAAGATGATGTCGACCGTACACGCAAATATAGAAAAGGATGCGCCCGCAGGGCTCGATACGGAGCTCGACCGCATGGTAGCGAATTCGCCATATGTGCAGTTCACCAAGGGTGCCCCTGACGTAGTGCTTCGCCACTGTACGCATATACTGACAGACCACGGGGTCGTGCCGATTACGGACGCCCTGGCGGGCAATGTGAAACGCGATAATGCGAGAATGGCAGGTAAAGCCCTGCGCGTTCTCTCGCTCGCCATGAGGGTCTATGACAAGGAGCCTTCTGACTATTCTGATGAGTCGCTCGAGAAAGAGCTTATCTTCGTCGGTCTCGTCGGCATGATAGACCCAATTCGCCCCGAGGTAAAGGCAGCCGTCGCGGAATGCCGCCAGGCTGGGATAAGACCAATAATGATTACGGGGGATCAGCTCGACACCGCGGTCGCCATAGGAAAAGACCTCGGCATGATAGACAGCGCGGACGACGCAATCCTCGGCTCCGCCCTGGACGATATGACTGACGATCAGCTGATGAGCAAGATTGGTACTTATTCCGTATATGCGAGGGTGCAGCCTGAGCATAAGGTCAGGATAGTCAAGGCGTGGCGCGCACAGCGCATGGTTACGGCTATGACGGGAGACGGAGTAAATGACGCGCCCGCAATCAAATCTGCCGATATAGGTGTCGGCATGGGTATTACGGGCACGGACGTTACGAAGAATGTTGCGGATATGATACTCGCTGACGACAATTTCGCGACCATAGTAGCCGCCGTCGAGGAAGGGCGCAGGATATATTCCAATATCCGAAAATGCATACAGTTCCTCCTGGCTACGAATATCAGCGAGGTGCTGTCGATACTCGTCGCTACGGTGCTGGGATTTACAATCCTAAAGCCCGCACATCTGCTTTGGATTAACCTCATCACGGATTCGCTTCCAGCGCTCGCGCTCGGTATGGAATATGCCGAGGGTGATTCCATGAAGGAAAGACCGAGGAGTGCTCGCGAAGGCGTATTCGCAGGCGGCATGGATAGGGATATACTCTATCAGGGGAGCATCACCACAATGCTCGTCCTCGCAGCGTACTTCATAGGGGAATTCATGGAGACGGGACAGTGGCATATAACAGGCGGAAACGACGGTATCACCATGGCATTTCTCACGATGTCCATGTGCGAGATTTTCCACTCATTCAATATGAGGTCTCGGAGAAAGTCCCTGTTCACGCTCGAGAGGCAAAATCTATGGCTTTGGGGTTCGGGGTTCGCGGCACTGCTGCTGACAACCGCCGTAATAGAAATACCGGCTCTGGCTCGTATATTCGAGTTTACGACCATAAGCCTCAGAGAATACGCAGTCGCAATGGGTCTGGCAATCCTCATCATTCCAATAGTTGAGACTGTCAAAGCTTTCCAGAGGGCGGCAGAGAGCGGAGCACGTCGTAGACGTGCGTAGTCGAAGAATCTCACTTTAGGTGTAATTATAATGGGTATTGATACTGATAGAGAAAGTAATTCATTGAAAAAGGAAGAACTAAAGCCCGACGACGGCAGTCATCAAAAACGCGACTCGGATATATTGGGAACAGAGCCCGTACATCCCCTTCTGCTGAAAACCTCAGCACCACTTATGGTGTCCATGTTCGTCATGGCGCTTTATAATATAGTAGACTCTATCTACCTCGGGCATTACAGCACGGATTCGCTGACAGCGGTCTCCTATTGCTTCCCCTTCCAGAGCTTCAATATAGCCTTCGGAATCGGAACCGCCATAGGTATGAGCGCCCTGCTCTCGAGGTATCTCGGCGCAAAGCAGTACAAGAAGGCGGATAAGGTCGCCCACAACGGCTTTATCCTAGCAGCCATAAACTATATCATATTTTTCACCATAGGCTGCTTTGCGGAGCCTATCATTGGGATTGTAACCTCAGAAAGCACGAATGCGACGATTATCTCCGAAGGTGTCAATTATCTTCGCATTACGCAGTGGCTCTCTATCGCGCCTATGATCCAGTCAATGTTCGAGAGGCTCCTCCAGGGGACGGGAAAGACGAAGTATATCTTCTATATGCAGCTTTCCGCCACCCTCTTCAACGCCGTTGTGGATCCGATCCTCATTTTTGGTTTCTTCGGTCTGCCGGCAATGGGCGCCAAAGGAGCTGCCCTGGCTACGGTATTCGGTCAGATACTCGGCTGCGTTCTCGGATATATATTCAACAGGCGATTCAACAAGGAGATAAAGCTGTCTGTCCACAAGCTTCGCCCACATTTTCAGACCATGAAGGAAATCTATAAAATAGGTATTCCGTCGATAGTCCTACAGTCCGTCGGTGCCGTAATGACATTCAGCCTCAACAAGATTTTGGGAATGTTCTCGGATTTGGCGGTCACCACATTCGGAGTCTATTTCAAGCTCCAGAGCTTCGCCTTCATGCCCCTCTTCGGCATGAACAGCGGCTCCGTCCCAATCATAGCTTATAACTACGGGGCGGATAGGAAGGATAGGCTTGAACGCACTATGACGCTCGGCTCCAGATACGGAATCGGGCTGATGTCGCTTATGATGATAGTCTTTTGGCTCTTCGCCAAAGAGCTTATGCTTCTCTTCGATTCGCCGCCCGAAATGGTGGCTATGGGCATTGTTGCGCTTCATACAATATCGCTCAATTTCCCATTTGCCGGATATGCGATAATGAGGGGCGCAGCCTTCCAGGCTCTCGGAAAGAGCATATACAGCATGAATATCTCGCTCGTGCGCCAACTGCTGATAATTATCCCCTGCGCCTATATATATGCCAGGATAGGCGGTGTAAATGCAGTATGGTGGGCTTTCCCCTCGGCGGAGGTCGCGGGCGTTACAATGTCAATGTTTTACACCCGCCGCATTAGACGCGGCATACTCAGCAAGATGACGCCAAGAGACGCCGCAGGCAATGCAACGGAGTAGCGGCTCGCTTGCAATATGACGGCTTTGGCTTATAATAGGGATGAGAAAGGAATTGAATTATGGCTAAGCAAAAGAGAAAGATAATGCTCACGGGCGACAGGCCCACGGGCAGACTGCATATAGGTCATTATGTTGGGTCGCTTCGTCAGAGGCTAGAGCTTCAGGACGATTCGAGCTATGAGAAAATCTTCGTGATGATTGCCGACGCTCAGGCTCTTACCGACAATTTTGACAATCCTCAGAAGGTCAAGGAGAGCGTGTTTCAGGTCGCTCTCGACTACCTCTCTGTGGGGCTTGACCCCAAAAAGACCCATATGCTGATACAGTCCGAGGTGCCCGAGCTCCATGAGCTCACGGTTTATTATATGAACCTCGTTACGGTTTCGCGCGTACAGAGAAACCCGACCGTAAAATCTGAATTGAAGATGAGAGGCTTTGCGGGAGACAGCGTTCCCGTTGGCTTCTTCACCTATCCGATAAGTCAGGCAAGTGACATCACGGCATTCAAGGCGACTATCGTGCCCGTCGGAGAGGATCAGGAGCCTATGCTGGAACAATGCCGAGAAATCGTGCGTTCATTCAATAGGACATACAACTGCGACGTGCTCGTAGAGCCTGAAATATATCTGCCTCCTAATGACGCATGTCTGAGGCTTCCCGGAACGGACGGGCAGGCGAAGATGAGTAAATCCCTCGGAAATACTATTTATCTCTCCGATGACGAGGAGACTCTGAGAAAGAAAGTCATGTCCATGTATACGGACCCGGGACACCTCAGGGTTGAAGACCCCGGAAAGATAGAGGGCAATACGGTATTCACCTATCTGGACGCCTTCTGCCAGCCGGATGCCTTTGAGAAGTTCCTGCCTGAATACAAGGATTTGGACGAGCTGAAAGCTCATTATCAGAGAGGCGGGCTCGGAGATGTCAAGGTCAAGAAATTCCTCTTCGCCGTGCTGAATGAATTCCTTACTCCTATCAGAGAGCGCAGAGCCTATTTCGAGGCTCACCCCGAGGAAGTAATCGCAGCACTCACAGAGGGAACGAACGAAGCCCGCAAGGCGGCGGCGGAGACCTTAGCGGACGTCAAGCACGCCATGATGATAGACTATTTTGAGCGCTGGGAAGAAGAGTATAAATAAGGCGGAGGTATTGGAGATTTGATGAATCCTTTTACCACGATACCGAAATTTATACAGGGCTATAATGCTGCCAGGGCATACAATAGCAAATGGATAAAATTCGAGAGGCTCAGAAGCGCCAAGGATATAGCAGGCGAAAGAGAAGCCATACGCCTTGGACAGCTTAAATTCGCCGAGACGATTGCGGACAAGCTCAATATCAATATTGATATAAGCGGCGAGGAGCATATCCCGACCGATAGACCCTTTATGCTCTATAGCAATCACCAGAGCTTCGCTGACATTCCATGCCTCTGCTATGCGGTTTGCCGGAAATGTCAGCTAGGCTTTATCTCCAAATCCGAATGGAGTAAATACCAGATAATGCGCGACGCGGTAAACTATACGCGCTCCGTATTCATAGACAGGGGCAATCCGCGCGAGGCTATGCGAGCCGTGGCGAAGGTCAAGGAGCTCTTGGATATGGGCTTCAATCTGGCTATATTCCCCGAAGGAACGAGGTCGAAATGCCATGATATGAGAGAATTCAAGCCCGGAGCCTTCAAGTTTGCCGAGAAGGGAAAGGTGCCTGTGCTGCCCGTAACGATAGACGGCGGCTATAAGCTCTACGAAGAAAAAGGCAGCTATCAGCCCTGCACTGTTAAGATTGTTTTCCACCCCCTCGTACATCTCGAGGATATGGACAAACATCAGCAGAAAGAAGCCGCCGTTGAAATAGAACAGACGATAAAGAGCGCCCTCGAGAACCAATGATTTGAAACGGGGCGCTTTTACAGAGGTTTAGATATGAGAGAAATCGGCGTGTCGCTCATAAGGGAAAAAATATGCGAGCTCTTCCTCAGTGCCAATTATGCCATTTCCGAGGATATAGCCTGCGCCGTCATGGAAGCGCGGGAATCCGAGGAAGAGCCTCTTGCAAAGACCGTTCTTTCGCAGCTTTCCGAAAACTATGAGATAGCGAAGGCAGAGTCCCTTCCGATTTGTCAGGATACGGGAATGGCGATTGTATTTGCGGAAGTCGGACAGGACGTGCATATAGTCGGCGGGGATTTCTTTTCCGCTGTAAACGACGGAATGAAGCGGGCATATGATGAAGGCTATCTGCGAAAATCCGTCCTCAAAGACCCTCTCTTCGAACGCATAAATACGGGCGATAACAGCCCTGTGATCCTCCATACAGATATAGTATCAGGCGATAAGATTAAGCTCACTGCGGTCGCCAAGGGTTTCGGGAGTGAGAATATGAGCAAAATGCGGATATTTACTCCCGCGGAGGTAGAACAAATCCCTGACTTTATTGCAGATACGGTGGCAGATGCAGGCTCGAACTCCTGTCCCCCTGTTATCGTCGGAGTCGGGCTCGGCGGCACTGTCGAAAAGGCGGCTCTTTTGGCAAAGAAAGCCACGATAAGGCCGATAGGCAGTCACAATGAAAATCCTGGCTATGCTGCCTTGGAGAAATCTCTGCTATCTCGTATTAACAGACTCGGAATCGGGCCCGCGGGGCTTGGCGGCAGCGCGACGGCGCTCGCCGTCAATTTGGAATATCACCCCTGCCATATCGCCTCAGTTCCCGTAGTCGTAAATCTCTGCTGCCACGCTTCAAGGCATAGCAGCTGCACCATATAAGCAAATAATATAAAAGATAATCATATATTCCCCTTGAATATTATTCCCATAAACAGGGAACAGCATAATAGTTATGACAAACGAAAAGAGAGTTCAGCTTCCGATAGCAAACGAGACCGCAGCCTCGCTTCGTGCGGGTGATTTACTGCTGCTTTCGGGCACCTTCTATACGGGAAGGGACGCGGCTCATGCCAGAATGATAGAAAACCTTAATAAAGGCGGCGAGCTCCCCTTCGATATAAAGGACCAGCTAATATATTATGTAGGGCCAAGTCCCGCCAAGCCCGGATATGCAGTAGGTTCAGCCGGACCGACCAGCAGCTATCGAATGGATCCCTATACTCCGAGGCTGATTGAGCTCGGTCTGAGGGCGATGCTCGGAAAAGGTAATCGCTCCGCAGAGGTCATTTCAGCCATGCGGAAATATTCAGCCGTATATCTGACCGTTCCTGGAGGAGCCGCGGCGCTCATATCGCGTTCGATAGTCAAATCCGAGGTCATAGCATATGAGGATTTGGGGACGGAAGCGGTGCACCGCTTCACCGTAAAGGATATGCCCGTTATCGTGACTATCGACTCCCATGGGAATAATCTCTATGAAGCTGCCATAAATCGCGAGGCAAAAACATATATAAAAAAGTGATTGACAGCATATAGTATTTGACGCATAATGATGAAAGTTGCTGGGGGTGCCCACTATGGCTGAGAGCGCAGACGCGCGACCCCTATTACTTGATCCGGATAATACCGGCGGAAGGAGGCATTCATATGTTTTATAATGCGGACGGTGGCTTGACCACCCTCGGCTACACCTTTGTAGCGATTCTAGTCTTTTCTCTAATCATTCTGATTGCGGTTATCACCGAGAAAAACAAAAAATTCGGCACTACTCAAATAGCATTTACGTCCATGGCGATTGCGCTCGCTACGGCTTTTTCGTTTGTAAAATTATTCAGTATGCCGATGGGCGGCTCGGTAACCCTGCTATCCATGTTCCTGGTGACCCTCGTTGCCTATTGGTATGGACCGACAGCTGGGATAATGGCAGGCGCTGTCTACGGGCTGATTCAAATGGCGATTAACCCTTATATCATAAGCATTCCGCAAATGCTGATTGACTATATATTTGCATTCGGCGCGCTCGGCTTGGCTGGATTTTTCAGAAATCGCAAGAATGGCATTATCAAGGGATATATATTTGGTATTTTCGGGAGATTTTTCTTCTCATTCTTGTCCGGCGTAATCTTCTTCGGAATGTATGCGCCCGAATCCTTCTCAATGCTCGGCAGGGATATTCCGCTGAACGCATACACTTATTCCGCACTGTATAACGGCGGCTATATATTTGCAGAGGGCGTGCTGACCGTAGCCATTTTAATGATACCTGCCATGAGAAAAACCATGGAATATGTCAAGGGTATGGCAACGAATACCCTGACGCGGCAGACGAAAAATGCATAGTATGCCGTAAACAGAAAATCAATGATTAGAAGATGATTGTGATGATTAGAAGATTAGCAAACTAGCAAAAGCGCCGGTGCGAATACCGGCGCTTTTTCGTGAATTCTTCATTCCGCAAAGGATAATCTCAGTGATATTGGAAATGCTTTTTTCAGGCTCTGATAGCAGATAGCACGCTGTAAGGCTTTGTCAATGCTTTCCCTAGCCTCTTCCTCGTCTAAAAAGGTGAACAAATAGATGTCTAGCTCTATCCCTTCAATCAGGGAAATGCCGTCTATTCCCCTCACTCCTACAGCCGCAAGCGGATTGGCAATATCGAGTTTCGCGCGCCCTTCCAAATCCGAAATATCCTCCTGCCGCCTAAGGAACTCTCCTCTGATACATAATAAGACCTCGGAAAGCACCGCCGCGACTATCATATCCACCGAGCTAAAGCTATTGCTCATAATGTCAAAACTGACGGCATTCTTCACGGGCAGACAACCTGCGCCGTTGTAAACCTTGATTTCCTCGTCAAGAGCAACAGCCCTATAGCGCGTGCTATATAGTTCGGATTCAGGGACAGCCCTTTTGCCGCTCCATTTCTCAGGTATTCTATCTGCAGTTTCACTTGTCATCATATATTCCCCTTAGTCGCCTTGCCGCTTCGGACATATTGAGCAGTTTCTCCCCGATTTTATCATAGGAATTGACAGGTCTGTTTGAAAAAGTGGCAAAGCCGCAGTCCGGGTTGAGGGCAATGCGATCAGAGCCTAATATATCAGCCGCTTCCCTGGCACGAGCAACCATTGAGTCCACAGACTCCACATCATCAGTCCTCGGATTGATAATACCGAGCCCTAATATCATATCGGAGTCAAGAATTCTCGGATCTCTCAGGAAAGCTCCAAGCTCTCCCGCTCTCGGGGTTGAAAACTCAAGAGCCAGCATATCGGGCGAAACATCAGCAAAGAGTTGAATAAGAGGTGTATATGCTCCTTTCAGCAGAATTTCCTCTTTTTTCGACCAATTCCCCCTGCATATATGAATACTCGATATTGTATCTGGTGAATCAATATATCCGCACGCGGTTTTGATCAGGTGGGTCGCAAATTCGAGCTCCTCCGTCGGATCCTTACGCTTAGACAGCGACGCACACATGAAGGTGCGGGTTTTCCCTTCCGTAAACACCACCTCTGTCAGCACGGGTTCATCAAACTGAATGAGGTCAACACCTTCCTCAAGGAGCGCGGCAATCTCCCTGCGGTAAATCTCAAGGACAGCTTCGCCGAGTTCTTCCTTCGACGCATAGCCGCGCGTGCTCACCTCGGCAAGCCACATGCTGCGCGTAACAAGATAGGGTCCGGGCAGGGTTATCTTAATCGGGAGCTTCGTATGACGCTTTATCATTCGCAGCTCCTCAAGAACGATGTCGCCGCTATAGCCAAGCCTATCTGTGCAGATTGCATTTTTTATGGAAACCGCCGGAACATCAAGCGTGTTGAGAATCTCGTCGAAAGCCTGCTTGTCCTCGATATAGTCCATTATTTCCGCCATGCTCATCTCCGTCACGCCGGCAATCTTGTCCGAAATAAAGGAGACATAGTTGTCGCGCATGAGTTCGCCTGATACGACCATATCCATGCCGGAATCTTCCTGGAACGCAATCACCTCTGCCGTCTGTCTTTCAACGAGCTCTTCATATTCGGCGGGCGGCATGCGCCCCGCAGCCACGAGTCTCCTTGCTCGCATGAGCTCAGAACTGCGGGGCATGGATCCCATACATGATGTGAAAAACCGATTCATCTTACACTCAGCCATGATTATCGTGCCTCGTTGAAACGCTTCAGGAAGCCGCCGAGATAGGCGTCAGCCTTTGAAATCTGCTCATAGCCTTCAAGACGTCCGGGAACCCATTTTTTCAAGCCTTCCATGTCAAGGATTTCCTTCTGCTTTGGATCGTTATAATCCATTTCATACAGAGCCTTGTTGAAAGCCTCAATGACTTCGTCGTCGAGATCAGGGCGCGCGGAGAAAATGCAATGATCAAATAAAGCTGTCTCCGCGAGCTTTTCCACTGTATTGGCGTCAACAGTGCCATCAGCTATCCAAGCATTATAGTTTGCCCCCAGGGCGAAGGACGCGTCCACTTCTCCGGCGACGAGAGCCTTCATGGAGTCAAGCTCGCCTCCGACATGGTCGCCATGAAGTCCGACACCTATTTCAAAGGTCACTTCCTCATAGTCTCTGCCGTATTCCAAGCCCTGAGTATGCAAATAAAGAATTGGAATCAGCCTTGCCTGCGGGCTGTCAGTCGCGCCAAATCCTATCCTTTTGCCTTTAAGATCGGCAATAGATGAAATTCCGCTGCCCTTGCGAACCGCCAATACCGTATGCAAATCGCGATCCGTGTCCCTCATGGCTCCGTATTTTTCCTCGCCTTTAAGCCTCTGCATTACATCAAGATGAGCCAGCGGCGAATTCCAGGCTAGGTCAATTTCGCCAGCCACGAGTCCGTCCACCTGCAGCTTATAATCCGCATACATGACAGGCTCGATTTCCACGCCTCTTTCCGCCATGAACGCCTTGATCATATCCCATATTACCGTAACCTTAGGCGCATATGTAACCGCTCCTACTTTTAATGCCATATCATTTCTTCCCTTCGTTTATTAGATGTCCCTCTCAGGCTGAATGAGCTCATCACCCAGGAGGGCGCGTCCGAGCCAGAGGTGCAGCATATCAGCACCAGGCGCCATAATATGTCCGCCGAAAGCATCCCTTGTCAGACGGGAGAGCTCACCCATTCCCGCATATGCAGCACCGGCACCGATACGCATTGCGAGCTTGGACATATCAATAACATCATCAATGGAAATCATACGACATGCGAGAACCTTGGCAATCGCGTCCTCTTCCCCTGCCGCATAAGCGCGCACCGCTTCATTCGTCAGCGCGAGGCAAGCCTGCTGGCGACCGTAGATCTCAGCAATATTGTAAGCTGCCAAGTCGTGCTGTCCTATGGTCTGTCCGCTCGGATATTTCCTCGTTGTTGCGTGGGAAATCGCCTCGTCGAGCATATGCTTGAGAACGCCGGTATAAATCCCTGCAAGACCGAGAACAAACGGCGGGACTACCACATTCAGCTCAATATCCGCACCTGTGCCCGGCGTCGATTCCACGCGATTGCTTTGCGGAATGCGCACATTCTCCAATTTCAGCGGGCAGGATACATTCGCCCTCATACCCATGGCATTCTTCCACCTCTCAAGCTCAAAAGTCGAGCCCTCGGTTCCCAGCTCCAAAATCATATGGTCGTTGCCCTCCGCAATCGGAGAAGGAATATTCACCGAATAATACTTCGCAGAACCTCCGCTTGTTACCATGGATTTTGCGCCGTTTATGACGATATAGTCGCCTTCTGCCTTAGCATCCGTATGAGGGTCATAGAAATGAATGCCCGTGATGAACTCACTATGAGCAAGCGCACAGAGCGCGTTATTTTCAACGACATCCTTGCAGATAAGCTCAATGAGCTCCTCACGGCCGCCGCCCATGACTTCCCAAAGGAATACATTATGCATCATATAGCATAGTCCGACAGAGCCCACTTCCTCAGCAAAAGCGCGGCATACATCAACATGCTCGACAACGCCCTTTCCCTGTCCGCCGTATTTCTCGGGAATAATCAGCTTCAGATAGCCGGCTTCCGCAATCTTCTGAAACGCTTCCGTCGCAAAACGGTTTTCCTTATCGACCGCAGTCGACCACGGAGCAATATGCTCCTTCGCAAATGCTTTCGCTTCCAAATAGGTTTTTGATTCAGCCATTTCTTACCTCCAATTATGTAAAAAATTGTAAAAAAAATAACGTATAATATTTCCCCTATATAAAATATTATAGTATCTGTTTTTTTCGCTGAACAATTCTTTAAACGTATGCAATTACGCGCTTCTATTGTTATTAACTATATTAGTTCGCCCGCACAAATAAGCTCCTCAAACTCTGCCATATCCACACAAAAACGAGGACGACATTCCGCATCTAGCAGGTGGCGTTCTCGTGTATATTGCAGATGTTTTTCAGGCTATGAATAGCAACAGCCGAACAGAATGCCGATGATAAGCAGCCACGTACACATAGTGAATGGAAGCTGCATTGTTAGCATGTCATATTGCTCGCTATTTAAACAGGTTGGTGAATTAACCAGAATAAGCCCAATCAGGAATGGCAATACCGATAATATAGTCGTGCCGTAAAACAGCTTTCTAGTATTTATCTTTAATGCAATTTTATTGTTCATAGTCACCTATAACTGAGCCTCTTTTTATAGAAGGTAGCATTTCTTCAAAGTTTATACAAGCGATTTTTTACATTTCTTCAATATTATTTCAGTCGAAATATTACACTTCTTCAATATTATTGCACGAAAATAGCGAGGGATAATCCCTCGCCCTGGTGCAGCTTTATAATGGAGCTAATGGGGGGAATCGAACCCCCAACCTACGCATTACGAATGCGTTGCTCTACCATTGAGCCACATTAGCATACGCGCCCCGTAATGATAACAGAGCGGCTTATCATTTTCAAGTGATATTGGAAGTTTCTTTTGAGATTTCCTCATTCTCGGGCAAAAGTTTTTCACCTGAACTTCCCTCATTCTCAAGCAGCGGGGTATCATCTTCAAGCAATGAGGTCTCTTCCGTTACGGTCTGTACGAGCTTTACCACCAGCAGTGCGACGTTGAAAAATGCGACCGCAACTGCGAGTCCCGCCGACGCACCGTTCAATGCTCTTCTTGTTCTGTCGAATTTAGACATAGTTGCCCCCTCATTTGTCATATCAACATGCTGCGCGGATTAAAACCCTATACGGAATATAGATTGTTGTTTGAAAACTCCGGATTCGAGCTTATATCTATTCCCAGCGCCTTGACCGCCCTCTCATCCTTGTCGGAGAGAATTGCCGTGCAATGCGCGACGCAGCCTGAGAGATTCGGAATCTCCCTTAGCGCGAGCTCCGCAAAGGGATTTGTCAGCTTGGTGAGCGTCAGAGCCATTATGACTTCTTCGAGGTTCAGGCTCGTCTTATCATGCAGAACGTCCGCCTTGGTGCTGGACATGCTGTCAAAAATCGTCGGTGATATGATGAGCATATCGTCCTGTATTCCCGCCAGCTTTTTTATGGCATTGAGCACCATTGCGGCAGTAGCCACCATTCGCCTTGAGGAGCTTCCCGTCACTATGCTACCATCGGGAAGCTGCATGGCGGAAATGACTACATTCTCGTATTTATCCGGATCCTGCCTTCTCTTAACCTCTGCATACTCCTCGGCAGCCTGCACGGCAGGTCTGTCGTATCTCGTGGCTCCAACCTCTTCCAAAAGCAGCTTGCAACGCTCCAGCGTGCTCTCGTCTATCATTCCTTTTCTATATGAACACTCGGCTATAAGATACCTGCGTATGACTTCCTGCTTGGCAGCCTCGCGGCAGGCTTCATCGTCCGTTATGGCAAATCCCGCGCGATTGACGCCCATATCCGTCGGAGATTTATACTCCTCAATAGAGCCCGTAATTGCGTGAAGTATTCGGCTGAGAACGGGAAATGCGTCTATATCCCTATTGTAGTTGACCGCCGTCTCCTCATATGCCTCAAGGTGGAATGGGTCTATCATATTGATGTCCTTGAGATCTGCCGTCGCAGCCTCATATGCGATATTGACGGGGTGCTTGAGCGGCAGATTCCAAATCGGGAAGGTCTCGAACTTCGCATAGCGCGCCTTGCGCCCGAGCTTGTATTCGTGATACATCTGCGACAGGGAAGTCGCAAGCTTGCCGGAGCCTCCTCCCGGGCCGGTAACGACTATAAGCGGTTTGCTGACCTGAATATATGGATTGGCTCCATAACCTTCCTCAGATACGATAGTGTCCACATCAGTGGGATAGCCCTTCGTATATTTATGCGTATAAGTCTTAATACCGCGGCGTTCAAGCTTAGCAATGAATTGGTTTACCGCAGGCGCGTCCTCATACCTTGTGACGACGACGGAATTCACTTCGAGCTCATAGCTTCTGAATTCGTCTATCATTCTCATAACTTCGAGGTCGTATGTAATACCGAAATCCTGACGGGTCTTGCTCTTTACTATATCCCCCGCATATATGCAGATGATGACCTCCGCCTGGTCTCTCATTCTCTGGAGAAGTTTAATCTTGGCATTTTCGTCAAAGCCCGGCAGCACCCTCATGGCATGCTTATCCTCGACGAGCTTGCCCCCGAACTCCAGATAGAGTCTCCCTTCTCCGCTCTGGATTCTCTCCTGAATGTATTTAGTCTGTTCTTCGATATATTTCTCTGCGCTAAAGCCTTCTTTTTTCATCAAAACCCCTTTGTAATGATTTGTCTTGACCGACGCTATGACGGCATTACCTCTATCTCAAGGATATTGCGCCTCGAATAGAATTTGTCGAATTTTATCTTATAGTCCACGGATACGGTTCCGTAGCCGTCCTCGTTCAGCTTATCCTCAAGTTTATTCGTATAAACTTCCAAGTCCAGCGACACCACCTGCGGCACCTGGTATCTCGTAATATTGAGAACTCCCGGCTCCAGCGTCATGTCCATGCTGTCGTCCTCGTTTTCCCCGCAATACCTTCTAATCCTGACGCTCTTGCCGTCAAGCTTAACAAGCGTATGAGCGTCCTCGAGCCCCACATCAAGCGCCTCATCATAGCTGATGTATCTGGCGTTGTTTTTGGAATACAAGGTACCCTCGGTCATAATCTCGAGGGAATCCTCTATCTCAAGCTCGCGAAGGAAAGCCTCTCCGCTCGGCTTTAGATTTTCCACATATTGCTTGCTGGTTATTTTAAGATTTACATTCTTTTTCATATCGCTTCATTTTATACTTTTAAAAGGTGCGAAACAAGAGCGAAGCATTTGAAATTTGCCATAATTCATGTACAATTAGGCGTACTTTATTATACTTAAACTTCATTTAAACTTCGAAATATATCATGCAGACAGAAAGGACGGTGCGCAGGAGTCGCGCCGGGTAGTGAGATATGGACGACAATAATACGAACAAAATGACCACAGGATTAAATCTTGATGAGATTAGAGCCGGCATAGACAGGCAAAAGAATGAGGCTTCCGAGGCATTTAACAGGCTTGATTTTAATTTGAATCCGACTGAGGCTGAAACTGAGCCTAAGCCTGGGACTGAGCCTATGACTGAGACTGAAACTAAGCTCGGGACTGAGACTAAGCTTGGGACTGAGACTAAGTCTGAGTTTGAGTTTGAGTCCGGGGCTGAGGCGCAGACAGCTTCAGAAACAACGCTGCCTAAAGTTGAATTGATAATGGAGCCTGATCTTCCCTCCGCCCATATAACTCGTGAAGTTAACGCGAGCGAGGGGCAGAACTTCGTCATGGCGCCAAGCGATCCTTCCCTTTCTAACGGGGAGAAAAAAGAAGCTCCTCCGTTTATCGAAGAAAAAAAGACCACTTCTGCATTTAATATGGAAGCGAACAGGAGCAAGCCCGTTTCAGCACCGACGCAGAGCAGTTATACGCCTGCTGACAGGAGCCGTGTAATTGAGAATACGCCTGCCGACAGAAGCCGCATAATTGAAAATACGCCTGTTCCAACAGCCCAAAAGCACGCCAAACCGAAAAAGGAAAAGAAATATGTGACGCGCGGCACTCTCATAGCCTGTATGATAATCACCATGCTCCTGAGCACGCTGCTGGGCAGCATATTGGGCGGCGGTTTAGGCTCAGGCAAGCCGACCGGCAGCAATAGCGATACTGAAAACCGTGTCGAAAGAGATGATTCCAAGCTATCTCAGCTCAATCTGAGCGATGCGACGGGAGGCGAGCTCACTGTCGCAGAGATAGTGGACAAAAATGAGGACGCCGTGGTGGAGATTGTTGTTTCAGGAACCACCCAGGGTATATGGGGGCAAATGCAGCCGACCGAGGGCGCGGGCTCAGGCGTAATCGTCCGCGAGGACGGATATATCGCTACCAATTATCATGTAATTCAGGGCGCGAACAAGGTAGAAGTTACACTGCATAATGGCGAGGCATATTCGGCGCGCATAGTGGGAAGCGACGCCGCCAATGACGTGGCAGTCATAAAGATAGACGAGAAGAATTTGACGACGGTTGAAATCGGAGACAGCAGTCAGCTTGATGTAGGAGATATGGCTGTAGCCATAGGCAACCCTCTCGGGCAGCTCGGAGGAAGCGTGACCGCCGGTATCATCAGTGCTCTCGACAGGACTCTGACGGTAGAAGGCACGCCTTTGACCCTGCTCCAGACGGATGCGGCAATTAACGGCGGAAATTCAGGCGGCGGTCTGTTTAACAGCAGAGGCGAGCTGATTGGTCTCGTGGAGTCCAAGGCTTCGGCGATAGGCGTTGAGGGTCTCGCATTTGCCCTGCCGATTAACTCCGTAGCGCAGATTATCAATGATATTATCGAAAGCGGCGGCAATGTCAACGGTCCTGCTGTCGGCACGCCTGCGGTGGGAGTCGTGATAAGCGAAGTGTCGGACGACCAATCGCAATACTATGGACTCAGCGAGGCAGGTGTATATATCGCACAGGTGACAGGAGAGAATGCGCGGAGAGCCGGTTTCCAGGAGGGTGATAGGATTGTGTCCTTCAATGGCAGAGAGGTCGACAGCAGCAGTAAATTCATCGCACTTGTGAGGAAATGCAAGGTCGGAGACACCGTGAGCATTATAGTAAGCAGAGGTGGACAGGAAATAGAAATCAAGACCGTACTTGAGGAATTGCAGCAATAACGGCGAGAATAAGCTAGAACAACTATTAAGGGGGGAGCAACTGCATGATGCTTCCCCCTTTAATATGTGAGTCAAAGGAATATATCTGCTATTTTCTGCACTTTTAGGTGATCTATGCCTGCTGCGTTTATTCTTCTTCCTCTGCGGACTGCATTTTCTTTCCGAGTTCAAAGACGAATTCTTTAAGCGCCTTGATATGCGTGTCAGCCTCATTTCTCGCGTCATCTGCCCTGCCGTTACAGATAGCCTCTGTCAGCCTATGGTGCTGCTCTGCGGTGGCTTCATATAGGGAAATATCATTGTAGTACAGATACCTGAACCTGAGCGAGAGCTCCTGAACGTATTTGACAAGCTCGCTGAGCGTCTCGTTTCCACAGCATCCCACGATAAAATTATGGAATTTCTCGTCAAGCTCGATAATGCTGTCCTTGCTGTCGCGAGAACCGAGAGCTGCGTCATACTCCTCCTCTATCCTTCGTAGCACGGTCTTTTCTTCCTCTCCAATCCTCTGCGCCGCCAGCATAGCCGCAAAGCCTTCCATATCCTCACGCACTTCGAATACATCCAGCATATCCTTGATTGAAATATTCGCGACATAAGCTCCCCTTCTCGGAACAATCTTTACCAGCCCGTCATCAGCCAGCTTTTTTATCGCCTCTCTGATTGGCGTCCTGCTGACATTCATCTTTTCCGAGAGGTCGATCTCCATAAGCCTGGTCTGAGAAACGATTTCTCCGGTCAGAATCTTATGCTTCAATTCCAGATATACCAAGTCTTTTAGCGGTTTCTGCACTTTGAGTTGAATCTCCATTATTGCTATTGCTCCTCCTTCTGCATAATTCCCGTAGCCGTGAGCCATATCCTAATGTCAGGCTTTGATAGTTTATATTCTGCCAATAGTTCCAAATCCCTTTCAGCCTTTTCCTCCTCCCTATAGTATGCGGCAATCGTCGGTCCGCTTCCGCTCATAAGTATTTCGTCCGCGGAGAGCATATTCTCCATGGCGTATTTGAGCTCGAATGCCTCAGGGTAATTCGCAAGCGTATATTTTTCCAAATCGTTGACGAAGAGCCTTCGTCCCTTTTTGGCTCCTTCTCCGGTAAATCCAATGCTGTCTATAGCCTCGTAAGCCTTTGCTGTGGAGACGCTGATTCCTGGATTTGCCATAATCACATAACGCTCTATCGGTTCTTCGGCTTCCACCTCGTCACCTATGCCTGAAATCCACGCCGCGTCGCTCGCCTCTTCAATGCCCGAAAGCCCTGTCAATGCGTCCCTATTTCTATACGCATTCATAAAGAGCGAAAATGGTATGTCTGCGCCGACCGAAACACCTATGGACATGAGCTCTCTGAGAGAAAAGGGATTGCCCATAATTGCGTTCATGCCCAGCATTGCGGCTGCTCCGTTTCCTGAGCCACCGGCTATGCCCGCCGCAACAGGAAGCCTCTTTTCTATCTCCACCAATAGGGGCTTACTATTACCTGACAGCTCTTCTTCTGCGAACTGCTCAGTCGCCGCCGTCAGCACGGCTTCAATCCCCTTCAACGCCAAATTGCTTATATCTGTAGGGATTGTTTTTTCATTCGTACATAAATATACAACATGCCCGACTATAGTGCAATGAGGCAAATTGTATTTTGTTCCATTTTCGGCACATTTTTTTATGGAAACCACATCACAGAGTCCGATTCCCTGCATGAGCGACACTATATTGTGGTAGCCGTCGCTGCGCCTGCCCACAACCTCGAGTGATAAATTCAGTTTTGCATGAGCCCTTAGTCTGATTTCTCTCATAATTTCTCAAAATAAGTCTGTTTCATTACTATACATCGAAACAGTCTTTTTTTAATTCTTATTTCTTCCTTGATTTAGATGATTTGCTTGAGGTCTTTCTCGCGGCTTTCATAGCCTCGATTGACCTGTCAGCCTTATTGGTCGGTGCGGGGGCATGAACATGATATACGTTATTCAGAAGCCCCGCGCAGTTTTCAATCTTCTTTTCCTTCTTGTCCTCTTCCGCCTTGCCTGCTTTTCGGGCTTTTTTCTTGGCTAGTTTTGCTTCCCTCTTAGCCTGCTCAGCCATTATCTCATCGACGGATTTGCCCGTGCGCTTCGCCTCTTTGTATGGGTTGAAAGCCGCTTCCTTGGTCTCCTCCGCAGGCGTATCCTCTTCCTTTTTCAAATTCTGCCTCATTGTCAGGACCATGAGCCCGCCGAACAATACGGTCATCATAACCATATTGACAATGGTATTGACCTTCTGATTATATGTCCTGAATGTTATGGTTTTCGACTGCTCCATTATATTGCCCTCGTTATCTACCAGACCGGCATCTATCGTGAGCTTGTACTTCGCATTATTCTTCGCGGTAAAGCCTTTGTCAATATCCGCCAGAACGAGAATGAGACCGTCATTTTTTTCGCTGAAAAGCACCTGAGTCGGAACCTTCTCTCCGTCCTCATCAACGATAGTGAATTTCCCCTCGTCAATCTTCTTTGCCTCTTCGGAATTTATCGGATTGCTGAACGTCAGCTTGACTCCGAGGTTCTCCATAGATGTATTGGTCTGTCCGTCCTCTGGATAAGAGGAGACGAGCTCGAGACCGCCAGCAGCGAAGCTCGCCGCCGCACTTATCATTACCAATATCGCCGCCATTGCAGCTATAAGGCTCAGCCTTTTCATTTAATATTCCTCCGTTATATTTATTTACAGGTCAGTTTGCACTGTTAGTATCTTCTTCAAATGTCTATGGCATTGTCAATATGCCTATCTCTTTGCCTTGAAGAATTCCTTTAGTAGTTGACTGCACTCTTCCTCAAGTACGCCTCTTTTAATCTCAATCCTATGGTTCAGCTTGTCGTTTGCCGCTATATTGAGCATAGAGCCGCAGGCTCCGGTCTTTGGATCTGCCGCTCCGATTACAAGACGCTGCAATCTAGACAGGACTAATGCACCGGCGCACATGCTGCATGGCTCCAAAGTGACATACATATCAGCACCTATGAGCCATTTCCCGCCCAAGGCTTTCTCTGCCTTTTCTATCGCGAGCATCTCTGCATGAGCGGATGAGCTCGAATCTCTCTCAACACGATTATGCGCTCTCGCAATGATTTCACCGTCTTTGACAATAACGGCGCCGACGGGCACTTCCCCTTCGTTCGAGGCTGCCTCAGCTTCCTTCAAAGCTTCCAGCATAAAGCTCTCATCTTCATTTGCAAAGATAATCTCATCAAAAGCCATAGCCCACAGATTCTACCATAATGAAGCTTGAAATTACAAGCGAATTAGACTTTTCAGAACCGTGAGCAGCGGATTGACATCATATATGAGGGTTGTTTGAAATTGTAACTGCACGTTTGCAGTTGTAAGCGCAACAGACCTGCCAGGAGGTCGAAAACGTGCGTTAGCGACTTCAAAATGTGCATTTACGAAGTTGAAAATGCACGAGTGTAGAGAATAAATGCACGGAGATATACGATTCTGATAAACTGTACGC